>NZ_JBFAPZ010000015.1:0-173819 GCF_040676935.1 Saccharopolyspora sp. NPDC049426 | reverse complement strand
TTGATCTCATCCAACACGGCATCCGCCGACTCGCGGTCCAACGTGTGATCCGCAGCAGACAGCTTCCGTTCGGAATACGTGTCGGGCACCTGCTTAACCAGGACGACGATGTTCATGGGCCCTCTTCGACCTCCTGCGGACTCAAATGACGCTCGCTGGTCCTCCAGCGGCTCTGCTTGTGGACCCGGCGCTTCTTCCGTCCGGGTTAGGTTGACCTTGCCATGCCCTCACCTGGAAAGCACAGTGATGCCAACCACCAAGGATGTTACTTGCCAGTAGCCCGGGTGCAACCAGGTCCCACCCGTGACAGTACTCACCTTCGCTCAGCGGAGATGATCCGCCGCAGCAGAAGTGGGGACGGGTCATCCGGAAAGTATGTGAATGAACCTTACGTATCAGTAGCCTGGCGGCCATGAGAAGACGCGTCGCCATCGTGACCGATTCGACGGCTTCCGTTCCGCTCGACGTGGCCGACCGGCTGGGAATCTCCATCGTCCAGCTGGAGCTGACCGTCGGTGATGAACAGAACGACGAGCGCCGGGTGCTGCATCCCCAGATGGCCGAGGCAATGCGGAACAAGGTCGCGGTCGCGACCAGCCCGCCCCCGCCGCCGGCCTTCTACTGGAATTACGCGGACGCCGCGGCCTCCGGCGTCGAGGCGATCATTTCGATCCACATTTCCGAAGGAATGTCCCAAACCTGCCAGTCCGCCCGAATCGCCGCGGCGGAGATCGGCGTGCCGGTCTACGTCGTCGATGCGCGGCTGACCGGACTCAGCCTCGGCTTCCCGGTGATCGCCGCCGCCGAGGCCGCCGCCGCGGGCGCCACACCGCACGGCGTGATGAACGTCCTGGACCACCGCCTTCGCAGCACCACGCAGCTGCTCTACGTCGACACCCTGGAGTACCTGCAGCGCAGCGGCCGGATCGGCCGGGCTCAGGCGTGGGTCGGCGAAGCGCTGTCGATCAAACCGGTGCTGATCATGAAGGACGGCGTGATCGACCAGCTGCACAAGGCCATCGGTCCGGAGCGGGCGCTGCGCAAGGCCGTCGCGACCGCCATGGAGCGGGCGGGCCAGGGGCCGGTCGACGTGGGCGTGGAGCACTTCGAGGCCGCCGATCGCGCCAAGCAGGTCCTCGACGCGCTGTGCTCGCAGCTGCCGCAGGTCCGCCGGGTCACCCTGGAGGAGACGAGCGCGATCATAGGAGCCCACACGGGTCCGGGAGCGCTCGGCATCGCGGTCTCTCCCGCCAGCTTCTGAGCGGTTCTCGCCCGCCGCGAAGTCCGGCTCGGGGACCGGACTCGCCGAGCGATCGCATCGGCCGACCATTTCCGCGGATCCCTTTCACGGGAACGCACTTCGCAGTTCTTCCTGATTTTTCCTGCGTCTTCCACCCCTTTGAGTGGTGCGAACGCGTGTTCGATACCGGATACTCGTTGTTGTCCGGCCCGAAAAGAACTGCACGCGGGCACGAATTCCGCACCATTCCTGGGGGAATCATGAGTGCGAACCGCAGCCGCGCGAGCGGCGCCCACGCCAGGCGCTCAGTCCTGGAGCTTGTCCATCGCGCGGTGCACGCGCTTGACCGAAACCGGTCGCGGAGTCCCCAAGGACTGCGCGAACAGGCTCACGCGCAGCTCCTCGATCATCCAGCCCACGTCGAGCAGGGCATCGCTGGGCGACCGCCCCTGCGGCACAGCGGCCAGCAGGTCCCCATAGCGCTGCCTGACCTCGTCCACCTGGTGCATCCACTCCCGATCACGCTGCGGCTGGTGCTGAGCCTTGTCCAGCCGCTGCTCGATCGCACCCAGGTAGCGGACCAGGTCGCGGAGCCGGTCGAAGCCCGTGGCGGTGACGAATCCCGGGTGCAGCAGACCTTCCAGCTGCTGGCGGATGTCGCCCAGCGACTCCGTCGACATGCCCTTGGGGCGATCGGCGAGCACCGTCTCGACCCGCTGGGCCGCGACCAGAACCCGCTCCACCTCCGCCAACACCGCCACGGTGTACTCGCCCAGCCCGGCGCGGACCTTCGCCTCCAGCGAGGTGAAGGCGTCGCCGTCCCAGACGGGCCCGCCGTTGTCGGCCATCAGCTTGTCCACGGCGCAGCGCACGCAGTCGTCGAGGACCGAACCCAGGTCGCCGTACTGACTCCCACCCAGCACCAGGCGGCTCGTCGCGCTCATGCCGCGCTGGATGGACTTGGCCGGCGAGGGCACGTTGAGCAGCAGCAACCGGCGCGTGCCGTTCCACAGCGCGCGCCGCTGCTCCTGCTCGGTGTCGAACATCCGCACCGCGACGCTCTCGCCCTCGTCCACCAGCGCCGGGTAGGCCCTCACTGCGTGCCCGGAACGCTGCTGGGAGAAGGTGCGCGGCAGCTCGCCGAAGCTCCAGGAACGCAGTCCGCCCTGCTCGATGTCGTCGGCCGCGGCCGAGATCTCCTCGCGCACCTTGGGTTTGAGCCGCAGCTTCAACGATTCGAGGTCCTTGGACTCGGCGAGCTTGCGCCCGCGGCGGCCCACCACGCGGAAGGTCATCTTCAGGTGCTCGGGGACCCGCTCCGGATCCCAGTCCGCACGCGGCACCTCCACACCGGTCAGCTGGCGAAGGCTGCGCTGCAACGTCTCCAGCAGCGGCCCGTCGTCGGGCCCCACGCGGGAGAGCACGGCCTTGGCGAAGTCCGGGGCAGGCACGAAGTTGCGCCGGAGCTGCTTCGGCAGCGACTTGAGCAGCGTGGTCACCAGTTCTTCCCGCAGGCCCGGGATCTGCCAGTCGAAGCCCTCGGCGTCGATCTGGTTGAGCACCTGCAGCGGGATGTGCACGGTGACGCCGTCCGCGTCGGCACCCGGCTCGAACTGGTAGGTCAGGTTCAGCCGGTGCTCCCCGTAGAGCCACTGGTCCGGGTAGTCCTGGTCGCTGACCTGCGCCGAGCGCTCGTTGATCAGCATGGACTTCTCGAAGTTCAGCAGGTCGGGCTGATCTCGGCGGGTCTTCTTCCACCACGTGTCGAAGTGCCTGCCGGAAACCACCTCGTCGCCGATGCGCTGGTCGTAGAACTCGAACAGCGTCTCGTCGTCGACCAGGATGTCGCGACGGCGAGCGCGCTCTTCGAGGCCCTCGACCTCGTCGAGCAGCGCCCGGTTCTGGCGGAAGAACTCGTGCCGGGTGTCCCAATCCCCCTCGACCAGCGCGTGCCGGATGAACAGCTCGCGACTGACCTCGGGGTCGATGCGCCCGTAGTTGACCTTGCGGTCCACCACCAGCGGCACGCCGTAGAGCGTGACCCGCTCGGTGGCGACCACGGCGGCTCGATCCTTCTCCCAGTGCGGTTCGCTGTAGTTGCGCTTGACCAGGTGCCCGGCCAGCTGCTCGATCCACTCCGGCTCGACGCGGGCGACGATGCGCGCCCACAAACGGGAGGTTTCGACCAGCTCCGCGGCCATCACCCAGCGCGGCGGCTTCTTGAACAACGACGAACCGGGGAACACCGCGAACCGCGCGTTGCGGGCTCCCTGGTACTCGTTGCCGCCTCGCCCTGGCGGGCCGGAACGCTGCGCACCGTTGCGCTTCTCGACGTCCTTGAGGCCGACGTGCGAGAGCAGACCGGCCAGCAACGACTGGTGGACGCGGGTGGCGTCGGCGGGCTGATCCGCCAGCGTCATCCCCATCGACTTGACCATCTGGCGCAGCTGACCGAACAGGTCCTGCCACTCGCGCACGCGCAGGTAGTTGAGGAAGTCGTTGCGGCAGAGCTTGCGGAACTGGTTGGAGGACAGCTCCTTCTGCTGGGAACGCAGGTGCTCCCACAGGCGCAGGTAGGAGAGGAAGTCGGATTCGGCTTCCTTGTCGACGAACCGCGCGTGCTTCTGGTCGGCGGCCTGCTGGTGTTCTGCCGGGCGTTCGCGCGGGTCCTGGATGGACAGCGCCGCCACGATCACCAGCACCTCGCGCACGCAACCGTTGCGCTCGGCTTCCAGCACCATCCGCGCCAGGCGCGGGTCGATGGGCAGCTGGGCGAGGCTGCGGCCGATCCGCGTGAGCCTGCGCTCGTCGGCGGGCTTGGAGCTCTCCAGCGCGCCGAGTTCGTGCAGCAGGTTGACGCCGTCGGTGATCTGCCTGCGGTCCGGCGGTTCCAGGAACGGGAAGGACTCGATCTCACCGAGCCCCAGGGAGGTCATCTGCAGGATCACCGAGGCCAGGTGGGTGCGCAGGATCTCCGGGTCGGTGAACTCCGGCCGGGACTCGAAGTCCTCCTCCGAGTACAGCCGGATGCAGATGCCCTCGGAAACCCGGCCGCACCGGCCCTTCCGCTGGTTCGCCGAGGCCTGCGAGATCGGTTCGATCGGCAGCCGCTGCACCTTCGTGCGGAAGCTGTAGCGGGAGATGCGGGCCGTGCCCGGGTCGATGACGTACTTGATGCCGGGGACGGTCAGCGACGTCTCCGCGACGTTGGTGGACAGCACGATCCTGCGCCCGGAGTGGCGTTGGAACACCCGGTGCTGCTCGGCTGCGCTCAACCGCGCGAACAGCGGCACCACCTCGGTGTCGCGGAGCGCGAGCTGCGCCAGCGCGTCGGCGGCATCGCGGATCTCCCGCTCACCGCTGAGGAACACGAGGATGTCACCGGGGCCTTCGGCGCACAGCTCGCGGACCGCGTCGCAGATGGCCTGCGGCTGGTCCCGGACGTCCGTCGACGGGTCTTCCTCGTCGTCGGAGTCCTCCAGCAGCGGCCGGTAGCGCACCTCGACCGGGTAGGTCCGGCCGGAGACCTCCACGACGGGCGCGTCGTCGAAGTGCCGGGAGAAGCGCTCCGGGTCGATCGTCGCCGAGGTGATGATCACCTTCAGGTCGGGGCGGCGCGGCAGCAGCTGCTTGAGGTAACCGAGGATGAAGTCGATGTTGAGGCTGCGTTCGTGCGCCTCGTCGATGATCAGCGTGTCGTACCGGCGCAGCAGCCGGTCGTGCTGGATCTCGGCGAGCAGGATGCCGTCGGTCATCAGCTTGACCAGGGTGTCGTCGCCTGTGCGCTCGGTGAAGCGCACCTGGTAGCCGATCGCACCACCGATCTCGGTGCCCAGCTCCTCGGCGACCCGCTCGGCCACGGTTCGTGCCGCGAGCCTGCGCGGCTGGGTGTGGCCGATGACGCCCTTGATGCCGCGTCCGAGCTCCATGCACATCTTGGGCAGCTGCGTGGTCTTACCCGACCCGGTTTCACCTGCGACGATGACGACCTGGTTGTCCCGGATGGCGGCGAGCAGATCGTCCCGCCGCTGACTGACCGGGAGGCTGTCCGGATAGGTGATCTCAGGGGTGTCGTCGCGGCGGCGCTGCACCCGCAGCTCGGCGGTCTCGACATCACCGGTGATCTCCGCGGTGACCGACCGCAACGCCTCGGGGTCGCGGATCTTGCGGGCGCCCTCGATGCGTCGACGCAGCCGACGCTGGTCCTGCAGCATCAGCTCGGGCAAACGTTCCCGCAGATCAACGAGCGGAGATTTCACAGACGACGTACCCATACTCCGCACAAGCATAGAGAAGGCCCCTGCCGCACTGCCTCCCAATTCCGCCGCGCTCACAGCAGACGCCCCATTCCGTGACGCCGGTCACGTGGGCGGAGGTGCTCAGGTGCGCTCGGCCCGGCACAGGTAGGCCATCGCTTGGTCCCCGACCCTGGTGATCACGACGCTGGCTTCCTGCGTCCCCTTGGGTTTGATCCGGCGCCGCAGCGCGTCCGGGTCCACGTCGACACCGCGCACCAGGATCTCCAGCCGGCCGACGTCGTGCCCGCGCAGCAGCGTGCGCAACGCCTTCTCGTTGAACCGGCCGTGTTCGAGCACCCGGAAGGCCCGAACGCCGGGCGGCGGCACATCGCCGGTGAGGTAAGCGATGCGCGGGTCGAGCTGGACGAGTCCGTGACGCGCGGCGTAGTGGCGCACCAGCCCCGCGCGCACCACGGCCCCATCCGGATCGACGATCCACTCGCGCACGTCCTCGGCCGGGCAGTCGTCGGGCTCGGCATCGGTGATGCTCCAGGCACCGCCATCGGTCCGCAGCACGGTGGCGCGGCGCCGCGCCGTCGGATCGGCCAGCGAACCGAACCACAACGCGGCCTCCCGGACCTGCCCGCCCAGCGACACCACCTCGGCTTCGACCTCGTCGGGGATCGCAGCGAAGTCCAGGCCGGGGGCGCACTTGACGACCAGGTCGCGCCCGGTGTGAACGGCCATGAGCTCGTCCAGCGGCGGCACCAGGTCGGCGGGGTTCCAGCGGCGCCTACCGCCTTCGTCCCGGCGCGCGGGATCGGCGACCACGACGGCGTCCCGGGTGACGGGGTGCAGCGCGTCGGCCTCCACCAGCAGCGCCTCGCGACCGGCGGCGGCCAGGTTGTGCTGAGCCATGAGCAGCCGGACCCGGTCCAGGTCGGAGCCCACGCTGCGGTTGGCGACAGCGGCCACGGCGGTCAGGTCGGCACCGATCGAACAGGTCACGTCGTGCACGTCGCGACCCGCCAGGCGCTGCGCGCGGTGCCGGGCGACGACGCTCGCGGTGGCCTGCTGCAACGCGGAATCGGTGAACAGCCAGCCACCGCTGTCATCCAGCTTGGACTCGGCTTTGCGCCGCAACACCGCGGTTTCCAGCGCAGCGGCGGCGAACCGGTCACCGACCTGCCGACGTGCCGCGGAGACGTCGGTCAGCCGCGATGTGCCGGTCAGCGGCAGGCCGGAGAGCTCAGCAACGGCCTCACGGCCCGCGGTCGAGCGCAGGAACAGGACGTCCTCGACGTCGAACGAGTACCCCACCCTCGCCCCCTAGAACGTGCCGACCGCGAACGGCCGGCACGAACCGGGAACCGAGAGGCGGGGTGTGCTCGTCACGACTGCTTCCGCTGATGAGTGCCGGGTCAGCGCCCGGTGAACTTCGCCTTGCCGGGGCCGTTCTCGATGAACGACTTCATGCCGATCTTCTGGTCCTCGGTCGCGAACGTCCCCGCGAACAGGTGAGTTTCGAGCTTCAGACCGTTGTCCAGGTCGACGTCCAGGCCACCGTCGATCGCGGCCTTCGCCGCCGCCAGGGCCCGCGCCGCGCCACCGGTGAACTGCTCCGCCCAGCGCTTCGCCGTCGCGTAGACGTCAGCGGACGGCACGATCTCGTCGACCATGCCCAGCGCGAGCGCCTCGTCGGCCTCGACGAACCGGCCGCTGTAGATGATGTCCTTGGCCTTGCTCGGGCCGATCAGCCGCGCCAGCCGCTGCGTGCCACCGGCACCGGGGATGACGCCGAGCAGGATCTCCGGCTGCCCGACCTTGATGTCGTCCGCCGCGACTCGGCGGTCGCACGACAGCGCCAGCTCGAAACCGCCACCGAGGGCGTAACCGGTCAGCGCCGCGACCGTGGGCTTCGGGATGGCCGCGACCTGGCTCATCGCATCCGACAGTCCGCGCTGCTCCTTGGCGGCCATGTCCGCGTAGGACATGTCGGCCATCTCCTTGATGTCCGCGCCGGCCGCGAAGACCTTCTCACCGCCGTAGACGATCACCGCGCGGATGTCGTCGCGCTCAGCGGCCTCGATCGCCACTTCCCGCAGCTCGGTCTCGATCTGCCTGTTCAGCGCGTTCATCTTCGGTCGATCCAGCCGGATCGTGCCGATCGCGCCTTCGACCTCAAGCCTGACGAACTCGCCCACGCAGCAACCTCCTCGTCGAACCACCGCTCGTGACGCAGGCGAGGCTATCGCGCCCCGCGCCACATCTGCTGTGTCACCGATCTCAACATCGCCGAAGACCTCACGAGGCGATGCGGAACGGCACCTCCGGCGCCTGGGCGCGGTTCAGGCCCGGCGACGGGCGAAGTACCGGTCACCCGCTCGCTGCAGTTCGAGGTTCTGGTCGAAGGTCTTCGAGAGGTTGTCCTCGGTGAGCACGTCGTCGAGCAGCCCCTGGGCGACGATGCCGCCGTCGCGCAGCAGCAGGCAGTGGGTGAAGCCCGGCGGAATCTCTTCGACGTGGTGCGTGACCAGCACCGATGCGGGTGCGTCCGGGTCCATGGCGAGGGTCGACAGGCGGGCGACGAGGTCCTCGCGGCCACCGAGGTCGAGCCCTGCTGCGGGCTCGTCGAACAGCAGCAGCTCGGGATCGGTCATCAGCGCGCGGGAGATCATGACCCGCTTGCGCTCGCCCTCGGACAGCGTGCCGAACTCGCGGTCGGCGAGGTGCGCGACACCGAGCAGTTCGAGCAGCTCAACGGCGCGATCGGTGTCCAGCGCGTCGTACTCCTCGCGCCAGCGGCCGAACACCGAATACCCAGCGCTGACCACGACGTCGCGGACTAACTCCTCGCCGGGGACGCGGTTGACCAGCGCACCCGAGCACAGCCCGATCAACGGGCGGATGTCGAAAACGTTGGTCTTGCCGAGCCGCTCGCCGAGGACGTCGACGGTGCCGGTGCTCGGGTGCATCTCCGTGCTGGCCATCTTCAGCAGCGTGGTCTTGCCCGCGCCGTTGGGGCCCAGCACGACCCAGCGCTCGTCGAGCTCCACAGACCAGTTCACGTCGGCCAACAGCGTCGTCTTGCCTCGCCGGACACCGACGCCATCCATCTGGATGACCAGGTCGTCCACGTCTACCTCCCAGCCGTGACTGACCGCGGCGGCGCCCCGGGCGCGCACTCGGCGTTCGTCTCCGTCCGGGACCGCCACAGGCTCCGGCCGGTCCCCTCTGAGCCCATTGTTCCCGCCGTCGTCGCACCCCCTGCGGGCGGGATGCCACTCCCGCGCGTTCGGTGAACGTCGCCACGCCGCGCTCCGGTCCACATACCGGGAACCCGGCGCAACCACTGGCACCGGCGACGATCCGGTGCCACGATCTGTGGCGTGTCCGATTCGTTGCTCACCCGCGATCGCGTGATCGACCTGTTCCGGGTCGTCGCCTCCGCCTGTCGCTGAAAGCGGTCCGAGAGACCTCCCGCTTCACGCGACTTCATCGCGGCACGACGAATCATCCAGCCACCCCAGCACCTCTCGCAGCAGGGGTGCGCGTGTCGTGCCGGTGCACACCGCAAGACACCTGGAGACACCCCATGAGCATCACGCAGCCGGAACGGCCGACGTCCCCGCAATCCGAATACACCCCGACCGCACCCGTGCCCGCGCTCGGCGAAGCCGAAGTGCATCCCGCTTTCGACCTGCCGCTGCTGCGGGACCTGATCCGACCCGACCACCTCAACTGGACCCCGCGCGAGCTCCGCGAGCTCACCGGCCTGGTGACCAGCGAGCTGACCACGCAGCTGATGAACATCGTGCGCATCGACGAGCAGCAGCGGTGGTGGGCCAAGCTCGGCCTGACCGCGGGCGTCGAACTCTGGCTGCTGTCCTGGGCACCCGGCCAGGGCACACCGGCCCACGACCACGGCGGCGCCTCGGGATCGTTCTCAGTCCTGTTCGGAGGGCTGCGCGAGGACTACCGCTACGCGGACGGCCCGGTCCGCACCCAGCACCACGACCTCGGTGACGGCATCGGGTTCGGCGCCGGGCGCGCGCACCAGGTCACCAACGTCAGCTCGGTCAACTCCGCCAGCGTGCACGCCTACTCGCCGCCGCTGCTGCCGGTGCGCTACTACGCCGACCTGGCCGAGATCCCCGCTGTCCCTCCGCAACGAAGCGAGGTCGCGTAATGCCGCACATCCCCGAGCCCCGCGAAGAACTGATCGGCCACGGCCCCTACGGGATCGAACACCTGCTGGCCGAATCCCGGGAGAAACTCGCCAGGGTCAACCCGCAGGAGGCTTTCGACCTCCAGCGCACCGGTGGCCTGATCATCGACATCCGGCCGGAATCCGACCGCCTCACCCACGGCGAGATCCCCGGTGCTCTCACCGTGGAACGAATCGTCCTGGAATGGCGTCTCGACCCGGCCGGCAGCCACCGCCTCGACGGTCTGCACCCGGAACGCCCGATCGTCCTCGTCTGCAACGAGGGCTACGCCTCCAGCCTCGCCGCCGCCCAAGCCCAGGAGCTCGGCCTCACCAAGGCCACCGATCTGGCAGGCGGATTCCGGGCGTGGAAGGAAGCGGGCCTTCCCACCACCGCCTCCGTCGCCTGATCTGAGCAAGGGAACCTTCCTGTCATCGCCTGCCCGGCACGTGGCAGGAAGGTTCCCTTGCTCACGTCACCACCCCGCACGGCGGCGAAGGCGGGCAAAGCGCCTCCTCGGCGGGTGCTGGTCCCGTAGGCTCCGGGCCTTGTGCGAACGCAGAGCCTCTTGTTCCGCCCATGGGTGCTGGTCACCGTGGTGGGCGCGGTTGTCCTAGCAGCGGTCGAACTGGTCCTCCGCACCGGTTTCGCGGGTGTCGTGGCCGGTTGGTCCGGTGGCGTGGCGGGAGCGATCCTGCTGCCGGTGGCGACGCAGGTCGGGCTGCTGCTCGGGTCGGTGATCTTCGGGCTGCGCGTTCGGCAGGTCGTGTTCGGTGCGATGCGGGAGGTCGCGTCCTTCAAGCGCGGCAGCGTGACCTTCACGTTCCGCGCCTTGCCGGTGACGTTGCGGGCGCAGATCGGGCCGTGGCGTTCGCCGGTGATCCTGCGCTGCTGGCTGGCCGGTCTGGTTTCGGCGCTGGTCGGCTCGGCTGCGGTGGTTGCGGCGTGGCTGTGGGTGCCGGGGGCGTTCGGGCGCGGTCTCGCGCTGGCGATGAGCGCGTTCATGCTCGTCAAGCTGTGGCCCAAGCGCGTGCCCCTGACGACTTCGACCGGCTGGCTGCTGTTCTCACTTCCCCGGATGGGCGAGCCGGAACGCTCCGACTTCCTCGCCGCCCCGTTGGCGGCGCGCGCCTACGAGGCGCTGCGCGTCGGCGACCTCGACGCGGCGCAGGCCCACGCCGACGAACTCGCGGAGCGCTTTCCCGGCATCAACGCGACGGTGTCGTGCCAGATCGCGGTGCTGGAATCACGCGGGCTCTACGCGCCGGGAGTGCTGCTGCTGTTGAAGTTCCTGTCCGACAACGACGTTCCGCCGCGCAAGATGGCGTACCTGCTGGCGGGCCTGGCGGGACTGGGGTTCAAGGCGGTCGAGTCCGGGCAGATGCCGGCCGACAGCTTGCTCCCGACGGCGAAGAAGGCCCTTCAGGACGCGGTGCAGCTGGGCTATCCCGAGTTCGAGCTCAACGGCACCAACGGGCTGCTGGCCCTGATCGAGGGCGACGCCGACAACGCCGTCCGGTTGGCGACCAGCGGCGCGGACTACAACCACTCACCGCTCTCGCGCGCCGACGACTTCGCGACCCTCGCCCGCGCGCACATGGCCCTCCACGACAACGCGTCGGCCCGAACGGCCTTGGCACGCGCGGAGGAACTGGCGCCGTGGTCTCCGCGGGTCACCGAAACCCGCCAGCGCCTGTCCGTGAACTAGGAGCAGGGGAACCTTCCTGCCACCCGAAGTGGCAGAGAGGTTCCCCTGCTGCTGCGCCGCGCGCTGCTTCAGTCGATGGTCAGCACGAGCTTGCCCTGGGTGCGCCCGGTCTCGCCTTGGGCGTGGGCCTTGGCCGCATCGGCCAGCGGGAACGTCCCGGCGATCTCGGCGCGCAGCTTGCCCGCCTCGACCAGCTCGCGAACGGCCTGCATTCCGGCCTGGTCGGCTTCGACGAGCATCAGTTCGGCGCGCACGCCCAGCTCATCGGCTTCCGCGACGAGTTCGTCCCGGTCGTACGGCAGGATCGAGACGAGGATTCCGCCCTTGCGCAGCACGCGCAGCGAGCGGCTGCGGTAGTCGGCGGCGATCGGGTCGAGGACGACGTCGACATCGCTGACGACCTCGGCGAAGTCGGCCGAGGTGTAGTCGATGAGCTCGTCGACGCCCAGCCCGGTCAGGAACTCGTGCTTGCTCTTGCTCGCGGTGGCGATGACGTGAGCTCCCTTGGCCTTGGCGATCTGCACGGCTAGGTGCCCGACACCGCCTGCGGCCGCGTGGATCAGGATTCGCTGGCCTGCCTGCAGATCGGCGGTGTCGTTCAGCGCCTGCCACGCGGTCAGCGCGGCGAGCGGAATGGCTCCCGCCTGCACGTGGTCCACCTCGGCGGGCTTGGGGACGAAGGCCCGTGCCGGGCCGGTCGCGTACTCGGCGTGAGAACCGAGCCCGAACGGGTAGGGCAGCATGCCGAAGACCTCGTCGCCCGGTTTGTGCAGGGTCACGCCGGTTCCGATGGCCTCGACGACGCCGGAGACGTCCCAGCCGAGGATGCGCGGAGGCTCACCGAGGAATCCCTGGCCTGCGCGGTGCTTCCAGTCGGTGGGGTTGACCCCGGCGGCGCGCACGCGGATCAGAACCTCGCTCGGTCCCGGCTCGGGCTTGTCCAGTTGTGCCTCGCGCAGCACCTCCGGACCGCCGTACACGTCCTGGGTGATGGCACGCATGGTTTCACTCATGCCTCCACCCTGCCGCATCGAAAGCGGACCGGCGTGCAGGCGATGGGGCGTTGTGAGGATGGGAACCCTTCTGTCACCGGAGTGCGCGAAAGGTTCCCCTGCGCCGATCGGTTCAGGCGGGGTCGGTGAGGCGGCGGACGGCTTCGCGAGAAGCGGAGCGCAGGTCTTCGACCTTGGTCTCGCCAAGGATCAGGCGGCGCAGCTGGGGAACGGCCAGGGGCCAGCTGATCGTGCCGAGGGCCAGCAGGACGAGCATGCCCGGTTCGATCGCTCCGGTGACCTTGCCGTTGTCCTGGGCCCGGCGGACCGCGTCGACCTTGTCGCGGTAGTGCTCGGCGCGTTCGGATTCGGCGGCGACGCCGCTGTCGCCGCGTTCCAGCGATTCCCACATCAGCAGCCGCAGGACGTGCGGGTTGGCCGAGTGGTAGGCGGCGAGCCGTTCGACGTAGCCGGGGAGGTCTTCGCCGTCGATGGGCACCTCTGCCGCGAGTTCGGCCATGGCCGCTTCCAGGACGGCGGTGAACAGGGCGTCCTTGTTGCCGAAGTAGGCGTAGATCAGCTGCTTGTTGGCCTGGGCTTGCTTGGCGATGCGGTCGACGCGGGCGCCGGCGATGCCGTGTTCGGCGAACTCGGTCGTCGCGGCCTGGAAGATCCGGGCCTTGGTGGCTTCGGCGTTGCGGGACACAGCCGCACTGTACCGCTGTGACCAACCAGTCAGTTGACACGAGTTCCGGCCGTGGAGAAACTGTAACCAACCAGTTGGTTACATCGTTTTGCCTGCGGAGAGTGGATGACCGCCGTCGCCCCCGACACCGGCCGCCTGAGCCGTGCACTGCTGTTCGCCGCCGCGCTGTGCGCCGGTGTCACCGTCGCCAACATCTACCTCGCGCAGCCGATCATCGGCCCCGTCGCCGACACCTTCGGCACCTCGCCGCAGACCGCGGGCATCGTGGTGACCGCCGGGATGCTCGGCTACTCCGCAGGCCTGCTGTTCGTCATCCCCCTCGGCGACAGCAGGGACCGGCGCACGATGGTCGGCGCGCTCAGCGTCCTCACCGCGCTCCTGCTCGTGGGAAGTTCCCTCGCACCGTCGTTGCCGGTGCTCGCAGCCCTGACCGGACTGGCCGCGGTCACCACCGTCGTGCCGCAGATCCTCATCCCGCTGGTCGTGCAACTGGCCGACCCGGCGCAGCGCGGCACCGCCATGTCCTGGGTGCAGGCCGGGTTGATCACCGGGATCATGGGCGCCCGGGTCGTGTCTGGCCAGCTTGCCGGACTGCTCGGCTGGCGCTGGGTCTTCGCCGCGGCAGCGGTGCTCACGCTGGTCGTGGGCCTGTGGACGGTCCGCGTGCTGCCCAGCGACGGCGAGCGGAACTCGGTGAGCTACTGGGCGCTGCTGCGCTCCCTGCCCGGCTACCTGCGCCGCGAGCCGGGGCTGCGCCGAGCCTGCCTGCGCCAGGCGGGAAGCTTCGCCGCGTTCAACGCCGTCTGGACCACTCTCGCCCTGGTGCTCACCGCACCACCGCACGGCTTCACCGTCGCCGAAGCGGGACTCGTCGGCCTGCTCGGACTGCTCAGCGCCGCTTTGGCGCCCGTGGCCGGGAAGATGGTCGACCGTCGCGGTCCGCGGCTGGTCGGCGCGCTCGGACTGACCGTGCTCGCCTTCGCCGCCCTCGTGCTGATCCTCGGCACGAATTCGCTGACCGCCCTGCTCATCGGCATCGCGGCCGTGCCGATCGGCCTGCAGGTCGGCCAAGCCGCCAACCAGAACGCGGCGCTGTCGGTCGACCCCGCCGCCGGTGGGCGCCTGAACACCATCTTCATGCTCTCGACGTTCCTGGCCGGCGCGATCGGCTCGGCCGCGGGCAGCCTCACCTACGGCCTCCACGGCTGGCCGGGCGTGTGCGTCACCGCCCTGATCTTCCTGGCGCTCGGCGGGATCGGACTGCGCCGGATCCGCTGAGCCGCTAACCCGCGAGAACGACCTTGCCGAGTTCCGCCGGCTCCGAAAGCAACGAGTGCCGAGGCAGGACCCGAACGTTGTAGCCGGCCGGGCCCGCGTGCGGCAGCGTCACCGCGGCCGCGTACCGGTCATCCCCGATGGGCTTCATCGATGCGGTGACGAAGTCGTGGAGCACGTCGTTGTCGTCGACCCGGCCCACCACGACCTCGACGTCCACATCGGACGGATCGAGGCCGGCCAGGTCCACCCTGGCGCGCACCGTGACCTGCCCGCCGAGCAGCGGCGTCCCATGATCCACCGACATCTCGGTGTCACCGACCCGAACCCGGTTCCACGCCGCCTGCAACCGGCTCCGGTAGTCGGCCAGCTCCCGCGCACCGCGGAAGTCGTCGTCGAACATCGCGCGCATCGACTGCGCGGCGGGCGTGTAGTGCCCGTCGACGTACTCGCGGATCATGCGCGACGCCTGCACCCGCGGCCCCAGGGTCGCCAAGGTGTGGCGCACCATCGACATCCACTTGCCCGGCACGCCGTCGCTGTTGCGCTCGTAGTACATCGGCGCCACGTGCTCGGACATCAGCTCGTACAACGCCGCGGCTTCCAGATCGTCCCGCCGGTTGGGGTCGCTGACGCCGTCGGCCGTGGGAATCGCCCACCCGTTGCGGCCGTCGTACATCTCGTCCCACCAGCCGTCGCGCACCGAGAGGTTCAGCACACCGTTGAGCGCGGCCTTCATCCCCGACGTCCCGCACGCCTCCAACGGCCGCACCGGGTTGTTCAGCCACACATCGCAGCCCGACACCAGGTAGCGGGCCAGCGACATGTCGTAGTCCGGCAGGAACACGATGCGGTGCCGCACATCGGCGCCGTCGGCGAAGCGCACGATCCGCTGGATCATCGCCTTGCCGCCCTCGTCCGCCGGATGGGACTTCCCCGCCACCACGATCTGCACCGGACGTTCGGAATCCAGCAGCAGCTCCCGCAACCGGTCGGTGTCGCGCAGCATCAGCGTCGCCCGCTTGTAGGTGGGAACCCTTCGCGCAAAACCGATGGTGAGCACCTCGGGGTCGAAAACCGAGTCGCACCAGCCCAGTTCCAGGTCCGAAGCACCCCGCTGCTGCCAGGCCACGCGCAACCTGCGCCGCACCTCGTCGATCAACCGCTGGCGCAGCGAGCACCGAAGCTCCCACAGCAGCGAATCGCTCACCGGCTCCATGCCGCGCAACCCGGCACCGCTGTCCATCTCGGACTCGCCGAGCAGCTTGCCCAGCTCACGGGCGGACCAGGTCGGCCCGTGCACCCCGTTGGTGACCGAGCGGATCGGGACCTCCTCGACCCCGAACCCCGGCCAGAGGTTGCGGAACATCTTGCGGATCACTTCGCCGTGCAGCTCCGAGACCCCGTTCGCGCGCTGCGCCAGCCGCAACCCCATGTGCGCCATGTTGAACATGCCCGGGTTGTCCTCAGCGCCCAGCGCCAGCACGCGATCCGCGGGCACCCCCGGCAGCAGCGGCTGCTGGGACCCGTCGTCGAAGTAGTGCCGCACCAGGTCCACCGGGAACCGGTCGATACCGGCCGGGACCGGGGTGTGCGTGGTGAACACCGTCCCGGCCCGAACAGCGGCCGTGGCCTGGTCGAAGTCCAACCCCGGGTCGGTCTGCAGCTCCCTGATGCGCTCCAGCCCCAGGAAACCGGCGTGACCCTCGTTGGTGTGGAAGACCTCGGGCTGGGGATGCCCGGTGAGCCGGCAGTAGGCGCGCACGGCCCGCACCCCGCCGACACCGGCGAGGATCTGCTGACGGATCTTGTGCTCGGCGTCGCCGCCGTAGAGCCGGTCGGTGGTGCCGCGGAGCTCGTCGTCGTTGTCCGGCAGGTCGCTGTCCAGCAGCAGCAGCGGAACCCGTCCGACCTGCGCCTTCCACACCCTGGCGTGCAACGTGCGGGCTGCGGGCATGGCGACCTTGACCACCACCGGGCGGTCGTCCTCGTCGGTGAGCACCTCCAGCGGCAACCCGCGCGGATCGATCACCGGGTAGTGCTCGACCTGCCAGCCCTCCGACGACAGCCCCTGCCGGAAGTAGCCGGAGCGGTAGAGCAGACCGACCCCGATCAAGGGGACTCCCAGGTCGGAAGCCGACTTGAGGTGGTCGCCCGCGAGCACGCCGAGCCCGCCCGAGTAGTTCGGCAGCGCCTCGGTGAGGCCGAACTCCATGGAGAAGTAAGCGATCGACGCGGGAAGTCCCGCGCCCTCGTCCTGACGCTGCTGGTACCAGCGAGGCACTGTGAGGTAGCGGCGAAGATCGTCGCCCACCGCGCGGGTGCGCGCCAAGAAGTCCTCGTCGGCCGCCAACTGCCGCAACCGCTCAGCCGGGACCTCCGACAGCAGGCGCAGCGGGTCGGCCCCCACCGCCGCCCACACCTGCGGGTCGACCGCTGAGAACAGGTCCTGCGTGGGCGGATGCCACGCCCAGCGAAGGTTCGTCGCCAACTTGCCCAGCGGGCTGAGCGGTTCGGGCAGATGGGCCCGGACGGTAAAGCGGTGGACGGCTCTCACGGGAGCGGACCATATCTCGCTCGACGCGCTCGTGTGCGATGTGCACCCGACGCCCGCACCAACCCCGAGGTGGGTGGGAAGCTGGGGCGCGTGCGTGCATTCGGACTTGTCGCGATGACCATCTGGCTGATCGTCAGCGCCTGCACGACGCCCGTCGAACCACCGCCGAATGTGTCGGAACCCACGGTCGATCCGGCGTTCGTGCACGGCACGGACCGCGGTGAGACAGACCGCTTGGCGGCCACCGTCGTGACCGACGTTCAGCGCTACTGGGCGCACGCCTACCCCGACACCTTCGGCTCCCCCTGGCGGGACCTCGACGGAGGGTTCTTCTCGGTCGACACCGGCGGCACGGGCACCGCCCCGCCCTGCGCCTCCGAACCGCGGGAGGTCGAGGGCAACGCGTACTACTGCCAGTCCGTGGACGCCATCGCCTGGGACCGCGCCGCGCTGCTGCCGGTGCTGCGCGAGCACTACGGGGACACGGCGGTGGCGGTGGTGCTGGCCCACGAGATCGGGCACGCGGTGCAGCAGAGAGCCGGGCTCGCCGAGGGCGAACCGCTGCGGCTGGAATCGATGGCCGACTGCTACGCCGGATCCTTCCTGCGATGGGTCTCCGACGGTCGCGCCCCGCACCTGCGCACCGACCCGGACCGGCTCGACGACGCCCTGCGCGCCATCACCGTCTTCCGCGATCCGATCGGCACCTCCGGTCACGGCACCGCCTTCGACCGGGTGACGGCCTTCCAGCACGGCTTCACCGGAGGCCCCCGCGGTTGCACCCAGGTGACCGAGAGCGACGTCGCCGAGCCGGTCGACGACGACCCGAACGCTCCCTTGGAATCGGTCCTGGACACGGCCCCGATCGCCGAGCACTTCGGGACCGCGGTCGCAGACCTGGGCGGGCGGTGGGTCCCTCCGGCGCGTGCCACCGGCTGCCCCGGTGCCGGCGGGCCGGTCGGTTTCTGCCCCTCGCCCCCGACGGTCACCGCCGATCCGGCGGCGCTGCGCCGCACCCACGACGACATCGGTGACCAGGCGGTCACCACGCTGCTGGCCTCCCGCTACGCCCTGGCGACCCTGACCGAACTCGGCCACCGAGCGAGCGGCGCCGACATCGTCTGCCTGACCGGCGCGTACACCGCGGCGCAGCCGCGCCTGTCACCGGGCGACCTGGACGAGGCGGTGCAGGTCGTCCTCGAATCCGACGCGGTGTCCCGCGGCGGCGACGGGCCACCGCTGAGCGGTTTCGATCGGATCGCGGCCTTCGACGACGGGGTGCGCTCCGGCTGGGGTGGGTGCGTGAAGTGAGCATGGGAACCTTCCTGTCACCCGCGAGCGGCCTCCGACCAGATCGGCCGTGACGAAGATCGGTCACCCGATAGGCTGCTGCGCGAAGACCGGGCCGCGCGACCGGCCCACGGCGAACGAGTTCGGTACCGGCAGCGAGATGGGGCGCGTGTAGTGGTGGCGACGGCAAACCGGCGGCGAGGGCGGATCCTCGGCGCCGTGGTCTCGGTAATCGCCTGCGCGTCCCTGGTCAGCGGATGCGCACAGGTCATCAGCGGCGTTCCCACGACGTTGGGGGGCTATTCCACCACCAGCGTGGCGGGGCTTCCCGCCGCCGACGGTCCGAGCGGGCCGAAGGACGGCGCTCCGCAGGCTCCGCTTCCGGTGGAGGGCACCGACAACGGCGAGATGGACAAGCTCGCCCGCAACGCCGTCGCCGACGTCGACGCCTACTGGGCGGAAGCCTTCCCGCAGGCGTTCGACGGCAAGAAGTTCGAGCCCGTCAAGCGGCTGATCTCCTACGACTCGGGTGCTCCGGGCGGGCAGCTGTGCAAGCAGAACACGGCGGGCATGGTCAACGCCTTCTACTGCCCGTCCGAGGACCTCGTCGCCTGGGACCGCGGGACGCTGCTGCCGGAGCTCAACAACAGCTTCGGGCCGCTGGCGGTCGTGACCGTGCTGGCCCACGAGATGGGGCACGCCGTGCAGCACCGGGCGGGCACCGTCGCGCAGAACGATCCCGTGATCGTGCTCGAACAGCAGGCCGACTGCTTCACCGGCGCCTACTTCCGGCACGTCGCCGAGGGGTCTTCGCAGTACTTCCAGGTTTCCACGGGTTCGGGCCTCAACGAGGTCATGGGCGTGCTCAACTTCATCCGCGACTCCCCGGGAACCTCCGACTTCACCGGCAGCAACGCGCACGGCACGGCCTTCGACCGGGTCAGCGCCTTCCAGTTCGGCTTCAGCGACGGCCCCCAGCGCTGCGCGGAGATGACCAACGACGAGGTCAAGAAGCGCACGACGCTGTTCCAGAACTGGAAGCCCACCCAGCAGGAGACCGAGCTCCCCATCGACGACAAGAGCCTGAAGGCGGTGGAGGAGAGCCTGCACTCGGTGTTCCGGGACACCGGCGCCGAGCCGCCGAGGATCATCGCCGAGCCCAGGACCTGCTCCGGTCGGCAGCCGACCTCGCCCGCTTCGTTCTGCACCGGAACCAACACGATCTCGCTGAACGTTCCGGAGCTGCGCGAGATCGCCACGCCGCCGAGCAAGGCGAGCCAATCCGCGGGCTACGGCGATTTCGCCGCCTACGCGCAGATCGCTTCCCGGTACGCGCTGTCGGTGCAGAAGGCCGCGGGTTTTTCCCTCGACGACGAGGCCGCTGGGCTGCGGACCGCGTGCATGGTCGGTGCGTGGAGCGGGCTGCTGGTGGAAGACCCGATCGGGCAGCGCAATCCCGTGGGCAAGCTGCGGATCGTGCCCGACGACATCGACGAGGGCGTGTCCGCGCTGCTCGGCGAGGAGAGCCTGATCGCGGCGAACGCCAACGGCGACCAGGTCCCGGTCGGTTTCGCCAGGGTGGAGGCGTTCCGCGTCGGCGTGCAAGAAGGTCTGGCGCCCTGCACCACCAAGTACGACAGCTGAGCCTTCGCTCAACCCCGCGGTGGGTCCGCACGTCCCCTGAAGCATGAGCGGACGACGGGTTCTGGACTTCGACGGTCTTCTCAACGCTCGTGATCTGGGAGGCCTGCCCGCCGAGGGCGGGCGGATCCGCTGGGGAGCGGTGGTGCGCGCCGAGCACCCCGCCGCGTTGACGGAAGCGGGCTGGGAAGGTCTGTGGCAGCACGGCGTGCGCACGATCATCGACCTGACCGGCCTGGACGAGGACGACACCGACCGCGCACCGCGCCCTGCCGGCCTGACCACCGTCCGGATCGCGCTGGACGACTCGTCCGACACCGAGTTCTGGGACCGGTGGGGAGGGGCCTTCTCGTGCACTCCCCTGTACTACGGGCCGTTCCTGGACCGGTACCCGCGACTCGTGGCTGAGGTCGTCGGCGCGGTGGTCCACGCCGAACCCGGTGGCGTGCTGGTGCACTGCGGCAGCGGTCGGGACCGCACCGGACTGATCACCCTGGTCCTGCTGGCCTCTCTCGGGGTGAGCGCGCAGGACATCGCCGAGGACTACGCGATCAGCCACCAGCGCCGCGCGGAGCTGTGCGCAGCGGCCGGTCTGGGCGACGACACCCCGAAGATCCGGGAGTTCCTCGCCCGGCACGACGCCACCGAACGCGGGCTCCTCGACGAGGTCGTCAACGGCCGCGACTTCACCGACTACCCGCGGACATCAGGGCTCGGCGACGAGGGCTCGGCGGCCCTGCGCGAGCGCCTCGTGACCCCTGCCTGACCGGTCGAGCCCGCGCCCGGAACGTGGAGCAGGGGAACCTTTCGCTCACGAAACACGATCGCCCTCCCCACCGGTGGGCGGAGAGGGCGATCGTGGTGGGAAAGATCAGAACAGCGCGCTGGCCAGGTTGCGGCGGGCCTTGGCAACCCGCTCGTCACCCTCGGGGAAGATCTCGAACATCTCGACCAGGTGCGTGCGAACCCGGTTGCGATCGTCGCCGGAAGTGCGCTTGACCGCCTGGATCAGGCGGGTGAAGCCTTCGTCGACCTTGCCGAACGCGACCTCCGCGTCAGCGGCCGCGATCTGGGCATCGAGGTCGTCCGGGGCGGCGTCGGCGCGCTCGATCGCCGACGGGTCGGCCTGCTCGGCGCGGGCCATGAAGCGCACCTGCATGAGGGCGGCCTTGGCCTGCTCGTTGTTCGGCTCGCTGTCGAGGATCTGCTGGTAGGCGGCCTCGGCGGCGGCGAAGTCGCCCTGCTCCAAGGCGTCCTCGGCAGCGGTGAACCGCGGGTCCTCGGGCTCCTCTTCGGGCTCGGCCTCGGAAGCGCCCTCCTCGGCCGCCCGGATTCCGGGCAGCTGGTCGCGCAGGGCGTTGAGCAGGGAGCTGATCCACTCCCGCAGCTGCGGCTCGGGCTGCGCGCCGGCGAAGCCGTCGACCGGCTGCCCACCGGCCACCGCGATCACCATCGGCACCGACTGCACCTGGAACAGCTGCGCGATCCGCGGGTTCGCGTCGACGTCGATCTTCGCCAGCACCCAAGCACCGTTGCCCTCGCGGGCGAGCTTCTCCAGCGCCGGGGAGAGCTGCTTGCACGGCTCGCACCAGGTGGCCCACAGGTCGACGACGACCGGTACCTGCATGGACCGCTCGACGACCTCGGCCTGAAAATCGGCCTCGGTGACCTCGATGATCGCCGGGTGCGCTTGCCCGGCCGCACCGTCGCCGCCACCGCTGGGCGGCTGCGCTGCGGAATTGGCTGCGGCCTCGGCACGGCTCTTGAGTGCCGACAGGTCGACTGCGCCCGCCATCGCGGCGGACATCGCTGCTGCGTTCTGGCGTGGATCCGGCCTCGTCACAGTCCCATCCTGACACGGCCGACCAGCGGCGTGGCGCGTGGGAGGGCGATGAAGGGAACCTTCCTCGCACCACCCGCCCCAAGGTCACGTACAGGCGGCGAAGTGGTCACCGATTCCGCTCATCCCGACACGCCCAAGCTCCAGAAATCAATTCGAATCGGTGAACGAAGCCACTCGATCAGGTGGCGTAGGCGGTCAAACCCTCATGTCCTCCGGTGGTGATCGCCGAAGAGGACACAGAGCCTGCGAGGGACTGTGGTCATCTCGCGGGCTGCGGGGTCTCTCGTGGGGGACCTTCGGCCAGTAGTTCAACGAGAGGTTCGAAAAAGTGCGTATTGCAACCCGTGTTGCCGGTGCCGCCGGCGTCGCCGCCCTCAGCATCGTGACCCTGGGCAGCACCGCGTTCGCGGACACCGCCGACAACGACGGCGTCAACCTGCTGGACGACAACAACGTCAGCGCCGTGCCGGTGCAGGCCTGCGGCAACAACGTCGGTGCTGCCATCGGCGCGGCCGTCCCGATTCTGTCGCCGCAGACCGCCGAGTGCGTCAACGCCCCGGTTGTCGACCACCCGAAGGGCTGACGTCAGTCGAGCCTGACGTGATCAACGGGGAT
Organism: Saccharopolyspora sp. NPDC049426; assembly: GCF_040676935.1. Taxonomy (NCBI): domain Bacteria; kingdom Bacillati; phylum Actinomycetota; class Actinomycetes; order Pseudonocardiales; family Pseudonocardiaceae; genus Saccharopolyspora; species Saccharopolyspora sp. NPDC049426. The sequence continues at coordinate 151,506 of NZ_JBFAPZ010000015.1, read as the reverse complement.
GGTGTCGATGAGGACACCATCCCCGTTTCGCGTTCACCTACTGTTCCCGAAGATGTTGCTCCACCCGCTCGACCTTCGACCGCAGCTGTCCGGAGTGCCCCGGACGGATGTCCGCCTTGAGCACCAGACTGGTCCGCGGCGAGTGCGCCGAAACCACCTCGGTGGCGCGCTTGACCACGTCCATGACCTCGTCCCACTCGCCCTCGATCGTGGTGAACATCGAGGTCGTCTCATGCGGCAGACCGGATTCCCGGACCACCTTCACCGCAGCGGCCACCGCCTCGCTGACACTGTCGCTCTCACCAGCCCCGCTCGGGGCAACACTGAAGGCCACCAGCACGTCTGCTCCCATCGGTTCGTCCACGTCACATGAGTCCCGGAACCAGTAGTAGCAGCACAGCCCTCAGACGTGCTCGCTCTCGCTGCTAGCGTCGGACGCTATGAGCTCCCGTGGTCCACTGCCCTTCGACCCCATCGCGCGCGCGGCCGAGACCTGGGCAGAGCGGATCGGCCCGTCCACGACGATGGCCGCGGTGACCAGCGTGATGCGCGTGCAGCAGATCCTGCAGTCCGCCGTCGACAACGCCCTGCGCGCGCACAACCTGACCTTCGCCCGCTACGAAGCCCTCGTGCTGCTCACGTTCTCCAAGCGCGGCAGCCTGCCGATGCGCGTCATGGGCGACCGGCTTCAGCTGCACCCCACCAGCGTGACCAACATCGTCGACAGGCTCGAACAGGACGGCCTGGTCCGGCGCGTGCCGCACCCCACCGACCGGCGCACCACCCTGGTGGAGATCACCGAAGAGGGCCGGAACCTGATGCAGAAGGCGACCGATGCGGTCACCGAGATCGACTTCGGCCTGGGCGGCATCACCGAACGCCAGACCCAGCAGCTCACCGAACTGCTCGGCAAGGTCCGCCACGCGGCGGGCGACTTCTAGTTCAGCTCCTTGAGCACGTAGCGCACGCGCCCCCAGAACGTCGGGGCGTCGGAATCGGGCACGGTGAGCATCCCGCGGCGGTTGGCCCAACGCTCGAACCACACCGTGGCCAGCGGCGGCACCGACGCCACCAACGCGAACGCCAACGGCCAGAAGCCCCAGCGCAGCGGGCTGAACACGAGCAGGGTGGTCACCACGTAGGCGGTGAACATGGCCCCGTGGACCGAACCCATGATGGTCACGCCCAGCGGCATCCCGAGCCCGTACTTGAACGCCATCGCCACCAGCAGTCCCGCCCAGGAGAACGCTTCGGCGATCGCGACCAGCCGGAACCACCCGCCATAGCTACGCGGCACGTCGACCCCACTTCCGATTGCACGGCACCTCTAGCGAGTGTGCCCGGTGGCGCGCGTCACGGAGACGCCGGAGTCGTCTGCTCGTCGACCCAGGTCAGGTAGTCGGGGTTCCCGCCGACGATCGGCGTCACGATGATCTCCGGCACGTCGTAGCCGTGATGGGCCTTCAGATGCCCGATCAGGACGTCCAGCCGGCCGCTGGAGGTCTTGATCTGCAGCTGCCACTCCGGATCGTCCTGCGCCGCGCCGTCCCACACGTAGAAGCTGCGAATCGGCACGACCTGCACGCACGCCCCCAGCCGAGCTTCCACGACGCCCCTCGCGAGTTCTGCGGCGGACTCCTCGGAGTCGGTGGTGGTCACCACCTGCACATGATCAGCCATGGCACCAGGGTATCGGTGTGGCGGAGCGAGGATGGGAACCTTTCTCGCACCACCGGTGGCAGGAAGGTTCCCATCCTCACCTCAGCGCCGCGCCCCGCGCAGCAGGTTCGCCTCGGTGCTCAAGTAGTTGTCCCGGTAGTCCAGGCGAGGGGTGTCGGAGAACAGCAGCCAGTAGTACTTCATCTGCTCCGACCACCAGTAGCCCGGACAAGTGTCCTCTTGGGACGGTGGCGTGGCGGTGACGTCGGCCAGGGACGCGAAACCGAAGGTCGTCTTCGACGTGGCCACCATGTTCTCGAAGTGGGTGTGGGCGCGTTCGCGGAACACCTCGTCGCCGGTGGCCAGCCACAGCATCAGCGCGGAGTCGGCGAACTCCGGCCGCAAGGCGTTGTCGACGCGGGTGGCGGTCATCGTCGAGTAGTCGACGAAGGTCGGGATCACGCCGAACCGGTCCTGCACCGCGTTGAAAGCGTCGTGGTAGGCGCGTCCTTCAGCGACGTGACCGGACTCGGCGAGCAGTCCGGCGTAGAAGCCGGCGAGGACGCTCTGCTCCCGGCTGAGGACCTCACCGGTGAAGGCGTCCACCTGCGGGAACCACAGCAGCCCGTCATGCCGTTCGGCCTGCTTCGACAGGATCGCGTCGGTGAGCGTGTCGTACCACTGCTTGAGCTCGGGGTCGCCGAAGAGCCGGTACCCGTCCCAGAGGTACTCGTAGTAGGAGTCCCCGGGCGGCCCGACCGTCGCCTGGCGGTTCCGCCATCGACCGGTCTCGGCGTTGATGTCGTGCGGCAGCAGGCCGAGTTCGGTGCGCTTGTCGTAGGCCACGCGCATCGCTCGTTTCGCCAGGTCGTAATAGCGGCTGTCACCGGTCCACTGCGAGAGCACGCCGAACTCGGCGATGTAGGTGCCGATCTCGACGATGTTGGTCTCGGGGTCGCCGACCTGCCCGGTCGCCATGTTCACGTACCGGTAGGGCAGGCCGGTCGGGGATCGAGTGAAGGCCGGCAGCAGCCGGTCGGCGACGTCCTTCGCCCGTTCGAGCAGCCGCTGATCACCCGTGCAGTGGTAGGCGGCGGCGAGGCCTCCGACCAGGCGGATGTTGGTCTCGAAGACCTGGAAGGGAGCGTCGATGTCGAAGTCCAGGTCGTCGACGATCCACTGCACGGCCTGGGCGACTTCGGTATCCGCCTCCATCAGCCACAGCGTGTCCACCGCTTCGACGAGGCTCAGGCCGACCGAATGACCTTCGACGAAGAAATCTTCCCTGCCACCCGAGATGGGCTTGATGTGGTCGGCACCGAGGGCGCGTTCGACGTACTGGCGCCACGCCCACAGGTACCTCTCGCGAACGGCGTCGGCGACCGGTTTCCAATCCCGCCGCGCCGATCCCGGCACCGACGTGGTCGCGAGCATCCCGCCTGCCGCGGCGACCACGCCCAACGCGCGCAACACGGACCTTCTGGACATGCCTGGAAGCATCGTCTTCTCCGCACCTGGACAACCTTGTCAAGCCACGCGAGCCCACGGTCGCGGCCCGCTGCGTTCGAGGTCAATGCGCGGCGCCGTTCCTGTCGGTTTTGGTCACCGGCGAGCACCGATCAGCGCACCGGTTGCGACCGTCCGAAGCCTTGACCCACCCCTTGGCGAGGCCCTGAGCCGCGAGGAAGGGAACCTTTCTGTCACCACCCCGCGTCTGAAGGCCACAAATCCGCCCCCTTGCCGATGTTGGTCCGGGTGGTGCAAGGCGGGCGACCGAGCGCAGCAGAAGTGGAAGCACGGCATTGACAAAACGCTCGAACGTGAGGTCCAATCCACTCCGCCATGACAACGTTGTCTGAGTCGAGGAACGTCCGCCGCGCCACCATGACCGACGTCGCGCGGCTGGCTGACGTGAGCATCAAAACGGTCTCCCGCGTCGTCAACGCCGAGCCCGGCGTCCACCCGACGACCGCGCAACGGGTGCTCTCAGCGATCGACCAGCTCGGCTTCCGCCGCAACGTCAGCGCCCGGAACCTGCGCCGCGGCACCGGAACCGGCACCCTCGGCCTGGTCCTGGAAGACCTGGCCAACCCCTTCTACTCGGTGCTGACCCGAGCCGTGGAGGAAGTCGCCCGGGTGCAGGGCAATCAGGTGCTCACCGGGTCCTCCGACGAGGACCCGACGCGCGAGCGAGAGCTGGTGCTGGAGTTCTGCGCGCGCCGCGTCGACGGGCTGATCGTCGTTCCCGCAGGTCACCAGCACGGCTACATCGCGCACGAGATCAACGCGGGCACGCCGGTGGTCTTCGTCGACCGCCCGCCCGGCAACCTCGTCGCCGACTCGGTGCTCATCGACAACGCAGGGGGAACCGCCCAGGCCGCCCGGCACCTCGCCGAGCACGGGCACCGCCGCATCGGCTTCCTCGGTGACGCCCCCGAGATCCACACCGCCGCCGAACGACTGCGCGGGTTCCGCGAGGGATGCGCGCAAGCCGGAGTGCCGTTCCCATCCGACCTGGTCGTGATGGGCCCGCACACCGACGATTCCGTCGCCGAGACCCTGTCGGGCCCGCTGCGCGAGGCCACCGCCCTGGTCACCGGCAACAACCGGATCACCATTCACGCGCTGCGCGCGCTCGCGGGGCGGCCCGCTCGTCCAGCACTGGTCGGCTTCGACGACTTCGAACTCGCCGACCTGCTGGATCCACCGATCACCGTGGTCACCCACGACACATGGGCGTTGGGCAAGTCCGCGGCCGAGTTGCTGTTCGCGCGGCTGGACGGCGACACGTCGCCGCCCGGCCGCGTCGTCGTCCCGACCAGGCTGCTGGTCCGAGGATCTGGAGAGGTAGTTCGTTGAGTTCCGTCCACAGTTCTTCATCCGCGCGAGCAACGGTGCTGCCGGCGAACCAACCCCGGCAGTTCTACCGAGGTGGAGCGTCGATCGCCGCGCTGCGCGGCGGCGGAGATGACCGCGAGTTCGGCCCCGAAGACTGGGTCGCCTCCACCACCACCCGGTTCGGGCAGGACGAGTCCGGGCTGTCCCGGCTGCCCGACGGCCGCCTGCTGCGCGACGTGGTCAGCGCCGACCCCCAGTCCTGGCTGGGCGCCGATCACGTGTCGGCCTACGGCGAGAGCACCGCGCTTCTGGTGAAGCTGCTCGACGCCGGGCAGCGCCTGCCGGTGCACTGCCACCCCGACGACGTGTTCGCCAAGCAGCACCTGGGTTCTCGGTTCGGCAAGACCGAGGCGTGGATCGTGGTGGGAACCAATGGCGCGAATCCCGTCGTGTACCTGGGTTTCCGGGATGACGTGACGCCGGAGACGGTGGCCGAGTGGGTGCGCACCCAGGACTCCTCGGCGATGCTGGGCTCGCTCAACGAGATCCCGGTCAAGCCCGGCGACACCGTGCACGTGCCCGCCGGAACTCCGCACGCCATCGGCGCCGGGGTGTTCATCGTCGAACTGCAGCAGCCCACCGACTTCTCGATCACCTTGGAGTGGCAGGGGTTCCTGACCGACGCCGAAGGCGCGTTCCTAGGCCTTGAGACCGCCACCGCCCTGGAGACGGTCAACCACTCCGGATTCGACGACGCCCTCCTCGCGTCGCTGATCAAGCGCACCGGCGACCTGGGTGAAGGACGCGTTCCTCTCCTCGCCGAGGACGCCGCACCGTTCTTCCGCGCCGACCGCCTGCACGGCTCGGCGGAACTCGACCCGTCCTTCGGCGTGCTGATCGTTCTCGACGGCGGCGGAGAACTGCACTGCGCGAACGGTTCCCCTCTGACGCTGCAGCGCGGAGCCACCGCCGTCGTGCCGCACGCCGCCGGGCAGACCCGCTTGGAAGGCGACCTCACCACCGTGCTGTGCAGACCACCATCAGCTGGGAGCCGCGCATGACCGAACCACTTCTCGAAGCACGTGATCTCGTCAAGCGCTATGGCAGCGTCGAAGCGCTGCGAGGCGCCTCCTTCACCGTGCATCCCGGCGAGGTGGTCGCGCTCATCGGCGACAACGGTGCGGGCAAGTCGACCCTGGTGAAGTGCCTCTCCGGGGTGGAGCAGCCGGATTCCGGCCAGATCCTGGTCGACGGCAAGACCGCGTCGCTGGACTCGCCGACCGCCGCACGCGGTCACGGCATCGAAACCGCCTACCAAGACCTCGCCGTGGCCCCCGACCTCGACCCGGCCGCGAACCTGTTCCTGGGTCGCGAGATCCGGCGGCCGGGCCTGCTCGGCAAGCTCGGAATGCTGGACAAGCCCAAGATGCGCGCCGAAGCCAGCGAGCAGTTCGCCAAGTTTGGCGTTTCGCTTCCCGACCTGTCCGTGCCGATCGGTGCGCTCTCCGGCGGACAGCGCCAGAGCGTCGCGGTGGCTCGGTCGGTGGCGTGGGCGAGCCGGCTGGTGTTCCTCGACGAACCGACCGCCGCACTGGGCGTGGTGCAGCGCGAACGCGTCCTCGACGTCGTCCGCCGGGTTCGCGACACCGGCATGGCGGTCGTTCTGATCAGCCACAACATGCCCGAGGTCCTCTCGGTCGCCGACCGCGTCGAAGTGCTGCGCTTAGGCAGCCGGGTCGCCCGGTTCAACGCCGCCGAAGCCAAGCTGGAAGACCTGGTCGGTGCGATGACCGGGGCGCTGTCTCAGGAGGACGCGAGCTGATGTCCACTTCGCAGGAGACCTCCGCCGAGAAGCCGGTGCAGCAGACCCCCGACGAGCCCGCCGTGAGCCTGCGTTCCCGGTTGGCCGGTTCCAACACGGTGTGGACCGGTCTGGTGCTGGTGGTTCTGTGCGTCCTGTTCAGCGCACTGCGCCCGGACGCGTTCCTGACCCTGTTCAACGTGCAGAACCTGCTGGTGCAGGCCGCGCCGCTGCTGATGCTCGCGGTGGGCATGACCTTCGTGATCATCACCTCCGGCATCGACCTGTCGGTCGGTTCGGTGCTGGTGTTCGCCGGGGTCGTCTCGGCCATGACCATGGAGGCGCTCAGCGGCGGCGACGCCACCGGCGCGGGCTGGGGCGTCATCGCGATCGGCCTGGTGGCGGCGCTGATCGGCGGCGCGGCGTGGGGTCTGCTCAACGGGCTGCTGGTCGCGGTGGCGCGAGTGCCCGCGCTGATCGTCACGCTCGGCTCGTTCGGTGCGGCGCTGGGTGCCGCGCAGCTGCTGACCAACGGCATCGACGTGCGCACGGTTCCCTCCACCCTGCGCACCACGATGGGCACGGGAACGTCCTTCGGCGTGGTGCCGAACCTGGTGATCCTGGCCGCGCTCATCACGCTGCTGGCGATGTGGCTGCTGCACACCACCGCTTTCGGCCGCTACACCTACGCGATCGGCTCGAACGCGGAAGCCGCGCGACGCAGTGGCATCAAGGTCACCCGCCACCTCATCGCCGTCTACACGCTCACCGGCGTGCTGGCCGGGCTGGCCGGTTTCATGTCGCTGGCCTACTTCGGCACGACCACGATCAGCGGTCACAGCAACGACAACCTCAACTCGATCGCCGCGGTGGTGCTGGGTGGCACCAGCCTGTTCGGCGGTATCGGGACGATTCTGGGCAGTGTCATCGGCATTTTCATCCCGGCGGTGCTCGACGCCGGGTTCGTGATGGCCGGTGTTCGCCCGTTCTGGCAGCCGATCGCCGTCGGGGCGGTCCTGGTCGTTGCGGTCTACCTGGACCAGCGTCGGCGTCGAGCCCGCAACAACCGTTGAACCCGAACCTTTGAAACCCAAGCCTTTTTCAACACAGAGTCGTGTGGAGGTTGTTTCGATGAGAACGCACAAGGGTCTGTTGGCGTTAGGCGCCGCGGCGCTGCTGCTGGCCGGCTGCGGTTCCGGGCAGATCGGGGGCACCGGCGGGCAGACCGACCCGAACAACAAGAACCTTGCGCTGATCACCGGTCAGCGCGGTGAGCCGTTCTACGTCTCCATCGAATGCGCGGCGCAGCAGGAAGCCGCCGCGCAGGGTTATCAGCTCAACGTGCAGGCTCCGGAGAAGTTCGAGCAGGCGGAGCAGTCGCAGATCCTCGGCGGCATCGTCGCCGGCAAGCCGGGCTCGGTGATCATCGCCCCGACCGACGACAAGGCCCTGGCCGCGCCGCTGCAGCAGGCGAAGGGCAACGGCATCCAGGTCGTGGAGGTCGACACCGCGCTGGAGGACCGCTCCATCGCGGTCACGTCGCTGTCGTCGGACAACTACGCCGGTGGGCAGCTGGCGGCGCAGACCCTGGCGCAGCTGCTGGGCGGCAAGCCGGGCTCGGTGCTGGCGCTCAACACGAAGGCGGGCACCTCGACGACGGACGAGCGCGCCAAGGGCTTCGAGGAGGAGATCGCCAAGCACCCGAACCTGAAGCTGCTGCCCACCCAGTACACCGAGAACGAGCCCGCCACGGCCGCGCAGATCGTGTCCTCGACGCTGGCGGCCAACCCCGACCTGGTGGGCGTGTTCGGCACGAACCTCAACACCGGTGAGGGCGCGGGCACGGCGCTGTCCAACGCGGGCAAGTCCGGTCAGGTGCAGCTGGTGGGCTTCGACGCGAGCCCGAAGCAGGTCGACGACCTGCGCAACGGTCGGGTGCAGGCCCTCATCGCCCAGAACCCGGGCAAGATCGGCCAGGAGGGCGTCAAGCGCGCCATCGCGGCGATCAAGGGCCAGCCCGTGGAGCGGGAGACGAAGACCGAGATGATCTCCATCACGCGCGACAACCTGGACCAGCAGGCCCAGTACTTCTACAAGTCGCAGTGCTGAACCGGTGACCGGTCGGTGCCCGTCTCGTCCCACGCGTGGCGGGCACCGACGTTTCGGCGCCGTCCGCGCGGCCGCGAGCATGGGAACCTTTCGCTCAACGCTGTGCATCACCGCAGGTCGCGGTTACGGTGGGGTCATGGCCGCAATCGGTGAGATGTTCCCCGGTCGCAAGCTCAAGCACGAGGGCGACCAGGACGGCGTGTCCCGTGACCACGACCCGGGTGGTCCATTGGATCTGGACCGGGGCGTGGTGTTCCTCGCGCCGCGCGAAAACGCCTCGAAGGAAGAACCGGACGAAGATCAGCCGGAGTGAAGTCCCCTCCCCCGGAAGATTCCGCAGCGCAATCACAGAGTGGTCGCGGATCCGGTAGATCACGCACCGCAGCCATTCGTCTCCGCTACTGTGCCACGGGCAGTTGACGCAATTCGCTCGAAAGAGTCTTGATGCATCACTGCCCGTTGGTCGTGGCAGAAGGCGCTGTGCGCGCGTGAGCGAAACAAGGGGGATGCCGTGCAGCCGAACAACCTGTCCGGGAGCGCAGCTCTCGAACAGACCGAGGCCGTCGAGGACGGCACCGCGCTGATCGGAAATCTCACCCCCGCAGGCGCCGGGAACCTCAGCCCGGCGCAGAAGCAAGCCGTGGCCCGCAAGATCGGCGAGGACTGGCAGCGCATCAGCTCCACCGTCGCCGAGCTGTTCGCCACCGGCGTGCCCAGCAACGATCCCCGAACCCAGCAGATCGTTCACGAGCACTACCAGTGGCTCGGCCACTTCTGGAGGCCCGACCGCGCCTCCTACCTGCGGCTGGCCGAGATGTACGTCAACCAGCCGAAGTTCCGGCACCGCATCGAACGGCGCAAGCCCAAGGGCATGGCCTCCTACCTCCGCGACGCCATGACCACCTACGCCTGGTCCCGCCTGCGCTGAACTCGGTTTGGGAGTGACAGGAAGGTTCCCCTGCACCGGCCGGCACCGGACGAGGTGACCGCAGGACGACCTTCACCCCACCCACCGACGAGCCACAACGGAGACGGCGCTCACAACCGTGCCTTGCGGGCCGTTGTCGGCCAGTTCGAGTTCAATGAGTCCCATGAGGTGGGTGCTGCACATGGACATGGACGCGTTCTTCGCGTCCGTGGAGCAGCTCACCCGCCCCACCGTGCGGGGCCGCCCGGTGCTGGTCGGCGGGCTCGGGCCGCGCGGCACCGTCGCCGGAGCCAGCTACGAGGCCCGCGAGTACGGGGCGAAGTCGGCGATGCCGATGGCCGAGGCCCGCCGCCGCTGCCCGGTGGCCGTGGTCCTGCCGCCGCGCTTCCGCGTCTACCAGGCGGTGAGCCGACACGTGCTGGGCATCGTGCGCGAGGTTTCCGACGTCGTGCAGCAGGTGTCGGTCGACGAGGCGTTCATGGAACCCACCGAACTCGCCGGTGCTTCCGTGCACCGCGTCGAGGAGTTCGCCGGTGCGCTGCGAGCCCGGGTGCTGCGGGAGGTCGGGGTGGTGGCCTCCATCGGCGCAGGACCGGGCAAGCAGCTCGCGAAGATCGCGTCGGGGCTGGCGAAACCGGACGGGATGCTGGTCGTGCCGCCCGATGAGCAGCTGGAACTGCTGTGGGCGCTTCCGGTGCGCAAGATGTGGGGGATCGGACCGGTCACCGAGTCCAAGCTGCACCGCATCGGGGTCAACACGATCGGCGAGCTCGCGGCCCTGCACCCGCAGGACGTGACGTCCCTGCTCGGCCAGGCGATCGGCGCCGAGCTGCACCGGCTCGCGCAGGGCATCGACGACCACCCCGTCGCCGAGCGCGCCGAAGCCAAGCAGGTGAGCGCCGAGACGACCTTCGACCACGACATCAACGACCGCGGGACGCTACTGGCCGAGGTGATGGGCCAGGCCGAGAACGCCCACCGGCGGCTGGTGTCCTCGGGCCGTGCCGCGCGGACCGTGACGCTCAAGGTCCGCGACTCGGACTTCACCACGATCAGCCGGGCCGAGACGTTCTCCTCGGCGACCAGCGAACTGCACACCCTGGCGGCCGCGGCCCGCCGCCTCCTGCCGATCGCCGTCCCGCCGGGAACACCCGTGCGCCTGGTCGGCGTGTCCTACTCGGGACTGGCCAACTCCGAGCAGGAGTCGCTGTTCGACCACCCCGCCGATCCGGAGGAGAACCCGGAACCCGAGCCGGAGACGCCCGAATCGACCGAAGCAGCGCAGCCGTCGTCGCGGCAGTGGCGGGCGGGCGACGACGTCCTGCACAGCGAGCACGGGCACGGCTGGGTGCAGGGCGCCGGGCACGGCCGGGTCACCGTCCGCTTCGAAACCGCCGCGACGGGCCGGGGGGTGGCGCGGACCTTCGCAGTCGACGACCCGCAGCTCAGCGCCGGTGACCCGCTCGACAGCCTGGGGCTCGAAGCCGATCAGCCCTGCGGCGGTCGCGGCAGGTGACGCCGGTACTGGCCCACCCACTTCTGCGGCGCGATGTCCTTGACCGCAGCCTCCAGATCCTTCGGCAGGCGGCTGAACGGCGGCAGGTGGAACCGGTAGCGGTCCGGAGGCAGGCCCTGGACGGTCGGCGGTTCTTCCACCAGCCAGCGGTCCAGCTCGGGATGCCGGTCCATGAAGCCCGCGTCGGCCGGGTAGATCTCCAGCGCGCGGCGGCGCTCCGGGTTCACCGGTCGCTTGTTCTCGATCCACGGCAGGGCGCCGATGCCGACCGCCTTGATCTCACGCCAGTCGACGCCGACGACCTCGCCCATGGTGCGCGCGTAGAAGCCGCTGCGGTCGATCAGGAACCCTCGGCCGCGCAGCATCCCGCGCGAACCCATCACGAACCACAGGAACGCCACGCCGAAGACCAGCTGCCAGAACCACATGCCCGCGGTACTGCCGTTGTTGACCAGCGCCGCCGCGATCAGCACGGTGCCCAGGCCGCTGATGCCGCCACCGATCAGCAGCGAGCGGAAGCTCGCGGAGCTGACGTCGATGTCGTGGGCGTCAGCACCCAGCATCGTGGGTGCGGGTGCCCCGGCCGGCGGCGGATGAGGTTCCGCCGCCTGGCGCCCCGAGGTGTATCGAGCGGTGCCGCGCGGGATCGTGCGCGTCGGCTCGCTCCAGTCAGCTCGTTGCCATCCCCCTGGAAGCCACTTCATGCGGTCCAGGGTAGTCACGAACCAGACAGTTGATCATGTAGGTGGGCAAATCCCCGGGTACCTATCGGGGATTGTTCGGGGATGCCCTGATCAGGCCGAGGGGACCGTGAGAAGCAGGGCGTCTCCCTGCCCGCCACCGCCGCACAGCGCTGCCGCACCCGTGCCGCCGCCGCGGCGCTTGAGCTCGAGGGCGAGGTGCAGCGCGAGACGGGCACCGGACATGCCGATGGGGTGGCCCAGGGCGATGGCGCCGCCATTGACGTTGACCTTGTCCTCGTCGATGCCCAGCTGGCGGGTCGAGACGATGCCGACCGCCGCGAAGGCCTCGTTGATCTCCACCAGGTCCAGCCCGGTGGCGTCGATGCCGGCCTTCTGGCAGGCCTTGGTGATGGCGTTGGAGGGCTGCTCGTGCAGGCTGGCGTCGGGCCCGGCGACCACGCCGTGCGCGCCGATCTCGGCCAGGTAGTCCAGGCCCAGCTCCTCGGCCTTGGCCTTGCTCATCACCACGACCGCGGCGGCGCCGTCGGAGATCTGCGAGGCCGACCCGGCGGTGATGGTGCCGTCGGCGGAGAAGGCCGGGCGCAGCTTGCCCAGGGTCTCGGTGGTGGTGTTGCCGCGCACGCCCTCGTCGGTGCCGACCACCACCGGGTCGCCCTTGCGCTGCGGGACCTCCACCGGCGCGATCTCCTCGGCGAACACACCGGACTCGATCGCCGCGGCGGCGCGCTGGTGGGAACGAGCGGCGAAGGCGTCCTGCTCCTCGCGGGTGATGCCGTAGCGGGAGTTGTACTTCTCCGTCGAGACACCCATCGCGACCTGGTCGAACGCGCAGAACAGCCCGTCGTGGGCCATGTGGTCGAGCATGTTGACGTCGCCGTACTTGAAGCCCTCGCGCGATCCCGTGAGCAGGTGCGGCGCCTGGGTCATCGACTCCTGGCCACCAGCCACGACGATGTCGAACTCACCTGCTCGGACGAGCTGATCGGCCAGCGCGATCGCGTCGAGCCCGGACAGGCACACCTTGTTGATGGTCAGCGCCGGCACGTCCATCGGAATGCCTGCCGCGACGGCGGCCTGACGAGCCGGGATCTGACCGGCTCCGGCGGTCAGCACCTGACCCATGATCGTGTACTGCACCTGGTCGGGCGCGACACCCGCGCGCTCCAGCGCGGCCTTGATGGCGACCCCACCCAGCTGCGCACCGGAGAAGTCCTTGAGCGAACCGAGCAACCGCCCCATCGGGGTTCGCGCGCCCGCAACGATCACAGAACTACCCACGACTGCCTCCCGGTCATCGTCGACGCACCAAGTCATCGGCGTCGCAACCCATCATCACCCGCGAACGCCATCGGGACCATACCCGCGAAGGTCGCGAGCACCGGCTGTGACGACCGCCATAAGCAGCGCGGGCCGGTGAGCGGACGGTTCCCGTCCTGCGGTTTCGACCGGGCCGGGGTGACAGGGAGGTTCCCTTGCTCACACCGGCCCGGCTCCGGGCGGCGTCAGCAGTTGCCGGTGCCGGTCGTGGTGTCGCACAAGGTCGATTCCTCGGCCCACGACAGCTTGCTACGCGCGTCCACGCCCAGTTCCCGGGACGCGGACACGTCGGTGGAGGCACCGGAGTCGCCCTTCATCCAGTACCTGACCTCGTAGTCGACGCCGCCTTCTTCGTAGGTGAAGGCGTAGAAGGGCGCGGGAAGCGGCGCGGGGCCGAAGTCGGGGGCGGTCCAGGCGTCTTCGCCCTGCACCGCGCTCGGGTCGACGTACAGGCAGTCGTACTCGGCTCCTTCGAAGGTGCACGTGCGCTTCTCGGCGCCGCCGTAGCGGTCGACGCCGGCGTCCTTGGTGACTCCGTCGGCCTCGAGCCGCTGGTAGACGTCCTCGCAGGCACCCGAGCCACACGCGTTCCAAGGGCCCCACGCAGCCGCGCGGGCCTGGGCTTCGCTGGAACCGCTGTTGATGGCCGAGCAGTACTCGTCGACCATGTGCGGAGCCATCGTCGCGGCGGCGGTGGAGCTGTCGATGGCGGTGGCGGCCGTCTCCTTCGCACCGAGGCCCGCCGAGTCGAGCTGCCAGATGCCGACGCCGGGGTTGAAGAACAGACCTTCGGCGCGCTGCTCGGGGTCGGCGAGCGAGGTCTGGTCGTCGTAGCGGGACAACGTCATCGGCGAGGGTGCAGCGCCGGACGGGGACACTTCGGGCCAGGTCGGGGACAACGTCAGGTAGGTGGCCGCGGTGGCGCTGATGCCGCAGTCGGCTTTCCCGGCCGCGGTGCTGGCCGCGGTCTTCACCGCCTCGTAGGCTGCGGCACCGAAGTGCAGCGGCGCGAAGGGAACCACCCAGCCGCGATCCCGGCTCATCCGCTCGGCGTTGGGATTGGGACCGCCACCTCCGCTGATGGTTCCGTCGCCACCTGCGGCGAGCGCGACCGGCGTGGTCGTACCAGCGGCGATCCCGAATGCGACCAGGACGACGGCGAGTCTGCGATTTAGTTGCGTCTTGACCATGCCTGCCCCTTCCATGTGAATTCGCCACATGCTCGCCTCTGCTACAGATCACTCGACTCCGCCTGTTGGGGCAATTCGGGCCGCCGATTTCGCCGCTTTTCCCAACGTTTCCGCTGCGACTACGCTGCGGCCATGCGAGCGGAACTGAACGACCTGGTCACGGCAATCGATCACGTGGGCATCGCGGTCCCCGACCTCGACGAGGCCATCGCCTTCCAGCGGGACACCTTCGGCCTGGAAGTCGCCCACTCCGAGGAGAACGCGGAGCAGGGCGTCCGCGAGGCGATGCTGCGCGCACCCGGCGACACCACCGGGGCCACCCAGATCCAGCTGCTCGCACCGCTGCGCGAGGACTCCACCATCGCCAAGTTCCTCGACAAGAACGGCCCGGGCCTGCAGCAACTCGCCTACCGGGTCACCGATGTCGAGGCCGCGATGGAAGCGCTGCGCGCCAAGGGACTGCGCCTGCTCTACGACCAGCCCCGCCGCGGCACCGCGAACAGCCGCATCAACTTCGTGCACCCCAAGGACGCCGGTGGCGTCCTCGTCGAACTGGTCGAGCCGGCACCTCACGGCCACTGACGAGACGAGCGACGGGTCCGATGTGGACCCGTCGCTCGTCACCTCGACGACCGTTGGGCGCATGGGAACCTTTCTCCCACTCCCGGCCCGGCCGTCGCGGGAAGGTTCAGGCCGGGACCAGGAGGATTCGGCGTTCGGCGATCTCCTCGACCGCTTCGCGGCTGTAGGCCAAGGGGAAGTAGGTTCCGTCCTGCCAGCTCTCGGCGAGGTCCCGGTAGTGCGGATCCGACGGGTTGCCGGACTGGCCCGGTGTGTTCACCGCGACCGAGTAGTCCCAGTTGCCGACGTCGAGCACCATCCGGAACGACGGACCGTTGGTCTGGCGGAAGTCGCTGACGCGGTAGGACGACTGGTTCACCGTCGCCGACGAACCACCGCGCGGTAGCGGACCGACGTCGAAACGCGCGCGCTGGACCGGGTCGAGCGCGTCGGAGGCCGGGTGCTCGAAGAGGCTGTGGTGCAGCCGCCCCCACCGCCAACTCGATTCCCCTCGGCCGAGCAGCTCCTGCACCTGGGCGTAGGCCGTGCGCAGGGTGTCCAGCAGCAGCCGATCGCGGGCCGCTGCGTCCGGCAGCCAGCGTCCGGGTTTCTCCAGCTCGGTGAGCATGACCAGGTTGTCGACGGTGTCGATGTGCTCGGCCGCCTTCGGCACCGCGGCACGCGCGAATCCGGGTCCGAGGTGCTTGGACAACCACACCTCGAACAGCGCGGCGGCGTTGGAATCCGCTCCCAGCACGGCGTCCCAGTCGCGCAACATCCGCAACGCGCGCCGCAGATCGGCGTCGCCGCTGTCCAACCGGGACAGCAGCGGCTGGAGTCGCCGAGCGGGGATGGACAGCTGGTCGGTCTGCAGCAGCTCCGAGTCCCGGATGGTGTGCTTGCGCTGCCGGGAGAGGACTTCCACGATCCGCTGGTACCGGAACGGGTTGGTCCACTCGTACCCGAGCCCCATCTGCTCGTGCTCGGGCGGGAGGTTGAACTGGTTCGCCGTGGCGATGAAGCCCTCGTCCGGGTTGAACACCCTCGGCAGATCGTCCCCCGAGTGGAAACCGTCCCACTCGTACCGGCCGTCACCGGGGACGGGGAGCAACCCGTCGTAGCCGACCCGCTTGGGCGCCAGGCCACCGGGAACCCATCCGATGTTGCCCTCCACATCGGCGTAGACCTGGTTCTCCGTCGGGGCACCCCAGTTCCGCATGGCCCTGGTGAACTCGGTGAAGTTCTCGGCCCGCATGTAGGCGATGCTGCCGAAGTAGGGCGACATTCCGGGTTCCAGCCAGGCGGTGCGCACCGCGTAGGCGAGGTTGCGGGTCCGGTCGACGTGGATGACCGGCCCGTGCCGGGTGAAGGTCAGCTCCACCTCACGTCCCGCCGCACCGCGCACCGGGACCTCTTCGCGCAGCACCGTCATCTCCTCCCAGCCGCTGCCGTAGCGGTATCGGCTGGGGTCGGCCGGGTCGAGTTGGTAGACGTAGAGATCTTCCTGATCGATTGGGAAGATCGTCAGTCCGAACGCGACCGTTCCGTTGTGCCCGATGGAAATTCCCGGCAGGGCGGGTTCACCGGCTCCGATCACGTCCAGGCCGGGCGCGGACAGGTGCGCGATGTAGCGCAGCGAGGGAGCCGAGTAGGCGCGGTGCGGGTCGTTGGCCAGCAGCGGACGCCCGGTCGCGGTGCGTGCCCCGCTCACCACCCAGTTGTTGCTGCCCTCGGTGGTCGCGTCGCGCGGCACGCGCCGGATGGAGTTCTCCTTGAACTCGACGTCCTGAGTGGCCAGCTCGAAGACCTTGAGCACCTTGGCGGGAAGCGCGCACGGGTCGAATCCGTCCGGGACGACGGTGCGGTGATCGGGTTCCAGCCCTTGGCGGATCAGGTCGGCCTCCACGCCCGCGGCGCACACCACCCGCGTTCGCTCGACCTCGCTCTCCAGGTTGCGGGTCAGGCCGTGGCTGCGGATGCGCACCACGTCGGCCGGGTCCCAGCGGGCCGGCCGGTAGCCGAGGATGCCGAACTCCTCGGGCATGCGTTCGGGGTGTGCGTCGAGCCAGTCGAGGTAGGCGTTGATGCCGTGGGCGAACTGGGTGGCGATGTGCTGCGCGTCGTCGGCGTAGCGCGTCCACTCGGCATCCATGTCACCTCGGTAGAGGAACAGCCGGGTGGCGCGATCCTGCTCGACGTAGTCGGGGCCGAGGACCTCGGAGAGCAGGCCGAGCCCGCGTCGCCGCCACAGGTCGATCTGGAAGAGACGTTCCCTCGCCGCGTTGAAGCCCTGCGCGAGGAACACGTCGTCCTCGCTGTCGGCGTAGAGGTGCGGGACCCCGTAGCGGTCCTCGATCAGCTCGACCTCGTCGTTGAGCCCGGTGACCGGATAGGTCGCCGGGTCCGGTGAGGCGTCGACGACCGAGGTCATCGCACCTGCTCCCGCGATGCCGAAGCCGGTGGCCAGCAGCCCTTGCCGACGGGATAACCGAACGCGCCCAATGCCCACCCCAACCTCCGCGGTGATCGCCTGCGGGAGTTTCTAGCGCGGCGAACGCGGCAGTCACAAGGCCGGGGTCCGTTCAGGCGGGTTTCACGGCGCGCGAGCCCGCGCCCAGTTCGAGCGCTCTGGCGATGAAACCGATCTCGCGGTCGAGCTCGTCGTCCTCGGTGCGGTGGCGGGCGACGGAGTGGCGGTGGTTGATCACGCGGGCGAGCAGCACGGCGGCCGCTTCGATGTCACAGCCGGCCAGGCCGGGCGGCAGGGCCAGTTCGATGACCCGGCGGATCTGCTCGACGACCACTCCGAACCGCTGCTGCATGGCCTGCCGGACCGCGTCGTGAGTGTCGGCCTCCCGCCACAGCAGGTGGCTGAGAAGCATCGACGATTCGAGACGGGCGTCGAGTTCGCCGACGAGGCGTCGCAGACTGCCCGCGACGTCGCCGCGCACGACGAGGCCTTCGGATTCCACTTCCTCTTCGGGAAGCCGCTCCACGAGCGCGGACAGCAGGTCCTGCTTGCGGCGGAAGTAGTAGTGGATGAGCCCTTTGGGCACCGCGGCGCGTTCGGCGATGCGGGACGTCGGGGTGGCGTTGAAACCGTGCTCGGCGAACAGCTCGCCGGCAGCGGTCAGGATGCGCTCCCTGGCACTGGTGCCGACGCTGCGATCGTCATCCGGATCCGAAGTGGTCGGGCGTCGGCGGGCCTTCTCGCCCAGCTCGTTCGACATCTGCCCGGCCTCCTCATGGCGGGATCAACACTAAGAGCGCGGCCCGGACGTTACCGCCGGACCGCGCGATTGTCGCAACCGAGCACTGCCTGGTCATCACCGCTGTCGAGCCCGCGCAAATCGGACACATCGCGGGAGAGTGCGACCTCCTCATCCCACCCGGGAGGCTCGCGGCGCGCGGGCTCTCGAGCGGCTCGACCGGTTCAGTGCTGCCCCGCAACACCCCCGCGGTGCGCCGCGTTGGCTTCGGGCAAGGCCGCCGCACCGACGACCACCGCCAGCACGCCGGCGATCCACGAGGTCCACGATGCGCCCATCAACTCGGCGTAGCCGAGGACCCACGGGGAGATGAAGAGCAGAACACCCAGCAGCATGTGGCTGTACTCACTGGTCATCGATCCCGGCATCGCCAGCGACCACACGCTCGCGATCAGCAGTAGCGCACCCAGCACGATCATCGCCGACATCGCGCCGCCGTTCGTCGGCGTCCACATCGTGCCAAGGATGAGGTAGGCGCCCAAAACCACGCCCGCCCAGTCCTGCCAGCGAATCCACGGCTTCGAAGCCGAAGCGCTCGACCGTTCGGCCACGTCGATCACCTCCGTTATGTCCGACTTGACCACTTCATCATCGTCCTTGGTTGGCCAGCCGGTCAATACCCGCATTCGCGGTGCCGCGAGAAGGGCTTCACCGAGGTGAGCAAAAACCTCCCCAGACCCAGGCGCACCTCCCACAACAACGTCCGCTTCCAGGTAGCTTGGTTTCCATGGGCCTTGCCGACGACCGCGATTTGCTGCCACTGGGATCGGGATTCGATCTCGCTCGTAAGAACGGCTACGACCGCGCCCAGGTCGACGAGCACCTAGAGCGCCTCGACGCCGACATCCGCATCCTGACCTCGGATCGGGATGCCGCGGTGTCGCAGGCCGCCGATCTGTCCAAGCAGCTCGAGTCGGCCCGCTCTGAGATCGAGAGCCTGCGCGGCCAGGTCGACCGGCTGGCCAAGCCGCCGACAACACTCGAAGGTCTCAGCGAGCGCCTGCAGCGCATGCTCCGCCTGGCCCAGGACGAGGCCTCCGACATCCGCTCCCGCGCGGAGGCCGACGCCGCGCAGATCCGCTCCCGCTCCGAAGCCGAAGCCGTCAACCTGCGCACCCGCTACGAGCGGCTGATCAGCGAGGTCGACCACCGGCGCAGCGAGATGGAAACCGAGCACCGCTCGCTGATGGACAGCGCCAAGACCGAGGCCGAGCGCATCACCCGCGAAGCCGAGGAGAACCGCAAGCGCGCCGACGAGGAGTCCGAAGCCCACCGCACCCAGGTGGAAGAGGACTTCGAGATCGCGATGTCGGCCCGCCGCACCGAGGCCATGCGGACCCTCGCCGAGCAGGAGGCCACCAGCAAGTCCGAGGCCGAACGCCGCGTCCGGGAAGCCACCGAAGAGGCCAACCGCAGGCTGCGCGAGGGCACCAACGAAGCCCACCGCCGCGTCCAGGAAGCCACCGACCAGGCAAACACCCTGGTCAGCGACGCCACGGCCAAGGCCGAGAAACTCGAGCGCGAGTCCACCGCGGCCGCCGAGAAGCTCGAACGCGAATCCACCGAGACCGCCAACGCGCGCGAGGCCTCCAGCAAGGAAGCCGCGCAGCGGCGACTGCAGGAGGCCAAGCAGGAATCGGAACGGCTCGTCCAAGAGGCCACCGAGAAGTCCGAGCGGATGATCCGCGAGTGCACCGAAGAGGCCACCAGGCGCATCGACGTCGCGACCCGCGAGGCCAAGCGCCTGGTCACCGCCACCCGCGCGGACGCGCAGCGCAGGCTCGGGGCGACCACCGAGGAAGTGCAGCGCCGGCTCACCCAGGCCGACGAGCACGTGCACTCGCTCACCGAGCTGCGCGACACCGTCGCCAAGAAGCTGCGCGACGCGGCCGAGCTGCTCGGCCAGACCACGCCGCTGCTGGAGCGCCTCGACCTCGAGGACGCCGAGGAGGAGAAGCTGCGCAAGGCCGCCGTGGAGGCCCGCGAGCAGGCGCGCAAGGACGCCGAAGACGCCATTGCCCGCGACGGTCGCGAAACCGGCGAGAACGACAACAAGGACTCGCGGCCCGCCGAGCAGACCGTCACCAGCTCAGGGCTGCCCAAGCGCACGCCGGGTCAGGAACGCGGCAGCTCGCAGTCCGTGGACGAGCCGACGGACAAGATCCAGCGCAAGCAGGCCTCGACGGACGAGCCGACCCGCCGGATCCAGCTCCCGGTGCCCGGCGAACAGCAGTCCGAGCAGCGCCCGCAGAACAACACCCGGGTGAACGCCAACCAGCAACGCTGATCGCATCGACGCTGGTCAGCCGCACCCGCGTCATCGATCACAGGCAGAGGTGTCTCTTGTGACGAGGTCGGCCGCGAGCCGGCGCACCAGGAGAGGACCAGTCAATGGCGGACAGGGACCCAGGCAGGGAGAACGCCCGCGCACGCGGTCAACGCGACTCGGGCAGGTACTTCCTGCTGCCCAGCGAAACCGCGGAGCGTTTCCGGCGAGACGAGCACGAGCCGGAAACCACGAAGCGCACCACCGACGAGGACACCGGCGAAGACGGGTAGCCGCTCACACGTCGATGCCGGCCAACCAGGGCCTCACCACGTCAGCCAAGGCGTCCGGCGCCTCCAACGACGGCAGATGCCCTGAACCGGCCAGCTCGACGAGCTCACCGCGCGGCAACGCGTCGGCCATCTCACGGGCCGCCGCAGGCGGGGTGATGGTGTCCTCGGCACCGACGGCGACCATCGCGGGCCCGTCGAAGACGCGCAGCGTCTCGAGGCTGTCGGGCCTGGCCGCCATCGCCCGCTGCGCCCACGCCACACCATCGGCGGGTTGCGCTTCGATCAGCGCCCGGAGGTCCCCCACAACTTCCGGGCGCTTCTCGCGCGTGGCCGAGCCCAGCAGGTTCGGCAGCATGTTCTCGGCGAGCCAGCCGGCGGTGCCCTCCTGGTCGGCCCGAGAGGCGACGTTGAGCCGGTTGGTGCGCTGCTCATCGGTGTCGGCGGGAGCCTTGGTGTCCACCAGCAGAAGTCCGGCAACCCGCTGCGGAGCCGCTCGCAGCACCGCCATGGCCACGTAGCCGCCCATCGAACAACCACCCAGCACCACACGCGACAGCTCCAGCTGATCGAGCAGCTCCAGGACGTCGGCGGCGGCGACATCGACGCTGGGGCGATCGATCGTCAGCGGCGCCGCCGGTGGGTCGATCATTCCCCGCGCCGTGGTCCCGTCGAGGGAGCTCTCCCCCAACCCGCGCTGATCGGGCGTGATGACCCGAGCCTGCTCCTCCAACCGACTGCGCAGGGGATTCCACATGCGCGCATCCACCGGGAAGGCGTGCAGCAGCACGAGGGGCGTTCCTGCTCCGGATTCGATGTAGTGCACGGGAACCATCCTGCCGGACCTGCCCCATCCGCAGCACGCAACAGGCCGAGCCGAGCATGGGAACCTTCCTGTCACCACCGCGCACGCCAACCTGATAATTCGGCTGCCGGACCGCTGCGGCCCCCGATAGCGTGCGTGGGATGTCCGACCCCTCGGAGATACGAACCCGGCGACTGCTGCTGCGTCGCCCGCTACCCGCCGACACCGAAGCCTTCGTCGAGGTGCACACCAGCGCCGAGACGCACGCGCTCTCCGGATTCGGCCGACGTGACCGGGCCGAGTCGCTGCGACTGCTGGAACGCTTCCAACTCGACTGGGACACCTGCGGTGTCGGCTACTGGACGGTTCTGGCCACCAGCACCCGCGCGGTGCTGGGATTCGGCGGCCTCCGGCACGCCGTCGACGAGGGCGAGAACGTCCTCAACCTGTACTTCCGGTTCCTCCCGGCCGCGTGGGGCCACGGCTACGCCTCGGAGATGGGACACGCGGCCATTCGGTGGGCGCATCGCAACCGCCCCGCGCACCCCGTCGTCATCGCCACCGCCGCGCACAACGCTCCGGCGGTTCGGGTCGCCGTGAAGCTCGGTTTCGAACGAGTGCTGGAACGAGTCCACGAAGGCGTTCCGGAAGTGCTGTACCGGTCGACGGCTCCCGTGATGTGAGCACGGGAACCTTCCTGTCACCTACCGGCCGGGGTCACGAGTTGACGATGGTGACCTGCCGGGTTTCCGACGGGCCGTCCCAGGTGCGGGGAAGCGGCGTCGCGACATCAGGGGTGATGGTCTGCACGATGGCGTCCAGCGCCGCCTCCGCCTTGCCGACCCACAGGTGCTTGGTGTCGTCGAAGCCGGTCACCTTCGCCTGCGGGATGAGCGCGAAGCGCTCGCGGGCCTCCTGCGGGCGCAGGTAGTCGTCGAACTCGGGGATCAGGGCGTGCACGGGTTTGCCCGAATCGCCCCAGGCGCGCAGGTGGTCCTCGGTGCTCCAGCGCAGCGGCGGGGAGATCAGCACCGCTCCCTCCACCAGCGGGTCCAGTCCGTGCACCAGCGTCAGGTCGGTGCCGAAGGACCAGCCGACCAGCCACACGTTGGGCAGATCGTTGAACTCGGCGTATTCGAGCGCCGCGGCGACGTCGAATCGCTCGGAGTCCCCGTTGTCGAAGCTGCCCTGGCTGCGTCCCGCCTCGCTGGCGGTGCCCCGGGTGTTGAAGCGCAGCACCGCGATGTCGGCCAGGGCCGGCAACCGGAACGCGGCCTTGCGGTAGATGTGCGAATCCATCATGCCGCCGTGGGTGGGCAGCGGGTGCAGGCAGATCAGCGTCGCCCGCGGCTTCCCCGACTCGGGCAGCGCGAGCTCCCCGATCAGTTCCAGCCCGTCGGCGGTGTGCAGGGTGATCTGCTCCCGGCGGGCGGGCAGCATCGTGTTGGCGCGGATCTCGGTGCTCATCGAACCCGATCCTGCCACGAAGGGGTGACCTGCTCGTGGTGACCTGCGCAGCAGTGACGCGCGCTACGACCAGCGACGGGTGGGGCCGCGACGGCCTCGGGCCTTCCAGCATCCGGTGTGCCAGTGCCTGCGCTCGTCGACACCGCCGAGCTCCGCTTCGGGCCAGGCCACCACGTGCGCGATGCCAGTCTGGATCTCGTGGTCGCACCCCGGACAGCGGTAGACCTTGGTGGCCTGAGCAGCGGGAACGGTGCGCACCATCCAGTTGCCGTCCGGTCCCGGCTCGATGCGGGAAGCCCCGTAGGCGGTGCCGGCTCCGCGGTGACTGGTGTCCGCGCGGAGACCCTTCTGGCGCTGCTGTCGGTTGCGTCGAGGCACGTCGACAACGGTAACGGGTTCTGTGCTCACGGATTCGCAGGCGGCAGGCTCGGCCACGCCAACCGGGCAAGTCCTCGGGCGTAGTCGCACGCATCGGTACCCGTCATACCGGGCAACGCGACCACGAGTTGGGCGACCTCGACGTGACCGGCGACGGCACCGAACGGGATGTGGGCGGTCTCCGCCGAGCACAGGGGAACCTCCGGATCACCACCCACGACGCTGAGCACGGTGCGACGCCCGTCCACCGGTTCCTCCACGGCCGCACCGTGCAGGAGCTTGGGCGGTTCCCCTGCGGTGTGCTGCAACTGCACGCGCGGAGCATCAGCGGACGGCTCTCCCCAGGCGCACTGGTGACCGGCGATGCCGGGACGCGGCCGCGCCTCCTCCAAACCTGGGACCTGGTTCACCGCCTCGGTGTCCAGCACGGTGCAGGGGTCCAGCAGCGCCAGTGAGTTCGACGAGTAGTCGCGGTGCCCTGCGCGGCCCTGCTGAACCGCGTCGGCGGCGGCCTTCGCTCCGGTGTCGGCGATGCCGCACAGCCCGGCGGCGGGATCACCGTTGAGCAGATCGGCGCTGACCTGGAGCGAGACGCCGTCACCGAACTGAACGCGACGGGTGCAATGCCCCGGGGCGGGAGCGCTCTGGGCGATGCGCAGAGCCCCGTGCTGCACGACCGGTTCCCCCGGCTCGATGGCCTCGGGGCCGATCAGTTCGCCGACCGCGAGCTGGATGAGCGTGTGGTCGTCGGGTTTGAGGTGCAGCAGGCAGTAGTCCAGCGACACCGTCCCGGCATCCGACACCGCGCCGTAGCGCTGCAAGGCGGCGGGATCTGTCAGCGTGCACGGGTCGAGGGTGCGAATGTCGCCGAGCATCGTCCGCGCGCTCGTGTCGGCCGGCTGGGATCCGCCGGTCGGAGTGGGGTTCTGGGCGGTGCACCCGGCGAGCAGCACCCAGCACGCGAAGAGCAGCAGCATGCCTCGGTGGCGACGCGGCGACATCGACTCAGCCTAGCCCCCGATGACCTTGGAACGCAGTCACCGACACCGTTCGATCCTGCGTGGAGGGGAACCTTCCTGTCACCAGCGGTGGCAGGAAGGTTCCCCTCCACGGGTCAGCGGCTATTCGTCGAAGTCTCGATCGGCTAGGTCGATGATGCGCTCGACGGCCTGGACGGCGTCGGGACCGTTGGCCAGCAGGGTGATCCGGTCGCCCTTGCGCGCGCCCAACCCCATGAGGCCGAGGACGCTGAACGCGTCGGCCTGCTTGTCGCCCAATGCGACCTTGACCGTGGCCTGCAGACCGGTGAGGCTGCGGGACAGCAGGGCGGCGGGACGGGCGTGCAGTCCGACGTCGTTGGTCAGCTCCAGCTCCCTGGTGACCTGGTCGGTGGAGTCCGTTTCAGCACCGGCGGGTTCAGCCGCCGGTGCTTCCGCGCTGCCACGGGCACTTTCGGCCGCTCGCGCCACGGTCTTCATGTCGTTGCCGCCTTGAGCCGAAACGGCTGCGGCAACGGCTCCCTCGACCAGCGGGGCGTCGACGACCAGAGCGCTGTCGGGGTCTCCGAGGGTTTCCACCGCCAGATCGGCGACCATCTGCGCGCTGCCGAGGTCGAACAGCACGACCGCACCCGCACCGGAGTCGGCGTCGGACAGCGCGGCCGAGACCTTCTCGAAGTCGGTGCCGATCGCACCGTCCGGCAGGCCACCCGCCGGGACGATGCGCACCTCGGGCGCCATCTGCGTGGCGAGCTCGACTACCCCCTCGGCCAGACCGGAGCTGTGCGAAACGATGACCAGTCCGACGCTCATGCTCGGGCTCCTGCGGCTTCGGCGAATGCGGTCAACAGCAGCGCGGTGGAACGCGCCCCTGGGTCGATGTGTCCGGCGCTGCGCTCGCCCAGGTACGAGGCGCGGCCCTTGCGGGCCACGAGCGGTTCGGTCGCCTGCGCGCCCTGGTGCGCGGCTTCGGCGGCCGCGGCCAGCACCTTGGCGCTGTCACCCCCGGATTCGGCGGTGTTCTTGGCGGCGTCGACCGCGGGTGAAAGAGCGTCGATCATCGTCTTGTCACCGACCTCGGCGCGCCCGCGCGCGACGACGCCCTCCATTCCGGACTGCAGGGCCTTCGCTACAGCGCCCGCGTCGAGTTCCTCTTCGTCACCGACCGCGGACGCCGCGCGCAGGAACGCCGTGCCGTAGAGGGGGCCGGATGCTCCACCGACCGTCGAGATGAGAACCGTCGCGGCGAGTTTCAGCGCGGCAGCCGGGGTTTCGGGCTCCGAGGTGTCGATCTTCGCGATGACGGCGCGGAATCCCCGGTCCATGTTCTCGCCGTGGTCGGCGTCGCCGATCTCCCGGTCCAGCTGGATCAGCTCGTCGCGGTGCTCGGCGACCACGGCGGCGCCCGCCCTGAGCGCGGCGATGATGTCCTGTGCGGTGCAACCCATTCCGGGACTCCTCCTCACCAGTGCAGCGCGGCGGTGTGCACCGGCGCGTCCCAGAGCTCGGTGAGCTCGTCGTCCAGTTTCAGCAGCGTCAGGCTCATGCCCTGCATCTCCAAGCTGGTCACGTACGGCCCGACGAGGCGCCGGCGGACGGTGATGCCGCGTTCGGCCAGCAGCCGCTCGGCGATGCCGTGCGCGAGGTAGAGCTCCAGCTGCGGGGTGCCGCCCATCGAGTTGGTGAACAGCAGGACGTCGTCGCCTTCGGCGAAGGGCAGGTCTTCCAGGATCGGGTCGAGCAGCTGCGCCACGATCTCGTCGGCAGTGCCCATCGGCACGCGGGCGCGGCCGGGCTCGCCGTGGATGCCGATGCCGATCTCCATCTCGTCAGGGGCGAGTTCGAAGCTGGGCTGACCGGCGTGCGGAACGGTGGGTGCGGTCAGCGCCATGCCCATCGAACGCACCTGGGAGACGACCTTGCGGGCGAGCGTCTCGCACTCGTCGAGGCTCGCTCCGCGCTCGGCGGCGGCACCGACGATCTTCTCCACCATCAGAGTGCCGCCCACCCCGCGGCGACCTGCGGTGTGCGTGGAGTCCTTGACCGCGACGTCGTCGTCGACGATCACGCTGCGCACGTCGACGTCCTCGATGGCCGCGAGCTCGGCTGCGGTCTCGAAGTTGAGCACGTCGCCGGTGTAGTTCTTGACCACCAGCAGCGCCCCGGCTCCACCGTGGGTGGCCGTGATGGCCGCCTGCACCGCGTCAGGAGTGGGCGAGGTGAACACCGCGCCCGGAACGGCCGCGGCGAGCATTCCCGAGCCGACGAAACCGCCGTGCAGCGGCTCGTGGCCGGACCCACCGCCGGAGACGACCGCGACCTTGCCGGTCACCGGTGCGTCAGCGCGGACGATCACCGCCGGATCGGTCTGCACCCGAAGCAGCTCCGGGTGCGCCGCGGCCACACCCCGCAACGCCTCGGCGACCACGTCCGCCGGCTCGTTGATGATCTTCTTCACCCGTTGGCCTCCTCGCCTGCGCTCCCGCCGCCGAAACCACCGAGGCTCGACGCGATCAACCGTGCGCGGTCAACTCTGCCCGGGACGTGCGCCCGCGCGCATCCCCCTGGCGAACACCGGGGGATGCGAGCAAGGGAACCTTCCTGTCACCACTGGCGCAAGCCAAAACACCGACCGTGGTGGACTGGATCCGCTCAGCGGCCGCGCATCACCTTGATGAGCTTGACGACCGTGCCAACGGTTCCCTTGGGGCGGGCGAAGCTCATCGGGTTGAGCGGGATCTTGAACTTGGTGCGGGTCACCGACTGCGGGCGGGCGAACTCGCGCAGGCCATCGGCTCCGTGGATCCGGCCGAAGCCCGAGTCGCCGACGCCGCCGAACGGCAGAGCGGGCACGCCGGCGAAGGCGATCACCGAGTTGACCGCGACCATGCCGCTGCGCAGCCGGCGGGCCAGTTCCATGCCTCGGGCGCGGGAGAACACGGTGGCGCCGAGCCCGTACTTGGTGGCGTTGGCGTGGGCGACGGCCTCGTCCACGTCGCGGACCCGCTGCACGACCAGCGTCGGGCCGAAGGTCTCCTCGGTGATGGCGTTCGAGTCCTCGGGGACGTCGGCGATCACCACGGGTTCGACGAACGGCGGGCGCACCGAGTCGCGTCCGCCGACCACCGCACGACCGCCGCGCTTGATCGCGTCGTCGATGTGGTCACGGATGATGTTGACCTGCGAGGCCATCGTGATGGGACCGAAGTCGGCACCCGGCTCGCCGCCCGGGCGCAGCTTGGCGGCGCGGTCGCTGACCATCTTCAGGAACCGGTCGGCCACGGCGTCGTGCACGTAGACGCGCTCCACGCCGATGCAGGTCTGACCTGCGTTGGACATCGCGCCCCACACCGCGGCGTCGGCGGCCGCGGCCAGGTCCGCGTCGGAGTCGACGATCAAGGCGTCCTTGCCGCCGCACTCGACCAGCACCGGGACCAGGTTCTCCGCGCACGAGGCCATCACGCGCTTGCCCGTGGCGGTGGATCCGGTGAAGGCCACCTTGTTCACACCGGCCTGGCACAGCGCTGCGCCGGTCTGCCCGAAGCCGGTCACGAGGCGGAACACCGGGTGCTCCGGCACGGCCTCGGCGAAGCTCTTGACCAGCCACTCCCCCACTCCAGGGGTGAGTTCGCTGGGCTTGAACACCACGGCGTTGCCCGCGGCCAGCGCGTAGGCGATCGAGCCCATCGGCGTGAAGGCCGGGTAGTTCCAGGGGCCGATGACACCGACGACGCCATAGGGGAGGTATTCGACCGTGGCGGTCTGGTTGGACATCAGCACGCCG
Organism: Saccharopolyspora sp. NPDC049426; assembly: GCF_040676935.1. Lineage (NCBI taxonomy): Bacteria > Bacillati > Actinomycetota > Actinomycetes > Pseudonocardiales > Pseudonocardiaceae > Saccharopolyspora > Saccharopolyspora sp. NPDC049426. The sequence continues at coordinate 123,626 of NZ_JBFAPZ010000015.1, read as the reverse complement.
GGCGAGACCTTGCGCCGCTTGAGGACCTTCTCGGCGTTGGAGGTAGCCCACGCGAGGTGATCGATGACCAGCACGAGTTCGAGCTTGGCGTCCTCCAGCGGCTTGCCGGTCTCCGCGCATACCACGCCCGCGAGCTCGTCGAGGCGTTTGACCAGCAGTTTCCGCCAGCGGTCGAGATGCTGCCTGCGGCCGGAGAAGCCGAGCTCATCCCACGCCGACTGCGCCTCGCGCGCCGCCGCGACCTCGTTCTCGACCGCCTCCGCATCGTGGATCGGATGCTCGCCCACCACCTCACCGGTGCGCGGGTCGATCGACTGGAACGTCTCGAACCGCGCGCTGGCGATCTCTTCGACGTTCCCACGGGCGGTCTGGGTCATGGCCGGCCTCCCACCATTACGACGTTCATTGTCAACGTGCAGCCTACGAAATACCGAGTCGGGAAAGAACCGTCCTGTACCGCCCGACTCATGTGCTGGACACGCAGCGTTGCGCGCTGGTCCACTTGACAGCTGCGCATTGCCGACACGGTAGCCAGACGATCTTGGAACTGGGACCGTAACCGCAGAATCGGTATCGAAATGCGAAACGGCGCCCGCACCGTGAAGTGCGGACGCCGCCCCGGTCGATTCTCACGTCATTCGGCGGCGGTGCCGCCTTCGACGTCGTCGGGAACCGTGATCGGACGCAGGCGAGCCCACAGGACGAACACCGCCGCGAACACCACCATGCCGAGGCCGGCCCACAGGTTGATGTTGAGTCCTGCGGCCTTGTCGATCTCGGCCTGCGGCTGGATGAAGCCGAGCACGACGAGCACGACTCCGTAGATGCCGAACAGCAGCGCGATCACCGTGCGAATGTCGAAGGCACCAGCGCTGTGCCCCGAACCTCCACTAGCCATGAGATTTCCTCCCAGTCCTGGCTCAGCCGAAGATGATGTTGAGGGCGATGATCAGGATCAGCGCGATACCGGCCAGCAGGCCCGGACGCCGGTACCAGCCGGAGTCCTCACCGGTGGTGGACGCCTTCAGGTCCTCCTTCGGCGTCAGGCCCCAGACCAGACCGACCAGCTGCTCATCGGTCTTGGGCTTGGTGGCCAGCGAGACGACGACGCTGACGATCACGTCGACGACGAACGCAACACCGGCACCGACGAAGCTCGCACCCTGACCAGGCAGGTCCAGCACCCCGGTCTCGGACAGAGCGTAGACCGTGATGGCCGAGGCCGTACCCAGCACCAGACCGGACCAACCGGCGTGCGCGGTCATCCGCTTCCAGAACATGCCCAGGATGAACGTCGCGAACAGCGGTGCGTTGAAGAACGAGAACAGCTGCTGGAGGTAGTCCATCAGGTTCTCGTAGCCGGAGGCGATGAACGCCGTGCCCACGGCCGCGAAGGTGGCGCCGACGGTGACCCAGCGACCCATCTGCAGGTAGTAGTTGTCCGGCTTGTCCTTGACGACGTACGCCTGCCAGATGTCGTAGGTGAACACCGTGTTGAACGACGACAGGTTGGCGGCCATACCGGCCATGAAGGACGCGAGCAGACCAGCCAGCGCGATGCCGAGGATGCCGTTGGGCAGCAGGTCTCGCATCATCAGCAGGATCGCGTCGTTGTAGTCGTACGGACCCTGCTCGGTGAGCTTGTAGTTGGTCATCTCCGGGATGATCACCGCGGCGATCATGCCGGGGATGATCACGATGAAGGGGATGAACATCTTCGGGAAGGCGCCGATGATCGGGGTCCGCTGCGCGGCCGACATCGACTTGGAGGCCATCGCGCGCTGGACCTCGACGAAGTTGGTGGTCCAGTAACCGAAGGACAGCACGAAGCCGAGACCGAAGATCATGCCGATGACGCTGAGGATGGGGTTGCTGAAGCCGGTCAGCTCAGCACCCGGCCAGGCGGTCAGCTGCTCGGCGCCGCCCTTGCTCGCGGTGACCTTGTCGACCAGGCCCTGCACACCGCCGACCTTGACCAGACCGACGATGGTCAGCGGCAGCAGTGCCGCGACGATCACGAAGAACTGCAGCACCTCGTTGTAGATGGCGGCGGACAGGCCGCCCAGCGCGGTGTAGGAGAGCACGATCAGCGCGGCGACGAGCACCGACACCCACAGCGGCCAGCCCAGCAGCGCGTTGACGATGCTGGCCAGCAGGTACAGGTTCACACCGGCGATGAGCACCTGGGCCAGGGCGAAGGAAATGCCGTTGACCAGGTGAGCGGCCTTGCCGAATCGCCGGAGCATGAATTCGGGAACGCTTCGGACCTTGGAGCCGTAGTAGAACGGCATCATGACCACGCCGAGGAACAGCATGGCCGGGACCGCACCGATCCAGAAGTAGTGCATCGTCGGCATGCCGTATTCGGCACCGTTGGCCGACATGCCGATGATTTCGATCGCGCCGAGGTTCGCCGAGATGAACGCCAGACCCGTCACCCATGCGGGCAGAGCGCGCCCGGAGAGGAAGAAGTCCAGGCTGGTTGAAACGGCCCGCCTCGCCAGCCAGCCGATCCCCAGTACGAACGCGAAATACAGCGCCAACAACGCGTAGTCGACGCCGTTCGCGTCGAGTAGCTGACCTTGGGCTAGCAGCACTGCCGCCCCACCTCCCACAGACCCAACAAAGTCAAACGAGAACCACCACATTCGCGATAGCGGTCGGACAGTACCGCACAGATGAGGCGGCAGCCGTAAGCCGATATCAATTCGTTGGAGAAGACACTAAATCGATCACGGAACGTCCGCCGACTGACGTCACGCAGGGGACTTTCCGGTCGTACGCGTGTGCACCCCGTGAGCGAGCGGGGCCAAGCGAGTGATATACGCGCTCCCCCGACTATTTCGACGCACCGTGACGGTATGGTCACAGAATGCATTCGCGACGCTGCGGGGAGGAACCGTGAACGCCCGGATCGATCTGGCGATCAGCGCCGCACTCGCGGAAGACCCGATCGACGAATCCAGCCCCGACGGCGACGCGGCATCAGCGGACCGCCGACCCGAAGGGCTGCTCCACCAGCTGTCGGCGATGCTCGCGCCGCTGTCCACTCCCCGCCTGCATCCTTGCGACTGCAACGGTCACGCACGCCGCTGACCCCTCGCTCGCGTGCACGGGAACCTTTCTGTCACTCCCGCTGCCGAAAGCGTCCCGTCATCCGGCGCGGAACTCACCGCCGACGGTTCGCGACGGCGGGAACGGGAATGGTGGGAACATTCCTGTCACCGCCCCATTCGATCCAATTCCGCTCAAGGTCGGCTTGTGGTCGGCGACGGTCGGTGATGCTCCGAATGCGTCATGCGATGCCGAACATTCTTCGGCCATCACCGCAGTTCACGGGCAGGAATCATCGGCCCGGATTCCGGAAGCCAGGTGCGGACGCGCAGAACCGCCTGCGGCCGCCCCTTCGAAGCCTGGGAACCTTCCTGTCACCCCAGGCACCGCCGCGCTCAGAACAGGCAGTACTCGTCGGGCTCGATGCCGCGCAGCTTGTCGTAGTCCAGGACCACGCAGCGGATACCACGGTCCTCGGCCAGCGTCCGCGCCTGCGGTTTGATCTGCTGGGCCGCGAACACGCCCGCGACCGGGGCGAGCAGCGGATCGCGGTTGAGCAGCTCCAGGTAGCGCGTCAGCTGCTCGACACCATCGATCTCACCGCGACGCTTGATCTCGACCGCGACGCTCTTCCCACCGTCATCCCGGCACATCAGGTCGACCGGCCCGATCGCGGTCGGGAACTCCCGGCGAACCAGCGACCAGCCCTCACCCAGGGTCGTCACGTGCTCGGCGAGCAACTCCTGCAGGTGCGCCTCGACGCCGTCCTTGACCAAACCCGGCTCGACGCCCAGCTCGTGCTTGGAGTCGTGCAGCACCTCGTCGACCGTGATCACCAGCTTCTCGCCGGCCTTGTTCTGCACCGTCCACACGTCGGGATCCTCGATGAGCCAGCACGGCGGGCTCATCCAGTTCAACGGCTTGTAGGCGCGGTCGTCGGAGTGCACCGACACCGAACCGTCGGCCTTCACCAGCAGCAGTCGCTGCGCCATCGGCAGGTGCGCGGTGAGACGACCGACGTAGTCCACCTGGCAGCGGGCAATCACAAGTCGCACCCGGCACAGAGTACGGGCGTGACCATCGATGTCGAGCACCCCCACGGGTGATCAACGACCCGCACCCGGTCGGGACCCGCGCCGCACCCCTTCCCACCACCGGAGTTACCGTTACCGCTCGTGTCTTTCGCCCGCAGTCTGCTCCGCGTCAAACCCGCCGAACGGCTCGCCATCGAGGGCTCCCACAGCGAGCTGAACCGCACCCTCGGCCTGGTGCCGCTGGTGGCCCTGTCGGTGGGCGCGACGCTGGGAACCGGCATCTTCGTGGTGCTCGCCGAGGCCGCCCCGGCCGCCGGTCCGGCTGTCGTGGTCTCGTTCGTGCTGGCCGGGCTGGCCGCGCTGTGCTCGGCGCTGTCCTACGCGGAACTGGCGGGCAGCGTCCCCGTGTCCGGATCCGCCTACTCCTACACCTACGCGACCCTCGGCGAGATCATCGCCTGGATCTGCGGCTGGTGCCTGCTGCTGGAGTACGGGGTGTCCGTCGCCGCCGTCGCGGTCGGCTGGGGCGGCTACCTCAACGAGTTCCTGCAGGGCACCATCGGCGTGACCATCCCCGAGGCACTCGCCGCGCCCCCAGGTGAGGGCGGCGTCGTCAACGTGCCCGCCGCCGTCGTCGTGCTGCTGGCCACCGGCGTGCTGCTGCTCGGCGTGCGCGAGAGCGCCTGGGCCACGACCGTCACCACGGTGCTCAAGATCGCCGTGCTCGTGTTCTTCGTGGCGGTGGCCTTCACCGCGTTCAACTCCGGGAACCTGACCCCGTTCGCCCCCGCCGGGATCGCCGGCATCTCGGTCGGCGCCTCCGCGGTGTTCTTCTCCTTCATCGGCTTCGACGCCGCCTCCACCGCAGGTGAGGAGGCGCGCAACCCCAAGCGCGACCTGCCGAGGGCCATCATCCTGTCGCTGATCATCGTCACCACGATCTACGTGCTGGTGGCCTTCGCCGCGGTCGCAGCGGTCGGAGCCGGCGCGCTGGGCGAGTCCGACGCGTCGCTGGCCACCGCGCTGCGCACCGTCACCGGCCAGGACTGGCCCGCGGTCGTGCTCGCGCTGGGAGCGGTCATCGCGATCGCCTCGGTCGTGCTCACCGTGCTCTACGGCCAGACCCGGATCCTGGTGGCCATGTCGCGCGACGGCCTCGTCCCGCGGATGCTCTCGCGGGTCAACCGCCGGTCGGTTCCGGCCCGCAACACCGCGTTGGTGGGAATCCTCGTGGCACTGCTGGCAGCCGTCGTACCGCTCAACCAGCTCGCCGAAGCCACCAGCATCGGCACCCTGGTCGCGTTCGGCCTGGTCAACATCGGCGTCGTGGTGCTGCGGCGGACCCGTCCCGAGCTCCCGCGCAGCTTCCGCACCCCGCTGATGCCGTTCGTCCCGCTGCTCGGCCTCGCGCTGTGCGCGTACCTGATCACCGGCCTGGACGCGGTCACCTGGCTGACCTTCGCGATCTGGACGGCCATCGGGCTCGTCGTGTACTTCGGCTACGGCCGCCGGAAGTCGCAGCTCAACCGCGCGGCGGAGTAAGGGAACCTTCCACCCGCCGAAGCCCTCACCAGGCACTGCGCGGGCTCGGCGTGGCAGGAAGGTTCCCATGCTCACCTCCGGCGCCCCCTGGGCGGCAGGATGGGGCGCATGGAGCAGACCAGCAGCCGCGAGGTGTACGCGAATCCGTGGATGGCGGTGCGCGAGGACGGCGTCCGGCGCGACGACGGAACCGCCGGGATCTACGGGGTCATCGACAAACCGGACTACGCCCTGGTCATCCCCCTCGATGGCGATCGGCTGCACCTCGTCGAGCAGTTCCGCTACCCGCTGGGCATGCGCCGCTGGGAGTTCCCGCAGGGCACCGCGCCCGACCGGGCGGACGTCGAGGCCGGTGAGCTCGCGGCCCGCGAGCTGCGCGAGGAGACGGGGCTGCGCGCGGCGAACATGCTGGACCTGGGGCTGCTCGACGTCGCGCCCGGCATGTCCAGCCAGCGCGGGCGGGTGTTCCTCGCCACCGGGCTCACCGAGGGCACGCACGAACGCGAGCACGAGGAGCAGGACATGCGCACAGCGTGGTTCAGCCGAACCGAGTTCGAGAAGATGATCGCCGCCGGCGAGGTCACCGACGCCCAGTCCATCGCCGCCTACGCCCTGCTCCTGCTGCGCGAACGCCGCGGCACCTGACTCACAGGCCGACGCCGCCGAGAGCGTTCAGGTCGATCTGCTCCGGCGGTTCGGCGAGCATGCCCAGCACGTCGTTGAGGTCGATGTCGGGTCGCGTGGCCACGGTGGTGGCCAGGGCCGCGTCCGCACTGGCGAAATCGGTCCACGCTTCGACGACGCGCACCGTGTCGGGCGCTTCCACGTCACGGCTGACCAGGTAGAGCTGGCAACCCAGCGATCCGCGCAAGCCCTCCGCCACCTGCATCATGATCGTGGCGAGTTCGTCGCCCCGGCCGGGTTTCGCGGTGAAGGTCATGATGCGGCCGACCCGCGTGGTGGTGCTCATCGGTTCCCTTTCCGGCTTCTCACCTGGTCCGCGAAGGACTTTAGCCACCCGGACCGGCACCGATGATCATGGTCCCCGGCACTCCCGCGGCCCCGGGAACATCTGTGGCCGGTGCCCCCGGACGAATCGGGACCACCGGCCACAGATGACGAAGATCAGTCCGCGACGCGCTCGATGTCGGCGCCCAGCCCGCGGAGGTTCTCCACGAAGTTCGGGTATCCGCGGTCGATGTGGAAGACGTCCCACACCTCGGTGTCGCCGTCGGCGCACAACCCCGCCAGCACGAGGCCCACGCCGGCGCGGATGTCCGTCGCCCACACCGGCGCGCTGGACAAACGCTCCATACCGCGCACCACCGCGTGGTGGCCGTCGGTGCGCGCGTCCGCGCCCATCCGCACCAGTTCCTCGATGAACCGGAACCGCGACTCGAACAGGTTCTCGGTGATCATCGAAGTGCCGTCAGCGACGGCGGACAAGGCCAGCGCCATCGGCTGAAGGTCCGTCGGGAAGCCCGGGAAGGGCAAGGTCACGTAGTCCACGGCCTTCGGGCGGTCCGGCATGACCACCCGGAAGCTCTCCTCACCGGTGGTCACCTCCGCACCCGCGCTGCGCAGCTTTTCCAGCATCAGGTTGGTGTGCTGCGGGTCGACCCCGTTGACCGTGATGTCGCCACGAGTGGCAGCGGCGGCGAACGCCCAGGTCGCACCGACGATCCGGTCACCGATCACGCGGTGCTCCACCGCTCGCATCGCGGTGACGCCGTGCACGGTCAAGGTGGAGGTTCCCGCGCCCTCGATCTTGGCGCCCATCTGCTGGAGCATCACGCAGAGGTCGACGATCTCCGGTTCGCGCGCCGCGTTGTCGATGACCGTGGTCCCCTCGGCCAGCACCGCGGCCATCAGGATGTTTTCGGTGGCGCCCACGCTCGGGAAATCCAGCCAGATCTGCGCGCCCTGCAGGTTTTCGGCCTCGGCGACCACCGCACCGTGCTCGATGTGACTGGTCGCGCCCAGCTTGCGCAGCCCGTTCTGGTGCATGTCCAGCGGACGGGAACCGATCGCGTCACCACCGGGAAGGGTCACCACGGCACGGCGGCAGCGCGCCACGAGCGGCCCCAGCACGCACACCGAGGCGCGCAGCTTCCCCATCGACGGCGAGATCGCCTCGTGGCTGATCGTCGACGGCGTGGTGATGCGCGCCGTGCCGCCGTCGATGGTCACCTCGCAGCCCAGGCTGCGCAGCACGTCGGCCATCAGCGGAACGTCCAAGATCTCGGGACAGTTCACGATCGTCGTCGTGCCTTCGGCAAGCAGCGCAGCGGCCATCAGCTTGAGGACGCTGTTCTTCGCCCCCACCACGTCCACCGCGCCGACGAGGCGCGCTCCGCCGCGTACCCGGAAGTGCTCACTCACGAGGTTCGAGGTTACGGCCCCTGCCCATGGCGCATCGGGGCGGGTCACGAGCTCGTGAGGGAACCTTCCTCCCACCGGGTGGACGTGCGGGAAGCCTTCATGTCACCTACGGTGCCGCAGCGGTGCATGTGGTGCGAGGGAACCTTCCTGCCAGCTTCCTCCGACGGCGGGCACGCCTAGGCTGTGGGCATGGCAGTCCACCTGACGAAGATCTACACGCGGGCCGGGGACGCGGGCACCACGCGGTTGTCGGACAACTCGAAGGTTCACAAGACCGATCCGCGCCTGGTCGCCTACGCCGACGTGGACGAGACGAACTCCGTGCTGGGCGTGGCCCTGGCCACCGCTGAACTCGCCGACGACGTCGTGACCGCGCTGCGCGCCGTGCAGAACGATCTGTTCGACGTCGGTGCGGACCTGTCCACACCCGTCGTGGAGAACCCCGAGTACCCGCCGCTGCGGGTCACCCAGGCCTACATCGACCGGCTCGAAGGCTGGTGCGATGAGTTCAACGCCCGGCTGGGCAAGCTCGACTCGTTCATCCTGCCCGGCGGCACCCCGGGTGCCGCGCTGCTGCACCAGGCGCGCTGCGTGGCTCGCCGCGCCGAACGGTCCGCCTGGGCGCTGCAGGACGCCGACTCCGAGCGCACGTCGCCGTTGCCCGCGAAGTACCTCAACCGGCTCTCCGACCTGCTGTTCATCATGTCCAGGGTCGCCAACCCTGACGGAGACGTGCTGTGGAAGCCGGGCGGCAACGCCTAGAGCTCCTTGCCGTAGCAGCGGCTGTGCGGGTCGCACCGGTAGACACCGAAGTTCTCGATCGGCTCGTACCCGCATGAGAGGTAGAGCCCGATGGCTTCGGGCTGCTTGGTGCCGGTCTCCAGCACCAACCGCTTGCAGCCGGCCAGCGCGGCAGTGGACTCCAGCTCGGCGAGCATCCGCCGGGACCGTCCATTGCCGCGCTGAGCGGGCACGACGTACATGCGCTTGAGTTCCGCGTCGCCGTCCCGAAACCCCACCTCAGCGGTGTCGTGCACCCGCCAACCACCGGACGCCACCGCTTCCTCGCCCAGGTAACCCAGCAGGAACAGGCCGCAGGGCTGGGAGAACTCCGCCGGGTCGACCGGCGTGATGTCCTGCTCCCCGTAGCGCTCGACGTACTCCTGCTGCAGAGCCTCGATCAGCCGCTGGGAATCGGGGTGGTCGTAGCCGACGGTCTCGATGCGCACGCTCGCAGCGTAATCGGCTGCGCCCCTGGTCATCGAAGGGTTTTCTCGAACCAGTGCGCGGCGTAGGGGTTGTCGTTGTAGGCCGGGATCGAGACGTAGCCGGCCTTGGCGTACATGGCCTGGGCCTCGCCCAGCTCGGCCGCGGTGTCCAGCCGCACCCGCGTGCACCCCATGCGGCGCGCATGATCTTCCAGGCTGGTCAGCAGTGCGCGACCGGCTCCCTTGCCCCGCAAGGCCGGCGAGATCCACATCCGCTTGATCTCACCGGTGCCGTCGGGCTCCGTCCGCAGCCCACCGCATCCCATGACCTCGCCGGCGAACCGCACCAGCAGGAACACGCCCTTCGGCGGCGCGAAATCGTCCTCAGCAGGCGGTACGCCCGTACCCGGATCGAATCCCTCCGGAAAGCGCTCCGCCAGCTCAGCGACGTACTGAGCGAGCGCACGCTGGGCATCAGAGCTCTCGAAGGGTTCCGGCCTGATCGTGAGGTTCTCGGTCACGAGAACCAGTCTCGGCAACCCGAACCGTCCAACGCCACCCGCGCCGTCGCGAGCATGGGAACCTTCCTGCCACCACGTGCGGCAGAAGTGGCAGGAAGGTTCCCATGCTCCGCCCCGAGGGCACGAAAAAGCGGGGCCCGTGGTCGGACCCCGCTGTTGATCGTCGGGCGTTCAGGACGCCCACGGCACCGAATGTCCCGGTGGTGCCGATTCGAGCCAGGACAGGAAGCCGGTCAGCGCGTCGCTGTTCATCGCCAGCTCCAGGTCCGGTCCGGTGAGGTCCAGGACCGTGGAGCCGCTCGGCATCGCGTACGCCTCCGCGACCGAGGGTTCACGTCGCTGGGCGATGTCCACGGTTCGCCGGTTGATCACCCAGTTCGGGCCGGAGCGAAGGCTCAGGATGCGGTACCAGGCGAATTCCTCGCCCCGGTAGTGCGCCACACCCAGCTGCCAGCCGCGTCCTTTGCCATCGGTGGCGCGCAGCGCCACGTCGATGCCTCCGACCCGCAGTTCGCGCACTCGTCGCCAGGCCAGCAGCCCCACCGCGAGAGCGGCGAGCAGCAGCAGCGCGAACGCTACGACGAGCAACACGACCGGCGAACCCATGCTGGCCCGATCAGTCCGTGTGGCCCGCTGCTCGCAATCGGGCTGTCGCCTGCGTTCTGGCCAGCTCGTCGTCGCTCTTGACGTCCTGGCGAGCCTGCGCCACGTCGATCTCCTGCGCCAGCTCCGCGGACTCCGCGAGCACGCTCACGCCGGCACCGGTCACCGAGAGGAAGCCACCGTGGACCGCAGCGGTCACGGTCTCCTTGTCGGTGGTGGTGATGCGCACGACGCCACCCTCGACCAGCTGACCGAGCAGCGGTTCGTGGCCCGGCAGGATGCCGATCTCTCCCTCGGTGGTCTGCGCGACGACCGCGGTCGCCTCCCCGGACCACAGCAGGCGCTCGACGGCGACCAGTTGGACGGACATGTTGGCCACGCGCGTCTCCTTTGTCGGGTGTGTGCCCGCAGTCTAGCCAACGCCACCAGGGCGATCTTGACTGGCCGGGCTGAAAATGCCTAGTGGCAAAGGGGGTCGGGACCCGTCGGGCCCCGACCCCGCTCGCCGGTTTTCACCACACCCCGCCAGGCTTGCAAGCGGGGTGGCAGATCACTGCTCGGTGAGCTTCTTGTACGCCTGCTCGAGGTCGTCGAGACCACCGATGGACAGGAACGCCTGCTCCGGGTAGTGGTCGAAGTCGCCCTTGCACAGCTTGTCGAAGGCCTCGATGGTCTCCTTCACCGAAACGAAGGAGCCCTCCTGGCCGGTGAACTGCTTCGCGACGAAGAAGTTCTGCGACAGGTAGCGCTGGATGCGACGCGCCCGCTGCACCGTCACCTTGTCCTCTTCGGACAGCTCGTCCATACCGAGGATGGCGATGATGTCCTGCAGCTCCTTGTACTTCTGCAGGATCCGCTTGACCTCCTGGGCCACGCGGTAGTGCTCATCACCCACGACCGACGGGTCGAGGATGGTGGAGCTGGAGGTCAGCGGGTCGACCGCCGGGTAGATGCCCATCTGGGAGATCGGACGGGAGAGCTCCGTCGTCGCGTCCAGGTGGGCGAAGGTCGTCGCCGGGGCCGGGTCGGTGTAGTCGTCCGCCGGCACGTAGATCGCCTGCATCGAGGTGATCGAACGACCACGCGTGGAGGTGATGCGCTCCTGCAGCTCACCCATCTCGTCGGCCAGCGTCGGCTGGTAACCCACGGCCGAAGGCATGCGGCCCAGCAGGGTCGAGACCTCCTGGCCGGCCTGGGTGAACCGGAAGATGTTGTCGATGAACAGCAGCACGTCCTGGTTCTGGACGTCGCGGAAGTATTCCGCCATCGTCAGAGCGGACAGCGCCACGCGCATACGGGTGCCCGGCGGCTCGTCCATCTGACCGAACACCAGCGCGGTGTCGGCCAGAACGCCCGACTCGTCCATCTCCACCCAGAGGTCGTTGCCCTCACGGGTGCGCTCGCCGACACCGGCGAACACGGAGGTACCACCGAAGTTCTTGGCGACTCGGCGGATCATCTCCTGGATCAGAACGGTCTTGCCGACACCGGCACCACCGAACAGACCGATCTTGCCACCCTGCACGTACGGGGTGAGCAGGTCGATCACCTTGATGCCGGTCTCCAGCACCTCGGTCTTGCCCTCGAGCTGGTCGAAGGCCGGGGCCTTGCGGTGGATCTCCCAGCGCTCGGCGTCCGAGCCGTAGCCCGGCTCGTCCAGGCAGTGGCCCAGCGCGTTCCACACGTGGCCCTTGACCTTGTCGCCGACCGGGACGGAGATCGCCGAGCCGCTGTCCACGACGTTCACGCCGCGGACGAGGCCCTGGGTGGGCTGCATGGAGACGGTGCGCACGACGCTGTCACCCAGGTGCTGGGCGACCTCGAGCGTCAGCGTCTTGGCCATGCTCTCGGCCGTGATCTCGGCGGTCAGAGCGTTGTTCAGGTCCGGCACCTGGTCACGCGGGAACTCGACGTCCACGACCGGGCCGAGCACCCGGACGACGCGGCCCGTGCCAGTGCTGGTGGCAGTAGCAGCAGTCATGTCACTCACTTCCTGCGGACGAGAGCGCCTCGACACCGCCGACGATCTCGCTGATTTCCTGGGTGATCTGGGCCTGGCGGGCCTGGTTGGCCTCGCGGCTTAGGTTGCGGATCAACTCGTCCGCATTGTCCGTCGCCGACTTCATCGCCGTCCGGCGAGCCGCGTGCTCCGACGCCGCCGCGTCCAGCAGACCCGCGAACAGCCGGGTCTTGATGTACTTCGGCAGCAGGGCGGAGAACAGCGTCTCGGCGTCCGGCTCGAACTCGTAGACGGGCTTGAGCTTGCGCTCGTCGGTGTACTCGACCTCCAGCGGAGCGATCCGCCTGACCGTCGGTTTCTGGGTCAGCATCGACACGAAGTCGGTGCTCACCAGGTGGAGCTCGTCCACACCCAGCTTACCGTCCGGACCACCGTCGTCGAGGTAGTCGTCAGCACCCGCCAGGAACGCCTTGACCAGGGTCTCGCCGACCTCGGAGGCGTCGGCGTAGTCGGGCCGGTCGCTGAAACCGGACCAGCTCGCCTCGATCTCGCGCTGCCGGAACCGGTAGTACGACTCGCCCTTGCGGCCGACGACGTAGAGCACCGGCTGCTTGCCCTGCTCGCGGAGCAGCGACTGCAGCTCCTCGGCCGCCTTGATGACGTTGGCGTTGTAGCCGCCGCAGAAACCCCGGTCACTGGTCACGACCAGCACACCAGCCCGCTTGGGGTTGGTGCGCTCGGTCAGCAGCGGGTGGTCCAACGTGCTCACGTCAGCCAGCGCGGACAGGACGTTGGTGATCTCGTCGGCGTACGGCCGCGAGGCCGCGACCCTGGCCTGCGCCTTGGTGATGCGCGAGGTAGCGATCAGCTCCTGCGCCTTGGTGATCTTCCGGGTCGATTTCACCGACCGGATGCGATCCCGGAGTTCCCGAAGGTTGGCCATGGCTTAACTGGTCACTCCTTCGGGGCGGGCTTGGCGACCTTCACGGTCTCCTGCCCGACCTCGTCGGCGGCCAGAGCCTCGGCGTCCGGGCCGCTCGGCGCGGCGGAACCGGCCGAACCGGTGAAGCTCTTCTTGAACTCCTCGATCGCGTCCACGATGACCTTCTCGCCGTCGGCCGACAGCTTGCCGGTCTCGACGATGTCCTTGAGCGTGGTCTCGTGCGAGCGACGCATGTGAGCGAGGAACTCGCTCTCGAAGCGGCGCACGTCGGCGATCGCCACCGAGTCGAGGTGACCCTTGGTGGAGATGTAGAGCGACACGACCTCTTCCTCGACCGGAAGCGGCTCGCCCTGACCCTGCTTGAGGATCTCCATCAGGCGGGCACCGCGGTCCAGCTGAGCCTTGGAAGCGGCGTCCAGGTCGGAGGCGAAGGCCGAGAAGGCCTCCAGCTCGCGGTACTGGGCCAGGTCCAGACGCAGCGAACCGGTGACGCTCTTCATCGCCTTGATCTGCGCGGAACCACCGACACGGGACACCGAGATGCCGACGTCGATGGCCGGGCGCTGACCGGCGTTGAACATGTCCGACTGCAGGAAGCACTGACCGTCGGTGATCGAGATGACGTTGGTCGGGATGTAGGCCGACACGTCGTTGGCCTTGGTCTCGATGATCGGCAGACCCGTCATCGAACCGGCGCCCAGCTCGTCCGACAGCTTCGCGCAGCGCTCCAGCAGACGCGAGTGCAGGTAGAAGACGTCACCCGGGTAGGCCTCGCGGCCCGGCGGACGACGCAGCAGCAGCGAGAGCGCGCGGTAGGCCTCGGCCTGCTTGGTGAGGTCGTCGAAGATGATCAGGACGTGCTTGCCCTGGTACATCCAGTGCTGACCGATGGCCGAACCGGTGTAGGGGGCCAGCCACTTCAGACCCGGGGAGTCCGAGGCCGGGGCCGCGACGATGGTCGTGTAGTCCATCGCGCCGGCGTCCTCGAGGGACCGCTTCACACCGGCGATCGTGGAGCCCTTCTGGCCGATCGCGACGTAGATGCAGCGGACCTGCTTGGTCGGGTCGCCCGACTCCCAGTTCTGCTTCTGGTTGATGATCGTGTCGACCGCGACCGTGGTCTTGCCGGTCTTGCGGTCGCCGATGATCAGCTGACGCTGACCGCGGCCGACCGGGGTCATCGAGTCGATGGCCTTGATGCCGGTCTGCATCGGCTCGCCGACGCCCTGGCGCTGCACGACCGTGGCGGCCTGCAGTTCCAGCGGGCGCTGCTCCTCGGCGACGATCTCGCCGAGGCCGTCGATGGGCTCACCCAGCGGGTTCACCACGCGACCGAGGAAGTTGTCGCCAACGGGGGTCGACAGGACCTTGCCGGTCCGCTTGACCTCCTGGCCTTCCTCGATCTTCTCGGACTCACCCAGGATGACCGCGCCGATCTCCTGAGCCTCAAGGTTCATCGCGACACCGTAGATGCCGCCGGGGAACTCCAGCAGTTCCTCGGTCATCACCGAAGGCAGGCCCTCGACATGGGCGATGCCGTCACCGGTATCGGTGACGACCCCGACCTCCTCGCGGCTGACCTCCGGGGAGTAGCTGGAGACGTAATTCTCGATCGCACTGCGGATCTCGTCCGACGAGATCGTCAGCTCCGCCATGTCTCGTTCCTGCCCTCGGTTAGTTCTTGGAAGGGAGTTGGTGTTGCGCACCGCGCGCCCGGCTCGGTTTCAAGCCGGGGCGCGGTGTCGGCATCAGTCGGCCAGGTCGCGCCGCAGCGTCTGCAGGCGTCCCGTCACGCTGCCGTCGATGACCTCGTCACCGACCTTGATCAGCAGCCCGCCCTCGACACCGGGATCGATCTCCAGGTGCAGAGCGATGGGACGGGCGTAGATCCGCTGCAGGGTGCGCGACAACCGGTCCTGCTGTTCCGCACTGAGCGGGAACGCGGAACGGATGTGCGCCACCGAGCGTTCCCGGCGCTTCGCCGACAGCTCGGCCAGCTCTTCCAGCCCCTCGCTGACCCGCCGGCCACGCGGCCGGGCCACGAGCTGCCGGACCAGTTCGAGGGTCACCGGTTCGACCTTGCCCTCGATGAGCCGGTCCAGCACGGCGGTCTTGCTGGCCGGGTCCCCGGAGGGATCGGACAGCAAGCGCTCCAGGTCCACTTCGGAGCCGATGATGCGGCCCAGCCGGAACAGCTCGTCCTCGACCGCGTCGAGGCGACCTGCCCGCTCGGCCTGCACCAGCAGCGCGGTGCGGGCGAGCTGTTCGAGCCCGCCGACCAGGTCGCTCGGGCTGGACCAGCGTGCGCGGACGGCTTCGACGATCACCGGCAGCGCCCGGGCGCCGACCTTGGGCTCCAACAACCCGCGGGCCAGGTTCTCCCTGGACTGCGCGTCGGTGGAGGCGTCGGCGAGCGCCCGACGGAGCGTGGACTCGCGGCCCAGCAGAGCGGCCACGCCGAACAGCTCGTCGGCGAGCCCGGTGATCTCCGCAGCCTGAGCCCCGTCAGTGGCCTGCAGCAACTGCAGCTGACTCGCTGCCATTGCCTCACGGCTCGCGGCGTTCACGAGGGTGCTCAACTCTCAGCGCCTTTCACTAGGTTCAGGGCTTGGCCGACTCGGCCGGGGCCGAGGTCGCGTCCAGCTCGTCGAGGAACCGGTCAACGGTGCCGCGACGACGCGCCTCGTCCTCCAGGGACTCGCCGACCACCCGGCTGGCCAGGTCGACCGCCTGACGTCCCAGGTCGGAACGCAGTTCGGCGACGATCTGAGCCCGCTGGTGCGCCAGCTGGGACTGGCCCTGGCTGACGATGCGGTCCGACTCGGTCTGAGCCTGGGTCCGCATCTCCTCCAGGATCTGCTGTCCCTCGGCACGGGCGTCGTCGCGAATGCGTGCGGCCTCAGCGCGAGCTTCGGCCAGCTGCGACTTGTACTGCTCCAGGGTCCGCTGTGCCTCGGCCTGCGCGGCCTCGGCCTTCGCGATCCCGCCCTCGATCCGCTCGCTGCGCTCCGCGTAGATCTTCTCGAAGCGCGGGACCGCGAACTTCCAGAGCACGAACAGCAGCAGCCCGAACGCGACGAGACCGACCACGATCTCCGCGGGCTCCGGGACGATCGGGTTGTGCTCGCCTTCAGCGGCGAGCAGCATCTGGGTCTTCACCACAACGTCTCCCAACGCGTTGAGCTGTCAGATGATCAGGCAGCCGACGCGATGAAGTAGACGACCAGACCGATCAGCGCCAGCACCTCGACCAGAACGAAGGAGATCCAGGCGATGCCCTGCAGCTGGCCCTGGGCCTCCGGCTGGCGGGCGGTGCCGTTGATGACGGCGGCCCAGATCAGACCAACGCCGATGCCCGGGCCGACGGCGCCGAGGCCGTAGCCGATCGCGGCGAGACCGGGGTTGATGCTGCCCGCAGCCTCAGCGGCCTGCGCGAGAACGATGTTGCTCACTTTCACTACCTTTCACTCGGTCCGCTTTATCTGGGCGGATCGACAGGTCCTTTTTTCGGATCGGAAAGTCTTTGTCGTCGCCCGGTTTTTATTTTGTGTCAGGCCTCAGTGGCCTTCGGCCAGCGCTGCGCCGATGAAGTTGGCGGTCAGCAGGGCGAAGATGTAGGCCTGAAGCACCTGAATCAGGGCTTCGACAAAGGTCAGGGCGATAGCGAAGGCGAATGCCACCACGGAGATGGGCTTGAACGCCACGCTCGCCTCGAGGAGCAGGTACTCACCGCCGAGCGTGAACACCAGCAGGATGAGGTGTCCGGCGAACATCGCGGCGAACACTCGGACCGCGAGAGCGGCCGGCTGCGCGACGAACTTCTGCAGGAACTCGATCGGTGCCAGCAGGAGGTAGATCGGCTTCGGAACCCCGGGCGGGAACATGATGTGCTTGAAGTAACCCAGGAAGCCGTGCCGGGCGAAGCCCACCCCGTGGAACACCACGTAGACCACGGCGGCCAGCGCGATCGGGAAACCGATCTTGGACATCGTGGGGAACTGGATGATCGGGATGATCCCGAAGAGGTTGTTCACCAGTACGAACGTGAACAGCGCGAAGATCAGCGGCACGAAGGGACGGAAGTCCTTGGCACCGATCTGCTCCCGGGCAATCTTGTTCCGGCTGAACTCGTAGGCGAACTCGGCCACGAACTGACCCTTGCCCGGAACCAGCTTCAGGTTTCGGGTGGCGATCAGGAAGTAGGCGCCCACGATGATCGCCGAAGCCACGACGAGAACCATCGGCTTGGTGACTCCGCCGGCGATCGGCGGGAGGAAAAAGCTATCGGCGCCCGGCGGCTGGAATGTTCCGCCTTCGGCCAGCATCAGCGCGCCCAACTGGGCTCCTTCCGGTTCTCCCGGCCGAACTTCACTCTTCCGGGGGAATCGTCACGTTTTGCACTTAACGTACCTGATACGCGATCCGGCACGCGGAGGGGCCCTCCCCACCCAGTGGTGTCTGAAGGCCTACCTTCTGGTGCCCTTCAACCCGCTGTGCAGGGAAGGCTTTCGGCCGAGACCTTACCAGCGGGTAAGTAGCCTACCGACATGCTGGTCGACTACACCTGCGGTTCCACCCGTCCGCAGGTGCGGATTACGCCGTGAGAACGGTTCAGTTACTCGGAATGATGGTCGGGATCTTGGTGCGTTTGAAGGCCACCACTTCAGCCCCCGCCCACACCATGACCGTTGCCAGCATCGTGAAGGCCAACGACTCCCGGTGGATGGCGTCGATGCCTCCCAGCAACGTCATCACCACCAACAGGACCAGCATCTTGCCGACATAACCACCGAGTGCGATGACCATCACAAATTGCGGGTTCATGCCCCCGGAGAACCGCATCAGCCAAATGGTCAGCAGCGAGGACCCGAAGGCCACGACCCCACCGATCAGCGCTCCCACCAGCCCGGGAACCCCGACCAGGACCGTCGCCACGATCGCCCCGAGGACCACGGTGGCCACGCCCGGCCACACCGCGGTGCGCAGCATCGCCGTGGCCAACCTGCGCACGACCTCGGCGTGCGGGTTCTCCGGCTCGGCCCGCTCGCCGGTGGCGGACTCGGATGCTTCGCTCATCAGGACTCTCGATCGACTCGGGTTCGCATGCGCGGAATCAACGAAATGATAGCGGCCAACAGCACCGTCAAGGCCACGACCCAGCCCACGACCCACGTGTTGAACAGCGTCAACGACACCGCGCCGAAGGCGATCACCGCCGCCCACAGGTACATCAGCAGCACCGCGCGGCGCTGCGAGTGCCCGATTTCCAGCAGCCGGTGGTGCAGGTGCATCTTGTCGGCGTGGAACGGGCTCTTACCCGCCTTCGTCCGCCGCACCACCGCCATGATCAGGTCCAGCAGCGGGACGAACAGCACCGCCGCGACCACCAGCAGCGGCGAGAGCAGCGCGATCGTGTCGCCCGGACCGGAGCCGGTGTAGATGATCCGGCCCGAGGCCGAGGTGCTCGCCGTCGCCAGCATCAAGCCGATCAGCATCGACCCCGAGTCACCCATGAAGATCTTCGCGGGCTGGAAGTTGTGCGGCAGGAAGCCCAGGCACGCACCGGCGATGGCCGCCGCGATCAGCGCCGGCGGGTAGGCGTTGACGTCGCCGTTCTGCCGGTCCAGCACGCTCAGGCAGAACACGAACGTCGCCGCTGCCGAGATCAACCCGATGCCCGAGGCCAGCCCGTCCAGACCGTCGACGAAGTTCATCGCGTTGATCATGGCCACGACCAGCAGCACCGTCAGCAGCTGACCCTGGTTGCTGCCCAGCACCAGCAGCTGACCGACGTGCCCGTCCGTGCCGCCCCACGGCACCCAGAACACGAACCACTGCACACCGGAGAGCACCAGGATCCCGGCCGCGGTGACCTGCCCGGCCAGCTTCGTCAGCGAATCCAGCTCGAACCGGTCGTCGAGCGCGCCCACCAGCACGATCAGCCCGCCGGCGATGAGCACGGCCAGCGAATCCTTGGAGTAGGCGAAACCGCGCGACAGCGCGGGCAGGTTGGCGGCCAGGAACGTCGCGGCCAGCACACCGCCGTACATCGCCACGCCGCCCATCCGCGGCATCGGCTTGACGTGCACGTCGCGGACCCGGGGGTAGGCGACCGCGCCCACCCGGATGGCCAGCAACCGGACCAGGCCGGTCAGCAGGAACGTGGTGACCGCCGCCGTGAGCATGACCAGCAGGTACTCACGAGCGGGCAGTCCGACCGGGGCGAAGGGTGCGTAGTCCATACCGGTGGCTCACCCGCGCTGCGGCGCGAAGTCGAAGTCCAGCCCCCAGGACGGAGTAATCAAACCCGGCGCTCCTCATCGCTTGAGAATCGCGGCCCCTGAACGGCGTCGCCGCGGCGCACCGCGCCCAGCGGCGAGACCGCCGCCCGCCCCGACGGGGGCGACTGGTCCGCGTTGTGTCCGCTGTAACGCTATCGATCCCGGTGCTGGGACTTCTCACCGGTCCGCTTCGATCTCCACGCCCAGCACGTCGGACAACTCCGCCCTGCTCACGGCGCCGTCCCGCAGCACCCGAGGAGTCCCCTGGGTCAGATCGACGATGGTCGAGGCCACCGCCTCCCCCGAAGGACCGCCCTCCAGGTACACCTGCACGCGGTCGCCCAGCTGCGCCTCGGCTTCCTCGGCGTTGGTGGCGGGCGGCTGACCAGTGTGGTTGGCGCTGGAGACGGCCATCGGGCCGACCTCGCGCAACAGGTCCAGCGCGACCGGGTGCAGCGGCATCCGCAGGTTCACGGTGCCCCGGGTCTCGCCCAGGTTCCAGTTGAGTGACGGTGCCTGCGGCAGCACCAGGGACAGGCCACCCGGCCAGAACGCCTCGATGAGCGCGCGAGCCTGCTCCGGAACCGACATCACCAGCCCATCCACAGTGGACCAGGACCCCACGAGGACCGGAACGGGCATGTCCGGGCCCCGCCCCTTCGCCGCCAGGAGCGAACGCACGGCCTCGGCGTCGAAGGCGTCGGCGCCGATGCCGTAGACCGTGTCGGTCGGCAGCACGACGAGCCCGCCGGCGCGGACCGCGTTCGCTGCGGCGGCCAATCCCGCCTTGCGCTTGTCCGGACTGCTGCAGTCAAAAACGGTGCTCACTCCTCGCATCCTGGCACGCCACGCCGAGACCCCTTCAGGTGGTGCAGCGGATCACCGTCCAGGAGCATCCTTACGAGTAACACCGGGGCATCGGCCCGAGATCAATTCGGGTGTGGCCGTGGACACGAAACGAGCCCGACCTCCCACGCGTCTGCCGAACACGGGCACCGACGAAGCACGGAAATGAGGAGAACACTGATGACCGCCCCACCCCAGGGTGTCGAGGTCGACCAGATCGAATTCCCGGCCGGCAAGGTCCGCTACTACAAGGCGGGGACCGACGGGCCACCGATCGTCCTGCTGCACGGCGGCGGACCCGACAACGCCCTGTTGAGCTGGCGGAACACCATCGGCGTTCTGGCCGCCGACCACCGCGTCTACGCCCCCGACCTGCCCGGCCAGGGCGGCAGCACCGAGTGGCGCGGACGCGGCAACCAGCGCACCTTCGAAGAGGTCCTGCGCTGGCTGCTCGACGCCTGGAGGATCCCGCAAGCCACCCTGGTCGGCCTGTCCATGGGCGGCAGCATCGCGACCGGTTTCACGCTGCGCCACCCGCAGCGGGTGCGCGCGCTCGCGCTCGTCGACAGCACCGGGATGCAGCACCGCATGCCGCACCACCTGGCCACCTACCTGCTGATGCGCACCGGGTTCAGCGGCCGGATGGCCGCCACGCTGCTGCGCAGCAACCGCTCCCTGGCGCGCTTCGCGCTGAACAAGGTGTTCTTCGCCGACGCCTCATCGGTGCCGGACTTGGACTCCATCGTCGACGAGGTCAGCGCCGAAGCCGCCGTCCGCCGCTCGGTCTTCGCCGACTGGCACGCCGACGCGATCAACCGCCGCTCGATGACCATCAACCACCTGCCCCAGCTCAACCGGATCGCCTGCCCGGTCACCGTGATCCACGGCGAGAAGGACGCCCTGATCCCGGTCGCCTCCGCCCAGGCAGTGGCGGGCGCCATCCCGGGCGCGCAGCTGCGGGTCATGCCGCAGGCGGGCCACTGGCCCAACCGCGAACGCCCCACAGAGTTCAACGCGCTGCTCCGCGAGTTCGTCAACGCCGTCAACACCCCGACGATCGCCCCGCAGAAGGGGACCAACGCCCCAGCCAAGCGCCATGAGAGCGCGGAGGCCCCGACTCACCGGTTGAAGGTCCCCAAGCCCGGCGAGTCCGCGAAACCGGCGGACACCGCCAGCACTGAGGAAGCGCACGCCCCCGCCGCGAAGGACGAAGGCGTGGACTCCCCGACCAAGATGCTGAAGGTCGGGCCGACCAGCAGCACCCCTGAATCCGCCGAGTCCACCGAGGACGTCGCGGGAACCACCGAGTCCGCGGAACCGGAGGGAACCGAATCGGCGGAGTCGAAGACGACCGAGGAGACCGAATCGGCGGAGTCGAAGACGACCGAGGAATCCGAATCGGCGGAGCCACAACCGGCCGAGGAGACCGAGTCAACGGAAAGCGAATCGGCGGAGAAGCAAGCCGAGGACACCGGCTCCCCGGAGAAGCCTGCCGACGACAGCGCCGAGACCGCCGACGCTGAGCAGAAGGCGACCACCGACGCACCGACCCGCTTCATGAAGGTCGGCTCGGAACCGTCGACACCGGCAGCAGAAGAAGTGCCGGAAGCCGAAACCGAGAAACCCACCGAGAAGCCCTCGGACAGCACCTCCGAGGACGACGAGAAGCCGAAGAAGGACGACTCCCCAGGCGCCGGCGACAAGCCCGCGACCTGAGCAAGGGAACCTTCCGCTCACCAGAGGCCCCTGTCCATCACCGGGAATCCGTTCCCCGGCGGCAGGGGCCCTTCTCATCGCGAGGAAGGGAACCTTCCTGTCACTCCGGGTGGGTGCGGCGGGCGGTGGCGAATCGGGGTCGGCCGGCGAGGTCCGGGTGCTCCTGGACCTCGGTCAGGACCCTGCGGGCGCGCAGCAGCGCGGGCACCGAGCCGCCGTGGGTGTCGTCGTGCTCGATCGCCACACCGCCACCCGGTTTGAGCAGCCGGGCCGCGCAGGCCACCACGTGGCGGACGACGTCGAGTCCGTCCCGGCCGCCGAAGACGGCCGCGTGCGGGTCGTGGTGGCGGACCTCCGGCGGAACCGGGGTTCCGTCGGGGACGTACGGCGGGTTGCAGACGACCAGATCGACCAGGCCCTCCAACTCCATGAACAGCATCGGGTCGGTGACGTCGCCGGAGTAGAGGCCGATCGGGGTGTCCCCCGCCTCCGACCGCAGACCTGCGTTGCGGCGGGCCCACGACAGGGCAGCGGGGTCCTTCTCAACCGCGTGCACGCACGCGTCCGGACGGGCGTGCGCCAAGGCGAGGGCGAGCGCTCCCGAACCCGAGCACAGGTCGACGATCGTGGGCCGCTCGACGCCGTCCACGACACCGACACCCCACTCGACCAGCAGCTCGGTCTCCGGGCGGGGCACGAACACGCCCGGCCCGACCTCCAGGTCCACGCCGCCCAGGTGGGCGCGGCCGGTCAGGTGCTGCAGCGGGACGCGCGCGGCGCGGCGGCCCACCAGTTCCTGCAGAGCCTCCACGACCGGCGGGTCGACCAGGGGAACCATCATGAGCTTGGTGCGCTCGACGCCGAGCAGATGCGCGGCGAGCAGCTCGGCGTCGGCGCGCGGACTACCCACGCCCGCCGCCGCAAGAGTGCGCTCGGCCTCCAGGATTGCCAAGCGCAGTGGCTGTCGGGTCACGTCGATCAGCTTAGAGCGCAAGGCGCTCGTTGCGATCGGCAGCGAGCAGCGCGTCGAGCACCGCGTCCAGGTCGCCGTCGAGAACGTGGTCGAGGTTGTACGCCTTGTAGTTGACCCGGTGGTCCGAGATCCGGTTCTCCGGGAAGTTGTAGGTGCGGATGCGCTCCGAGCGGTCCACCGTGCGGACCTGGCTGCGACGGGTCTCCGACGCCTCGCGCTCCGCCTCTTCCTCGGCTGCCGCCTGCAAGCGGGCCTTGAGCACCTGGATGGCGCGCAGCTTGTTCTGCAGCTGCGACTTCTCGTTCTGGCAGGACACCACGATGCCCGTCGGCAGGTGGGTGATGCGCACCGCGGAGTCCGTGGTGTTCACGCTCTGCCCACCCGGCCCGGAGGACCGGTACACGTCGATGCGCAGGTCCTTCTCGTCGACCTCGACCTCGACCTCTTCCGGTTCGGGGTAGACCAGGACACCGGCCGCGGAGGTGTGCACGCGTCCCTGGGACTCGGTGACCGGCACGCGCTGCACGCGGTGCACGCCACCTTCGAACTTCATCTTCGACCACACGCCGTCGGGGCTGTTGTCGCCGGCCTTGGCCTTGAGCGCGACAGTGGCGTCCTTGTAGCCGCCGAGATCGGATTCGGTGGCGTCGAGAACCTCGGCGCGCCAGCCGCGGCGCTCGGCGAAGCGCAGGTACATGCGCAGCAGGTCACCGGCGAACAGCGCGGACTCCTCGCCACCTTCACCGGACTTGACCTCCAGCACCACGTCGGAACCGTCGTGCGGGTCGCGCGGCAGCAGAAGCTCGGTGAGCTTGTCCTCCAGCTCGGGGATGCGCTCGGCGAGCCCCTCGGCCTCCTCGGCGAACCCCTCGTCCTCGGTGGCGAGCTCCTGCGCGGTCTCCAAGTCGGAGCGAACCTCGTCCAGCTCGCGCGAGGTGCGCACGATGGGGGTGAGCTCGGCGTAGCGGCGGCCGAGCTTGCGGGCGTTCGCCTGGTCGACGTGCACGCTCGGGTCGGCCAGCCGCTTCTCCAGATCGTCGTACTCGGCGAGCAGGCCTTCGAGCTTCGATGTCTCCACGGGGCGACCCTTTTCCTGACGGCTGTGAAGTGGGACGAAGCCGCCCCGGTCGAGACGGCCCTCACGCAAAGACGGCGCCCGCCCTCACGCGTGATGCGGAGAGCGGGCGCCGTCTGCGCAGCTACTTCTTGCGCTTGCCGTAACGGGCCTCGAAGCGGGCCACGCGGCCACCGGTGTCCAGGATCTTCTGCTTGCCCGTGTAGAACGGGTGGCAGTTCGAGCAGACCTCAACGGTGATCTGACCGCTCTTGCGGGTGCTGTGGGTGGTGAAGCTGTTGCCACAACCGCAGTTGACCTGCGTCACCACGTACTCGGGGTGAATGCCACTCTTCAACGGCTTTTCCTCTCAACTTGGCCGCCGGGTCCACGCGCCCATCGCAGCGTGGTGAACCGGGACCGGAACCAGCCTTCAATTGTGCCAGACCACGGCACGCGACCTGCAACGCAGGTGTTCGGGCCAGTATTCCCGGAGCCGCTCGTCGCACCAGTGCGACCGCCCGGCGCAGCAGAGCAACCGCCTGCCGAGACCAGGCGCACCCGAGATGCACAACCCCGTGAACACCGTTCATCATTTGCGCGTGTTGTTCTGCGCTGTGCTGGGGAAACTCACGATCAAGTCGTGGGTCTCCCTCCCTCTGCTCTTCTTGGGCAGCGCCACCGGCGTCGCCGCGCTGATCGACCTGCTGGCGTTACAGAACGAACCGACGCTGCAGAGCGAGCTGTCGCTGTCGGCCCCGCTGCTGTTCGGCTTCGCCGCCGGGCTCGCGCTGTTCAGCGCCGACCAGGTGCAGTGGCGCTTCCGCTGGCAGCGGCTGAGCCTGCGCATCGCCTATCCCCTGGCGATGGTCGCGTGCGCGGTCGCCCTGGACGCCTTCACGCTGCCGATCGGCGCCGCCCTGATCATCGGACCGATCGCAGCAGTCCTGCTCGCGGCGATGCTGAAGCGCAGCGCCGCTGCGCGCGACAAGGCCGACTACCTCACCTCGTGAGCGCCTCGGCACAGGTGAGCAAGGGAACCTTCCTGTCACCGCCTCGCTGAGCAGAGCCGAGCACGGGAACCTTCCTGTCACCGCCCTGCCGAGCAGAACCGCGCACGGGAACCTTCCTGCCACCCCCAACGCAAAAAGCAGGGCCCGCACCACTCGGGTGCGGGCCCTGTTCACCGGTGGGGACGATCAGTCGTCGTCCTTGCCCGGGGTGGTCTTGGCGACCTGCATCAGGAACTCGATGTTGGTGCGCGACTTGCGCAACCGGTCCTGCAGGAGTTCCAGAGCCTGCTGCGCGTCGAGGGCGGAGAGCACCCGGCGCAGCTTGTGCGTGACGGCCAGCTCGTCCGAGGACAGCAGGATCTCGTCCTTGCGGGTGCTGGAGGAGTCCACGTCGACCGCCGGGAACAGCCGCTTGTCGGCGAGCTTGCGGTCCAGCTTGAGCTCCGCGTTACCGGTGCCCTTGAACTCCTCGAAGATGACCGTGTCCATGGTCGAACCGGTCTCCACCAGCGCGGTGGCGAAGATGGTCAGCGAGCCGCCGTTCTCGATGTTGCGAGCCGCGCCCAGGAACCGCTTCGGCGGGTACAGGGCGGTGGAGTCGACACCACCGGACAGGATTCGGCCGGATGCCGGGGCCGCCAGGTTGTAGGCGCGGCCCAGACGGGTGATCGAGTCCAGCAGCACGACGACGTCGTGGCCCATCTCCACCAGGCGCTTGGCGCGCTCGATGGACAGCTCGGCGACCGTGGTGTGGTCCGACGGCGGGCGGTCGAAGGTGGAGGCGATGACCTCACCCTTGACCGAGCGCTGCATGTCGGTGACCTCTTCCGGACGCTCGTCCGCCAGGACGACCATCAGGTGGCACTCGGGGTTGTTCGTGGTGATCGCGTTGGCGATCGCCTGCAACACCATCGTCTTACCGGCCTTGGGCGGCGAGACGATCAGCGCGCGCTGCCCCTTGCCGACGGGCATCACCAGGTCGATGATCCGGCCGGTCAGGTTCTGCGGCTCGGTCTCCAGGCGCAGCCGCTCGTTCGGGTACAGCGGCGTCAGCTTGTGGAACTCGGAGCGGCTCTTGGCCGCTTCCGGCTCCAGGCCGTTGATGGAGTCCACCCGCACCAGCGGGTTGAACTTCTGCCGCTGCTGCTCGCCCTCGCGAGGCTGCTTGATGACGCCCTTGATCGCGTCACCGCGGCGCAGGCCGTACTTGCGCACCAGCGACAGCGAGACGTAGACGTCGTTCGGGCCGGCCAGGTAGCCGGAGGTGCGCACGAAGGCGTAGTTCTCCAGCACGTCGAGGATGCCGGCGACGGGCAGCAGGACGTCGTCCTCGCGGACCTCCGGCTCGCCACCTTCACCACGACCGCGGTTGCGGCGGCGGTCGCGGAAGCGACGGCCACCTCGGCCCCGGCGACCGCCCTCGTCGTCATCGTCCTGCCGGTTGTCCCGGTCCTGGCGATCCTGACGGTTGTTGTCCCGGTCCTGGCGGTCCTGGCGGGTGTCCCGGTCCTGCCGGTTGTTCTCGGACTTGCGCTCGGCGTTGCCGCCGCCGCGCTGGTCGTCGGCACCGCCCGACTCGGTGCCCGCGTTGCGCCCGTTGGAACGGCGGCGGCGGTTGTTGCCGCGACGATTGTCGTCGTCACCGCCACTTTCGCCGGACTGCCGCCGGGTGCGGGTGCGCGTGGGGGCGGAGCCGTTGTTGTTCGACTCGGCCGCGGTGTCGCGCGAGGCGTTGTCGCCCTCGTTGCTGGTGCTGTCGAGGGTCGGCTGGCTTCCCTTGGCGGGGGATTCTTCGCTGCGCACCTGCGCCTTCTTCGCGGTCGAGCGGGTCCGCGGTGCAGTGCTGCCGCCGCCCTGCTTCTCCTTGATCGCGGCGATCAGGTCGCCCTTGCGGAGGCCCCCGGTCTCGATCCCCAGTTCCCCCGCGAGTTGGCGCAGCTCGGCAAGAACCATGCCTGAGAGTCCGCCGCGTCGCCGCGGAGTGCCGTTGGCCTCGGCGTCCTGCTGGCCAGCAGATGAGGTGCCGTTGGCGGCCTCGCTGCTCAACAGTTCGGTGTTGCTCACGAATGTCCTTCCTGACCGGACCGCGCCTCCTACGCGACCCAGCGGATTGCCCGCCCGCTCGTTTGAGTGCGGACGGCCGGTATGTGCTACCAGCCCTTTCGCCGGTCGGATTCGCCCCTCGGACGCAGCATTACCGACTTCGACGTTGGCTCGGGGAACCAGCAGCACCGGGCAGTGGGAGGCACCCGGCTCGCGTGGTTCATGTGCGACGCATCCACTCCGATCCACACGTGCCGATGCACGTCCTGCCGCCTCATTCCAGGAATCCCCGACTCTCGGATTGCCCCGGTGGTGAACCGGGAAACTTCAGGATCCGGGTCGGCGTCATGGTCACCTTGGGAGGCCACACCGTGGAACTTAAAGCCCCCACCCCGACATCGGCAACGGATTGGCGCCGATGATCCCGAAGCAAACTCACTTTGAGTTGACAACTCCTGCCTCGGTCACCGCGGTCGCCAGACCCGCCTAAGTTGATCTTCGCCCTTGTCGGGCGGAGTCCAATTCACAGCGGGAGATGCGCCCCGGAAAACGATGTTCCGGGCACGGCACCGGCCCTAGGCGCGGTGACTGATTGACCTTGAGGGTAGACGCCCCGTAGTTCGGGTGCAACAACCCCCTGGGCGTGGCGCCCTTGCAGATCGTGCCGTCGACATTCAGCGAAACGAAGGCCCCCGGAAGCGGGCGCGATCCTCGAAGTCGAAGATCAGGTCCGCCTAGTTTCCTCCGGCGCCTCGCACAGCCGGATCGTCGGCGACACTTCCTTTCTACCACTTCTCGCGAAACCGCCGCGCCCCGGGCCGGTGAACTGCCCTTTTCCACTCAGCGCACAGCCCGGGGACGGCGACCCAACACGAGATGACCAGCGCGCGGAATCAGTCCTCGACGTGCGTTCGGACACCTTCGCGATCGACCGGGAGATCCAGCGCCTTGAACCCGCTCGGAGCAACCTCGTGCGCGTTCGCGTTCTTGCTCGGGAGCGCCAGCACGGTCGGGCCCGCGCCGGACACGGCCGCCGCGATCCCCTCGGCGCGCAGCGCGCGCACCAGCGCGACGGTCTCCGGCCACGCCGGTTCGCGGTAATCCTGGTGCAGCCGGTCATCGGTCGCGGCCAGCAGCAGCGACGGGTCACGGGTGATCGCGTGCACGGCGAGCGCAGCACGACCTGCCGCGAACGCGGCGTCGGCGTGCGGAACCCGCTCCGGCAGCAGCCCCCGCGTCACGTGCGTCGACGATTCCCCTTGCGGCACAAAGGCGACCGGTGACACGTCCGGATGCGCCGGCACGCTCGCCGCGCGGAAGCGGTCGGATTCCCGCCAGGCGACGACGAAATCTCCGAGCAGGCTCGCCGCCACGTTGTCGGCGTGCCCCTCGCGCACCGCCGCCAGGTGCAGCGCGCGCTCGACGTTTTCCGTTGCCCGCAGGTCGATTCCCGCCAAACCGTGCGCGACGGCGATACCGGCGACGATCGCCGCCGCGGAGGAGCCCAATCCCCGCGAGTGCGGAATGTTGTTCTCGCAGTGCAGATCGAGGGCGGGCAGGTCCTGAATCCCCAGCTCCACCAGGGTGTCGTGCACGACGCGGACGACGAGGTGCCGCTCATCGCCGGGCAGCAGCCCCGCGCCCTGCCCGGCCACCGACACCGTCGCCGTACCGGGCGGGCCGTCGATCACGCGCGCGAAGACCGTGTCGTACAAGGACAACGCCATGCCCAGCGCGTCGAAACCGGAGCCGAGGTTCGCCGTCGACGCGGGAACCTCGACCCGGACCGACCGCGCCGGGAGCGAGCTCAACGCAACTCCAGCGCGTCGGCGACCGCGCTCGGGTCGACCGGCAGCGGCTCGACCTCGACCATGCCCGCCAGCGCGGTGTCGGGATCCTTCAACCCGTGACCGGTGACGGTGCAGACCACGACGGAACCCTTCGGCAGGCTTCCGTCGGCGGAACTGGCCAACAGCCCCGCCACGCTCGAGGCCGACGCGGGCTCGACGAACACGCCCTCCCGGCCCGCGAGAACCCGGTAGGCGTTGAGGATCTCCTCATCCGTCACCGCCGAGAACAGGCCGTTCGAAGCGTCCTTGGCCTTGACCGCGCCCTGCCAGGAAGCCGGGCTGCCGACGCGGATCGCGGTCGCGATCGTCTCGGGCTCGGCGACCGGCTGACCGTGCACCAGCGGCGCGGCACCCGCGGCCTGGAAACCGAACATCCGCGGCAGCGAGTCGGTGATCCCGTCGCGGTGGTACTCGGTGTAGCCCTTCCAGTACGCCGTGATGTTGCCGGCGTTGCCGACCGGCAGGCAGTGGATGTCGGGGGCGCGGCCCAGCACGTCGCAGATCTCGAACGACGCGGTCTTCTGGCCCTCCAAGCGGACCGGGTTGACCGAGTTGACCAGGGTGACCGGGTGCTCGGCGGCGGTCTTGCGGGCCAGTTCCAGGCAGTCGTCGAAGTTGCCCTGCACCTGCAGGATCTTGGCGCCGTGCACCACGGCCTGGGCGAGCTTGCCCAGCGCGATCTTGCCCCGGGGCACCAGCACCGCGGAGGTCAGCCCCGCGCGGGCGGCGTAGGCCGCGGCCGAGGCCGAGGTGTTGCCGGTGGAGGCGCAGATGACGGCCTTGCTGCCCTCGGCGAGCGCGTGGGTGATGGCCACCGTCATGCCGCGGTCCTTGAACGAACCGGTCGGGTTGGCGCCCTCGACCTTCAGGTAGACGGTGCATCCCGTCTGCTCGGACAGGTACGGCGCAGGAACCAGCGGGGTGTTGCCCTCCTGCAGGGTCACGACGTGCGCCCCGTCGGGAACCTCCACCCGGTCCCGGTAGGCCTCGATCAGGCCCGGCCACCCGGCCCCGGACCGCGGCGGAGCACTCTGGATGTTCGTCACGTCGGTTCACCTTCCACGCGCATCACGCTGACCACTTCGCGCACAATCGGGAGCTGCGCGATTTTGTCCACTGTGGACGAAAGTGCCGCGTCGGGGGCGGTGTGCGTGACCACCACGAGACTGGCCTCCGCACCTCTGCCCTGCTGACGCACCACCGAAATGCTCACATCGTGCTCGTTGAACGTCGCCGCGACCTGCGAGAGCACACCAGGTTTGTCGGCCACGTCGAGACTGATGTGGTAGCGGGTCGGGGTATTGCCCATCGGCTGGACCGGCAGCTGGGCGTGCGCGGACTCCCGCGGCCCCTTGCCCTTGACGACCAGGTTCCGGGC
Source organism: Saccharopolyspora sp. NPDC049426 (assembly GCF_040676935.1). NCBI lineage: Bacteria > Bacillati > Actinomycetota > Actinomycetes > Pseudonocardiales > Pseudonocardiaceae > Saccharopolyspora > Saccharopolyspora sp. NPDC049426. The sequence goes on along the minus strand of NZ_JBFAPZ010000015.1, from coordinate 93,225 downwards.
GACCGCCACGAGGTCTCCCAACACCGCGCTCGCCGTCGGGGCGCCCCCGGCGCCCTGCCCGTAGAACATGAGCTGACCGGCGGCCTCGGCCTCCACGAACACCGCGTTGAACGCCCCGCCCACACCGGCCAGCGGATGGCTGCGCGGGATCATCGCCGGGTGCACGCGCGCCGACACCGACTCGGTGCCGTCCTCGTCGATCACCCGCTCGCAGATCGCCAGCAGCTTCACCGTGCGATCGAGGGTCGCCGCCGCCGCGATGTCGCCCGGAGTGACCGCGGAGATCCCCTCGCGGTGCACATCACTGGCCGTCACGCGGGTGTGGAAGGCCAGCGACGCGAGGATGGCGGCCTTCGCCGCAGCGTCGAAACCGTCCACATCCGCCGTCGGATCCGCCTCCGCGTAGCCCAGGCGCCCGGCCTCGTCGAGGGTCTCCGAGTAGCCGGCTCCGGTGGAATCCATCGCCGACAGGATGTAGTTCGTCGTGCCGTTGACGATGCCCATGACCCGGTTGATCCGGTCACCGGCCAACGACTCGCGCAGCGGCCGCAGCAGCGGAATGGCCCCCGCCACGGCGGCCTCGAAGTAAATGTCGGTGCCCGCCTCGTCGGCAGCCGCGTACAGCTCCGACCCGTGCTCGGCCAGCAGCGCCTTGTTCGCCGTGACCACCGACTTGCCCGAACGCAGCGCGGTGAGCAGCAGCGATCGGGCCGGTTCGATGCCGCCGATGAGCTCGACGACGACATCGACGTCACCTTCCACCAACGCCTGGGCATCGGTGGTCAGCAGGTTCTCTGGCACCTCGGGATGCTTGTGCGGGCGCCGCACCGCGACGCCGGTGACCAGCATCGGGGCCCCCGTGCGCGCCGCGAATTCCTCCGGTTGGTCCCGCAGCAGCCGCAGCACCTCGGTGCCCACGGTGCCGCAGCCCAACAGCGCGACCCTGATCGGTTCACGGTCCCGGATCACTCACACCTCCAGCCGGAGCAGGTCGTCCTCGGTTTCCCTGCGCAGCAACAATCGCGCCTGACCAGCGCGAACCGCAACCACCGGCGGCTTGGGCAGGCGGTTGTAGTTGCTGGCCATCACGTAGCAGTACGCCCCGGTGGCGGCCACCGCGAGCAGGTCTCCCGGAGCAATGTCCTCTGGAAGCCAGCAATCGCGCACCACTACGTCACCGGATTCACAGTGCTTGCCCACGATGCGGGACAGAACCGGCTCCGCTTCAGCCGAACGCGACACCAATCGGCTGTCGTAGACCGCGTCGTAGAGCGAGGTGCGGATGTTGTCGCTCATCCCGCCGTCAACGCTGACGTAACGCCGCTCGACGTCGGCTCCCAGCGCGACGTCCTTGATCGTGCCCACCTCGTAGACGGTGATCATGCTCGGGCCGACGATGGCGCGACCCGGCTCCACCGCGATCTTGGGAACCGGAAGACCAGCGTTGTCGGCTTCCTTGCCCACGATCTCGAACAGCCGGGTGGCCAGCTGCGACGGAGGCATCGGGTCGTCGTCCGGGGTGTAGGCGATGCCCAGCCCACCACCGAGGTCGACGGTGTCGGCGGAAGCCAGCGCGTCCTCGCCGTGCTCCTCGCGCAACTCGGCCAGCAGGCGCACCACCCGGTGCGCGGCCAGCTCGAAACCGTCCACCTCGAAGATCTGCGAACCGATGTGGCTGTGCAGACCGGCCAGCTCCAGCGAGTCGGCCTTGAGCACCCGGGCCACGGCCTCGGCGGCCTGCCCCGCGGCCAGCGAGAACCCGAACTTCTGGTCCTCGTGCGCGGTGGCGATGAACTCGTGGGTGTGCGCCTCGACGCCGACGGTCACCCGCACCAGCACCCGCTGCCGAGCGCCGCGCTGGGTGGCGATGTGGTCGAGCCGGGCGATCTCGTGGAACGAGTCCAGCACCACCGAGCCGACCCCGGCATCCACGGCGGCGGTCAGCTCGGCCACGGACTTGTTGTTGCCGTGGAACGTGATGCGCTCAGCCGGGAACCCCGCGCGCAGCGCCACGGCGAGTTCGCCGCCGCTGCACACGTCCAGGCTCAGCCCCTCCTCGGCGACCCAGCGGGCCACCTCGGTGCACAGGAACGCCTTGGAGGCGTAGTGCACGGCGGACGGGTCGCCGAACGCCTGGGCGTAGTCGCGAGCGCGGGACCGGAAGTCGTCCTCGTCGAGCACGAACAGCGGCGTGCCGTACTGCTCGGCGAGTTCCCGCACGTCCAGGCCGGCGACGCGGACGACGCCGTCAGCGCCGCGCTCGCTGTTGCGCGGCCACACCTGGGGGTGCAGCTGATCGATCTCCCCGGAGCTCGCCGGAGACGGTCCTGCGGTGTTGCCGGGTGGCACGACATCGGCGTGCCGAGGCCCGGCGGGATGGGCGCGCATGTTGACAAAGCTCCTTCGCGCAGCCTGCCGCTGGACAGGCGGTGAAATCAGGCGGCACGGCACCCTCCTCGTCGAGGGCGAGCCATCCGCCTGCGATTACATCTGTTCCGGCGCGCTCACGCCGAGCAGGCCCAGACCGTTGGCCAGCACCTGGCGGGTGGCCTCGCACAGCTGCAGCCGGGCGATGGTCAGCGGGTTGGACTGGTCGTCACCGGGCTGCAGCACGCGGCACGCGTCGTAGAACTTGTGGTACGCGCTGGCCACGTCCTCCAGGTAACGAGCCACCCGGTGCGGTTCGCGCAGCTGGGCGGCCGAGCGCACCACGCGGGGGAACTCGCCCAGGGTGCGGATCAGGTCGCCCTCACGTTCGTGGGTGAGCAGCGACAGATCGGCATTCTCCACGGATCCCCGCTCGATGCCCAGGGAGGTGGCGTTGCGCTGCAGCGACGACAACCGGGCGTGCGCGTACTGCACGTAGAAGACCGGGTTCTCGTTGGTGCGCTTGCTGATCAGGTCCAGGTCGATGTCCACCGCGGAGTCCACCGAGGAGCGGATCAGCGAGTAGCGCGCGGCATCGACGCCCACGGCCTCGACGAGGTCCTCGAGGGTGACCACGGTGCCGTTGCGCTTGCTCATGCGGACGGGTTTGCCGTCGCGCATCAGGTTCACCATCTGGCCGATCAGCACCTCGACCACCGACGGGTCGTCGCCGAGCGCCGCGGCTGCGGCTTTGAGCCGGGCGATGTAGCCGTGGTGGTCGGCACCGAGCATGTAGATGCACAGGTCGAAACCGCGGGACCGCTTGTCGCGCAGGTAGGCGATGTCGCCGGCGATGTAGGCCGGCGCGCCGTCGCTCTTGATGACGACCCGGTCCTTGTCGTCGCCGTACTCGGTGGAGCGCAGCCACCAGGCGCCGTCGGTGTAGTAGAGGTGATCGGAGGCCTTGAGCTGCTCGACGCAGGTCTCGACCTGGCCGGAGCTGTGCAGCGAGTCCTCGTGGAAGTAGACGTCGAAGACGGTGCCGAAGTCGTTCAGGCTCTGCTTGATCTCTTCGAACATCAACCCGACGCCGACGCGGCGGAAGGTCTCGTGCCGCTCGTCCTCGGGCTGTTCCAGCACGCCCGGCTCCGCCTTGAGGACCTGGTCGGCGATCTCGGCGATGTAGCCGCCGCCGTAGCCGTCCTCCGGGGCGGGCTCGCCCTTGGCCCCGGCGATGAGGGACCGGACGAAGCGGTCGATCTGCGCACCGGCGTCGTTGAAGTAGTACTCGCGGGTCACCTCGGCGCCCTGAGCGGAAAGTACCCGTCCCAGCGCATCGCCGGCGGCCGCCCAGCGGGTGCCGCCAAGGTGGATGGGGCCGGTCGGGTTGGCCGAGACGAACTCCAGGTTCACCTTCAGGCCGTTGTAGAGGTCGCCCTTGCCGTACTCGGCGCCGCTGCCCAGCGCCTCGCGCACGATCTGGGCCTGGGCGTCGGGCGCGAGCCGCAGGTTCAGGAAGCCGGGACCGGCGACGTCGGCCACGTCGATGGCGTCCTGGCTGGTCAGCGCCTCGGCGAGCCAGGTGGCGAGGTCGCGCGGGGCGACCCCTGCCTTCTTGGCGACCTGCATCGCGATGTTGGTCGCGTAGTCGCCGTGCTCCGGGTTTCGCGGGCGCTCGACGGTGACCGCCTCAGGCAGCACCGACGTGTCCAGCCCACGGGCGGAGAGCACGTCGACGGCGGTGTTGCGGACCAGTTCAGCGAGCGCGGCAGGAGTCACCCTGTGAAGTTTAGGGATCCTTCCACCCAGTTCAGACGCCGGGTGCCGCCCACTCCGTGGACTCGACGAGGGCCGTTCGGCCCAGCCGGGATTGGGCGACGCGCGCGAGGCGACCACGGGGCGTGATCGAAGCGTTGTCTGTGTGTGAGAACGTGTGGTGGCGAGCATTTGCCTATCGGCACACCGCCACACGGGCAATCTCTACACTGGCGGGCGCTGTCCCCCGGTTCTGGCGAGACGAGGTTTGCGAGCAGCATGGCTAAGAACAAAGCGGTGCGCGGCGCCGCCGTGGTGAACCAACGATCCATCCCGTGGCTGCTGGTCTCCGGGGTGACGGTGGTCGCGGTGTTCGCAGCGGTGATCTTCGGATACGCCTACACCCGGTGGTCCGATCAGGCCGCGACGCGCGATGCGCAGGCAGCCGCGGAGAAGGCCACCGAGGCGTTCAAGCCGTCGCCGCAGAACCCGGACCCGTCGAAGACGATCCCCGGGGTCGTCACCGCTGACTACAAGGCGCAGCTGCACGTCACCCCGAGCCAGCGCGTCGCCTACGACAAGAACCCGCCGTTCGGCGGCCCGCACGACGGCGTCTGGGCCGACTGCACCGGTGTGGTCTACCCGCAGGCGGTTCGCACCGAGAACATGATCCACTCGCTGGAGCACGGCGCGGTCTGGATCGCCTACAACCCGGAGAAGGTCGACCAGGCAGGCCTGGACCGCCTCAAGGTCCGCGCCCAGGGCAAGCCGTACACGATGCTGTCGCCGTACCCGGGCCTGGACAAGCCGATCTCGCTGCAGTCCTGGGGGCACCAGCTCAAGGTCGACAGCGCCGACGACCCGCGGATCGACCAGTTCATCACCGCGCTGCGCCTGAACAACAACGGCGTGTACCCCGAGGTCGGCGGTTCCTGCCAGGCCTACCCGGGTGCGTTCGACACCAACAGCCCGCCGAAGTTCGACGCGACTCCGCCCGGCCCGGATGCGGTCACCATGGACGGCAAGGGCGCGAACGCCGGCAGCGGCGAAATGGGCCAGTGAGCCCGTTGCCCCAGGCACGACGCGTTTCGCAGGTCATCGTCGCCATCGTGGCGGCTTTCTCCCTGCTGCTGTTGGGGGCGGCGCTCGGACTGCTGATCCGGGTGCCGTCCTTCGACAGCGCAGAGCCCGAGGCCACGGCGGTCGACGTCGGGTTCTCGCAGGACATGAGCGTCCACCACCAGCAGGCGGTGACCATGGCGACGCTGGCGCGGGAACGCGCCGATGACGTCGCCACCCGGCAGCTCGCTTTCGACATCGAGACCAACCAGCGCGACCAGATCGGCCGCATGCAGGGCTGGTTGGGCATCTGGAACCAGCCGGCCCAGACGACGGGGCCGGTCATGCAGTGGATGACCGAGACCGGCGGCCACCAGCACGGCACCGCTCCGATGCCGATGCCGATGTCCGGCGGCGCCTTGATGCCGGGCATGGCCACCAGCGAGGAGCTCTCCCGGCTCGGCTCGCTTCGAGGCCCGGAGTTCGACGTCTACTTCCTGCAGCTGATGCTGCGCCACCACCAGGGTGGAGCCCCGATGGCCGAGTACGGCGCGACGCACGCCGCGGTCCCCGCGGTCCGCGCCCTGGCGAAGAACATGCTCGGCTCCCAGGGCAGCGAGATGGAGCTGATGAAGACCATGCTCAGCCAGCGCGGTGCCAAGCCGCTGGCGTGAGCATGGGAACCTTCCGCCCATTCTGAGCCGCGTTCACCAGGTCAGCTCCCGACAGCGGCGAGCGCATTCGGCGGGCTCGACCTGCAGGGTCGCGTGCTCGATCCGGTAGCGCTCCGACAGCAACCGCTGCGCGGCGGTGAGGACACCGCCGTGGTCTGCGTCGGGTCCTGCTGTCAGGTGGGCGGAGGCGACCTCCATGCCCGACGTCAGCGTCCACACGTGCAGGTCGTGAACCTCCGTGACCGACGGCAGCGCGGCCAGATCGCTGCGCATCGCCTGCACGTCGAGACCCTCCGGAGCCTGCTGCACCAGGATCCGCAGCGCTTGACGGGCGAGCGTGAAGGTTCGGGGCAGGACGAAGAGCCCGACACCGACGGCGATGATCGGGTCGGCGAGGTACCAGTCGAACGCCCAGGTCACGAAGCCGCCGACGAGCACACCTGCCGAGCCGACGGTGTCAGCGAGGACTTCCAGGTAGGCGCCGCGCACGTTGAGGCTCTCGCCCGCGCCCTTGCGCAGCAGCGCGAACACGACGAGGTTGGCCAGCAGGCCGGCGGCCGCGGTGACCATCATTGGCAGGCCGGCGACCTCCTGCGGCTGCCGGAACCGCTCCACGGACTCGAACAGGATGTAGCCGGCGACGCCGAACAGCAGGACGGCGTTGGCCAGCGCTGCGAGAACTTCGATGCGGTAGAGGCCGAAGGTGCGCTTGTTGCCTACGGGACGTCGGGCGGCGGTGATCGCCGCCAGCGCCATCCCCACCCCCAGGACGTCGGTGAGCATGTGCCCTGCGTCGGACAGCAGGGCGAGCGACGACGTCAGCCACCCGACGACGGCTTCCAGCACGAAGAAGGCGAGAAGCACGCCGAAGGCGATGGACAGCCTGGTCACGTAGCGGCCGGACGCGTGGACCGCATCGGCGGCGGATCCGTGCCCATGACCGTGCCCCATCTCTTCGCCTCCTCACATCCAGGTCAGATACATAGCAAAGTATGCATGATTTGAAGCGCGGGACGAAAGTGCCCTGCAACTCAGATCACCACCCCGCCCACCTCGTGCGGTGACAGGAAGGTTCCCAAGCGCCCATCCACCGGCAACTCCCAGATGAACACCGTCGAGGCGAGCAACCCGACCCCATCCCAAACACGCGTGCGGCGTGCGATAAGCTATCGATCGTCCGCAGCGACGAGCCCTCGTAGCTCAGTGGATAGAGCACTGCCCTCCGGAGGCAGGTGTCACAGGTTCGAATCCTGTCGAGGGCGCCTCAGAAAGACCGAGAAAACCGCCCCTGACCAGTAAGAACTAGGTCAGGGGCGGTTTTGTGCGTCAGCCTGCTGGTGTGCAATGAGTGTGCAAACCTCGACTAGGCCTGGTAGCCGAAGAAGTCCTCCACCTGCTTGCGGGCGATCACGTCCTGACCGTGCAGACAGGCCGCGTAGACCTCCCACAGCACCGCGACGGAGTGGCCGGCCTACTCACCGTCGTAAACGGCATGGGCACCTACGTCACGGCAGACTGACCCCCCTGAAACGCCTGGTATCGGCACTAAATTGGCAACCTTTCGAACGCTCGCTCGTCGAGGATGCCTTCAGCTCCCTGACACGATGGGCAAGATCTACCGATCCGACCGGCCTGCACCCCTTCTCGGCCAGCACGGCCACAGTAGAGCGGGCACTCCACCCCATCACGTGCTGCGCTGCTCGCTGCGTGATGCCGAGCTCTAGGAGGACCGTCGCAGCCGTATGCCGGGCGTCATGAAGGCGTGCATCCCGGACTTGCGCAGTCCGCGCCGCCGGCATCGACATGACCAAAAACCGTCCCCGGCGTCCTACATGCCTGGCACCAAACCCTCACCGGCGGCTGGTGGGCGCTCGCGATCACTCGAAGGGGCGCATAACGTCCGAATCGTGGCGGACGAGTTAAGCGCCAATGCCCATCGGCATGGCCGCCCACTATTCACCGGCACGTGTGGTTTCGTGCGTAGCAGGGCTAGGCCTGCGTCTTGGACCGACCTCGAGCCCGGCGCTCACCCTGAAGACCTGACGGCGTGGTGCCCACCGCGCAAGCCGAGTCACGTTGGAGCCGCCATGAGTGCGAAGCTGAACACCGAGCAGCACGTGATCGAGCGAGACCGGGGCAGGCGGATCGCCGAAGCGGTCTACGGAACGATCGTGCTGCTCGCTGCACTCGACTACCTCGCCGATGAGCACCCCGAGGCGGGGGAAGCCGCGCTGACGATCGCTGGTGGCGCGGCGGTGCTGTTCCTCGCCCGGCTGTACTCCGAGTTCGTGGCACAGCGGATCGCCGTGGACCCCGAGAGGGGGGAGGTTCTTGGGCGGATCGCGGCGGCAAACTGGCCAGTCGCGGCGGTCGCCGGAATCCCGGTCGTGCTCCTGGTCATTGCCACCTTCGGCGCGTTGAATCTGGATCTCGCTTTCGACATCGCGTCCTGGTACTGCGTCCTGGTCCTCGGCACCGCGGTCTACGTAGCTGCCCGACTGTCCAATGAGAGCAGGGTTTACCGAATCCTGTTCACAATCAGCGCGTTCGGGGTAGGTCTGTTCATCTCAGCATTGGACGAGATGTTCTGATTATCGGGGAGCGGTAGGAAACTGCCGGGAGCTGCCGCCAGTATCGATGTTGGTGAGCTGATCAGTGGCGCGCTCGTGACTGATGACCAATGTCGGGCCCCGGCAAGTAGTGATCAGAGCGCTTGGTGCCGTTGATGCACAAAAAGGCACGTGCCGAGCTAGAACCGCCAGCAAACTCCTGAGCCGGCGCTAATCCGCCGCCTCAGTTCTCGTCTCATTCGTGCTTATTCGGCGCTGTTCAGCGCAGTCCGGACAGCGCCGCGACCATTCCAATCTTTCCTAGCAAACGCATTAGTTTCCCCTCGCCAGGTTCGATGATCAACGCAGACGGCGCCGCCCCTACGTCGGTATCGTCGCCGCGCTGCCCCTTACCCGGCAGCCCGAGTCAAGCCCTGCTCACCTGAAAGTCCGTCAAAGAGCACCCGCTGGCGCCAGCGGTTGCGGATAAGCAAAAGTCCTGCTTTAGCTTGCGTTTTAAGGTCTTAATCATGACTCGACGTGATCTCGGTGCTGAACGTGGCCTTGGGTTCGCGATCAATACCGCGATTCGCAACACCTACACCACTCCCGCCCTTGGCCAACGCCTGGTTGAATAGACGCCCGCGCAACGCTCAGCTCGTCGTGAGACTGCGTGGGCGGCCCTCGGCAGTTCTGAACGCACTCGGCACAAAAGATCCGCCTCCGAACGATGTTCCCTCCGTTCAGAGGCGGATCTTCTCGCACAGAGCCGATCTCAGCGCGCTTCACGCCGAACCGGATCAGGAGTCGAAGTCGACGGTGAGCACGTCGCTGACTGGGACGGACTGGCAGGTCAGGACGAACCCTTCGGCCACCTCCGCTTCTTCCAGCGCGAAATTGCGACGCATGTCGACCTCTCCCTCGGTGACCTTCGCCCGGCAGGTGCCGCAGACACCGCCCTTGCAGGCGAACGGCAGGTCGGGCCTCGCCTTCTGCGCACCGTCGAGAACCGGTATCTCCCGCGACAACGCGGTGGTCGTGCTCCGACCGTCGAGGATGATCGTGGCCTCGGTGGTCGCCCCCGAAGGCACCGCGTCGATGTGCTTCACAGGTTCCGGAGGCACGTCGTCGACGTAGAACAACTCGCGGTGGATGCGCTGGTCGGCCACACCGAGTTCCCCCAGCAGCTGCTGCGCCCCGGTGACCATGCCGAACGGACCGCACAACCACCACTCGTCGACGTCACCGACCTCGGGCACCAGCGCCATCAGAGCGCGCAGCTTCTCCTCGTCGAGACGTCCGGTGAACAGATCCGCCTCCCGCGGTTCACGGGAGAGAACGTGCACCAGCTCCAAGCGCTCGGGATACCGGTCCTTCAGGTCCGCGAGCTCGTCGGCGAACATCACGGTGTCCGTACGGCGGTTGCCGTAGACGACGGTCGCCGTGGCTGAAGGGTCCCGAAGTACTGTCGCCGCGATCGACAGCAGCGGGGTGATGCCGGATCCGGCACCGATCAGCACGTGCTGCCCCGGTACCGACTTCGGGCTGAACGCCCCGGTCGGTGCCCCGACTTCGATCTCGTCGCCGGGACGAACCTCGTTGACCAGCCACGTGGAGAACAATCCGTCGGGGACTTCACGCACCCCGATGCGCGGAGAGCTCCCCTCGGCCGAGCAGATCGAATACGACCGCCGCTCTTCTCGTCCGTCGATCACGCGACGCAACGTCAGCGACTGACCGGCCCGGAAGTCGTAGGTGCCGCGGAGCTCTGGTGGCACGGAGAAGGTGACCGCGACGGCGTCGTCGCACAGCCTGCTGACCTCTGCGACGGTCAGCGTGTGGAATTCGCCCCGCACCCGGGACTTGGTTGACGCGGTCACCTCAGATCTCCTTGACGTGTTCGAACGGTTCGTCGCACGACCGGCAGCGGCGCATGGCCTTGCACGCGGTGGCTCCGAACTCCGACAGCAGTTCGGTGTCCGCCTCGCCGCAGCGCGGGCAGGGAACCTTTCGCTCAGGTGGGTGGAGCGACAACGGCACCGGGCCGGGGCCGCGCGCGGGAACACCACCAGGTGGTGCGATGCCGGCTTCTGCGAGCTTGCGGCGCCCCTGCTCGCTGATCCAGTCCGAGCTCCACGGTGGCTGCAGCACCGTGCTCACCTCGACTCGGGCGAACCCCGCTCCCTGCAACGCGTGAACCAGGTCGTCGCGCATCGTGTCCATGGCCGGGCAGCCGGTGTAGGTGGGTGTGATGGACACCTTCACCGCACCGTCCTGTTCGGACACCTCACGAAGCACGCCGAGGTCGGCGAGCGTGAGCATCGGCAGTTCGGGATCGCGGACGGTCTCCGCGACGGCTCTGGCGGTCACCACGTCGCCTCCGGATGCGCGCGGGCAACGCTCTGCAGCTCGGCGACGAGGTATCCCATCGCTTCGGTGTGCCGACCGTGCCTGCCGGTTCCGCCGGCGACTCCTGCCTTGCCCGGCAGGTCGGGGCGTTCCAGCGTCGCGGCCTGGAACACCTGTGCGAGGACGCCGTCGAACTCCTCGCGCACCGCAGCGGGGTCGACCGCGACACCGGCTTCCACCAGGCGGGTTTCGACCTCGTGCGCGGTGAACAACTCGTCCACGTACGGCCACACGGCGGTCAAGGCCTCCCGCATGCGCTCACGGGAGAAGTCCGTGCCATCGCCCAAGCGAACCGCCCATTGAGCAGCGTAGTCGCGGTGGTAGGTAAGTTCCTTCACGCCCTTGTCGGCGATGGCGGCTAGCACAGGGTCGCGGGAGGTGGTCAGCCGCTGGAACAGCGCGAGCCGCCACGTGGACAGCACCAGCAGCACCGCGATGAGTTGCCCGAAGTCGCCGCGTTCGAGCTCCGCGAGCCGCACGTTGCGGAACTGGTCCTCGTCGCGGAAGAAGGCGTAGTCGTCCTCACCACGTCCGCTGCCGTCCGCCTTGCCTGCTCGGGCCAGCAGCAACCTGGCCTGTCCCAGGAGGTCCAGGCCGATGTTGGCGATGGCGACCTCGTCCTCGAGTTCAGGGGCGAAGGTGCACCACTGCTGCAGCCGGTGCGACAGGACCAGCGCATCGTCACCCAGCATCAGGCAGTAGGCGGCCAGATCCGAACCGTCCACACCGGACGGAACTGAGGTGTCGACTCCCGCCAGCGGGTCTTCGAACCCGCTGCCGAATGCCCAGCGCGAATCGTCGTGCGCGTCGATGAGTGCCTCGTAGGCGTTGTCAAAGGACATCGTCGGCTCACATGTGGGGAACGTTGTCGGGAATGTCGTAGAAGGTTGGGTGCCGGTAGACCTTGTCCCCTGAGGGAGCGAAGAAGGGGTCCTTCTCGTCAGGGCTGGAGGCCGTGATCGCGGACGACTTCACCACCCAGATGCTCACTCCCTCGTTGCGCCGCGTGTAGAGGTCGCGCGCGTGGTGCACGGCCATCTCGTCGTCGGCGGCGCGGAGGGACCCGACGTGCACGTGGTTCAAGCCCCGCTTGCCTCGCACGAAAACCTCGTAGAGGGGCCATTCACTCCGGCTCATGCCTTCGCCTCCGTCATCTTGCGCGCGTGCGCGGCTGCCGCCTCGCGCACCCACTCGCCGTCCTCGTGGGCCTTGCGGCGCCGGGCGACCCGTTCGGTGTTGCACGGCCCGTTGCCCTTGATGACCTGCTTGAGCTCGTTCCAGTCGACCTCGCCGAAGTCGTAGTGCTCGCGTTCGGCGTTCCACTCCAGGTCGGGGTCCGGCAGCGTCACGCCCAGCATCTCGGCCTGCGGGACGGTCATGTCGACGAAGCGTTGCCGCAGTTCATCGTTGGTGTGGCGCTTGATCTTCCAGAGCATCGACTGCTCTGTGTGCGACGATTCGGCATCCGGCGGGCCGAACATCATCAGCGACGGCCACCAGAAGCGGTTCACCGCGTCCTGGACCATGTCCCGCTGCGCCTGAGTTCCCTTCATCATCGTCATCAGCAGTTCGTAACCCTGCCGCTGGTGAAAGGACTCCTCCTTGCAGATCCGGATCATCGCCCTGGCGTAGGGGCCGTAGCTGGAGCGGCACAGCGGCACCTGGTTGCAGATCGCCGCGCCGTCGACGAGCCAGCCGATCACGCCGACGTCGGCGAACGACAACGTCGGGTAGTTGAAGATCGACGAGTACTTCTGCCTGCCGGTGATGAGCTTCTCGGTCAGGTCCTGCCGGTCGCCACCGAGCGTCTCGGCCGCTGAGTACAGGTACAGGCCGTGCCCGGCCTCGTCCTGGACCTTCGCCAGCAGAATCGCCTTGCGGCGCAGCGAAGGCGCCCTCGTGATCCAGTTCCCCTCCGGCTGCATGCCGATGATCTCGGAGTGCGCGTGCTGGGCGATCTGGCGGACCATCGTCTTGCGGTAGTCATCGGGAAGCCAGTCCCGCGGCTCGAGCCGCTGGTCCTTGTCGATGGTGCGCTCGAAGTGCTCCTCGAGTTCCTGGTCGGACAACGTCGCTGTCATCGCTTCTCCTTGGACACCAGGGTGAGCACGTCGTACTTGGCGACGGATTCCTGGTCGTCGTTGGTCACGTCGGCGTCCCAGCGGACTTCGCCGTAGTCGGCGTTCTCGCGGGGCGTGATCTGCTTGCAGGTCAAGGTCACGGTCAGTGCGTCGCCGGGCTTGACGGGCGTGAGGAACCGCAGGTTCTCCAGTCCGTAGTTCGCCAGCACCGGTCCGGGCTCAGGCGACACGAACAGTCCCGCGGCGAAGGAGACGACGAGGTATCCGTGCGCGACGATGCCACCGAACAGCGGGTTCTCCCGCGCTGCGTCTTCGTCGGTGTGCGCGTAGAAGGTGTCGCCGGTGAACTCCGCGAAGTGCGCGACGTCCGCATCGGTGACCTGCCGCGGGCCGGCCACCACCGAGTCGCCGATCTTCAGTTCGGCCAGGGACTTCCGGAAGGGGTGGACGCCGTCGGTGGCACGAGGGGCTCCTTCCACCCATCGTCCGGTGACCTGGGACAGCACTGCTGGGCTGCCCTGCACCGCAGTGCGCTGCATGTGGTGTAGGACGCCGCGAATGCCGCCCATCTCCTCACCACCGCCGGCGCGGCCGGGACCGCCGTGCACGAGTGCCGGCATCGGCGAACCGTGTCCGGTGGACTCCTTCGCGTCATCAGCGTCGAGCACCAGCAGTCGGCCGTGCCAGGGCGCGACACCGAGCACGACGTCGCGGGCGAACACGGCGTCCCCGCTGACCACGGAGCCGGCGAGGCTCCCCTGCCCGCGCGCGGCGTAGTCGACGACCTGCTCCACCGAGGTGTAGGGCATGAGCGTCGACACGGGTCCGAACGCCTCGACCTCGTGCGGTTCTGCCCGATCGGGGTCCGCCTTGAGCAGCACCGGTGAGATGAAGGCTCCCTTTTCGGCGTCGGCGTCGATCAGCTCGACCTGCTCCGGGTCGCCGAAGACGATGTTGCCCGCTCCCTGCAACGCCTTCAGGGATCGGCGGACTTCTTCGCGCTGTTCGAGGCTCGCCAACGCGCCCATGCGAACGTCAGGGTTGCTCGGATTTCCGATCTTGATCTTCGTCAGGCGCTCACCGGCCGCCTCGGCGACGTCGTCGAGCAGTTCCGCCGGAACGAACGCCCTCCGAATCGCAGTGCACTTCTGACCGGCCTTGACGGTCATCTCGGTGACCAGCTGCTTGACGTAGAGGTCGAATTCCGCGGTCCCCGGCTTGGCGTCCGGGCCCAGGATCGAGCAGTTGAGCGAGTCGGCCTCGGCGTTGAAGCGGACCGAGTTGCGCACGATGGCAGGGTGAGCCCGCAGCTTCTGCGCGGTGGACGCCGAGCCGGTAAACGACACCAGGTCCTGTCCGGTCACGTGATCGAGAAGGTCCCCTGCGCTTCCGCTGATCAGCTGCAGCGACCCTTCGGGAATGAGCCCGGACTCCACGATCAGTTCGACGAGCTTCTCGGTGAGGTAGGCGGTCTGGCTGGCCGGCTTGATCAAGCTGGGCACGCCGGCGAGGAAGGCAGGGGCGAACTTCTCCAGCGGCCCCCACGCGGGGAAGTTGAAGGCGTTGATCTGCACTGCGACGCCACGCAGCGGCGTGGCGATGTGCTGGCCGAGGAAGGTGCCGCCCTTGCTGAGCGGTTCGACGTTCCCCTCCACGTAGACGGTGTCGTTGGGAAGTTCCCGCCGACCCTTGCTGGAGTAGGCGAAGAGGACCCCTATCCCGCCGTCGATGTCGAACTTGGAGTCCCCGAGGGTGGCGCCGGTCCTGGCCGACAGTTCGTAGAGCTCTTCGCGGTGCTCGCGGAGGTGTGAGGCCAGCGCTTTGAGCAGGGCTGCACGCTGGTGGAACGTCAGTTCCCTCAGCGCCGGCCCACCGACCGCGCGCCCGTGTTCGAGCGCTGCGGCCATGTCGATGCCGGCGGAGCTGATCCGCGCGACTTCGGCGCCCGTGACGGCGTCGTGCAGCGGCGCTCCTTCGGCTTCGCCCACCCTCCAGCCGCCACTGGTGTAGCTGCGCAGAACCTTGCTCGCACCTTGAGCCATCGTGCCTCGCCCTCCAGAATTACTAACCGAACGGTCGGGAATTAATGCTAGCGCGCAACGCCGGGGAGCGAAAGTGGCAACAGCGCGATCCGCCCCGCCCGAACGGAGGACGCGAGCAAGGTCGCCTTTCGCGCATCGGCACCGGAGGGCGATGAAGGCTCCCTTGCTCAGGCATCGCCCAGCAGGCCCTCCCGAACTCGTCGCGAGGCCCACGATCAAGCGCACGCGCCTACGCTGAGCTCATGCCGCAGGCGGATGCAACGACCGGAGCAGGGCGGTACCGGATGGGATCCATCCGGTACCGCCGGTCTTGACATCCGTTTGCGCACTGACTTTTACTTGGGCAGATTTAATTACCGTCCATTCGGTCAGTAAGAAGGCGGTGCAACCCGGTGTCACGCTCGGCGAACCGACTCAGCGACTCCGCGAGGACCATGCTCGAATCCGACGTCGCCTCGACGTCGCTCGGCATCGTCGTGACCGCAGCGCACGACGGCAACGCAGTAGCCCGGATGCGGGTGACCGAACAGATGGTCAACGGGCACGACATCACGCACGGCGGTTACGTCTTCCTGCTCGCCGACACGACATTCGCAGCCGCGTGCAACAGCCACGGGCCTGTCACCGTCGCCGCCGGAGCGGAAATCTCGTTCGTCACGAGCGCGTTCCTCGGCGACGAGCTGGTGGCGACCGCGCAAGAACGAACTCAATACGGCCGAAACGGCATCTACGACGTCACGGTGCACCGGGACACCCCTGCCGGGCCGGAGGTCGTCGCGGAGTTCCGCGGTCGCAGCCGGACCGTCGGCCAGATCAAGCGTTGAGGAGTTCCTCCCCATGACGACCACGCACAACGAAGTGCCGAGCGCCCGCCGACTTGGCGACGCGCCGCCGATCGACGACCTCTCATCGGCCGAAAGGCTGAGCACCGACGAGCTTCGCGCCCTGCAGCTCGAGCGCCTGCAGTGGACGCTGCGCCACGCCTACGCGAACGTTCCCTTCTACCGCAGGAAGTTCGACGACGCGGGCGTGCACCCCGATGACTGCCGAGAACTGAGCGACCTCGAGAAGTTTCCCTTCACCACCAAGCAGGACCTGCGCGACAACTACCCCTTCGGCATGTTCGCCGTTGCGCAGGACCAGGTCCGCCGGGTGCATGCCTCCAGCGGAACGACCGGCAAGCCGACGGTCGTGGGCTACACCGAATCCGACCTCGACGTGTGGGCCACCGTGGTCGCGAGATCGATCTTCGCCGCAGGCGGGCGCCCAGGGCACAAGGTGCACATCTCCTACGGGTACGGGCTGTTCACCGGAGGCCTCGGCGCCCACTACGGCGCCGAGAAGCTGGGGACGACGGTCGTCCCGGCTTCAGGCGGCATGACCGCACGGCAAGCGCAGATCATCAACGACTTCCGTCCCGAGATCATCATGGTGACGCCGTCCTACATGCTGACGCTCCTCGACGAGTTCGAGCGTCAGGGGATCGATCCGCGCAGCACTTCCCTCAAGGTCGGGATCTTCGGCGCCGAGCCCTGGACCGAGCAGATGCGCCGCGAGATCGAAGAGCGCGCCGACATCCACGCGGTCGACATCTACGGCCTCTCGGAGGTGATGGGGCCCGGTGTCGCACAAGAGGCGGTCGAGACCAAGGACGGCCTGCACGTCTGGGAGGACCACTTCTACCCCGAGGTCGTCGACCCGATCGACGGCGTGCCGCTGCCCGACGGGACGACCGGGGAGCTCCTGTTCACGTCGCTGACCAAGGAGGCATTGCCGATCATCCGCTACCGGACGCGCGACCTGACCGCGCTGCGGCCGGGCACGGCACGGCCCGCCTTCCGCCGGATGGACAAGGTGACCGGGCGCAGCGACGACATGATCATCCTGCGCGGGGTCAACGTCTTCCCGACGCAGATCGAGGAGATCGTGCTCGGCACCGCCGACCTGTCCCCGCACTTCCAGCTCAAGCTCACCCGCCAAGGCCGGATGGACCGGCTGACCGTGCTGGTCGAGGCACTGCCCGAGACCACCACGGCGCGGCGCGAGAAGGCGCCGATGGAGATCGCCGAGAAGGTCAAGGACGGTGTCGGCGTGAGCGTCGGCGTGGAGATCGTCGAGCCAGGCTCCCTCGAGCGCTCGGTGGGCAAGCTCCGCCGGGTCATCGACCAACGCCCTCGCGACTGAGACGACTTGCGATAATGCGCTCATGACCGAACCGCCCAGCACCCGCGCGACCAAACGCGGTCGCCCCGGCTACGACCTGGAGTCCTTGCTCACGGTTGCGGTCAAGCTGTTCAACGAACGCGGCTACGACGGCACCAGCATGGAAGATCTGTCGCGCAAGCTGCAGATCACCAAGTCCGCGATCTACCACCACGTGCGCAGCAAGGACGAACTGCTGCGGCTCGCGGTCAACCGAGGGCTGGACGGATTGTTCGCCGAGGCGGACAAGCTGGAGACCATCGACGGCCGCGCCATCGACAAACTCGAATACCTGGTGCGGGCCAGCGTCGGCGTGCTCGTCGATCAACTGCCCTTCGTGACCCTGCTGCTGCGGATTCGCGGCAACACCAAGGTCGAGAAGGCCGCGCTGGCCCGCCGCCGGGAGTTCGACCAGATCGTCGCCGACCTGGTCAGCAAGGCCGCTGCCGACGGCGACCTGCGCCCCGACGTCGACCCGGCGACCGCCGCACGCCTGCTGTTCGGCATGGTCAACTCACTCGTGGAGTGGTACCGGCCCCGGCAGGGAGCCGACGCGGAGACGCTGGCCGACACCGTCGCAGCGGTCGCATTCGACGGCCTCCGCGTCCGCAAGCAGGACTGATCGGCGCACGAGGCCCGGGGTTCAGCCGGTGCGCTCGTCGAGCTCGTAGAAGTCGTTGATGTGACCGCGCAGCAGCTCAACAGCGCGTTCGCCGTCACCGGACTCGATCGCTTGAAGGATCGCGCGGTGTTCACGCCGCACGTACCGCGAGGTGTCCCGCCAATCGTCCCTGCGGTCGTACACCTCGATCATCTGACGTTGGATCGCCGTGCGCAGCGACTCCATCATGTGAGCGGCCAGCGAATTGCCAGTGGACTCGGCGATCCGGACGTGGAACTCGGTGTCGAGGGCGTTGAAGTCGCGCGTGGTGAGGTGCGGGGAGTCCATCTCGTCGAGAATCGCGTGCAAAGCGCGGTGATCGGCGGGAGTGGCGTGTCGAGCCGCCTCCAGCAGCGCCCACTCCTCCAGCGCCAGCCGGGTCCGCAGCACGTCGGCGCCGTTGAAGTGACCGAGCGTCAGCTGCATCTTGAGCAGCGTTGAGAAACCGGTGCCGGGGTGGCCGAGGAAAACGCACCCGCCGTCAGGGCCGCGGCCAGGCCGCACGTCGACGATCCCCAGCGCTTCGAGCACGCGCAGTGCTTCCCGCAGCGACGGCCGGCTGACTCCGAGGAGCTGCGCGAACTCTCGCTCGCTGGGAAGGCGGTCGCCGGGGGCAAGACGCCCGTCGAGAATGCGTTGCTCGATCTGCGCCATGACCTGTTCGTAAGTCCGGACCTTGCGCACCGGCTCCCACGAGCTCTGGGTCGCGGAACTCATGCCACTCCTCCCTCTCCGACTCGGTCACTTGGCCGACCCACCATACGTCGCGCTCTGCTCAAAATGGGTGTCTTGCAGGACCGTGAGAGGGGCTCGATCCGGGCCGGTTCGAAGCTGCCGCGCCCGGAGCATGGGAACCTTCCTGCCGGGAAAGTGGCAGGAAGGTTCCCATGCGCGGTACAGCCGATCAAGAAGCTCCGATGCCGGTCAGCGACCGGACCTCCATCTCGTCAGTGCGGTCATCGTCTTCGCGCTCTCCCAGCAGGGTGCCGATGTAGGCGAACAAGAACGACGCCGGGATCGACACCAAACCGGGGTTCTTCAGCGGGAACCAGGCGAAGTCGACACCGGGCACGATCGAGGTCGGGGTTCCCGAAACCACCGGGGAGAAGATCACCAGGAACAGGCAGATACCCAGGCCGCCGTAGATCCCCCACAAGGTCCCCCGGGTGTTGAACCGCCGCCAGTACAGCGAGTAGAGCAAGGTCGACAGGTTCGCCGACGCGGCGAAGGCGAAGGCCAGCGACACCAGGAACGCGAGGTTCTGCCCGTTGACCAGGATGCCGCCGATGATCGAGGTAGCACCGATGATCAGGGCCGTCAGCCGCGCCACCCCGATCTCGGCCTCCGGTTCGGCCTGCCCGCGTTTGAAGACGTTGGCGTACACGTCGTGGGCGAAGGATGCCGATGCGGTCAAGGTCAGACCCGCCACCACGGCGAGGATCGTGGCGAAAGCGACTGCGGCGATCACACCCAGCAGCACCGTTCCGCCGATCTTGTAGGCCAGCAGCGGCGCCGCGGAGTTCTCGCCGCCAGGGGCCGCCAGGATCGAATCCGTGCCGCTGATCGCCCCGGCCCCGTACCCGATCACCAACGTGCACAGGTAGAACACCGACATCGTGACGGTCGCCCACACCACGGACCGCCTCGCCTGCACGGCGTTGGGCACCGTGTAGAAGCGCATCAGCACGTGCGGCAGACCGGCTACGCCGAAGATCAGCGCCAAGGACAGCGAGACGAAGTCGAGCTTGGTGGTCTCGCTCTTCCCGTACTGGGCTCCTGGGGAGAAGATCCGCTCACCGAGCGGGTTCTTCTCCGCTGCGTGCTGCAGCAACGAGGTGATGCTGAACCCGAACTTGCCCATGAGGAACAACGTCATGAGCGCGACGCACAGCATCAGGGCGACCGCCTTGATGATCTGCACCCAGGTGGTTCCCTTCATCCCACCCACGAGCACGTAGACGATCATCAGCGCGCCGACGGCGGCGATCACCAGGGCTTGACCGGCCGCGCTGTGCACGTCGAGCAGCAGCGCCACCAGGCTTCCAGCGCCTGCGATCTGCGCGATCATGTAGATGAAGGAGATCATCAGAGTCGACACCGCCGCGGCAGCCCGCACCGGGCGCTGCTTCATGCGGTAGCTGAGCACATCGCCCATGGTGAATCGGCCTGTGTTGCGCAGGAGTTCTGCGACCAGGAGAAGGTTCACCAACCATCCGACCAGGAATCCGATCGAGTAGAGGAAACCGTCGTAGCCGTGCACGGCGATGGCGCCCGCGATGCCGAGGAACGAGGCGGCCGACAGGAAATCGCCCGACAGGGCGATGCCGTTCTGCGCACCGGTGAATTGCGATCCCGCTGCGAAGTAGTCGGTGGTGGAGCCGGTGCTGCTCACCCGGTAGACGATGAACAGCGTGAGCAGCACGAACGCCGCGAAGATGCTGATGTTGAGCATCGGGTTGGTGTCCATTACGGCCGCTCCTCTCCGGTGGCTTGGCGGTAGAGCTCCTCGGCACGAGGGTCGATCTCCTTGGCCGCGTAGCGCAGGTAGAGGGCCGTGATGACGAGGGTGCTGACGAACTGGCCGATGCCTAGGGCGAGTCCGATGTTGACGGCGCCGAACAGCCGAATCCCCATGAAATCCGGGAAGTACGCGGCGAGGACGACGTATCCGACGTACCAGACCACGAACACGAGCGTCATCGGGAACGTGAACCTGCGCAGCTTGCCGCGCAATTCGCGGAATTCCGCACTGCGCGCGATGTTGGGAAAGTCGGGCCCTGCGTCTCCGGGTACCGCGAGATCGGTTCGCCTGGCGGATTTGTCGATTTGACCGAAGGTCGCTTCGGTTTGTCGAGACGGCGGCGGGGGTTGGGTGGCGTTGCGCATGCATCCTTCCAAGCAATCGGACATCACATCGACGTGTTCTGCGCCGATGCCGCAAAGTCCCCCAACTTCGTCCGAGCTCCCGCAGCCGTTCGCGATCTTCCTTGATCCCGAATTCCGCAGGAGTCGGTGACCGCACGACTTGCGATGCCAACCAGGGCGGGAGTCTAACGATCATTCCGCTTCATCTGGACCATGGCAGCGACACACCACACCAACTGATGAATCCGATGATCACTAACCGTGATTAGACCTGACGAGAAGCCATACCTCCTCGAGGAGGGAGCCGAACCAGGCCACCTCGCAAAATGAGGCCGAGCGGGACCATTTTTGCTGATCAACCGGCTTGTTAGGCGAGGGTAACACGGGGCAGGCAAGGGCACATTCCCACGACATTCGACCCCTTTGTCACCCAGCCGTAGAGATTCTCTCCATCGGGTGACTAAAGCGCATCCCGCCTTCGCGGCAATGAACACGATCAGTGTCCAAAGTGCCCAACGAGCTCCCCCACACCCGTGAAGATGATCTCCATCGACCCGAATGCACTGGTCAGAGCGCTGAATTCAATGCAGAAAGTAGATCATTCCGGTGAGGTAGTGTTCTGCACGCCGACGACCGGTATGCGAATTCGATGCCACCGCGATCACCCCCGACATCGCAGGCACTTCGAAATACCGCCGTCGAGACCGCACGGCCACCCGCGAAAACCCCCGAAACGCAGGCAGCGCCGCCAACCACGATGACCTGCCGCGCACACCCCGAGGCGGGCCGGCCTGCCCACCACACGAACGCGCAGTTGGCGATGAAAGCTTCGACCGCGCGGGAAAGGACTGCGTCGTGAGCAGCGGAGTAGAAGACCCGCCCGCGAACGCGACCCGGGCATCCATGTGGTCGCGCGCCACGTCCCGAATCATCACGTGGCAAAACTGGAAACTCCCGGTCAAGATCGCCGCTGTCGTTCTGGTACCGGTCATCTTCGCGATCGTGCTGGGCGTCCTTCAGATTCGCGGCCAGATCACCGAAGCCAGCAACTACGAGCAGATGGACCGCGTCGTCTCAGCCGGCCGCGCCGTGCGCACCGCCGTCGACAGGTTGCAGGAGGAACGCACTCAGTCCGCCGAATTCCTGGTTCGCAGCCAGGTGACCGAGGCCGACGTCAGGAACCGCTTCGCCGCCTCCGACAAGGCGCTGGCGGAGACCCAACGCCTGTTGAACGCCGCACCGGACAGCGACGCCGTTCAGTACGCCAAGCAGGAAACCGAACGGCAGTCGACCGAACTCGAGCCGATCCGCAAGCTCGTGCTCGGCGGACGCGTCGACCCCGGCATCACCGCCAACTCCTACACCGAGCTCATCGACGTGATGCTCGCGCTGGACCGGACACTGATCAGCCAGATCTCGTCCTCGGAACTGGTGGCCACCGCCACCACCGTGCACGAGCTCGCCAAGATCAGCGAAGAGGTCCAGCTGCAACAGGCCCTGGTGCTCACCGGCCTGTCCCGCGACGAGTTCACCAGTGACAACCTCACCCGCCTGGCCGCGAGCGAGGCCCGCCGCACCGCAGCGGTCAAGGAGTTCCGCGCCGCAGCCGACCCGCAGCAGCGCGTCCGCTACGACCAGCTCTACTCCAATCCTCAGGTGCCGGCACGGGAAACCTCGGTCCAGCTGGCGATGGCCGAGCAGAACAACACCCGATCCACCCTGTCCTCGCACCTGGTGTCGACCGCGACGTGGAAGGAACAGTCCAGCACCGCAGCCCAGGCGCTCAACACGCTGCAGGCCCAGCTCGACCAGCAGCTGCACCAAACCGCGTTCAGCCTGCAGGACACCGCGGGCAACCTCGCCGGTCTCGAATCGGTCATCCTGCTCACCGCACTGCTGATCGCCGGCGCGATCGTGGTCATGGTGGCGAGGCATCTGCTCGGCTCGCTCGAAATGCTGCGGCACAGCGCGCTCGACACCGCCAACCACCAGCTCCCCAACGCCGTCGCCGACATCCGCGCCGGACACGCGACACAGGCCGTCCAGCCGGTGCCGGTCAACACCACCGACGAAGTCGGCGAAGTTGCCCGAGCCTTCGACGACGTGCACACCCAGGCGGTCACCCTCGCCACCGAGCAGGCAGAACTCCGCCGCAGCTACAGCGACTCGTTCATCAACGTGTCGCGACGCAGCCAGAGCCTGCTCGAACGTCAGCTTCGACTCTTCGAGCAGCTCGAACGCGACGAAGAGGACCCCGACCAACTGGCAACGCTGTTCCAGCTGGACCACCTCGCGACCCGGATGCGCCGCAACAACGAGAACCTGATGGTGCTCTCCGGCGCCGATCTGGCACGTCGCTTCACCCGCCCCACCACGCCGGCCGACCTGCTGCGCGCCGCCGTGTCGGAGATCGAGCACTACCCGCGGGTCAACGTGCTGCAACTACCGGACACCAAGATCGTCGGGTACGTGGCCAGCGATCTGGTGCGGCTGCTGGCCGAACTCCTCGACAACGCCGCGAACTTCTCCGCTCCGCAGACCCAGGTCGTGGTGTCGGGACAGCGAGACCGCGACGGCTCGCTGCGCATCGACATCGACGACGACGGCATCGGCATGAACCAGGACGAACTCGCGGAAGCCAACCAGCGCCTGAACTCCGACGAGGAGATCAAGCAGTCCACGTCGCGACGCATGGGCCTGTTCGTGGTGGGCCGCCTGGCACTCAGACACGGCATCCGGGTGGAGCTGATGCCCGGTCAGAAGGACACGGGCCTGCGCGTGTCCATGACCCTCCGGCCGGACCTGCTGATCGACGACGTCTCGCTCCCCGCCCCGCGCACCAACGGCGTCTACCGGCCCGGGCACGACGACGACACGCTGATCAGGCAGTTCGACTGGGAGGCAGCCGAACAGGACGCGATCAGCAACCCGCCGACCCACAACGGGTTCCACCTCTTCCGCAGTGCCGATGACGAAGACTCGTCCCACGAGCTCTTCAGCACCGAGGAAGCCTCCGCGGAGCCGCCGCCTGAGATGGAGGTTCCCGAGACCCCGGAGGCGATCCTCGACGAGCTGTCGTCGGTGTGGTTCCTGGAGCGGGAGGACGGCGACCCGGACGCGGAACCCAAGTTCCGCTGGCCCGACGAGATCGACGACACCCCGGTCACCGTGATCCTGCCGGTCGTGAAGCTGGATGAAAGGGCCCCTTCCTCCGATGAGGCCCCCAGCACGGGCGGCGAGGTGGACTCCCGTGACTGGACCTTCGCCAGCGATGAGGGTCAGCAGCGCGCCGAGGAGGTCGCGGCCTCCGAGCCGACCGACTTCACCTCGTCCGGACTGCCCCAGCGGGTCCCGCTGGCGAACCTGGTCGCAGGCAGCGCTGACCGGACGGACAGCGACGAACTCCGTCCTGCGCGTGACCCCAACCGGGCGCGAGGCAGGTTGGCGAGCTTCCAAGCAGGCGTCCAGCGTGGCCGTCACCGTCTGAACCAAGCCTCGCACGTCGCGGCAACGAGCGCGGAACAGTCCGCCACCACCCAGCAGGCCCCACCCGAGGATGGCAGCGCAGAGACGGCGGAGCCGCAGGCCGGGAACGAGGCCCCGCAGTACACGCCGTCGGGTCTGCCACGCCGGACCCCCAGAGCCCAGCTGGTATCGGGATCGGTCACCGATTCGACCGCCACATCACCGCGCGACGCCGACGTGACGCGCGGACGGTTGGCCAGCTTCCAACGCGGTGTCCGCGAGGGCAAGCACAGCCTTCGCGGCCCACAGCCGTCAACGGATGAGACCCGGTGATCCCCGAATCAGTTAGGAGGAAAGGAGGCGCCATGAACGCCCAAAATTCCCAGCCGAGCCAGTTCGGTTGGCTCGTCACGGACTTCACCGAGCGGGTTCCCGGTGTTGCCCACGCAGTCGTCGTCTCGGCTGACGGACTTCTGCTGACCGCCTCGGCGAAACTCCCCACCGACCGCGCAGACCAGCTCGCCGCCGTCGCGTCCGGCCTGCTCAGCCTCACGCAGGGTGCGGCTCGGTGCTTCGAGGCGGGCGCTGTCACCGAGACCGTCGTCGAGATGGAGCGCGGTCTGATGCTGCAGATGGCGATCAGCGACGGCTCCTGCTTGACGGTTTTGGCGGCGCCGCAGTGCGACATGGGTCTGATCGCCTACGAGATGACCTTGTTGGTCGAGCGCGTCGGCCAGATCCTGACGCCGGAGCTGCGTTCTCAGCTGCAGGGAACAAGCCGAGTGATGACCGGACAGTCGGTGTGAGGCGAAGATGAGCGAAGGTCCGGACCCGACCGGGCAACACCGGCGGCGCCCCTCCGGCTCGCCGGAAAGCGACAGCGTGGCGGAGGTTTTCAACGGGTTCACCCTGGACAGCGGTAGACGCGGGTGGCGCCGGAAGCGTGCTCAGAAGGATCCCGGGCCCCAGAGCACGACCGAGTCGGAGGAGGTCAAGGACGCCTCCCAGGCGCGGTCGGCCTCCCCCGGCCCATCCACAGCACCACAGCCGACCGGTGGTCGCGGCAACCCCGTTCCCTCGAGTGCGGCCGGTTCTCAGACCGCACGGGACGCTTCGCCGTCCGGTGAAGCGATGTCCACCTCCATCCGCCCGTACGCGTGGACCGGTGGACGAACCAGGTCCAACCACCACCTGGAGCTCGAAACGCTGGTTTCGGCGAGCGATTTCTGCACGCCGGAGAGGTTGCAGCGCACCGAGCACCACGCCGTCGCTGAGATCTGCCAGCATCCGCGGTCGATCGCCGAGGTCGGCGCGATGCTGGGAGTTCCACTCGGCGTGGCGAAGGTCCTGCTCGGCGACATGGCGGATCTAGGTCTGGTCACGGTGCACGAGACGGTCAGCGACAACAGCAGCTCGTCGCACTTCTTGTTGATGGAACGGGTCCTGAGCGGACTTCGCCGACTCTGACTTCCCCCAGCGCGCGGGTCTCCTGGGCAGCGCGCCGAACGCAGACACCCAGCATTGACTTGATGACTGAAGTGGGCAGACATGAATCCTGATAGGCAAGCCCGACCTGAATACCCCCGCAGGTCCCCGAACACCACCTCCGCGAAGATCGTCGTCGCAGGTGGTTTCGGCGCCGGCAAAACCACATTCGTCGGTTCGGTGTCGGAAATCGTGCCGTTGACCACCGAAGCGGTCATGACCGAGGCCAGCCACGGCATCGACGACCTGCATGCGACCCCGAACAAGCAGACCACGACGGTGGCCATGGACTTCGGCCGTCTGTCGCTGGACTCGGACCTGATCCTCTACCTGTTCGGCACACCTGGTCAGCACCGGTTCTGGTTCATGTGGGACGACCTGGTGCGCGGAGCGATCGGTGCGGTCGTCCTGGTCGACACGCGCCGGCTGGCCGACTGCTTCTCGGCCATCGACTTCTTCGAGGACCGGAAGCTGCCCTACATCGTTGGGCTCAACTGCTTCGACGGCAACCTGCAGCACCGGGTTCAGGAGGTTCGCGAGGCGATGGCGATCCCGGCGGACGTTCCGATCGTCACCTGCGACGCCCGAAACCGTGAGTCCACCAAGCAATCTCTGATCCGGTTGGTCGAATACGCGATGCAGTGGTGGATGCAGAAGCATCCGGAAGAGCAGGGGAGCCTTTCTGCCACCCGCTGAGCGGTCTTCTCTCGGTGGGTATGGGTACGATCCCGCCCGGCTGCACTGACCGGAACGTTCCCATACCCACCCAGAATCAGCTAATCACCCGGTCAGGTGGTCACGACACACGCATCGGCCGTGCCTGCTACACGAATTCGGCGCCTAGTATGCGGATAGTTCTACGCATGCAGAAGACGACCGCCGCCAAAGCCGCCGCTCTGAGCTTCCGCCGCCGCGTGTACCGGGTCAGTGAACTGACCAAGCTCGGGATCAGCCAGTCCACGGCCTATCGCTGGGCTCGTGCCGACGGCCCGTGGACACGTCTGGCCCCAGGAATCGTGCTCGTCGCCCCCGGCCCTGCGACGGTGCGGGATCGCATCGACGCTGCTCTGCTTCGCGCCGGGCCTCACGCGATGCTCACCGGATTGCACGCGGCTCGCCTGCACGGCTTGAAGTCGCCTCCGGAATCGGCCGACATCCACGTCCTCATCCCGCATCGCCAGAAGATCCAGAGCTACGCGGGCACCAGGTTCGAGCGCACCACCCGACTGCCGAAACCCGTTTTCATCGAAGGGATTCCGGTGGCGCCGCCGGTGCGCGCGGTGATGGACGGTGCTCGCACCTTCATGTCGGCGGCACTGACCCGGCAGGTCTTGTTCGAGGCGATCAAGGCGGAGAACCTGTGCCGTTTCGAAGAACTCGTGGCCGAGATGGACAGCGGAAGCCGACGGGGAACAGCCGTGCCCCGCGCGACGCTGCGCGCCTACAAATCCGGTCTTGAACCGCCACGAGATCTCCTGCGCGTGACGCTGACACCCACTTCCGGCCCGCCGCCACCGCGTGCTGTGCGACCGCGCCGCCGTTCCCTGTGGAGCGCGGGGCGGTTGCTCAGCCGCACCGTCCTCAGAACGCTGGTGCCGAGTCCGTGATTCCGAACTGCTCGTCTCCGACGGGTCTTCCGGCGATGGTGACGGGGTGCCCGGCCGGAACGGGTGTGGCTGCGGGAAGCCAGTCGCGGGCGACGCGCCAGGCGCTGTCGATCAAAGCCCCGGAGTGAGCGAAGGAGTAGGGCGAAAGACCGACGATGGAAGGAGCCGGCACCACGTACAACTCGCAACGCGGGGCGTTGACCTGCATGTCCAGTCGTGCTGCGGAGACCATCGCGGCGCCCAGAGCAGCTCCGTTGACACCACTGATCGAGCGCGGCGGTGACTTCGGCGGCGGCCAGGTCGCGATCGAACCGATCCCGCGGCGCCGATCCTGGGTGAACTCGAAAGGCTCAGTACCGCCGCAGGGGAGCACGAACACCCGTTGTGCTCCCTGCTCAACCGCGCGGCTGATGGGCATGAACGCGGCAGGTCCACCGTCGACGAGCCAGCGTCCACCGACTTCGACTGGAGGGAACATCCCAGGAATCGAGCACGACGCCACCAGCGGTGGCAGGGCAGGGCCGTCTTCGAAGTAGACGGCATCACCGGTGTCGAGATCGGTCGCGGTCACCGTCAGCGGGATCGCGCCCTGCTCCAGCCTGCGGAACGGCAGGGTTTCGTGCAGCCAGCGGGCCAGGCCGTGGTTGCCCATGACGTGGTTGGACAGACCGAGCTTGCCGGCGAGGATCCTGGTGGGCTGGATCGGGAACACGTCGGCTCGCCGCATCGACTTCCACAGGTCGCGCAGCTTCTCGGCACCGCGCGTGGTCGGATCACCGGCCAGCCACGCCGCGTTGAGCGAGCCCGCGGAGGTTCCCACGACGAGATCCGGCACGATGCCCGCCTCGAACAGTGCCGTTGCCAGACCTGCCTGGATGGCTCCGAAGGTGGAGCCGCCGGGCATGACCCATGCTGTGCGCATCAGCTCGTTCCCTCCTGCGTTCACCTGTGCGCAAGAGTAACCAGGAACGCGGTCTTCGCAGCTCAGGCGTCGCCGGGATCACCTCGTCTGCGCTGACGTTTGACTTCAGCGCGCCGTTTCTTGCCGGCGAGTCGTCGCCTTTGCGATCCCTTGGTCGGTTTGGTGGGGCGGCGCTTCGCAGCGGGTGGCGCGACGGCGGAGGCCAGCACCGCGGCGAGGCGTTCCCGCGCGGCTTGGCGGTTGGCCAGCTGAGCTCGGTTCTCGGAGGCGGTGATCGTGAGCACGCCATCGACCAATCGATTCCCGAGCTTCTCCAGCGCCCGTGCGCGCAGTCGCTCGGGCACCGAGGACGAGCGCGCCAGGTCGAACGAAAGCTCCACCCGCGAGTCGGTGGTGTTGACTCCCTGCCCGCCTGGCCCCGACGACCTGGAGAACCGTTCGGACAGTTCTGCGGGCGGAATGCTCCAGCCACTCGTGATCGGCAGGTCGTCGGCCATACCGCAAGCATGCCGCACGGGTTCTGCTCGGCATAGTCGCGCCCGCCTGGGCAGCTTGGGTCCCTTCGTCCTGGATCTTTGGCAGGAAGGGACCCAAGCTGCGCGGATCAGCTTCCTGCGGGCCGCCATCCCGCAACGCCACCGGGCACCGGGGCGTCTGAGGCGTATGGGGTGCGAGTGAAGATGAATGTGTTCAGGTTGAGGTGGTTGGGCGTGCCGTCGGCGTCTCGGCCGATGCGCAGGATCTCGCCCGCGTAGTAGCCGTCCAGACCGGTCCAGGTGCCGTCGCCGTTCGGCCGGAAGCGCGAGGCCCTTCCTCGACGGCCGTGACCGAGCCTGAGGTCGAGGAGTCCGTTGCTGAGCACGCGCAGCACGTGCGGCGACGGGCCCCAGTACCACTCCCCCGTCAGTTCCAGCAGCCCCATGTCCACGTCCGGTCGCGGGATCCAGGGCTTCGGGATTCGTGGTTCGTGCTCGGCCAAGGCGTCAAGCAGGTCCGTGCCCAGCGCCCCGGTGACTCCCGCCGTCGTGTTGGCCATGAAGATCACCGCCTCGTTCTCGGCGGGGTCGGTCCACACGCTGGCCAAGAAGCCCGGCATCGAACCGCTGTGCCCGGCCAGGCGACGACCGTTGTGTCGCATCAGCTGAAAACCGAGCCCATAACCGGAACGCCATTCAGGCCCGTCGTCCACCGATCCGGGCACGCGCATTTCGGCCACCGTGTCCGGGTGGAGCACTTCGCCGGTGTCGCCCAGGACGAAACGGGCCCACCGGACCATGTCGTCGTAGGTCGACCACAGCTGCCCTGCGGGCGCCATCGCACCTGCGTCTTCCGCGGGCTCCGGTAGCACCACGTCCGCCCACGGGTGGACGGCAAATCCCTCCGCGTGGGGCGCGACGGGGCTCAAGGTCGTGCGGCGCATGCCGAGCGGCCGCAGGATCTCGCGCTCCATCACCTGGTGCCACGGGGCGCCACGAAGCCTGGCGACCAGTTCACCAAGGATCCCGAAACCCACGTTGGAGTAGTGGAACTGGTGGCGCGGTGTCGGGCGAAGCGCACTGTCGTCGACGGAGGCGAGCAGCTCCTCCGGGCTTCCACCCGGGGTGCGCTCCCACCACTGTCCTGCGGGCTCGGCGGTCAACCCGCTGCACTGGCTGAGGATCTCGCCAATGCTGCGGTTGCCGAGCGACGTCCCCGGCAGGTACTCGTCCAGCTTGTCGACGAGGTCGAGTCGGCCTTCGTCGCGCAGACGCATCACGAGCACGCCCACGAACGTCTTCGTGATCGACCCGATCCGGTATTGGGTGTCCGTCGTGGAGGGAGCATCGTTCACCTGGCCACGGGAACCGAACCAGACCGTCTCTCCATCACGCACGAGACCGGCGATCAGCGAAGGAACACGGTTTTCACTCTGCTCCACGGCCAGGCGCCGCAGCAGCACGCGCTGGGTGGAGGGCAGCAGACTCGTCACCATGCCCCAATGCTTTCACGCCAAAGGACCAGCACACGCACATTTCGCGATCGGATGGAGCAGGGTGGCGGAAAGGTTCCCTTGCCCCGCTCATGCCTTGCGACTGCGACGCTCGACCCCCTTGCTGATTCCTTCCTTGGCGACCTGGAAGCGCACGGGCAGCCTTCCGAGCATGACCAGGACGAGGATGAGCAGAATCAGCACGATCCAGCCGCTCCATCCCAGCAGGCCGACGCTGGCGTTGTCGACCGGGTGACCGGCCTGGCTGAAGATCACCGCCATCGCGCCCGCGGAGTTGAGGAAGCCGTGTGCGATCGCGGCCGGCCACACGCTGCCGGAGGCGAGCCTCAGCCAGCTCAGCAGCGTCCCCACGAGCACGCAGAAGCAGCCCATCATCAGGAACGACACCACGATCGGAACCGTCGGGTAGTTGTATCCGAGGAGCAGGATCGGCGCGTGCCAAAGCCCCCACAGGACACCTGTGGTGAGGAAGGAACCGGGCTGTCCCAGCGGCAGCAGGGCTTTGGTCAGGTAACCGCGCCAGCCGAGTTCTTCGCCGAGCGCAGGCAACGTGTGCACCCATCCGAGCAGGAAGACCTGGCCGAGCTGGGTCAGTGCGAGCGCCGTCGGTGATGTCTGGTTCTGCTCGCCGACGACGGTGGCTCCGAACTGCTCGACGAGTCCCGAGAAACCGGTCCAGTCCGCCTTGTAGACGCCGAGCAGGTAGCCGACCAGCAAGGCGAGCAGCACTGCCAGCAGAGGACCGACGCACCCCAGGACGGCGTATCTCCACCACTTCTTGATCCCGCCGGGGTTGGTGAGTCCCAACTCGCGCAACGGGGCGCTGCTGGGACTGATCCACTTGGTGACCACCACTGCCGCGACGGCGGGAATGAGCATCACGAGGGTGAGAGCGACCGGCGCCCATTCCCACGACAGTCCCTCACCGGTCAGCCACAGCGGTGTGCTCAGCAACCAAGCAGGTGCATAGGCGAGGACCACGAACCAGCCGGTGCCGCGAACATCCACTCGATCACGTTCGGAAACCACGCAGGCATCTTGCCAATGTTTTCTGAGTTATCGCTGAGTACGGCCTGATGACACGAAAATGGGGACCCTCCTGCCACTCGACATGACAGCAAGGTCCCCATGCTCACATCCGATTACGGCGCCGGTGCCGCAGGCGGCGTCGCGGCGGGCGGTGGCGTGCCCGGCAGGGCGGCAACCGGCAGTCCGCTGTGGATCTTGGTCATCGCGTCGAACCACGTTCGCGCGGGCACCTTGCCGCCGTAGATGTTGCCGCCACCGCCGCACAGGTAGGGCGGCGCGTCTCCGCCACCGTCACAGATCCCTTCCGGGCGCTTGCCGTCGGAGTAGGTCAGCACGGCACCGGCCATCTGCGGGGTGGCCGCCAAGAAGGCCGCGGACTTGTGCTCCTGGGTCGTACCGGTCTTTCCGATCATCGGACGCGCCCACTGGACGGCCTGCGCCGCCGCACGGGAGGTTCCCTCGGTGTCGTCCTTGCTCAGCCCTTGCGCGAGCGCGGTGGCCACCGCGGGTGCCACCGCCTGCTCGCAGGCGGGCTCACCGAGCTGCACGGAGTTGCCGTAGCGGTCCTTGACCTCTTCGATCGGGGTCGGCGGGCAGTAGACGCCATCGCTCATGATCGTGGCCGCGACGTTGGACAGTTCCAGCACGCTGGTCGGCGTGAAGCCGAGGGTGAAGGAACCGTTGTTGCGCCGCTTGATCGAGTCGCCCAACGCGGGCCCGTTCGAGCCGTCGTCCTTGAGGGTCGACCCCAGCGAGTTGACACCGTTGACGCTCTTGCGCATGCCGAGCTTGGCGGCCATGTCGACGGCGTTGTTCAGGCCGGCCCGTTCCAGCAGCGCCACGAAGCCGGTGTTCGGCGAGGTCGCCAACGCCATCTGCAACGTTCGCGGTCCCGGCCTCACGCCGTCGGCGTTGTGCACGGTGTAGGGCGCCTGCCCGTTCTTGTAGATCCGCGAGGTGTAGCTGGCGGGGACGTCGATCGTGTCGTAGATGCTCATGCCGCGCTCGATCGCAGCACCGGCGGTGAAGATCTTGTAGATCGAGCCCGCGCCGAAGGGCTGCACGCGGCTGACGATGTCGTAGGCCGTCTGGCCCTTGCTCGGGTCGTTGCCGAAGTCGCGGTTGGCGACCAGGGCGCGGACCTTGTGCTTGTCCTTGCCGGGTTCGACGACCGACATCGCGTTGGCGATGCCATCGGTCTGGGTCGGGACCTGCTTCTGGGCGGCCTGCTTGGCAGCGTCCGAAGCAGTGCGGTCCAGCGTCGTGCGCACCGTGTAGCCGCCGACCTTCAGCTTGTCGGTGTCGATGCCGTAGCGCTCGAGGTAGTCGCGGACGTAGGTGCAGAAGAATCCGTCGGTGGTGCCGTCACCGATGCCGACGCAGCCGTTCGGCGGCCGCCCCAGCGGGGACAGGACACCCAAGGGCTCCTTCTTCGCGATCTCAGCGTCTTCCTCGGTGATGCGGATGTCGTTGTTGCTGTCGGCCATCAGGTCGATGACGAGGTTCCGCCGGGCCAGCGCGTCCTGCGGGTTGCTGTTGGGGTTCAGCGAACCGGGCTGGTTGACCACGGCGGCCAGCAGCGCTGCCTGGGCGATCGTCAGCTTGTCAGGAGTGGTGCCGAAGTAGGTCTGGGAAGCAGCGCCGACCCCGAAGGTCTGGTTGCCGAATGGCACCACGTTGAGATATCCGGTGAGGATCTCTTCCTTGGACATGGTGCGTTCGAGCTCGACGGCGATCTTGGCTTCGCGGAGCTTCCGGGCGACCGTGGTCTCCTTGGCCTGCTCCGCCTCCAACTCGGTGGTGGCCGAGACGTGCACCAGGTAGTTCTTCACGTACTGCTGGGTGATCGTGGACGCGCCCTGCGCTGTCTCGCCGCTGCCGATGTTCGTCGCGAGTGCGCGGATCGTGCCGTGCCAGTCGACGCCGCCGTGATGCCAGTAGCGCTTGTCCTCGACCGCGGTGATGGCGGCCTTCATGGTGTCGGCGATCTGCCCGGGGTGGGTTTCGACCCGGTAGTCCTTGAAGAAGTAGGCGATGGGTTTGCCGTTGCGGTCGGTGACGGTCGACACCTGCGGCATTTCGCGTTTGGCGAGCGAACTCGACATTTTCGACATGGCTTGGGTGGTCTGGTTGACCATCGCCCCAGCCCCGGTCGCAACCGGCAGCAGTAAAGCCGCCACGAGTACGCCGGCTAGGACGCACAGTCCGAACATCTTCAACAGCACGCCGCTGCGCACGCCAGCCCCTATCCCCAAAGTGTCCGCAAGATCCGGCCGCCGACCGCGCCAAGTGGCGCGAACCCACGCTCTCGCTCACCGATCCCAGCCACCGGGAAGAACCACCGGCTTCCACTGCCCGGAAGCGATCGGCATCCGTTTCGCTTTGCCGTCGACCAGTTCGTTGATATCACACCAGCCCGCGCGCTCCGCGTGCTGCCGAACAACTGAATTCGACTCGAAACCGACACGAAAACAGGCCGAGTAACTACACTTCGTGACAGAAGGGTTCCCTTGCTCGCGGAGGAAACATGACCGATCCGTTCCTGGATTCGCTCGCCACCGCCCTGGGCGGGCAGGCGGCCACCGCTCTGGGTGCCGCTGGGACGATGGCGTTGGCGAAGGTCCGCGACCTGCTTCGCCGCAGGTCGCAGCAGGACCCTGAAACCCAGGCGGCTTTGGAGGCCGCCGAGAGCGACGATGCGGGCCCAGCTCAGGTCACAGCACTGGCGGAGCGGCTGGACGCGGTGTGCTCGGAGGACGAGGAGTTCGCCGAACTGCTGCGGCGCGAAGGCGCCGCCGTGCATAACGAGATCACGGCGTCGGACAACGTCGTCAACATCAACAACGGTCAGGTCAAGAATTTGGTGCAGACCCGCGAGATCAACGGCGGGATCACCTTCAACTAGTGCGCTGATCCGACTGGTCGAGCCCGGCCAGATACCGGTTGTACTCGGCCAGCTCCGGGTCTTCATCCGAATCAACAGGCGGCGCCGGTGGCGGCACCAGGGGCCGTGACCGGCGCCGTTCTGGTTCTTCGGACACCGCTTCGCCGGTGCTCGCCCCTTCTTCGGCCCCGGCGCCGCTCGCAGGTTCGGTCTCGCCGCGCTGCTGCGCGAAGTCCATGCGGATCAGCTTGATCCAGAGGAAGATCGTGAAGGCGCCGAACAGCGGCCACTGCAGCGCATAGCCGAGGTTCTGGAAGCTCCCTCCGGCCTCGTGCGCGCGATCCCACTGCCACACGGCGAGGAAGCCGGTGGCGATCGTGGCCACGACGAACAGCGCATGCAGAAGCAGCCAACGCGGGGTCAACAGGCTGCGCAACACGCATCCGATTCTAGGTGCTCTCGGTGGACGGCGACGGCCTGGCACCGTTGCCGCTCGTCTCAGCCACTGTGCGTGATCTCGTTCGTCTGCCCGATCCCAAGGGACTCCTGTGGCCAAAGGCACAGGTCGGCAAGGTCCCTCTTCGGTCGTGGCCGCACGGCGGATGACAGGAAGGTTCCCTCGCTCACGCCCACCGGCGGCCGGCCAGGGCGCGGCAGGCGAGCAGCAGTGCGCCCGTGATCGCGAAGGTCACCGGGTATCCGGACGCGGCGATGAGGACGCCGAACCCGATCGCGCCGAGTCCGTGACCGCCGTCGTAGGCGATGTTCCACGCGGTGCTCGCGGTCGCCGAGTCGGCGCGTTCCAGCATGAGGATGAGGGTCGTGTTCTGAACGGCTCCGAAGCCGGTGCCGAACACCGCCGCGCCCGCCAGCGCCACCGGGTCCGCGGTCCACGCGGCCAAGGCCAGCAGCAGCACTCCGAAGCCGCCGAACAGCACCGAGGGCGCGAGGACGCCCTGCTGCCCGAACCGGTCCCCCAGGTGCCCGGCGAGCCAGCGGCCGAGCATGGTGGCGGCGGCGAAGATCAGCAGGGCGGCCGGGGCGACCGACGAGGTGACGGCCAGCGGCAGGAACGCCGTCAAACCCCCTGCCGCGGCCGTGTTGACCGCCATGACCGTCCAGGAAGGCAGCAGCGCGACCGGCCGGGCACGCGCTCCTCGCTCCTGGTCGCGGGTGCGCACCCGCTCGATGCCCAAGATCGTCAGGGCGGCCAGGACCGGGATCGCACCGGCGGCCCAGAACAGGGGCCCGAACCCGATTCGGCCGCTCAACCACACGCCGGCGGGCAGCAGGGCGACGTTGGGCAGGCCGATGGCGAGTCCGTAGTAGGCGGCCGCCCTGCCTCGTTGTGCGACGGGCACCAGTTCTGCGGTCAGCGCCGAGCCGGTGACCGTCAGCACCCCGAACCCGATTCCGCGCAGCGCCGAGACTCCGAGCAGCACCCACATGTCGCTGGAGAGCGCGAACAGCGGAGTCGGAAGCCCGATCATCGCGGTCCCCAGGGCGAACAGCCCGCGGCAGTCCATTCTCCTGAGCAACCACGGCATCGCCAGCTGAGCGAGCACCGTGACCAGCATGAAAACAGCGTTCGTCGCGCCCGCTGCGATCTCGCCGGCGCCTCCGGCCACGGCCCACAACGGCACCACGGGCAGGAGCAGGGCGTACCCGGAGAACCCTCCGACCGTCGCGATCAGCAAGAAGCGGAACGAGCGCTGCCGCAGCGGGGTCCTGGATTCGTTCGAGACGGGTGTTCGCACCTGCTCTTGATAGGCGGTGGACCCTTCACGTGTCCATTCGACGCTTGGCGAGAACCTTCCGAGTTGTCCCCTCTTGGCCGATTGTGCGCTTTCTGTCGATCGACTTGTCTGGTGCCCCGTTTCGGCAACGGCAAGGAGTCCGGCAATGCAGAGATGGCAAGCACTGGCGTTGGCGGGTGTCGTGGTGGGCACCGGATTGGTCCCCGCGACCGCAGGAGCACCACCGACCATGGCCGCACCGCCCCCGTGCAGCGAGGAACCTCGGGAGAACCCGATCACCGAGTTCACCAGCTACGACGAGATGCTGGTGGAGCTCGACCGCATCGAACGCGTCAGCGCCGGCCGGGTGGCCGTTGAAGACGTGGGCGGTTCCAACAAGGGCCGCGACATGATGCTCGCGCGCGTGGGCACCGGGCCCAAGGTCGTTCTCATCACCGCCGAGATTCACGGCAACGAGAAAACGGGCCCTGACGCCCTGCTCGACATCCTCGACTACTTGGGCACGTCGGACTCCACCACCGCGCAGCAGATCCGCGACCAGGTGACGGTGGTCGCGATGCCGAAGATCAACCCGGACGCCGGTTCCCTCGACCGGCGCGGCAACGACATGACCTGGCAGGAAGTTCAGTCCCGGTTCCCCCAGCTGGCCACGTCACCGCCGCCGTGGAACTACATCACCGACCAGCGGCAGGGCGACGACTACTCGCAACGCCCGGGCTTCGACGTCAACCGCGACTACCACCCGAACCTGGCGTACCAGCCGCAGCCGCAGGACTTCCCCGGCAGCAGCGACCGGCCCGGCTGGTTCATCAGCCCGGAGACGCAGACGGTCCGCGACGTCTACACGGGGCTGCAAGCGGAGTTCGGCGCTGTTGACACCTACGTCGACCTTCATCACCAAGGAGCCTGCTACACGGTTCCCGGAACTGACAGGTTCGTGACCATGAGCCTGTCCGGCAAGTTCGTCGCTGACCCGAACACGCCCGAAGGCGCCACCTTCGCCGAGTTCGCCGACAGCTATCGCCCGGAGTACTCCAAGCAGCTCAACGTGGCGGCGTACAACGCGCTTCAAAGCGCTGCGGAGCGCAACCCCGATTTCGGCAACATCACGTTGTACCCGCAGGACATCAACCTGCCCGGTACGGGCTTGGGAGCCTTCCAGCTCAACGGCAGCGGTGCCGTGCTCTTCGAGGTGCGCGGTCAGACCCAGACGCTCGGTGAGCAGCACCGCGAAATGCTCACGCGGACGGTCTACATCGGCTTGGACGGGATCCTTTCGTCCATCGCCTCCGGCGAGGTGACCCAGCTCGACCCGGCCGCCTACGACCAGATTCCGCCGACCGACCGCGGCCAGCGGACCCTGCAGGGGACGACCGACATCGAGGGCTGATTCCCATCAGCGCTGCACTGTCGTTTACCTCCAGGCGCGCGGCCGGAGGGCCTTGGAGCTGGGAGGAGACAGAAAGGTTCCCATGCTCCGCAGGCACTCCACGCGACCTTCAGGCACGGGCGTGATGGGTTCAGGTGAGCGTGTCGTTGTCGTCCCCGCGGGGACGACAACGACTCACTCGTCGAGTTCTTCCAGTGCCGCCTCGGCGGCTTCGAGCTCGGCTCGGAGTTGTTCGACGCGCGCGCGGTGCTGTTCGCGTGCGGCGTCGATCAACGGCTCGACTGCCGCGGCGACGTCGTCGTGCAGCAGTTTCGCCGCCTGGGCCACGGCGTTGGCCGGAACCTGGGTGGGTTTGACCAGTTTCCGCTTGGCGTTGGCGACTTCGACGCTCCACTGACCGTCCTGGCCGGCGGTGAGCGTCACGACGGCACCGCCAACGGGCTGCTTGACCTGGCGCGGTTTGCGTCGTGCCGCGGAGTTGTCGGCGGGTTTGGCCGTGGCCTGGGTGCTCGACTTGGCGGCGGGAGCAGGCGCTGGTTTCGCGGCGGGCTTCTCGGCCGGCTTCGTCTCGGTCGCCCGGCTCGGTGTGCTGGCCGGGGTTTTCGCGGCGGGTTTGGCCGCCGGTTCCGGCGTCGGCTTCTTGCGGGGCGGCTTGACCTGGGTGACTTCTGCGGCGGAGAAGGACAGGACGTCCTTCGAACCGGCCGGGCGGACCTGGATGAAGTCCCCTTCGGCCGGCTCGCCGAGCGCGATCACCTTGCCGGAGCGCCCTTCTTGGACTCCGACGGCAGAGCTGGTGAACCACACCGTCGGCGTGGTTCCAGCGCTGAGCTCCTCGCGGATTGTGCGCAGTTCATCGGACGACAGCGGTGACATCGCCGCCCCTAGCTAGGGTGCGCCCCTGGGGGCTGCTCGACAGTGACTCGATCACTATATCGAACGCCCGTGCGAAGCTTCAACGGGGTTGGGCGATCCGATCACCTCAGCGCGCGGTGACCTCGTAGTCGGACAGGTCCGCCTTCCTCGTGCGCGCCCAGTACTTCCAGGTGAATCCCGGCCACAGCGTGCGGTTCACGCCGTTCTCGTCGAGGTACCAGCTCCGGCACCCGCCGACCGACCACACCCCGTCGCCCAGTTCGGACTGGAGCTCGCGGTTGAAGGCGTCCTGCACCGGCTGACGAACGTCGACCTGGCCGATCTCGCCCTTGTGGATCCGGCGGATGCAGTCGATCACGTAGTTCAGCTGCGACTCGATCATGAACACGACCGAGTTGTGGCCGAGGCCGGTGTTCGGGCCGAGGAGGAAGAACAGGTTGGGGAAGCCGGAGACGGTGATGCCGAGGTAGGTCTCGGCGCCGTCGCGCCAGGTGTCCTGGAGCTTGCGTCCCTCTCGCCCGACGATGGCGAGGTGGTCGTAGGCGTCGGTGACGTGGAAGCCGGTGCCGTAGATGATCGCGTCGACCTCGTACTCCTGGCCATCACCTGTCACCACGGAGCTCTTCCGGACCTCGGTGACGCCGCTGGTGTCGACGTCGACGTTGGACCGGTTGAGCGCGGGGTAGTAGTCGCTGGAGAGCAGGATGCGCTTGCACCCCATCGAGTAGTCCGGCGTGACGGCCTCGCGCAGCTTCGGATCCGAGATCGTCTTGCGGATGTAGCGCTTGGACAGCCATTCAGCGGCCTTGCCCAGGCGCTTGTTGAACACAGCGAAGAAGCGGGCTTCGAGGATCCAGTACATGGCGACGCGCGCCGTGCGCTGCGCCAGCGGAACGGTGCGGAACAGCTTCTTGACCGACTCCGGGATGGCCCGGTCGGGCTTGGGCTGGATCCACGGGGGCGTGCGCTGGAACAGGTGCAGCTTCTGGGCCTGCTCCGCGACGCGGGGGACGAACTGGATCGCGCTCGCGCCCGTCCCGACGACCGCGACGCGCTTTCCTCGCAGGTCGTAGTCGTGGTTCCACTCCGCCGAGTGGAAGATCTCGCCTTCGAAGTCCTGCACACCGGGCAGGTCCGGGTAGCTGGGGATGTGCAGGGCACCGACGCCGGAGACCAGGGCCCGGCCGACGTACTCGGTGCCGTCGCCGGTGGTGACCAGCCAGGTCTTGGCCTGCTCGTCGTATTCGGCGCCGGTGAACTCCACGCCGTGGTGCACGTGGTCGCGGACTTGGTACTTGTCCGCGCAGTGGCTCAGGTATTCGTTGATCTCGCCCTGCTCGGCGAACAACCGCGACCAGTTCGGGTTCTGCTCGAACGAGAACGAGTACATCAGCGAGGGCACGTCGCAGGCGCAGCCCGGGTAGGTGTTGTCCCGCCAGGTCCCGCCCAGGTCGGAGGACTTCTCCAGGACGATGAAGTCGTCGATGCCGGCCTGCTTGAGCTTGATCGCCATGCCGAGACCGGAGAACCCGGTTCCGACGATGACGACCGAGGTTTCGTATCGACGCTGGCCAGGCGACTGCTTCTGCACCATCAGAGCCCCTCCTCGGACACCGGCACCTTATCTACTCTGCAGTAGGCTACTACGAGTAGGTTACCTGCGGTAGGGTTGATTCGTGACGAGGTCTACTGCACCGGCCAGCGGCCGCAAGCGAATGTCCCGGGCCGAGCGCGAGGCGCAGATCCTGGAAGTCGCGGAGCGGGTTTTCGCCCACGCCGGTTACCAGGCGACCTCGATGGACGACATCGCCGGCCAGGTGGGCCTGTCCAAACCGATGCTCTACGAATACTTCGGTTCCAAGGAAGGCCTGCTGCTGGCCTGCCTGCAGCGGTCCAAGGCCGAACTCCTCGAAGCCACCAGCCGCGCCGCCGCCGAGGCCACCAGTCCGGAGCAGAAGCTCCACGACTGCCAGTTGGCCTTCTTCCGCTTCAGCGACGACCACGCGCAGGCGTGGGCGCTGCTGCGCAACGAGTTCTCCATCCCCAGCGCCCCGGTCAACACCGAACTGGAGGCCATCCGCGTCCAGCAGCGCTACTTCACCGCGGACCTGCTGCGAACGGTGTGCGAAGACCTCGACCACCAGCAGGCCGAGGTGTACGCCGAGGCGATCATCGGTGCCAGCGAGCGGCTCGCCGTCTGGCGGGACCACCACCCGGAGGTCACCGCCGAGAAGGCCACCGAGCACATGATCGCGCTGTTCGCTCCGGGCCTGGGTTTCTAGAACCACCACCGGGCGCGGGGCGCGAAGCGGTGCATGGGAACCTCTCTCCCGGTGCCGCACCCGCGCCCACGCACAGATCTTCACTCGTTCGGGCTGCATTCGCCGCTAGCGGCTCAAGATCCTCTAGAACGTCTCCGATGTCGAGTCAGCCGTGCCAACACCTCCGACTCGAGGAGATCCAATCTTGCGCTCCTGGACCACGCGCACAGTCAAGGCGGCCGTCATGGCCGCGGGCCTCGCCACTGTCGGCACCGGTGCCGCGAACGCGGCGGGAACCACCGACATCGAAAAGCCCGATCTGACGTCCGTTCCGGACGAGATCACCGCCGGGATCCCGGCCAACGCCTGCCAGATGCAGGAAGGGCCTTCGTTCAGCCCCACCAAGGCGCCGTGCGCCGACGCGAAGCTGGACGTGAGCTCGCCGAACGTCATCAAGAAGGTCGGCGTGGACATCACCAAGACCGGGCACGGCGTTGCCGGTGAGCTGCAGGACGGACGTCCTGTGCTCGCCCCCGGCAAGCCGAACCGCGTGCTCGGGCACGTCTTCGCCGAGACCACCCGGGTTTCGAAGATGACCAAGACCCGGCCGACCGTCGCCGGCTCGGTGACCCCGGGTCACCTCGGCATGGTGTACGAGCACACGCCCGACGCGGCGCTGCTGGACACCGAGATCGGCCCGCGCAAGCCGAACCACCAGGGCTTCTCCGCGATGGACACGGCGGTGGCGCTGACCGCCGCCCAGGGCTACGAGTCCGAGCCCATCAGCAACCCGGTGGCCCTGGTCGCACCGACCCTGCAGAACAACCCGCTGCAGACCTCCGGTGAGCCGCTGACGCTGGCCAAGCCCAGCGACGTGCTTCCCGCGACGAAGAACACCCCGGTCGTGTCCGAGGCCGACAAGGTCGTCGGCGGAGCCGCGGAAGCTCCGCTGCAGCGTGTCACCGGCGTCCTGCCGCTGAACTGAGAAAAGCGATGCAGCCGGAAATCCACAGTGGAATGTCTGATTCACCGTCACTCCATCGAGGGTATTCGGCTGAAAACGCCCTTCTGAGTTCGACTTGAGCGCGACTCATGTCGCAGACTCTGCCGCGCGACGCAGGAGAAGCGCAGAAATTCCCTGTGCCGCAAGGGTTAACGCCCTGAAGAAAAGTCATCCATAAGGAGAACCACAGTGCGTACCGCTGCACGTATCGCCGGCGTTGCCGGCGCCGCCACCGCCATGCTGGCCCTGGCCGGCCCGGCGTTCGCCGACAGCGCGGACAACGAGGGCGTCAACGGGGCG
Organism: Saccharopolyspora sp. NPDC049426; assembly: GCF_040676935.1. Classification (NCBI taxonomy): domain Bacteria; kingdom Bacillati; phylum Actinomycetota; class Actinomycetes; order Pseudonocardiales; family Pseudonocardiaceae; genus Saccharopolyspora; species Saccharopolyspora sp. NPDC049426. Next base: position 51,592 of record NZ_JBFAPZ010000015.1, on the reverse strand, counting down.
AACGACAACAACATCAGCGCCGTTCCGGTGCAGGGGTGCGGAGACAACGTCGCCGTCCTCGGCGCAGTTGTCCCGGTTCTGTCGCCGCAGACCCCGGAGTGCGTCAACGCCCCGATTGTGGACCACGCCGAGGGCTGAGCACGCTGAGCGAACGACGAGGCGCCGGGCCCCTTTCGGGTCCGGCGCCTCGTTTTTGTCAGCTCACTCGGCCGCGGTGGCCTTCACGATCTCCGCGTCCGGCTCGCCGTTGTCGAACGGCTCACCGTTGGCAGCACGCTTGACCAGCGACTCCGGAGGCTGGAACCGGTCGCCGTAGCGCTCCGCGAGTTCGCGGGAGCGAGCGACGAAACCGGCCAAGCCACCCGGGTAACCGTTCATGTACTGCACGACGCCGCCGGTCCACGGCGGGAAACCGATGCCCATGATCGAGCCGATGTTGGCGTCCGGCACGGACGTCAGCACGCCCTCGTCGAGGCACTTCACCGTTTCCAGCGCCTCGACGAACATCATCCGCTCGGTCAGGTCCGTCAGGTCGACCGAGGCGGGGTCGGTGTCGGCGGACCCGAAGTGCTCCACCAGGCCCGGCCACAGACCGGTCCGCTTGCCGTCGGCGTAGTCGTAGAAGCCGGCACCGCCGGAGCGACCGGGACGGTCGAACTCCTCCACCATGCGGTCGATGACCTGCTCGGCGGGGTGCGGAACCCACGTGCCACCAGCGGCTTCCACCGCCGCCTTCGACTCGTCGCGGATCTTGCGCGGCAGGGTCAGGGTCAGCTCGTCGAACAGCTGCAGCACCGGAGCCGGGAACCCGGCCTGCGAGGAAGCCTGCTCGATGGAAGCCGGGTGGATCCCCTCGGCCAGCATCGCCACGCCCTCGTTGATGAAGGTGCCGATGACCCGGCTGGTGAAGAACCCGCGACTGTCGTTGACCACGATCGGCGTCTTGTTGATCTGACGCACCACGTCGAACGCGCGGGCCAACGCGCGGTCGCTGGTCTGCTCGCCCGAGATGATCTCCACCAGCGGCATCTTGTCGACCGGCGAGAAGAAGTGCAGCCCGATGAAGTCCTCGCGCTTGCGGACCCCTTCCGCGAGGTCGGTGATCGGCAGCGTCGAGGTGTTCGAGCACAGCAGGGCGTCGTCGTCGATGACGTCCTGGATCTCGCCGAAGACCTGGTGCTTGAGCTTGAGGTTCTCGAAGACCGCCTCGATGACGAGGTCGCAGCCCGACAGCGGCTCGATCTGGTCGGTCGCGGTGATGCGGCCGAGCAGCTCGTCGGCCTTCTCCTGCGTGGAGCGGCCCCTGGCTACGGCCTTCTCCAGGATCTTCGCCGAGTAGTCCTTGCCCTTCTCGGCGTTCTCCAGCGAGACGTCCTTGAGGACGACCTGCATGCCGGCCTTGGCGCAGACGTAGGCGATGCCGGCGCCCATCATGCCGCCACCGAGAACCGCGACCTTCTTCGCGCGGAACTCCGGTTCACCGTCGGGACGGCTCCCACCGGCGTTGATGTGTTGCAGGTCGAAGAAGAACGCCTTGCTCATGTTCTTCGCGGTCTGGCCGCAGACCAGCTCGACGAAGTAGCGGCCCTCGATGTCCAGGGCGGTGTCGAAGTCGACCTGGCTGCCCTCGACCGCGGCGGCCATGATGTTGCGCGGCGCGGGCATGGGGGCGCCCTTGAGCTGCTTTCGCAGGTTGGCCGGGAACGCGGGCAGGTTGGCGGCGAACTTCGGGGACGACGGGGTGCCGCCGGGGATCTTGTGCCCGGGGGTGTCCCACGGCTGAGCGGCCTCCGGATTGGCCTTGATCCACTCCTTGGCCTTGGCCAGCATCTCCTCGGGAGTGTCGACCAGCTCGTGGATCAGGCCGGTCTTGAGGGCCTTGTCCGGTCGCAGCTGCTGCCCCTGCAGCAGCACGTTGAGCAACGCCTCGGCGATGCCCAGCAACCGCACGCTGCGCACCACGCCGCCGGCGCCGGGCAGCAGTCCGAGGCTGACCTCGGGGAACCCGAACCTGGCCTTGGGGTTGTTCAGCGCGACGCGGTGGTGGCAGGCCAGCGCGATCTCCAGGCCGCCGCCGAGGGCGGTGCCGTTGAGCGCGGCGACCACGGGCTTGCCGAGCGTTTCCAGTCGGCGCAGCTGCTTCTTGACGTTGGCCGTGGTCGCGGAAACGGACTCGGCGTCGCCGGCACGGGCTTGGATGAGTTCACGCAGGTCGCCCCCTGCGAAGAAGGTCTTCTTCGCGGAGGTGAGGACGACGCCGGTGATGTTGTCGCGCTCGGTTTCCAGGCGGTGCAGGATCGCGTCCATGCTGGCCTGGTAGCGCAGGTTCATGGTGTTGGCCTGCTGCTGGGGGTCGTCCAGGGTCAGCACGACGATTCCGTCGGCGTCGGACTCCCAGCGGATGGTGTTCTGCTCGCTCATGTCTGATGTGTCCCTCAGCCGATCCGTTCGACGATGGTCGCGATCCCCATGCCGCCACCGATGCACAGCGTTGCCAGGCCGTATCGGAGGTTGCGGCGTTCGAGTTCGTCGATGACGGTGCCCAGGATCATCGCCCCGGTGGCACCCAGCGGGTGGCCCATGGCGATGGCACCGCCGTTGACGTTGACCTTGTCGTGGTCAACGCCGAACTCCTTCATGAACTTCAGCGGAACCGCGGCGAAGGCCTCGTTGATCTCGATCAGATCGATCTGCTCGATGCTCATGTCGGCCTTGCCCAGCGCCTTGCGCACGGCCGGTCCGGGGCCGGTGAGCATGATCGTCGGGTCGGCGCCCGAGAGTGCCGCGGAGACGATGCGGGCGCGCGGCTTGAGCCCGGTGCGTTCACCGAGGCCCGCGCTGCCGATCAGCGCCAGCGCGGCGCCGTCGACGATGCCGGAGGAGTTCCCGGCGGTGTGCACGTGGTCGATGTTCTCGACCCAGTGGTACTTCTGCAGGGCGACGGAGTCGAAACCGCCCATCTCCCCGATGTCGGCGAACGAGGGCTTGAGACCACCGAGGGAGTCGGCCGTGGTGCCGGGGCGGATGTGCTCGTCGCGGTCGAGGACGGTCAGACCGTTGCGGTCCTTGACCGGGATCACGGAGTCGCCGAAGCGGCCGTCGGCCCACGCCTTGGCGGCGCGGTCCTGCGACTCGGCCGCGTAGGCGTCCACCGTGCCGCGGTCGAAGCCTTCGATGGTGGCGATGAGGTCGGCGCCGATGCCCTGCGGCACGAACGACGTGGCGTAGTTGGTCTCCGGGTCCATCGCCCAGGCTCCGCCGTCGGAACCCAGCGAGACACGAGACATGGACTCGACACCGCCGGCGAGGACCGCGTCCTCCCAGCCGGATCGGACCTTCTGCGCAGCGATGTTGACGGCTTCCAGACCCGAAGCGCAGAAGCGGTTCAGCTGGACGCCGGCGACCGTTTCGGGAAGGCCGGCGGCGAGCGCGGCGGTCTTGGCGATGTCGCTGCCCTGATCACCCACTGGCGAGACCACGCCGAGCACGACGTCATCGATCAGCGCGGGAGCGAGCTGCGGATGACGGCGCTGCAGCTCCTCGATCAGGCTCACGGCGAGGGTGATCGGCTTCACCCCGTGCAGCGAACCGTTTTTCTTTCCACGACCCCGCGGTGTGCGGATCGCGTCGTAGACGAACGCCTCGGACATGTGTGGCGTGCCTCCTCATTGCGGCAGGTGCTCCACCCAGAGTGTGACACCAATGCTGTCACAGTCAATGACCATCGCACTGTCGGCCGGACGGAGCAGCGCGGTGTTCCGAGCATGGGAACCTTCCGTTCACCATCCACCCACGAACCGGCCCGAGTTCAGCGATGAAGGTTCCCTTGCTCTCAACGACGAAGCGGGGCCGTCGCAACGACGGCCCCGCTCATCGACACGAACTCATCGCAGCAGTGAGTCCGCTCCCGCGCCGCGGATCGAGGCGTCCAGCACCTGCACCGTGTGCGCCATCGACATGCTCTCCCCACGCCGCTCCAGGGCGGTGCGGATCTGCATCGAGCAGCCGGGGTTGGCCGTCACCAGCAACTCCGCGCCGGTGTCGAGCACGTTCGCGGCCTTGCGGTCACCGAGCTCCCGGGCGGGCTCGGGCTGCAGCAGGTTGTAGACGCCGGCCGAACCGCAGCACAGCTCGGCCCGGTTGATCTCGCTGAGCTGCAGCTCGGGGATGGCGCGCAGCAGGTCGCGCGGTTGCGACCGGATGCCCTGCCCGTGCGCGAGGTGGCACGCGTCGTGGTAGGCGATCTTCACCGGCAGCGGGTGGCGTTCCGCCACGGGACCGAGATCCACCAGCAGTTCGGCGATGTCGCGCACCTTCGAAGAGAACCGCTCGGCCTTCTCCCGGTACTCCGGGTCGTCCTGGAGCAGTCGCGGGTACTCCTTGAGCGTCGACCCGCACCCGGCCGAGTTGATGACCACGTGGTCCACGCCGGACGCTTCGAAGGTGTCCAGCAGCTCACGGGCGAAGCCGACCGCTTCCTCCTCCCGTCCCGAGTGCTCGCTGAGCGCACCGCAGCAGCCCTGCGAGGGCGGAACGACCACGTCGCATCCTTCTGCGGCGAGGATTCGGGCCGTGGCCGCGTTGACGTCGGGGAAGAACGCCGACTGGACGCACCCGGTGATCATGCCGACGGTCGCGCGCCGCTCACCCCTGGCCGGGACCCGCTGCGGGAGCTTCTCGGCGCGACTGATGGGCGGAGCGAGGGATTCCATGACCTGGAGCCCTGCGGGGAGCTTGTCCATCAGCCCGGTGCGCTTGAGCAACCGCCCCAGCCGGGTCCGCTGGTAGAGGGCGAGCGGGCCGCGCATCGCGCGGAGCCGCTTCGGGTAGGGGAACAGCGTGAAGATGGCCGTGCGCAGCAGTTTCTCGAACCGGCTGCGCTCGTGGTGGCGTTCGACCTGCGCACGGGTCTCGGTGATCAGCGTGCCGTACTGCACGCCTGATGGGCAGGCGGTCACGCAGGCCATGCAGCCCAGGCAGGCGTCGAAGTGCTCGACCACGTTGTCGGTGAGCGGTTCGCCTTCGAGTCCTTCCTTCATCAGGTAGATGCGCCCGCGAGGGGAGTCCATCTCCTCGCCCCACAGGTCGTAGGTGGGGCAGCTGGGAAGGCAGAAGCCGCAGTGAACGCAGTCGTCGATGAGTTCGCGCTGCGGCGGGTGGAAAGCGTCGAAGGCGCCTGGGCGGGCCGGGGTCTCGGTCATCAGATTCCTCCCACGAACCGGCCGGGGGCGAGCCGGTGTTGCGGATCGAACTGGTCCTTGGTGCGGCGCATCAGCGCGAGCGGTCCGGCGGCGACGGGACCCCACGGGTCCACGACCTCCAGAACCTCGCGCGGAGCGCGTTCGAGCACCGCGTAGTCGGCGCGGTCCCGCAGTTGTGCGGTCAGCCGGGCGATCGCCGCCGGGTCCACTCCTGCCGGCAGGCCCACGTGCAGCACGCCGAGCCCGATCGCGCCGCGCACGGAAACCGGCAGGTCACCGAGGCTCTCCTCGATGGCGGTCAGCAAGGCGCGCATGGCGGCGGGCTTGGCGCCGACGCGCAGCCCGGTGCCGTCGGCGTCGAACGGGTGCTGCCCCCACCACCGCGGCGGCTGGTCGACGACCTCACCGCCGACCGCGGACGCCAGTTCCAGCGCGCGATCGTGGGTGGCAGAAGGGCGTCCTTCCAACTGCCCGCAGACCGTGAGCGCACCGCCATCCGGCCGGTCGATCTCGATGGCGGTGGGCATCGCCTGCGAATGGCGGATGGTGTCAGCGGCTTCGGCGGCCGCGGCGGGATCGTCGGCGGAGACGGTGATCCACCGGTGTTCGGCGGCCACGGGATGCAGCCGGAACACGGCTTCGGTGATCACGCCGAGGGTGCCGAACGAGCCGGTGTAGAGCTTGCAGAGGTCGTAGCCTGCGACGTTCTTGACGACCTTCCCGCCGGCTGTGGTGACGGTGCCGTCGGCGAGCACCACGGTGATGCCGATCAGCAGGTCACGAACGCCGCCGAAGAGGTGCCTGCACGGCCCGGAGGTGGCTGTGGCGATGACCCCGCCGACCGTGGCGGTGGCGAGGGGCTGGTCGATGGCGAGTTGTTGGCCGCCTTCTCGCACGACGCGGTTGATGTCGGCGATCGGGGTGCCCGCCAGCGCGTGCACGACCAGGTCGCCTGCGGCGTGCTCGACGATCTCGTTGGCCGGGGAGACGTCCAGCAGCAGGTCGACGTCACGGGGCGGGGCGCCCCAGTCGAGCTTGCTGCCCGAGCCCGTGGGCACGACGCGCAGTTGGTGTTCGGCGGCGACCTTCATCGCCGCTGCTGCTTGTTCGGTTTCCTTCACCGCGGCCACCAGCTGGTGGCCGATTCCCTTGGCGTCGTCCGCAGCAGGGCGCACGTTGTGGGCGCCGAGCGCGGCCACCAGTGCGTCGTGGGCGGCGTCGGTGGTCTTCGTGTGCATCAGAACTGCTCCGCCAATCCCGCTTCGGTCAGGGGGTGCACGCCTTTTCGCCGTCCCGGCACTTCCCCGCACAGCCTTGGTGTGGGGAAGACCTTGCCCGGGTTGCAGATCCCGACCGGGTCGAACGCGCAGCGGACCCGCTGCATGGTGTCGAGGTCATCGGCGGTGAACATGCGGCCCATGTACTTGACCTTGTCCGCACCGACTCCGTGCTCGCCGGTGATGGACCCTCCGTGCTCGATGCACAGGTCGAGGATCGCGCCGGAAACGGCCTCGGCGCGTTCACCCGCACCGGGTTCGGCGTCGTCGAAGAGCACGAGCGGATGGAGGTTCCCGTCACCGGCGTGGAAGACGTTGGCCACGCGCACGCCGGATTCGCTGGACAGGCGGGAGATGCGCCCCAGCACCTCGGGCAACGCGGTGCGCGGGATGACCCCGTCCTGAACGATGTAGTCGGGGCTGATGCGGCCCACTGCCGCGAAGGCCGATTTGCGGCCCTTCCAGATCATCGCCCGCTCCGCGTCGTCGGCCGCGACTCGGATCTCGAATGCGCCGTGCGCGCGGCAATGCCGTTCGACCTCGGCGAAGGTGTGCTCGACCTCGGCCGCCGGACCGTCGAGCTCGACGACGAGCACGGCTCCGGCCCCGTCGGGGTAGCCGCACTGCACCGCTTGTTCGGCGGCCTCGATGGCCAGGGCGTCCATCATCTCGATGGCGGCTGGGGTCACGCCGTCGGCGATGATCGCCGACACCGCCGCGCCCGCCTCGTCCGTGGAGGGGAACCCGGCGAGCAGCGTCTGCACCGCTTCCGGTTTGCGCAGGAGGCGCACGGTGATCTTGGTGACGACGCCGAGAGTCCCCTCGCTGCCGACGAAGGCCCCCATGAGGTCGTATCCGGGAACATCGCGCGCATCGGAACCGAGTTCGACGAGTTCGCCGTCAGGGGTGACCACTTCGATGCCGAGTATGTGGTTGACGGTGAAGCCGTACTTCAGGCAGTGCGCGCCTCCGGAGTTCTCGGCCACGTTGCCGCCGACCGAGCAGACCTGCTGGCTCGAGGGGTCAGGGGCGAAGTAGTAGCCCTGCGGCGCAGCGGCTTTGGTGACGTCGAGGTTGATGACGCCGGGTTCGACGACGGCCCGCTCGTTGGCGATGTCGATCTCCACGATGCGGCGCATCTTGGAGGTGACCACCAGGACTCCGGAGGAGTGCGGGAGCGCCCCACCCGACAGGCCTGTTCCAGCACCTCGCGCGACGAAGGGGATCTCGTTCGCGGCGCAGGTTCGCACGATGTCCCGGACCTGCTCGGCGGTCTCGGGGAGCACGACCACCGCCGGCACGACTCGGTGGCTGGCGAGCCCGTCGCATTCGTAGGTCCGCAGTCGCTGCGGGTCGGTGATGACCGCTACGTCCGGCAGCAACGCGCGGAACTCCTGTAGCGCGGTCTCCAGCGCGGCTGGGCTTCCCGCCGCTCGCTCGGTTTCGACACTGGCCGACTGCATTGTTCAGCCTCCCGGGAAACTTCCGCCTAGCAGAATTAAGGTTCCGTGAAAGGAAATCCTAGGTTGCTCACAACATAGATACAAGAGGTGGACAAGGCGGGTTCCTGTCTCCTCGAGTGTGCCTGAATATGCACGTCAAAGACGATCTACGCAGGTCGAGGCCGCGGTGGAACGGTGAACGAAAGGTTCCCTTGCACCACTCGATCGTTCCCAAGCCCCCACCACCACTGCCTGCGGTGAGCGGAAGGTTCCCTCCCTCCGGCCAGGGAGCCGACCTGAAGGGGCCCACCAGGTCATCAACGGCAGGGCGGGGACCGGAGCACCCGGCGAGCGACGCCGCTCGCCGACCACCGGTGCTCAGCCTCCGGTCACCAGCACCGGCACCAGTTGTTCCGCGGCGGTCAGGGAACCGTGGTGTCCCCGCAGCTTCGACTCGCCGGGCTCGACCACCGAACGGATCACCCCGGTGGTGCGCAGGATCGCCAGCACGTCACCGATGCGCGGGCTCACCGCCGCCGACACCGGACCGAAGTAGCCCTCGTCGATGGCCTGTTCCCGGGTGATCACCGCACCGCGCTCGCCGATGGTGTCCCGCCACGCGGCCAGCACGTCGTCCCGCGCGCCGGGGTGGGTGTAGACGTGGCGCACGCGCACCTCGCCACCGAGCAACCGGACGCCGTCGAGCAGTGCGGGGTCGCTGTCGGCGTCGATCGACGCTTCAGGGTCCAGGTCGACCATCCCGTGGTCGGCCACGACGCCGAGCACCACGCCGGGAGGTAGTTGCTCGGCGACCATCTGCACGAACGCGTCGATCTGCCTCAGCTGCATGCGCCACTGGATCGAACCGGGTCCGTGGATGTGTCCGAGCAGGTCAACGCCACCGTGGTAGCCGTAGCAGAGGGTGGGACCGGGACTGTCGGCCGCGTCGAGGAGCTCTGCGGCCAGCTCCCCCAACTCCCGCACTCCGCGGAAGCTCCCGCCGCGCAACGAGGCCCTGGTCAGTCCGCTCCCCTCGAAATGCGGGGGCACCGCGGTGCGGACGTCGACACCGGCGGCCACGGCTCGTTCCAGCACGGTCGTGTTGGGCTGCACCTGCTCCGGGGGCCACTGCTCCATCAGGCTGGCCCGCTCGCCGTCGGCGCCGGTGGGGGCGCTGCGCGCGGTCCAGCTCAGCGGGTGCAGCAGGCCACCGCCCGGTTCCGCGAAGGTGTAGCCGACGAGTCCGTGCTCGCCGGCGCACCGGCCGGTGGCCAGCGAGGTGATGCTGGTGACCGTGGTGGTGGGGAACCCTGCTGTCAGTGGCGGCGAGTGCTGCAGGCTCGCCAGGAACGGCGCATCGGATGCGTGGGCCCGCAGCAACTCGTGTCCGAGGCCGTCGATCAGCAGCACCAGGGCGTTGCGGCAGGGTGGGATGCCGATGGTGTCGGTGTAGCGGTCGACGCCCATCGCGGCCAGCATCGACGGCAGGACGTCGCGCAGCGCGCGACCATCGGGGTCGGGGGCGACGATCCAGTCCACGGCTCGTCTCCTTCACGGCGGGTTGCGGGAACCGGCGGGCGCCGGTTCCCGACGACGCCGTCAGAATCCCATGGATCGGCCGATGATCTCCTTCATGATCTCGGTCGTGCCGCCGTAGATGGTCTGAACCCGCGCGTCCAGGTAGGCCTTGGCGACCGGGTACTCGGTCATGTAGCCGAAGCCGCCGTGCAGCTGCAGGCAGCGGTCGATGACCCGCTTGTTGAGTTCGCTGAGCCACCACTTGGCCATGGCGGCGTGTTCGATGCTGAGCTCACCGCGCACGTGCTCCTGCACGCAGCGGTCTGCGAAGACCCGCCCGATCTGGACCTCGGTGGCCATCTCCGCGAGTTCGAAGCGAGTGTTCTGGAACTTGCCGATCGGACGACCGAAGGCGGTGCGATCACGGCAGTAGTCCTTGGTGAGCTCCAGGATCTTGGCGGCCGAGGCGATCGAGGCCACGCCGATCGACAACCGTTCCTGCGGCAGGTTCTGCATCAGGTAGATGAAGCCCTGGCCTTCCTCGCCGAGGAGGTTGCGGGCGGGCACGCGCACGTCGTTGAAGAACAGCTCGGCGGTGTCCTGGGCCTTCTGGCCGATCTTGTCGAGGTTGCGGCCGCGTTCGAATCCGGGCATGTCGCGCTCGACCACGAGCAGGCTGATCCCCTCGTGTCCCGCGTCCGGGTCGGTGCGGGCCACCACGATCACCAGGTCGGCCATGATGCCGTTGCTGATGAAGGTCTTCTGCCCGTTGATCACGTAGTCGTCGCCGTCGCGGATCGCCGTGGTGCGGATGCCCTGCAGGTCGCTGCCGGCGCCGGGCTCGGTCATGGCGATGGCGGAGATGAGCTCTCCGGAGCAGAACCCGGGCAGCCAGCGCTGCTTCTGCTCGTCGTCGGCCAGCTTCATCAGGTAGGGCGCGACGATGTCGTTGTGCAGCGGTGATCCGAACCCGGAGACACCTGCGGAGACGAGTTCCTCGTCGAAGACGACGTTGAACCGGAAGTCGTCGACGCCGCCGCCCCCGTATTCGTCGTCGACGGCGAAACCGAGCAGGCCCTGCTCACCGGCGGCTCGCCAGGATTCCCGGCTGACCTGCCCTGCGGCCTCCCACTCCTCGATGTGCGGGACGAGTTCCTTGTTGATGAAGGTCCGAGCCGTTTCGCGGAACGCCTCGTGCTCGGCCTCGAACAACTCCCTGCGCATCTTCACGCTTCCTTCCGGTTGGTGGCGGGTGGCGCGAGGAAGGGAACCTTCCTGTCATCGCCGACCTGCGGAGCGGCTGTGTCGGAACGTGCCGGTCGACCGCGCCGTGGATCATCGCGGAGCGGACTGCATCGCCCCCGAGTCGAGCAGGTCTTGGGGAAGTCCCCAGTCGCGCAGCACCTCTTCGGTGTGCGCGCCGGGGGCGGCGATGGCGCCGGGCGCGGGGTTCGGGGTTCGGCTGAACCGGGGCGCGGGCGCCGGCTGCACCCGTCCATCGCGGCGCACCAGGGTCTCGCGGGCGGCCAGGTGCGGGTGCTGTTCCGCTTCGGCCATGGACAGCACCGGTGCGACGCAGGCGTCGGAGCCGTCGAACACCTCGGTCCACTCCTGGCGCGTGCGCTGCTTGAACTTCTCGGCGAAGGCCTCCCGCAGCTCCGGCCAGTTCGTGGCGTCGTCGCGATCTGGGACCTTTCCTGTCAGTTCGAGCTTGTCCAGCAGTTCGGCGTAGAACTTGGGTTCCAGCGCGCCGACGGAGATGTATCCGCCGTCGGAGGTTTCGTAGACGTCGTAGTAGGGCGCTCCGGTGTCGAGCAGGTTCGTGCCGCGTTCCGTGCTCCACCCGCCGGATCCGAAGAAGCCCCACAGCATGGTTCCCAGGTGGGCGGTTCCGTCGACGATCGCGGCGTCGACGACTTGGCCGCGTCCGCTCACGCGGGCTTCCAGCAGTGCGGCGAGGACGCCGACCGCCAGGTACATGGCGCCGCCACCGAAGTCGCCCAGCAGGTTCGCAGGCACCTGCGGGGGTCCGTCCTTGCGGCCGATGAGGTGCAGCATTCCGGTGAGCGAGACGTAGCCGACGTCGTGGCCGGAGGTGTGGGCGAGCGGTCCTTCCTGACCCCACCCGGTCATCCGCCCGTAGACCAGCCGGGGGTTGAGCTCCCAGCACTGGTCGGGCCCGACGCCGAGGCGTTCGGTGACGCCCGGCCGCAGGCCTTCCAGCAGCACGTCGGCCTCCTGGGCCAGTGCGAGCACGGCTTGCGGGCCCTGTTCGTGCTTGAGGTCGACCTGCACCGACCGCTTGCCCCGGTTGAGCAGGTCGTCGGCGCCGCCGGCGCCGGGTCGGTCGACGCGCACGACGTCCGCGCCGAGGTCGGCCAGCAGCATCGCGCAGAAGGGTGCCGGACCGAGGCCGGCGAGCTCGACGACTTTCACTCCGGCCAAGGGGCCGCCCGTTGCGGTCACGACAGATTCCTCTCCACGACGCGCCAAGCCCGAGCCTCGGACAACGCTGTGTCACGCGACACGCGAACCACGACGCAATCAGTGTTACATCGTTGGTGTAACAGCGGTCAAGGAGTAACGTGACCCGCATGCTCCGAACTGCGGACGAAGAGCTCACCATCGACGAACTGGCCGCCCGTGCCGGAGTGACCGTGCGAACGGTCCGCTTCTACTCGTCGCGCGGCCTGCTGCCGGCTCCCCGTCTGCGCGGCCGTCTCGGACTCTACGGCGCTGAACACCTCGCGCGACTGGATCTCATCCGTGAGCTGCAGACCCTGGGTTTCACCCTGTCCGCGATCGAGCGGCACCTGCAGCGCATCCCGGAGGGTTCTTCGCCGGACGAACTCGCCTTGCAGCGCGCGCTGATCGCGCCGTGGACCGACGAGCACGCCGAAGACCTGGACCGCCACGAGCTGGACCGCCGCGCGGGCCGTCACCTCGACGACGAGCTGGTCGCGCACCTGGTGGAACTGGGGATCCTGCAACGCATCGACGATTCCGACGAGCTGCGGTTGCCCAGCCCGGCGATGCTGGGAGTGGGCCTGCAGATCCTCGACCTGGCGCTGCCGCTGGAGATGCTGGTGCAGGCCAAGGGGATCGTCGAACGGCACACCGCGCAGATCGCCACCGAGCTTCGGGAGCTGTTCGCGGAGAACGTGCTGCGGCCGTACATGGAGCACGGGCGCCCGGAGGACGAGCGCGAGCGAGTGCGCGCGGTGACCGACCAGCTCCGGCCCTTGACCATTCAGGTGCTGGTCAACGGCTTTCAGCGCGCCGTCAACGACGTCATCCGCGACCACGTCTGATTCCTCCTGATTTCTCCGGAAAATCAGCGAAGTGAACCGGTTCGTCGGAACGTGATTCCAGCTTTCGGCGCTGGCTTCGACCGGGCCTGATCAGGTTTCATCGCCTCAACGCGCGTCAATCGCAACCGCTGTTCGGGGCGAGGGGAGATCGGCTGCGATGAGCACCTTGGACGACTGGGCCGAGGCAGCACTGGAAACGACGATCCCACGACTGTTCTCCCGCAACACCGCGCAGTTCCCGGACCAGCCCGCGCTGACCGACGACGGCCGGACCCTCACCTGGAAGCAGGCGGGCGAGGAGGTGGCGCTGCTGGCCGCAGCTCTCAGCGAACTCGGTTTGCAGCGGGGCCAGACGATCCTGCTGATGATGTCCAACCGAGCCGAGCATTGGCTCGCAGACGTCGCCGCAACACATCTGGGCGCGGTTCCCAGCACCCTGCACCCGGCGCTGAGCCAGGACCAGGTGCACGCGATCGCCACCCACAGCCGCGCCCGAGTGGTGGTGCTGGAGAGCAACGACCAGCTGCGGCGGTGGGCGAAAGCGCTGCGCAACGACAGCACTGTCGAACACGTCGTGGTGCTCGACGAAGCGGTGATGATCAGCGCGGACCACCGCTTCCGAACGTGGTCCGAACTGCGAAGACACGGCGCGCAACGGCTGATCGACGACCCCGGTCTGCTGCGGCGGGAAAGCGCACCGGTCACCCCTGCGACACCGGCGGCCATCATCTACCCGAGCGAGGACAGCGATCGGCTCAAGGGCGTGGTGCTGACCCACAGCAACATCTGCTTCGCCGCCGCCGCGCTGCACCACCTCACCCGACCCGAACCGCACACCGCGCGCCTGAGCTACCTGCCGCTGAGCCACATCGCCGAACGCGTCGTGGGCGTCTACGCGGCGATCCACGACGCCGCGCACGTGCACTTCTGCGGTGATCGCGACGAGGTTCTCGACGAGCTGCCGAGAGCCCGGCCCGCGCTGTTCTTCGCCTCGCCGCAGGTGTGGTCGCAGCTTGCCGGTCTGCTGCGCAGCGTTCCAGCGGAGCAGCGCCGAACGCCCCGGGACCGCGAGCGGGTGCGGGCCCGCGTCGGGCTGGATCGGACGGTGTGGCCGTCGATCGGTTCCGGACCGCTCGACCCCGAGGTGCTGGAGCTGTTCAACGGCGTCGGGCTGGACGTCTGCGAGCTGTGGGGCCTGATCGAGACGACCGGTTGCGCCACCACGAATCGTCCCGACGCCCGCCGCACGGGCACGGTCGGCCGGGCGATGCCCGGCATGGAGGTGCGCATCGCGTCCGACGGCGAAGTGCTGCTGCGCGGACCGCTGGTGTGCGCGGGTTACCTGGAGGCCGACGGGATGGTCCGTCCCGTCACCGATGCCGAAGGGTGGCTGTCCACGGGCGACGTCGGCGAGCTGGACGCGGACGGGTACCTCACGATCACCGGGCACAAGCCGGAGCTGTTCGGCGGCGACATGCCCTTGGCCTTGTGACCGCGGGTTCCGAGCATGGGAGCCTTCCTGCCATCTCGAGCCGAGCCGTCGCCGGATTCGCGCTTCCCGCAGGGCACCGGCTCGTTGCGCCATTCGGAGGAGATAACGTGAGGCCATGGCGACCGATGGCGAAGGTGAGAGCGCGCGCTGGCCGCGGCGGCTCTACGAGGCGGGCGACGAGCCCGACCCCCGGTTCACGCTCGCCAACGAGCGGACGTTCCTGGCGTGGATCCGCACCGCGTTGGCGCTGATGGCCGGTGGGGTCGGTGTTGAGGCACTCAACGCCGTGTCCGCTGAGCCCAGCGACATCCGCACCGTGCTGGCGGTCGCGTTGCTGCTGGCCGGGGTTCTGTGCAGCGGTACGGCTTTCACCAGGTGGGTGGCCACCGAACGCGCGCTGCGCCGGGGCAAGCCGCTGCCCGCTCCGCGCCTGGCTCCGGTGCTGGGCTACGGCTTGGGTGTGATCGGTGTGGCGGCCTGCGTGCTGCTGTTCGTGACCGGGTTCTGAGGTGGGCGAGCACCAGCCCTGGGATCCGGGGTTGCAGATCGAGCGCACGACCCTCGCCTGGTTGCGCACGGCGTTGGCGTTCACCGTGAGCCTGCTGGTGCTGCTCAAGTTGATCTCGCACCACAGCGCGATGGCCGCGGTCGTGTGCGCGCTGACGACGTTGCCCGTCAGCGGGGTGGTGGCGTGGCTGGTGTGGCGGCGCCACCAGCGCAGCGATCGGCGTCTGCGCGCGAAAGCACCGCTGCCGGGCGGGGCTTTGCCCGCCGCGACAGCGGTGCTGGCGATGCTCGCCGGGGCGACCGGCGCGGTGTACGTACTGTTCGCCTAGGCGACGCGGACTTCGAGGCCGATGTTGCCGCGCACCGCGTTGGAGTACGGGCACACCGCGTCCGCGGCTTCGGCGATCTGCTGAGCCTGTTCCTCGGCAACGCCGGGCAGGTCGACGAGGAGGGAGACGTTGAGGCCGAAGCCTCCGTCACCGTTCTTGCCGATACCGACCTCGGCGGTGACCGAGGAGCCCTCGATGTCGACCTTCTGCTTGCGGGCGACCAGCTGGAGTGCGCTGTGGAAGCAGGCGGAGTAGCCGGCCGCGAACAGCTGCTCGGGGTTGGTGGCCCCGCCGGGGCCGCCCATCTCCTTGGGGATGGCCAGCTCGAGGTCGACCAAGCCGTCCGAGGTGCGCGTGCGTCCGCTGCGACCTTCGCCGGTCGCGGTGGCCTCCGCCGTGTAGAGAACTGTCATGCCTTCGTCTCCCGATTCTCGGTGACCCGGCGTGCCGCGTCGTTCAACGTGGTCGTCAGGTTTTCCAACGTGGACCGCAGCTGCTCGACCTCGCCGAGGTCCATCCCGGTCGCGGAGACCATCCGCTGCGGGATGTCGCGCGCCTGCTGCCGCAACGCGCGCCCCTCGTCGGTGACCTCGACGCGAACGGACCGCTCATCGGTCTCGCTGCGCGTGCGGACGAGCAGCCCACGGGTCTGGAGTCGTTTCAGCAGCGGCGACAACGTTCCCGAATCGAGCCGGAGGAGGCTTCCCAGTTCCTTGACCGTCAGCGACTCGCGCTCCCACAGCACCAGCATCACGAGGTACTGCGGGTAGGTCAGGCCGACCTCGTCGAGGAACGGCCGGTAGAGGTTGGTGAAGGCCCGCGACGCGCTGTGCAGCGCGAAGCAGAGCAGCCGGTCCAGCGTCGATTCCGTCGTCACGAGACAAACCGTAGCGCACAATTAAGTTGTGCACAACTAAATGGTGCGCACGCGTCCCGTCATTGATCGCATGAGATTTCGATGTCGCAGGTCAGCGCAGCAGAGCGGCCCGAGGTGATGACAGGAAGGTTCCCATCCTCACCTCGGGCCGCCGCTCAGCACTCGATGACGTTGACGGCCAATCCGCCGCGTGCGGTCTCCTTGTACTTGACCTTCATGTCGCGTCCGGTCTCCCGCATCGTCTTCATGACCTTGTCGAGGGACACGAAGTGCGTTCCGTCGCCGCGCAACGCCATCCGGGCAGCGGTGATCGCCTTGACCGAGGCCACCGCGTTGCGCTCGATACACGGGATCTGCACCAGACCGCCGATCGGATCGCAGGTGAGCCCCAGGTTGTGCTCCATCGCGATCTCCGCGGCGTTCTCCACCTGGCTCGGCGTGCCACCGAGCACTTCGGCCAAACCTGCTGCGGCCATCGAGCACGCCGAACCGACTTCACCCTGACAGCCGACCTCCGCACCCGAGATCGACGCGTTCTCCTTGAACAGCACCCCGATGGCCCCGGCCGTGAGCAGGAAGCGCACCACGCCGTCTTCGTCGGCACCCGGCACGAACCGCGCGTAGTAGTGCAGCACCGCGGGCACGATGCCCGCCGCGCCGTTGGTCGGCGCGGTCACCACGCGCCCGCCCGCGGCGTTCTCCTCGTTGACCGCCAGCGCGAACAGGGTGACCCACTCCAGCGGATCGTCCTGAGCGGTCAGCTTCGCGGCCAACTCGGCCGCGCGCCTGCGCACCTTCAAGCCGCCGGGCAGCTCACCGGTGTTGCGGCAACCGTTGTCGACGCATTCCCGCATCACCCGCCAGATGTCCAGCAGCCCCGCCCGCACCGCGGGTTCCTCCCGCCAGGACAGCTCGTTGGCGAGCATCACCCCGCTGATCGGCAGACCCGACTCGGCGCTTTGGATCAGCAGATCGGCGCCCGTGCTGAAGGGCATGGGAACCGCTGTGTCATCCGCTTTGATCCGATCGGCGCCGGCCGCGTCCTCATCGACGACGAAGCCGCCGCCCACCGAGTAGTAGACCGCCGACTCCAGCTCGCTCCCGTCGTTGCCGAGGGCGGTGAAGCGCATGCCGTTGGGATGGTCCGGTAGCGATTTGCGCCGGTGCAGCACCAGGTCTCGCGCACTGGTGAACGACAGCACGTGATCACCGCCGAGCCGCAGCAGCCC
The DNA here is from genome assembly GCF_040676935.1 of Saccharopolyspora sp. NPDC049426. Classification (NCBI taxonomy): domain Bacteria; kingdom Bacillati; phylum Actinomycetota; class Actinomycetes; order Pseudonocardiales; family Pseudonocardiaceae; genus Saccharopolyspora; species Saccharopolyspora sp. NPDC049426. Next base: position 34,409 of record NZ_JBFAPZ010000015.1, on the reverse strand, counting down.
GCTCTCGTCGATCTCGTCGACGCGCTGCGCGCCGGCCACCGGATCCACCGACTCCGGGCGATGCCCTTCCAGCCCGAGCAGGACCGCGTTCGGACTGCCGTGACCGCGACCGGTCGCGCCAAGGGAACCGAACAACTCCGCATTGACCCTGTTGACCTTGGAGATGGTCCCGTTCGCCCGCAGCTTCGCGGTGAACCGCTGCGCTGCGCGCATGGGCCCCACCGTGTGCGAACTGGACGGGCCGATCCCCACCGAGAACAGGTCGAAGACACTGATCGTCATTGATCGCCTCGCCTCGTTCCGGGCTCCGCGGCTACTCGTTGATCAATTCGGAGTACTGCTCTGCGGTGAGGGTCGCGCCCGTCTCGGTGACGCGCACCTCGATCAGCCAGCCCTCGCCGTAGGGGTCGGAGTTGACCACGGCCGGGTCGTCCACAACGGACTCGTTGATGGCCACGACCTCGCCGGTGACGGGCGCGAACAGGTCGCTGACGGACTTGGTGGACTCCAGCTCACCACACGCCTGGCCGGACTCGATCTGGTCACCGACCTCGGGGAGCTGGACGAAGACGATGTCACCCAGGGCGCTGGCGGCGTGCTCGGTGATGCCGATGCGCGCGACCTCGCCGCGGTCGTCGATCCACTCGTGCTCTTCGGTGTAGGACAGGTTCGTGGGCAGCGTCATGAGGGAGGCTCCATAGCTGTTTCGAAGGGACGTCGGTCCCCGGTTTCGGCTGGGCCTCCCCCTCTGTTGCGGAACCTGAGAGCTTCGCCGCGCGAGCGGCTTGCACCGTGGGTGGCCCGTCGGTGACGACGGACGCTTTCCAGAGTTGCCTCGCCCGAGCGGTCATGGGTGCCTGAGAGTTTGCTGGGGAGTGTTGCTCCTTCGGCGCCCTGCACTGATGGCAGGGTCTCTCCCGCACGGGGTCGATGGCCGGTATGCGATTGTCGGCTTGCTCAGCAACGATAAACGGGCCAGCGAGACTGTCAATGCACATGTGATCTCCGCCGGCACGCCCTTGGTCGAGGAGGACCCTTCGATGCTCGACATCCGGGCACTGGTCGAGAGGGTGGGCCCGGCCCTGCTGCGCACCGTGATCAGCCCGGAGCCCAACACCGTCGCCGGTGACGTGGTGATCGCCGAACCGGATCAGCCCACGACGGCGACCGGCGGCGACCTGGTGCTGGGTGTGGGGATCAGCGACGTCGAGCAGGCGGTGCGGCTGGTGCGCGACTGCGGCGAGCAGGGCGCGGCCGCGGTGCTGCTCAAGCCACCGGTGTCGGCCGAGGCCGCTGTCGTGGAAGCCGTGCGCGGCGCCGACGTGGCACTGGTGGAGGTGCGTCCCGGCACCGCGTGGGCGCAGCTGGTGTGGCTGATCCGCGCGGCCTTGGCGGGCGGGATCAGGCAGGCGGAGGAGAGCGGTATCGGTGTCGCGGACCTGTTCAGGCTCGCCGATGCGGTCGCCGACGTCGTGGACGCGCCGGTGACCATCGAAGACGCCCATTCGCAGGTTCTGGCGTACTCGGCCAGGCAGGACCTGACCGACCCGGCGCGGGTCTCCACGATCATGGGTCGCAAACAACCGGACGACGTGCTCGCGAAGTTCCGCGCACGCGGCACGTTCCGGCAGCTCATCAAGGGCAGTTCGGCGATCTTCGTGCCCGCTCAGCAGGACGGGACGCTGCCGCGTCTGGTGATGCCGATCAGGATGGGCGGCGAGCTGCTGGGCTCGATGTGGGCGGTGGTGCCCGGCCCCGTCTCGGAGGAGCGCGCGACCGCCTTCGCCGACACCGCACCGCTGGTGGCGTTGCAGTTGTTGCGCTGGCGCGCGGTCGCCGACGTGCAGCGGCGGAGGACGGCCGAGCAGGTGCGGCTGCTGCTCGACGGCAGTGACGGCTGGCGGGCGGCGGCCAGCGAACTGGCGGTGCCCAACGAGGAGCACCGCGTGATCGCGATCGAGATGCCCGCCTCCGACGGGCCGGCCGAGGGCCAGCGGCTGGCGATGTGGGAGTGGATCACGCGGGGCATCGGACGACGGCCGCTGGTCACCGAGATCGGCACCGTGCTCTACGCGCTGGTGCCCGACCGGGCTCGTGGCGGCGGCTGGCCGGAGCTGCGACAGGCGCTGCTGTCGCACGACCTGTCCCCTCGTCCGCTCGTCGCGGTGGGAACTTCCGTGGCGGTCACCGACATCCCGGGCTCCCGAGCCCAGGCCGATGAGCTGATCGGGATGCTGCGCACGGGGTTGGTGCGGCAACCCGTCGCGGTCTACGAGGACCTGTGGCACCTGCTGGTCCTCAGCCGGATGGCCGGCGCGGCCACCGACGCCGGTGTTGCCGCGCTGGGCCCCTTGGGGGTGCTGCGGGAGCACGATCGCGGGCAGGGCACCGAATACCAGGCCACCCTGCACGCGTGGCTGCGGCATCCGGGAGACCCCCGGCAGGCGAGCCGTGAACTCCGGGTACACCCCAACACCTTCCGGTACCGGATGAAGCGGATCGGCCAGCTGGTGGAGGTCGATCTCGACGACGCGGACGTCCGGTCCGCGCTGCTGGTGCAGCTGCTGGCCGAGCGCTGGGCGCAGCACGGCTGAGCCGGGGACGGCGGGCGCGGCGATCACGAGCACGGGAACCGATCTGTCACTTCCGCCCTGCCCGCACGCACGGGCGTTGTGCTGGTGGCACAAACACCCCCGCCCAATCTCATGCCGTGGAAATGATGCGCTGCGCGTCACGTCGTCCGATCGTTGTTTCCACACGACGAAAGGACCCACGGTGAAGATCGCAGTGCCTCGCGAGATCAAGAACAACGAGTACCGGGTCGCGATCACCCCAGCCGGTGTGCACGAGTTGACCGCCCGCGGTCACGACGTTTTCGTCGAAGCGGATGCCGGTGCCGGCTCCTCCATTCCCGATGAGGACTACCTCGCCTCCGGCGCGAAGGTGCTGGCCACGGCCGACGACGTGTGGAGCGAAGGCGACCTCGTGCTCAAGGTCAAGGAGCCGATCGCCGAGGAGTACCCGCGGCTGCGCCGGGACCAGGTGCTGTTCACCTACCTGCACCTGGCCGCCTCCGCTGAGCTGACCGACGCGATGCTGGCCTCGGGCATCACCGGCATCGCCTACGAGACCGTGCAGACCGGGGACGGCGGGCTGCCGCTGCTGGCGCCGATGAGCGAGGTCGCCGGGCGGTTGGCGCCGCTGGTGGGGGCACATTCGCTCATGCGGCCCAGCGGTGGTCGGGGTGTGCTGCCCGGCGGAGTTCCCGGGGTTCACCCGGCGCGGGTCGTGGTGATCGGCGGCGGTGTCGCCGGCCTCAACGCGGCGCGGGTGGCCTTGGGCATGGGTGCCGAGGTGGAACTGCTGGACACCAACGTCGACAAGCTGCGCGAGATCGACCGCGACTTCCACGGCCAGATCCGCACGGTCGCGTCCAACCGCTACACGGTCGAGCAGTCGGTTCGGGCTGCCGACCTGGTGATCGGCGCGGTGCTGATCGCGGGCGCGAAGGCCCCCAAACTGGTGTCCAACCACATGGTCTCGGAGATGAAGGCCGGCAGCGTGCTGGTCGACATCGCCATCGACCAGGGCGGTTGCTTCGCCGACTCCCGGCCGACCACGCACGACGCCCCGACCTACCGGGTGCACGACTCGGTCTTCTACTGCGTGGCGAACATGCCGGGCGCGGTGCCCAACACCTCCACGCACGCGCTGACCAACGTGACGCTCCCCTACGTGCTGCGCATCGCCGACGCCGGTTGGCAGCAGGCGTGCCGCGCGGATGCCGCGCTGGCCGGCGGCCTCAACACGCACGCCGGCGACCTGGTCAACCAGGCCGTCGCCGAGGCCCACGGCCGCACCGCGGTGGCGCTGAGCAGCGTCCTGGACTGACGTCTCCCGGTGTCTGGGAGCGGACGGGCTGCGCGGAAGGTTCCCTTCCTCATGGCCCGTCCGCTCCGCTGTGACAGGAAGGTTCCCCTGCTCACATCGACAGCGACGGCCCACTCGGGAATTTGCACCGAGTTCTAATTCGAATTCGTTGGCCGGTAACCGAGTTGGCGAATGCGGTGCAATTCGCCGCTTCCAGGAATCGGATTCGCCGCGAAAAGGCAAATAGGGGCGGCCCGCTCAACCAGCCTGGGGGTCACCGGGAGCAGGCCGCCACTCTCAGTGTAGGGGAAGATCGCCGGTTTGCCGACGACGCGAGCGAGCACTTCGCCGCCAATTGCCAGCCGAATCGATAACCACTCGATGGGGTGAGTCTGGTCGGGTGCCCGTGCAGGCGTGAACCCACGATGCCGATGTCACCCATCGGAGTAACGACGGGTGACTGATCACCCGTTGCTCTCCAGCGGAAACTCCGACGCAGGAAAACGCGCTGACGGGTGGGAGATAAACGTGACGGACACGGCACTGCGCAAGGCGGTTCTCGACCGGCTCGACGCCCTGGACCGAGTGATGGGCGAAGACGCCCACGAAGTGCTGCTACCCATTGCCCGAACCGAGCTGCATCGCTTTACCGGAGCCCTTCGAACCCTGTTAGACGATCACGAGCCGGACTCCGACGGGCGCTGCCCGTCCTGCCGGGGAACGCTGCGCCGCAGACCCTGGCCTTGCAAGGTGTGGCAGGCCGCGCACCACCAGCTGATCACCGAACGTTCCGGATCATCGGAGCGCCGCGCCCGACTGGGCCGCCAAACCCGGTCCCACCTCCCCCGAAATCCCGAACACGCCGTCGCGGTGATCCCCGAGCCGATCGTGTCCGCCACCGGCCCCGGGCCGTCCGACTGGGACACCGACGAGTTCATCCGCCCCGACCTCACGACCGGGCCGACGACCCCACCGCCGCTGGCCGAACGACTGGAAACCGACCACAGCCGGATCTACCGCGCAGCGGTGGTCGAACGGGCCTGACCTGCTGCACGCCCCCGCGTCCGGCATCCGCGACCCGCGGCGGCCACGACACCTCACCTTCACGGCCCGACCTGTCCGGCAGGATGGAGCCATCAGGGGTGACACACTGACGGGTGACCGGACGTGGGAGGGCGTGTGCACGACGGCAGCGGTCGCATCGACGTGCAAGGGCTGAACAAGAGATTCGGCCCCGTGCACGCGGTGCAAGACCTCAGCTTCACGGTGCAGCGCGGCGCGGTCACCGGCTTCCTGGGCCCCAACGGAGCGGGCAAGACCACCGCACTGCGCATGATCCTCGGCCTGGTCACGCCCACGTCGGGCACCGCGACCATCAACGGACTGCCGTTCAACCGGCTGCCGAACCCGGGTGGGGTCGTCGGCGCCGTGCTCGACGCGCACGGATTCCACCCGAGCCGCACCGCGCGCCACCACCTCCGCTGCTACGCGGCCGCCATGAACATCCCCGACGGGCAGGTCGACAGGGCGCTGGAGCTGGTCGGGCTCGCCGCCGCCGGGGACCGCAAGACCGGCGGGTTCTCGCTGGGCATGCGGCAGCGCCTGGCACTGGCCACCGCGCTGCTCGGCGACCCGCAGATCTTGATCCTCGACGAACCCGCGAACGGACTGGACCCCGAGGGCATCGCGTGGCTGCGGGGCTTCCTGCAGGCCTTCGCCGCCGGGGGCCGGACCGTGCTGATGTCCAGCCACTTCCTGCGCGAGATCGAGCACACCGTGGACCGGTTGGTGATCATCAGCCAGGGCCGGTGCGTCTACGACGGGCACATCGAAGAACTCCGCGCCGCTCAGCAGTCACGCGCCCTGGTGCAGGCCGACTCCCCCGAGGTGCTGGTCTCCGAGCTCCAGGCAGCCGGTTACGGGGTCGAATACCTCCCGGACGGGCGGCTGGCCGTCCTCGGGGCCGACTCCCGCGCGGTCGCCGACCTGGCGTTGCAGGCCGGGGTCGCGCTCTACGGGATGCAGGACGAGCGCGTCGATCTGGAGCAGTTGTTCTTCCACCTCACCCAGGGGCAGTTCACGGGACTTCCGCAATACGCCCCGCCGACATCGCAGACGTGGGCTGGGCCGGGCCAGCCGGGCAGTGGCGGGAGCGTGTGATGATCGGGCTGATCAAGGCCGAGTACCGGAAGATCTTCACCACCAGCCTGTGGTGGGCGCTGCTGATCCCCGTGGTGGTTCTGGGGTTCGCCGCCGGTTGGCTGGGCACCGCGTTCGGCGGAATCATCGACATGGTCGAGGAGTTCAGCGCGTCGCTCCCGCTGGGTCTGCTGTCGGTGGCGCTGTCGACGAACTTCGGCACGATCTTCGCGCTGCTGTTCGGCGCGATGGCCTTCGCCAGCGAGTTCCGCGCCAAGACCATCACCACTACGTATCTCACCGCGAACCCGCGCAGCTCCGTGCTGTGGGCGAAGTTGATCGCCTGCGCAAGCATCGGAGTGCTCTACGGGCTGGCGAACGTGCTGTTCGCCAGCCTCGGCGCCCTGCTCGGCGCCGGCCACGACATGAGCAACTTCGGCGGGTTCGGCAGCTGGCTCAGCGTCGGCGGAGCGGGCGTGCTGTCGATGCTGCTGTGGACGCTGCTCGGGGTCGGGTTCGGCGCGCTGATCGCCAACGCCGTGCTGGTGGTCATCCTGCCGCTGGTCTACAAGTTCGTGGTCGAGTTCATCCTGTCGTTCAGCCTGATCGACACCGCCGTGTCCGGAATCGAGCCCTACCTGCCGGGCTCGGCGGGCAACGGAATCGTGTCCAACCTGGCGGTGCCGCTGTTCGTCTCCGCGGTCGCGGGCCCGAACGAACCGAACACACCGCGCACCGCGTTCGAACTCCTGCACCTGTTCTTCGGCGGCAGCTACGGCCACCCGTGGTGGGCCAGTCTGCTGACGTTCCTCGGCTACACCGCGCTGTTCGTGGCCGGTGGCTGGTTCGTGGGCGCGCGGCGCGACGTGGCGTGAGCAAGGGAACCTTTCTGCCACCCCGGGCGCCGCGCCGACCGAAATGGCAGGAAGGTTCCCTTCCTCACCCGTTGGCGCCGGTCACACCGCAGGATCGGCGGTGCTGCGCCGTCGGTGCCGAGGCCTAACCTGGCGGGGTGAGCGACTCCGAGAATCCCCGCCGTTCCTCCGGCGGCTGGATCCGTCGCCTCTTCGCCGCTTGTCGGCGCCACCCGGTCGCACTGGTGTTGGCGATGGGCGCCTCCGTGACCGCGGTGGGGTTGGAGGCGCTGGTCCCGCTGCTGACCAAGCTCGCGGTCGACGACGCCGTGGCGCGCAGCACCGAGCGGCTGTGGTGGATCGTGATCGTGCTGCTGGTGTTGGGCGTGTTCCGGTTCGGCGCCGCCTTCGTCCGCCGCTACAGCGCGGGCCGGCTGGCGCTGGACGTGCAGCACGACCTGCGGCGGGCGGTGTTCGCCGCCATGCAGCGTCTCGACGGGGGCAAGCAGGACGCGCTGCGCACCGGGCAGGTGGTGTCGCGTTCCATCAGCGACCTGCAGCTCGTGCATTCGCTGCTGTCGATGTTGCCGCTGGCGGCCGGCACAGCGGTGCTGGCGGTGTTCGCGATCGCGGCGATGCTGTGGCTGTCGCCGCTGCTGACGGTGGTGGCGCTCATCGTGGCGCCGCTGATCGCCGTGGTCACCGCGCGCAGCAAGAAGAAGCTGTTCCCCGCCACCTGGTCAGCGCAGCAGCGCGCGGCCGACATCGCCCAGCACGTCGAGGAGACCGTCACCGGTGTGCGCGTGGTGAAGGGCTTCGGCCAGGAGAAGCGCGAGATCGGCCGGCTGGAGTCGCGGGCGCGGCGGCTGTTCGCCGAGCGGTTGCGCGCGGCTCGGATGACGTCCCTTCCTGCGGCGAGCCTGGCGACGCTTCCCGCCGCCGGTCAGGTGGGTGTGCTGGGTCTGGGGGGTTGGCTGGTCTTCCAGGGCCAGGTGAGCTTGGGAACCTTCGTCGCATTCGCCGGCTACGTGGCGATGCTGTCCGGACCGGCCCGAATGCTCTCCAGCGTGATGATCCAGGCCCAGTTGGCCAGGGCCGGGGTGGAGCGCATCCACGAGCTCACCGACTCGCAGCCCGAGGTCGAGGAGAAGCCGGACGCCCGCTCACTGCCCGAGGGCCCGCTGGAGGTCCGGCTGGACGAGGTCGGTTTCGGTTACACCCGCGACCAACCGGTGCTCCAGGAGGCGACCTTGCGCGTCAGCCCGGGCGAGACGGTCGCCCTGGTGGGGCCGGCGGGATCGGGCAAGTCAACGGTGTCGCTGCTGCTTCCCCGGTTCTACGACGTCCACTCGGGGCGCATCGCGATCGGCTCCACTGACACCGAGGAGACCTTCGACATCCGCGACCTGCGGCTGGATTCGCTGCGCAGCGCGGTCGGGGTCGTCTTCGAGGAAGCGTTCCTGTTCTCGGACACCATTCGCGGCAACATCGCCTACGGGCGTTCCGACGCGAGCGAGGACGACGTGATCGCCGCCGCCAAGGGCGCGGAGGCCCACGAGTTCATCACCGGCCTGCCCGACGGGTACGACACCGCGGTCGGCGAACGCGGTCTGACCCTGTCCGGGGGCCAGCGGCAGCGCGTGGCGCTGGCGAGGGCGCTGCTGTCCAACCCACGGGTGCTAGTGCTCGACGATGCGACGTCGGCTGTCGATCCGGCGACGGAAGCCGCCATTCACGACACGCTGCGTTCGGTGACCGCGCAGCGCACCACGCTGCTCATCGCGCACCGCCGCTCGACGCTGGCGCTGGCCGACAGGGTCGCCGTGCTCGACGAGGGGCGCGTCGTGGACGTCGGCACCGAGGCTGAGCTGCGGGAGCGGTGTGAGCTGTTCCGCTCGCTGCTGGCGGGGCCGGGGGAAACGATCGACGACCCGCGTGACGAGCACGTCGAGGTCTCCCCCGACGGCATCACCCCGGAGCTGTGGCCGCAGGAGCAGCCGGCCGAGTGGTCGGCCGAAGGTCCCGTGGTGACCTCCGCGGGCCGCCACGGCATGAGCACCGCGTCGGCTCCGCCTACGCCGGAGCTGGTGGAGGGAATCCGCGCTTTGCCGCCGACCCGCGACCTGCCTCGGGTGAGGGGAACCGATCCCACCGCCCCGGACCCGGAGTTCCGGCTGGCGCGGCTGCTCCGGCCGATCCGGTGGGGGCTGCTGCTGACGGTCGCCCTGGTCGCCGGGGACGCGCTGACCTCGGTGCTGCTGCCGTCGCTGGTGCGGCACGGCATCGACAGCGGCGTCGGGACCGCGAACCTCAACGCGTTGTGGCTGGCCACGGGGCTGGCGGGGCTGCTGGTCGCCGGCGGGTGGCTGGTGATCAAGCTGCAGACGGTGATCACCGCTCGCACCGGCGAAACCCTCCTGTACGTGCTGCGGCTGCGCAGCTTCGCGCACCTGCAGCGGCTCGGGCTGGACTTCTACGAGCGGGAGCTGGCCGGGCGGATCATGACCCGCATGACCACCGACGTCGACGCGCTGTCGACGTTCCTGCAGACGGGCCTGGCGACGTTCGTGGTCAGCGTGCTGACGCTGCTGGGCATCGCCGGAGCCCTGCTGATCACCGACCCGTCGCTGGCGTTGGTGGCGATGGCCGTGCTGCCGGTCCTGGTGGTCGCCACGATCGTCTTCCGCAGGGTTTCCTCCACGGCCTACGCCGAAGCCCGGGAACGGGTCAGCACGGTCAACGCCGATCTGCAGGAGAACGTCTCGGGCATGCGGGTGGCCCAGGCGCACCGCCGCGAGGGGCATGCGGCGAAGGTGTTCGCGCAGCGCAGCGACGCCTACCGGCGTTCGCGCCTGCGCGCGCAGCGCTACATCGCCACCTACTTCCCGTTCGTGGCGCTGCTGTCGGAGATCGCGCAGGCGGCGGTGCTGGGGGTCGGCGCTGCCCGGGTCGCTTCGGGTGGGATGACGGCCGGGGTGTTGGTCGCTTTCCTGCTGTACCTGAGCCTGTTCTTCTCGCCCGTGCAGCAGCTGTCCAGCGTCTTCGACGGATACCAGCAGGCCAGGGTGGGATTGCGACGCATCGGCGACCTGCTGCGCACGCCGACGTCGGTGCCTGCCGCCGCCCAGCCGGTGGAGGTGCCCGAGCGGTTCCGCGGGGAGGTGGAGTTGCGAGCGGTGTCGTTCCGCTACCCCGGTACCGAGCAGTACGCGCTGCGGGAGGTGAACCTGCGGGTGCGGCCTGGCGAAACGGTGGCGTTGGTGGGAGCCACGGGCGCGGGCAAGTCGACCTTGATCAAGCTGATCGCCCGGTTCTACGACGTCTCCGAGGGCGCGGTGCTGGTCGATGGGACGGACGTGCGCGGCTACGACCTGGCGGCGTTCCACCAGCGGCTGGCTGTGGTGCCGCAGGAAGGGCACCTGTTCACCGGCGACGTCGCCGACAACATCACCTACGCACGTCCGGACGCCGGCCCGGCGGAGGTGGAGGCGGCTGCTCGCGCGGTGGGAGCCCTTCCGGGGATCTCGATGCTGCCGCACGGCTTCCGCCAGGAGGTCGGTGAGCGCGGCCGGGGGCTGTCGGCCGGTCAACGCCAGCTGGTCGCGCTGGCTCGAGCTCAGCTCGTCGACCCCGACGTGCTGCTGCTGGACGAGGCCACGGCCGCGCTGGATCCGGCGACCGAGTCGATGGTGGTGGCCGCCAGCGATCGGCTCGCCGCGCAGCGCACCACGTTCGTCGTCGCGCACCGGTTGGGCACGGCGGCCCGCGCCGACCGGATCGTGGTGGTCGATGGCGGGCGCATCGTCGAGCAGGGCGGGCACGAGGAGCTGCTGGCTCGTCGCGGGTACTACGCCCGGCTGTGGCGGGCGTCCGACGCCCACGGCGGCACGGTGGACGACACCGCGGAGACGAGCAACATCGCGTGAGGGAGGGGCCCTTCCTCTCATCTCCTCGACCCGGCGGGAACGTTTCTCGCATGTCACCTCGAGGTCGCCGCCTGGTGTGAGGAAGGGAACTTTTCTGTCACGATCGCCACGACCCGTGCCTCCACGTGCACGCAGCGAAGCCGAACGGGCGCTCTCCGGCGTCGTCGGCCAGGCAAAACGGGCGCTGCGGCCGACCGCGCGGGGCGGATCCCGCGATGCGAGCCGATCCGGCTACCAGTTGAGAACACAGCGTGTCGGTGAAACGCCATAATGAACAGGTACGACAACCCGTATGGACTAGTGCCAAGCGGCGCTGATCAGCGAACGAAGCGCACCAGGAGCGGTTGATGTTCGGTCGAATGGCCCGAACGGGGACACATCCCCGCTGGCCGGACGATCCTGATCGATTCTGTGACGAGAGTCGATCAGCCAAACGGCCGTCCTGTGTGTCAACCTCGCGAATCGGGCGGCTAGCCTGGTACCCGAGTGTGTCTGTAAATCACGAGCATATGGATCGAGGCGAACGCCAGCCGTGTCCAGCAGCCCCGCGTCACAGTTCGGCCCCAATGAGTGGTTGATCGAGGAGATGTACGAGAAGTTCCTCCAAGATCCCACTTCCGTAGACTCGGCGTGGCACGAATTCTTCGCCGACTACAAGTCGGGTCAGGCGACAAACGAGAACACCGCTACCGCTGCTGCGGCCGGCACTGCGGCGCCGCCGACACCGACGGCCACGGCGACGCGCGCCAGTGAGACCAACGGTCAGGCGTCCGCGCCGGCGGCCGCCGCACCCGCGGCCAAGCCCGCCGCCGCTCCGAAGCCTTCTCCGCAGCAGGCCGCCAAGGCCGCCCCGGTCAAGCAGCCGCAGGCAGAAGGTGATGTGCAGACCCTGCGCGGCGCTGCGGCCGCGATCGCCAAGAACATGGACCAGTCGCTGACGGTCCCCACCGCGACGAGCGTGCGCGCGGTGCCCGCCAAGCTCCTGTTCGACAACCGCATCGTCATCAACAACCACCTCAAGCGGAACAAGGGCGGGAAGGTCTCCTTCACGCACCTGATCGGCTACGCGCTGATCAGGGCGGTCAAGGACTTCCCGAACATGAACCGCCACTACGGCGAGGACGCCAAGGGCAAGCCCGCAGCGGTCACGCCGGAGCACATCAACCTGGGCCTGGCGATCGACATGCCGGGCAAGGACGGTGCGCGCAACCTCGTGGTCGCCTCCATCAAGGGCTGCGAGGACATGACGTTCTACCAGTTCTGGCAGGCCTACGAGGACATCATCCGCAAGGCGCGCAGCAACGCGCTGACCGCGGACGACTTCTCCGGCACCACGATCTCGCTGACCAACCCGGGCCCGTCGGGCACCAACCACTCGGTGCCGCGGCTGACCAAGGGCCAGAGCGCGATCATCGGTGTCGGCGCGATGGACTACCCCGCCGAGTTCCAGGGCGCCAGCGAGAAGACGCTGGTCGACATGGGCATCAGCAAGATCGTGACGCTGACGTCCACCTACGACCACCGCGTCATCCAGGGCGCCGAGTCCGGCGACTTCCTGCGCCGCGTGCACCAGCTGCTGCTGGGCGAGGACGGGTTCTTCGACGACATCTTCGCGTCGCTGCGCATCCCCTACGAGCCGGTGCGCTGGACGCAGGACATCCCCGAGGGCGCCGTCGACAAGACCGCCCGGGTGCTCGAGCTCATCGACGCCTACCGCACCCGCGGTCACCTGATGGCCGACATCGACCCGCTGAACTACCGGCAGCGCCGCCACGAGGACCTCGACGTCCTGTCGCACAGCCTCACGCTGTGGGACCTGGACCGCGAGTTCGCCGTGGGTGGTTTCGCCGGTCGCGAGAAGATGAAGCTGCGTGACGTGCTGGGCGTGCTGCGCGACTCCTACTGCCGCACGGTCGGCGTGGAGTACATGCACATCCTGGAGCCGGACGAGCGCGAATGGCTGCAGCAGCGGGTCGAGAAGCCGCACACCAAGCCTGACTCGACCGAGCAGAAGTACATCCTGTCGAAGCTCAACGCGGCCGAGGCGTTCGAGACGTTCCTGCAGACCAAGTACGTCGGGCAGAAGCGGTTCTCGTTGGAAGGCGCCGAGACCGTGGTTCCGCTACTGGACGCGGTGCTGGACAACTCCGCTGCGAACGAGCTCGACGAGGTCGTCATCGGCATGCCGCACCGCGGCCGCCTGAACGTGCTGGCCAACATCGTCGGCAAGCCGATCTCGCAGATCTTCCGCGAGTTCGAGGGCAACCTCGACCCGGGGCAGGCCCACGGTTCCGGTGACGTGAAGTACCACCTGGGCGCCGAGGGCAAGTACTTCCGGATGTTCGGTGACGGCGAGACCAAGGTGTCGCTGACCTCGAACCCCTCCCACCTGGAAGCCGTGGACCCCGTGCTGGAAGGCATCGTCCGCGCCAAGCAGGACATCCTGGACAAGGGCCAGGAGGGCTTCACGGTGCTGCCGGTGCTGCTGCACGGCGACGCCGCGTTCGCCGGTCAGGGCGTGGTCGCCGAAACGCTGAACCTGTCGCTGCTGCGCGGCTACCGCACCGGTGGCACCGTCCACGTGATCGTCAACAACCAGGTCGGTTACACGACGGCTCCGGAGCACTCGCGTTCCAGCAAGTACTGCACCGACGTCGCGAAGATGATCGGCGCGCCGGTGTTCCACGTCAACGGTGACGACCCCGAGGCGTGCGTGTGGGTCGCGCGGCTGGCCGTGGAGTACCGCCAGGCGTTCGGCAAGGACGTCGTGATCGACATGGTCTGCTACCGCCGCCGTGGTCACAACGAGGGCGACGACCCGTCGATGACGCAGCCGAAGATGTACGACGCGATCGACAAGATGCGCAGCGTCCGCAAGGTCTACACCGAGTCGCTGATCGGCCGCGGTGACATCACCGTGGACGAGGCGGAGAAGGCGCTCAAGGACTACGCGGCGCAGCTCGAGCACGTGTTCAACGAGGTCCGCGAGCTGGAGAAGCACCCGCCGGCACCGAGTCCGTCGGTCGAGGCCGAGCAGCAGGTGCCGCGTGGCCTGTCCACCGCGATCTCGCAGGAGGCGCTGGAGCGCATCTCCGAGGCGCAGATCAACCTGCCGGACGGCTTCTCCCCGCACCCGCGCGTGAAGCCGGTCCTGGAGCGTCGCGCCAAGATGGGCCGCGAGGGTGGCATCGACTGGGCCTTCGGCGAGCTGCTCGCGTTCGGTTCGCTGGTGATGGAGGGCCGCCAGGTCCGCCTGACCGGTCAGGACAGCCGCCGCGGCACGTTCGGTCAGCGCCACTCGGTGCTCATCGACCGCAAGAACGACTCGGAGTACACGCCGCTGCAGAACCTCTCGGGTGACCAGGGCAAGTTCCTGGTCTACGACTCGGCGCTGTCGGAGTTCGCGGCTCTGGGCTTCGAGTACGGCTACTCGGTGGGCAACCCCGAGTCGCTGGTGCTGTGGGAAGCGCAGTTCGGTGACTTCTTCAACGGCGCCCAGTCGATCATCGACGAGTTCATCTCGTCCGGTGAGGCCAAGTGGGGCCAGCGCTCCGACGTGGTGATGCTGCTGCCGCACGGCCAGGAGGGCCAGGGCCCGGACCACAGCTCGGGTCGCATCGAGCGGTGGCTGCAGCTGTGCGCTGAGGGCTCGATGACGGTCGCGATGCCGTCGACCCCGGCGAACTACTTCCACCTGCTGCGTCGGCACGCATTGGACGGCATCCACCGTCCGCTGGTGGTGTTCACGCCGAAGTCGATGCTGCGCCTGAAGGCCGCGACGAGCCCGGTCGAGGACTTCACCGAGGGCAAGTTCACCTCGGTGATCGACGACCCGGCTCAGCCGGACCCGTCGCAGGTCACCAAGTTGGTGCTGTGCACCGGCAAGCTCTACTACGAGCTGGCGGCCTACCGCGACAAGAACGGCATCACCGACACCGCGGTCGCGCGGCTCGAGCAGCTCTACCCGCTGCCGCACCGCAAGCTGGGCGCCCTGTTCGAGCGGTACCCGAACCTGGAGTCGGTCCGCTGGACGCAGGAGGAGCCGGCCAACCAGGGTGCGTGGCCGTTCCTGGGCTTGGCGCTGAACGAGCAGTTCCCGGAGCTGGTCGGCAAGATCAAGCGGGTTTCGCGTCGTCCGATGGCCGCTCCGGCCACCGGTCTGGCCAAGGTCCACGAGGTCGAGCAGGCCGAGGTCGTGCAGACCGCGTTCGCCTGATCTTCTCGCTGAGGCGGGCCGCCGGTTCCTTCGGGAGCCGGCGGCCCGCTTTTTCGTGCTCGGGTGCCGTCGGCGGAGTGTGCACGGGAACCTTCCGCTCACTTCGACCGGGGCGCATCGCTTGTGGTGAAGGGCCGTTTCGTACTCTGCTGTTCCCAACCACACCGCGTCGAAGATCGACGGAGCACTAGGAGGAAGCGGTGTATTTCACCGACCGCGGCATTGAAGAACTCGAAGAGCGTCGCGGTGACGACGAGGTCACCTTGGCGTGGGTCGCTGACCGGATGCGGGCCTTCGTGGACCTCAACCCGGATTTCGAGGACGCCACTGAGCGTTTGGCGACCTTCCTCGCACGCGACGACGCCGACGACGAGTGAGGTGGCCCCGGCCGCGCACCCCCGGACGCGCGGCCGGGCCCACGTTCACGCCCGCAGCACCGCCCGCCCGACGATCTCGCGCCGCTCGATGGCGGTGTGGGCGTCAGCAGCGCGCTCGAGGCGGAAGGTTCGTCCGATGGCCGGGGTGATGTGTCCGGCTGCGGCCTCTGCCAGCGCCTTGGTGAGCACGTCCTTGCGCTGGTGGCGCGAGAGGTGCTGGATTTCGAGGAGCCCGGTGATGGTCACGTCGCGCCGCCGCGCTTCGTCGGCGTCGATCTCGGCGAAGTCCTCGTCGGAGGCGCCGTAGGTGATGACGCGCGCACCGTTGTCGGCGGACTGGAACGCGGCTCGCCCGTATGCGCCGCCGGCGCCGTCGAAGATGACGTCGACGCCGCCTGTCAGTTCGCGGACCTTCTCGACCCAGTCCGGTGCGCTGTAGTCGACCGGCTCGGCACCGAGTTCGCGCACCAGGCCGAGTTTCTCCTCGCCTCGCGCGGCACCGATGACCTTCGCCCCTGCGGTTGTGGCCAGCTGGACGATGATGGAGGCGGCACCGCCCGCCGCAGCGGTGACGAGCACTCGTTCTCCCGGGCGCACGGCCGCGTGGTCGACCAGCTGCATGGCGGTGGTGGCGTCGTGCAGGAGCACCGCGGCAGCCTGTTCGTCCAGTCCGTCGGGGATCACCACGAGTTCGGTTTCCTCGACGGTGACCAATTCGGCGTAGGTTCCGCTGTTCTCGGTGCTGGCGACCACCTTCTTGCCCAGCCACGCCGGGTCGACGTCCGCGCCCAGCGCGACCACTTCTCCGGCGATGCCGTCTCCGGGGATGTAGGGAGGGTTCATCTCGAAGTACTCCCGCCCCCATCCTTGGCGGAGCCGCGTGTCGAGGAACAGCACGTCCACGGCCTCCATCCGCACCAGGACCTGTCCTGGTCGTGGCGCGGGATCGGCCTTCTCGATCACCGACAGGACCTCCGGTCCCCCGAATTTCGTCACCTGCACCGCACGCATCCTGATCACTCCGCTCTCGATCGGCTCCTGCCCACCCTCTGACTTCGAGTTAGCTGGAAGTCAAGGGCAGCGGGAGGATCAGCAGCAGTGCTCACCGCGCCAGGCTTGCCGGCCTTCGTTGACCGCGACGGCCGCGATCACCAAACCCACCAGCGGGTCGGCCCACCACCAACCGAGAAGGCTGTTGAGGACGAGCCCGAGGAGCAGCACTCCGGACAGGTAGGTGCACAGCAGGGTCTGCTTCGAGTCGGCGACGGCGCTCGCCGATCCGATTTCACGCCCTGCCCTTCGTTGCGCGTAGGACAGCAGCGGCATGATCAGCAGTGAGAGGGAGGCGACCACGATGCCGGCGGTGGAGTGTTCGGCGGCCTCCGCGCCGAGCAGGCTGCGCACGGATTCGACCGCCACGTAGAGCGCCAGCGCGAAGAACGACACGGCGATCACCTTCAGCGCGGTTCGCTCGCGGGCTTCCGGGTCGGAACCGGCGAACTGCCACGCGACCGCAGCCGCGGAGGCGACCTCGATGACCGAATCCAGCCCGAACCCGATCAGCGCGGTGGAGGACGCGGCGGCGCCTGCGCTGATGGCCACGACCGCTTCGATCACGTTGTAGGAGATCGTGGCGCCGACCAGCCACCGCACCCGCCGCTGCAGTGCACGACGTCGCGCGTCCGCGATGACGGTCTCCGTTCGCGCACAGCACCGGTCGCCGCAGGCGTCCGCAGCGGCCTCGTCGACGCGCGCTGGGCGGTGCCGCTGCTCGTCGTCACACATGCCGGGCCTCGTCGTGGAGAGTCTCCGTGCCGTAGTTCGGGCAGAGGGCGACCTTGTTCCCGGTCGCGGCGAGCAGGGTTTCGGCGGCGGTGAGCAGCTCGATCAGTTCCGGCCGGGCAAGCGAGTAGAACACCTGTCGCCCTTGTGGACGGCCGTCGACCAGGCCGCAGTCGCGCAAGCAGGCCACGTGCGCCGACACGGTCGACTGCGCCAGTCCGAGGTGTTCCACGAGATCGGCGACTCGCGCCTCACCTCCGGCGAGACGCCGCACGATGGCCAACCGCGTGCCGTCGGACAGTCCGTGGAACAGCGCCGCAGCGGCGTCCAGCTCCACATGATTGATCGCCATTCGACGATGTTAGCACCATTTGCCGATGAAACCCGAATCAGCCGAAGCGCTTCGCCAGGGCGAGCTGCGTCAGGTAGCGCTTGGTGATCACCCCGCCGTGATCACCATCGATGCGCTGCCCGATGCAGTCCAACAGCCGGTCACGGGCCGGGGACGACATCACCCGGTGCCCCGAGTAGGTCATCAGCAGGCCCAGGTACTGGTCTGTCGTGTAGCGGGCTTCCCACTCGTAGCGGTGGAACTCCGGCGGGCTGAAACGAGCTGAGCGGTGGAACTCCGCCGGGTCCTCCGGGACCTCGTCGGCAACCGGAAGGCGCTGCCCGGGCTCGATGTGGGGATCGAATCGCTCATAGCACTGCTGGACCTGCGCGAAGAACTCATCGCTGCCACCGGCGATGTGGTGCGTGGAGACCAAGGCGAGCGCCCCTCGAGAACGCAGCGCATCGGCGGCCTTGACCATGCGCACCGCGGGGTCGAGCCAGTGGAACGAGGTCGCCGCCACGACCAGGTCGAAGCCCACCCGCGGGAGCGGCCACTCCTCGAACGCGGCGACCACCACCCGCGCGGACACGTAATCGGCGAGGTGACGCCGGGCGATCTCGGCCAGCTCCTCCCCCGGTTCGAGAGCGGTGACCGCGAACCCGCGAGCGGCCAGCGGCACGGTCGCCTGCCCGGTGCCGCAGCCGATCTCGAGCACCCGGGCCCCTTCACCGACAGCCGCGGTGAGCACGTCGAACAGCTGCGCCGGGTAGCCCGGACGGCACCGGTCGTAGAGGTCGGCGTCCTCAGCGAACACCGACCGCATCCGCTCGCGATCGTTCACCGAGGCAGTCTCGAACCGCAGGTCATGAGCGCAGTCTACGAACCAGCGGCCGTGTTGACAGGAAGGTTCCCATGCTCACGACCGGAAGGTGTCAAGGCGAGAAACGCGAAGGGCGCCTCATCGAACGCGGTCGCCTGCGCGCCACACAGCACGGGTCAGGGGAACACCAGGCCGGTACGCGAGCCATGTCGTGCTCGGCGCGTCGAGCACTTGGAGGTCGGCCCGGGCGCCCGGGCGCAGCACGCCGACGGCACCGTCCCCGGTTTCGCGTCGCAGAGCACGCGCCCCGCCCCAGGTGGCCGCGCGGACGGCTTCGGCCACGCTCATCCGCATCTGCAGGACCGCGGTCGTCACGCAGAAGGCCATCGACGAGGTGTAGGACGAGCCCGGGTTGCAGTTGCTGGCGAGCGCCACGGTCGCCCCTGCGTCGAGCAGCGCGCGGGCATCCGGAAGGGGTTGGCGGGTGGACAGGTCGCAGGCCGGCAACAAGGTCGCGACGGTGTCAGAAGCCGCGAGCGCGTCCACGTCGGAAGGCTCCAGGTGGGTGCAGTGGTCGACGCTGGCCGCTCCCACCTCGTCCGCCAACGTCACTCCCGGCCCCGGTCCGAGCTGGTTGCCGTGCACCCGCAGTCCCAGGCCGCGCCGGCGGGCGGCCAGCAGCACTCGACGGGACTGGTCGACGTCGAAGGCCCCTTCCTCGCAGAACACGTCGCACCATCCGACGTGTTCGGCGACCGCGTCGAGCATGTCCCCGCACACCAGCTCCACGTAGTCGGCCGCGTCGGCTCCGGGCGGAACGAGATGGGCCCCGAGGAAGGTGACCTCGTCGGCGACGGCGGCTGCGATCTTCGCTGCGCGCAGCTCGTCCTCGACGGTCAGCCCGTAGCCGGTCTTGGTCTCCACGCAGGTGGTGCCCTGGGCGACTGCTTCCTCGACGTGACGGCGCAGGTTTCCCACGAGTTCGGCGTCGGTGGCTTGCCTGGTGGCGTTGACGGTGGCCGCTATTCCGCCCGCCTGGTAGGGCAGGCCGGACATGCGGGCGGCGAACTCGGCGGTGCGATCGCCGGCGAAGACGAGGTGGGTGTGGCTGTCCACCCAGCCGGGCAGGACCGCCCGCCCCTCGACGTCGACGCGCTCGTCCGCTTCCGGCGCGGATCCGGCGTGACCGACCCAGGCGATCCGGTCGCCGTCGACGACCACGGCCGCGTCGGCGAGGGTGCCGAGCTCGTCGTCGTTGGTCGTGAGTTCACCTATTCCAGTGATAACAGTGGATGACATCGCCGCCTATTTCCTCACGCTCGAAGTGCCGTGATGGATTCGCGCAGTTCGCGCGCGGTGTCGATGGTGGTGTGGGTTCCCTCGGCGACCACGGTCCTGCCGTCGGTGATCACCTCGCGCACGTCCTCGGCGCGGGCCACGGCCGGGATCACCGGGAGCGCGACACCGGCCAAGCGCGGTTTGTCGAGGTCGATCGCGACGAAGTCCGCGCGAGCTCCCGCTTCGAGCCGTCCCGCATCGGGACGCCCGATGGCGGAGTGCGCTGTGGCCATCGCGAGCAGCTCGCCCGGCTCGTGGTGCCCTCGGGTTTCCGTCGCCAACCGCTGGTAGGACTCCACGGCCTGCGCCTCGGCGAGGACGTCGATGACCGAGTGCCCGTCGCTGCCCAGTGATAGAGGACTTCCCGCCACCGCCAGAGCCCCGGCAGGACCGATCCCGTCGGCCAGGTCCGCTTCGGTCGTCGGGCACAGGCACACCCCGGTTCCGCTGCCGCCCAGCAGTGCCACATCTCCGGCCGCGAGGTGCGTGGCGTGCACGGCGGTGACGTCCTCACCGAGAGCACCGCACTCGGCCAGCAGCTGCACCGGTGTTCGACCGTGGGCCGCCAGGCACGCCTCGTTCTCCGCCCGCTGCTCGGACACGTGGAGGTGCAGGGGAACCTTCCTGTCACGCGCCCAGCCGGCGACCTCGCCGATCGCCTCGGCCGGGACCGCGCGAACCGAGTGCACCGCAGCACCCAGCAGCACGTCCTGCGCGGTGAAGGACTCCGCCCTTTCGCCCCACCCGGTCGCGTCGCCGTCGGAGAACCGCTGCTGAACCTCGTCGAGTCCCCGGTCGAAACCACCTGCGAGGTAGCAGGTGTCCAGCAGCGTCAGCCTGATTCCGGCGTCGTGGGCGGCCTGTGCCAGCGCGTGGCTCATCGCGTTCGGGTCGCGGTAGCGGGAACCGCCGGGCGCGTGGTGCAGGTAGTGGAACTCGCCGACACCGGTGATGCCCGCCCGCACCATCTCCGCGTAGACGCCGCGCGCGAGCAGGTAGTAGCTGTCCGGGTCGAGCTTCGCCGCGACCCGGTACATCTGCTCCCGCCAGGTCCAGAACGTGCCACGCGCGGTGTCACCGCGCAGCGCCCGGTGGAAGGCGTGGGAGTGCACGTTGGCCAGGCCGGGCAGCACCAGACCGGGGAGCCTCCGCGCACCACCGGGCGATTCGGCTTGCCGCACCGCGGTGATCCGCCCGGACTCGACCTCGAACAGCACGTCGCGGCAGGGGCCTTCGGGCAGCCACGCCCATTCGCACCAGAACATCCCCTCACCCCGCCAGGTCTGCGAGGACGCGGGCCAGGGCATGGGAACCTTCCGCGCAGTCCTCGGCGGTCGCGTGCTCTTCGGGCGCGTGGCTGATGCCGGTCGGGTTGCGCACGAACAGCATCGCGGTCGGCTTCTCCGCTGCGAGCACGCCCGCGTCGTGGCCGGCCCCGGTGGAGAGGACCGGGACGTCGTCGAGGACGCCGCGCAGCCGGTCGCGCAGCACCGGGTCGAAGTGGACGGTGTCGCCGAAGGATTCCTCGACGACCTCCACCTGGCACCCCTCCTGCGCGGCGAATTCCCTCGCCTGCCCGGCCAGGTCGTCGACCATGGATCGCGCACCGCTGGGAGCGCGCGCGTCGAGGTGGACGTCCACGGTCGAGGCGATGACGTTGGTGCCGCCCGGGGTGGGGACGAGCCTGCCGACCGTCGCACGACCTTCGGGTGTCGCGGCTGCCGCACTGCGGGCGGCGAGGACGAGTTGCGCGGCGGGGAGCATGGGATCTTTTCGGTCATCGATGAGCGTGGCGCCCGCGTGGTTCCCCTGACCGCTGAAGCGGAACCGCCACCTGCCGTGTCCGAGGATCGAGTCGGCGACCGCGACGGGACGATCCAGGTCGATCAGGCCCTTGCCCTGTTCGACGTGCAGTTCCACGAAGGTCCCGATGCGCGCGAGAGCGGTCTCGTCACGGCCGATGCGGGCTGGGTCCGCGCCGAAGGAGCGCATCGCTTCGGCGAGGGTGCCTCCGTCGGGGTCGCGCAGGTCGCGCGCGTGATCCGGGTGGATGGTTCCCGTCATCAGCCGGGACCCGAGGCAGGGCACGCCGAAGCGGCCGCCTTCCTCCTCGGCGAAGACCACCACGGCCAGCGGTGTGCGCGGCTGAAAGCCTCGTTCCCGCAGGAGGTCCACGGCTTCGAGCGCGCTGACCACGCCGAGGGGGCCGTCGAAGGCCCCTCCGCCGGGCACCGAGTCGAGGTGGCTGCCGGTGACGACCGCACCCGGTCCCGGCTCTCCCCACCAGGCCCAGATGTTGGTGTTGGCATCGGTTTCGACCGCGAGGCCGCGGTTCTCGGCCTGCTCGACGAACCATTCGCGCAGGTGCCGCTCGGCGTCGTCGAAGACGTGCCGCGAGTAGCCGCCGCGCCGCCGATCCGCGCCGATCTCGGCGATGGCGTTCAGCCCGCTCATCGGCTCACCAGCGGAGTCCGCACGCCGCGCTCGGCAGCGACTTCTTCGGCGCGTTCGTACCCGGCGTCGACGTGCCGGATCACCCCCATGCCCGGGTCGTTGGTGAGCACCCGCTGGAGCTTCTGCGCAGCGAGCTCGGTGCCGTCGGCGACCGTGACCTGCCCGGCGTGCAGGGAACGTCCCATGCCGACGCCGCCGCCGTGGTGCAGCGACACCCAGGTCGCGCCGGATGCGGTGTTGACCAGGGCGTTGAGCAGCGGCCAGTCGGCGACCGCGTCGGAGGAGTCCGCCATGGCCTCGGTTTCGCGGTAGGGGGAGGCGACCGATCCGCAGTCGAGGTGGTCGCGGCCGAGGACCACGGGTGCGGCGAGCTCGCCGGAGGCGACCATCTCGTTGAACCGCAGGCCGGCAGCGGCGCGCTCGCCGTAGCCGAGCCAGCAGATCCGGGCGGGAAGTCCGTGGAAGGGAACCTTCCTGTCAGCCAACCGAAGCCAGCGGGCGAGGTGCTCGTCGTCGCCGAAGAGTTCCAGGACGGCCTTGTCCGTCTTGGCGATGTCGGCGGGGTCGCCGGACAACGCCGCCCAGCGGAAGGGACCTTTTCCTTCGCAGAACAGCGGGCGGATGTAGGCGGGGACGAAGCCCGGGTAGGCGAAGGCCCGGTCGTATCCGGCGAGCTGGGCTTCGCCGCGCAGCGAGTTGCCGTAGTCGAAGACCTCGGCGCCCGCGTCGAGGAAGCCCACCATCGCCTCGACGTGCCGGGCCATCGATTCCCGTGCGCGCGTGGTGAACTCGTCGGGCTTGCGGGCCGCGTGATCGGCCCAGTCCGACAGCTGCACGTCCAGCGGGAGGTACGACAGCGGGTCGTGCGCCGAGGTCTGGTCGGTGACGATGTCCGCAGGCACTCCGCGCCGCAGCATCTCGGGCAGCAGCTGCGCCGCGTTGCCGATGACGGCCACCGAGTAGGCGCGGCGGTCCCGCTTGGCGGCGACGGCCTTGTCGATGGCTTCGTCGAGCGAGGCGGCGACCTCGTCGAGGTAGCCCTGGCGGGCGCGGCGGTGGGCGCGTTCCGGGTCGCATTCCACGACCAGCGCGACGCCGTCGTTCATGGTGACCGCGAGCGGCTGCGCACCACCCATGCCGCCGAGTCCCGCGGTGATGGTGAGCGTTCCGGCGAGGGTTCCGCCGAATCGCTTGGTGGCGATGGCCCCGAACGTCTCGTAGGTGCCTTGGAGGATCCCTTGTGTCCCGATGTAGATCCAGGATCCGGCCGTCATCTGGCCGTACATCATCAGGCCGAGTTCGTCGAGGCGCCGGAACTCCGACCAGTTCGCCCAGTCGCCGACGAGGTTGGAGTTGGCGATGAGCACGCGCGGTGCCCACTCGTGGGTTCGCAGCACGCCGACGGGTTTGCCGGACTGCACGAGCAGCGTCTCGTCCTGGCCGAGCGTGGTCAGTTCGCGCACGATCGCCTGGTAGCAGGCCCAGTTCCGGGCGGCCTTGCCGGTTCCGCCGTAGACGACGAGGTCTTGCGGGCGTTCGGCGACGTCGGGGTCGAGGTTGTTCTGCAGCATCCGCAGTGGCGCTTCGGTGCTCCAGCTGCGGGCGGTCAGCGTCGTGCCGCGTGGGGCGCGCACGTCGGTCATCGATCCCTCCCTGATTCGGCGGCGGCGAGGACTTCGCCGTTGCGGATGAGTCGTTCTGCGGCTGCGATCTCGGGTGCCACGTGCCGGTCGGGGCCCGGTCCTGGCACGTCGCGGCGCAGCAGGTCGCGGACCGCGCCGGTGGCGGGGCCGGGGTCCAGGGGTGCGCGCAGGTCGAGGGCCCGAGCGGCGGTGAGCAGTTCGATGGCCAGCACCGTGGTGAGGCCGTCGACGGCGCGGCGCAGCTTGCGGGCGGCGGCCCAGCCCATGGACACGTGGTCTTCCTGCATGGCGCTGGTGGGGATGGAGTCCACGGAGGCGGGCACGGCGAGGCGTTTGAGCTCGGAGACGATCCCGGCCTGCGTGTAGTGGGCGATCATGTGTCCGGAGTCGACGCCGGGGTCGTCGGCGAGGAACGCCGGGAGCCCGTGGGAGCGGGCCACGTCGAGCATCCGGTCGGTGCGCCGGTCGCAGATGCTGGCCACGTCGGCCAACGCGATGGCCAGGAAGTCCAGCACGTATCCGAGCGGGGCGCCGTGGAAGTTGCCGTTGGATTCGACGCGGCCGTCGGGCAACACGACGGGGTTGTCGATGGCGGCCGCGAGTTCGCGATCGGCGACGGTCTCGGCGTGGCCGGCGGTGTCGCGGGCGGCGCCGTGGACCTGCGGTGAGCAGCGCAGCGAGTAGGCGTCCTGGACGCGTGGGCAGTCCGGGCCGCGGTGACTGGCCACGATCGGCGAATGTGAGAGAAAGGCGGCCATCCTCGCAGCCGAGACGGCTTGGCCGGGGTGCGGGCGGAGGGCTTGCAGGTCAGCGGCGAAGGGACGGTCGGTGCCGAGCAGCGCTTCGACGCTCATCGCGGCGGTGAGGTCGGCGACGTCGATCAGGGCGGTGATGTCGCTCAGGGCGAGCACCAGCATGCCGAGCATGCCGTCGGTGCCGTTGGTGAGGGCGAGCCCTTCTTTCTCGGCCAGCACGACCGGCTCGATGCCTGCTTCCGAGAGCGCTTCGGCGGCCGGGCGCTGCCGGCCGGTGGCGTCGAGGACCTCGCCTTCGCCGGTGAGCGCCAGGGCGACGGCCGCGAGCGGGGCGAGGTCGCCGGAGCAGCCGAGGGAGCCGTGCTCGTGGACGAGGGGAACGATTCCGGCGTTGAGCGTCGCGGCCAGGGCGTGGGCGGTTCGGGGCCGGACACCGGTGTGGCCGGTGGCGATGGTGTGCAGGCGCAGCAGCATCTGGGCGCGCACGACTTCGGGTTCGACGGTGTCGCCGGCACCGGCCGCGTGGGAGCGGACGAAGGACTGCTGCAAGGCCGCCCTTCGCTCACTGGGGATGTGGCGCACGGCCAGGGCGCCGAAGCCGGTGGAGACCCCGTAGACGGGTCGTTCTTCGGCTGCCAGTTCTTCGATGTGTTTGCGGGTGGCGGCGATGCCTTGTTCGGCGAGCTCGCTGAGCCGCACGGTGCTCCCCCCGCGCGCGACCGAGACGACTTCCGCGCGCGACAGCGGCTGCGGACCGAGGAACAACTCGTTGTGCATGTCCCCATCCCAGCTCGCGGAAGCTCCTGGCAGAAGCCCTGATGGAGGGACTCTGTCTGGGATGCCAGACTCTGGGCGTGGGCGACAGCAGTGACGTGCCCGCGCTGCGGCGCGGGTTGGCGATCTTGCGGGCGCTGGCCGGGCGGGCCGGTCCGGTGTCGGCGGGCGTGCTGGCGCGCGAGCTGGGCTTGCCGAGGTCGACGACGTATCACTTGCTGGCGGAGCTGGTGGCGGGCGGTTTCGTGGTGCACCTGCCGGAGGAGCGCCGCTACGGGCTGGGGGTCGCGGCGTTCGAGTTGGGTTCGGCGTACCTGCGGCACGATCCGCTCGAACGGTTGGCGGGCCCGATCCTGCGGCGGTTGGTGGACCGGGTGGGCCGCGCCGCGCAGCTGGGGGTGCTGCACGGCGCCGAGCTCCTCTACTTGCTCAAGGAGCGGCCTTCACAACCGCAGACGCTGGTCACCGACGTCGGGGTCAGGTTGCCCGCTCAGCTCCCGGCGTCGGGGCGGGCGATGTTGGCGCACCTCCCGGCGGCGCAGGTGCGCGCGATGTTCCCTTCCACCGAGCGCTTCGTGCTGCGCACGGATCGCGGCCCTCGCAACCTGCCGGATCTGCGCCGGTTGCTGTCCGAGGAGCGCCACCGGGGCTGGGCGGTGGAGGACGGTGTCGTCACGCCCGGGTTCGCCTCGGTCGCGTGCCCGGTTTTCGATCACACGGCCCGGCCGATCGCCGCCATCGGGGTCACCTTTCGCCACTCCTGCGAGGGCGCGGGCTGCGGCGAGACCTGGCCTGGGTTGGCGGCCGACGTCGGTGCGGCGGCAGCTGAGCTCACCGGCCGGATCAGCGGCCGCAGCGCTTGACCGGCCGCCGGTGGGGCGGCCGGTCGAGGACGGTCAGAGTCCGGCTGTGGCGATGAATTCCTTGGCGACGTCGGCGGGGTTGGCCTTGTCCACTTCGAGCCGCTTGTTGAGCTCGGTGAGCTTCTCGGTGGTCAGGGCTTTGGAGACCTTGTTGACGACCTCGACCTGCGGCGGGGTCAGCTTGGCCTTGCCCGCGAGGGGGACGACGTTCTGCGCCGGGAACATGTTCTTCGGGTCGTCGAGCTTCACCAGGTTGTTGGTGGTGATCTGCGACGAGGTGGTGAACAGGTTCGCGGCCTGGATCTCGCCCGAGGTCAGGGCGTTGACGGTGATCGTGCCGGCTTCGACGCTGCGGATCTCCTTGAAGGTGCAGCCGTAGTCCTGCGCGATCTTGGCTTCCCACCGCGACTTCCACTCAGCGGGCGCGCCGAGGACGATGTCGCGGCAGCGCGGTCCGAGGTCGGCCATCGAGCGCAGACCGGTGTCGGCCGTGGCCTTGGTGACGGCGAGGACGTCGGAGTCCTCGGCCGGGGACTGGTCGAGGAGTTCCATTTCGGTGCCGACGTTGCCGCGCAGCTGGTCGTAGACCTGCTGCGATTCCGTGGCGCTGGAGGCCGGGTCGAGGAATTCCAGCAGGTTGCCGGTGTACTCGGGCACGAGCGTGAGTTCACCGTTGCGGACGGCGTTGACGTAGAACTCGCGGGCGCCGATGCGGGGTCTCGTCTGCACGTCGGCCCCGGTGGTCTTGAGCGCCTCGGCGTAGACGTGCATCAGCAGCTCGCTCTCGGCGAAGTCCGCCGAGCCGATCACCACTTGGCCGCTCTGGGCCTTGTTGGCTTCGAGCGGGTCTTGCGAGCCGCAGCCGGTCAGCACCAGCGCCGCGGCGGCCAGCGCCAGCATTCGTTTCATCGATCGTTACCTCCTCGTCGGGCGGCCAGGACGAGACCGCGCGGCACCACCAACCGGGTCACACCGGCCAACGTCAGATCGAGCAGGACCGCCAGGGCTGCGATGACGATCGCGGCCGAGGCCATCTGCGCGTAGTCGCTGATCTTCAGGCCGTCGAGCAGGATTCGCCCGAGCCCGCCCAGACCGACGTAGGCTGCGACGGCGGCGGTGGCCACGACCTGCAACATCGCGCTGCGAATGCCGCCGAGCACCAGCGGGAGCGCGGTCGGCAGCTCGACCTGCCAGAGCACCTGGATCGGCCGCATGCCCATTCCCCTGGCCGCGTCGACGGCGTCGGCGGGCGCGTTGCGCACGCCCGCGTAGGCGCCGGAGAGGATCGCCGGGATCGCGAGGATCACCAGTCCGGCGAGCGCGGGTGTGACTCCGAGGCCGAAGCCCAGCACGAGCAGCGTGACCACGCCGAGGGTGGGCAGGGCTCGCATCGCGTTGCTGAATCCCACCACCAGCACCGAACCCCGGCCGGTGTGTCCGATGTAGACGCCGAGCGGGACGGCGATGAGCGCGGCGACGAGGACCGAGAGCACGCAGTAGTAGAGGTGCAGCAGCGTCTGCGCGGGGATCCCGCCGGGTCCGCTCCAGTGCGCGGGGTCGCCGAGCCACGCGATCAGTTCGCCGATCATCGCCGCGCCCACGGGGTCGCGAGCCGCCACAGCAGCACCAGCAACAGGTCCACCACCAGTGCGAGCAGCAGCGTCAGCACGATGCCGATGATGATCTGCTGCGGGTAGTCGCGTTGGAAGCCGTCGGTGAACAGCCTGCCCAGCCCACCGATCCCGACCAGCGCACCCACGCTGACCAGGCTGATGTTGCTCACCGATGCCACTCGCACGGCGGCGGCCAGCACCGGCACCGCCAGGGGGAGTTCGACGGCGAACAGCCGCCGGCCCGGCCGGTATCCGATGGCGGTGGCGGCGGCGACGATGTGGCCGGGCACGGACTCCAGCGCGTCGCGGACCGGTCGCACCAGCAGCGCCGCCGTGTAGAGGGTCAGAGCGATGATGACGTTGAGCGGCGACAGGAGCGGGGTTCCCATCAGGCCGGGCAGGATCACGAACAGCGCCAGGGAAGGAATGGTGTAGAAGACGTTCGCGGTGTTCTGCAGGGCACCGCGCAGCCAGCGGACGCGTTGTGCGAGGCGTCCCAGCGGGAGTGCCAGCAGGACGCCGAGCAGCAGCGGGAGCAACGACAGGTAGAGGTGTTCGGCGAGCTGGGTGGCCACCAGTTCGCGGTTGCTCGGGGAGTCGAAGAAGTCGATCACGTCGCCGCCCGGTGCTCGTCCAGCAGCGACAGCACGTCGTCGGCGGTGACGACGCCGACCGCACCGCCGTCGGCGTTGACGACGACGCCCAGCCCGGACGGTGCGGACAGGGCGGCGTCCAGAGCGCCACGGAGGTTCCCGTGCTCGACGTGCAGCGAGCCGCCGGCCAGGAGGGTGTGCTCGGCGAGGTCGCCGTCGGAGTCGGTGCCCGGGGGCAGCCAGCCGCGTGGACGGTCACCTTCATCCACCGCCAAACGCCACTGGTCGGTGGAGGGGACCTTTTCTCCCAACCGGACCGTCGGGACGGGTTTCGGCCGCAGGCGCACGGAGTCCACGAAGGACAGCCGGCGGTAGCCGCGGTCGCGGCCGACGAAGGAGGTCACGAAGTCGTCGGCCGGTGAGGCCAGCAGGTCGTCGGGCTGCGCGTACTGGGCGAGGTGTCCGCCTTGGCGCAGGACGGCGACCTTCTCGCCGAGCTTGATGGCCTCGTCGATGTCATGGGTGACGAACAGGACGGTCTTGTCCAGCTCGTCCTGCAGGCGCAGCAGCTCATCCTGGAGTCCTTCGCGGACGACCGGATCGACGGCGCTGAAGGGCTCGTCCATCAGCAGCACGGGCGGGTCGGCGGCCAGCGCTCGGGCCACTCCGACTCGTTGCTGCTGACCGCCGGAGAGCTGCGCCGGGTACCGGTTTCCCAGGTCGGCGGGAAGGCCGACGAGGTCCAGCAGGGTGCGGGAGTGCTCGCGCGCGGCGCGGCGGGTCTTGCCGGCCAGCATGGGGACGGTGGCGATGTTGTCCAGCACGGTTCGGTGCGGGAACAGTCCTGCCTGCTGGATGACGTAGCCGATGTTGCGGCGCAGCTGCGCCGGGTCGCGGTCGCGCACGTCGGTGCCGTCGACGGAGACGGTGCCCGAGGAGGGGTCGATCATGCGGTTGACCATCCGCATGAGGGTGGTCTTGCCGCAGCCGGAAGGCCCGACCAGCACGGTGATGGTTCCCGTCTTGACGGACAGGCTGAGTTCCTCCACGGCGACGGTGCCGTTCGGGTACTGCTTGCGGACGGACTGGAACTCGATCAAGCGAGCCCCCTCTCGCGTGGATCCCCCAAACCCGGCCGACCCTAGCCGGACGATTCCCTTCCCGCGATCGACTGAGATCGATGCGTGATCTGCTCCCATAATGCGGGAAATCGCAGGGAGTTGAACCCTCGACGGTGACACGAACGCGACCGTCGACGGTTTCTCGCACCGATTAAGCTGTGCAATCCCATGGACAACGCCCAGCCACCCACTCCGATCGAAGCCGTTCGAGCGCTCCACGCCGAGTACGGCCTCCTCGGCCACCACGTGCGCCGCGTGCTGGCCGAACTCGCCTCAGGCCCGCGCTCGTTGGACGAGCTGATCAGGCGAACCGGGGTGTCGCGCCGGACGGTCGAGCAGGTGCTCACCGCGGTCGGTGATGACCTCGACGAGGGCGACGGTGTCCACCGCATCAAGGACTCCCTGCTCCCGCTCTACCGGCAGGAGTGGTCCCTCGACACCTCGTCCGCAGTGGACACCGAGGCCGGGCTCGACGCCGGGGCGTTGCAGGCGATGCGCGGTTTCGTGACCTCGGGGCCTCGCCCGGAGGCGGCGCTGGACCACGTCACCGCCACTCCGGAGACCGCGCTGCGCCGGGCGATGTGGCTGCGCGACAACTACGACCTCGACGGCAAGAAGGTCCTGTGCCTGGGTGATCACGACCTGACGTCGTTGGCGCTGGCGCTGGTGGTGCCGTCGGCGCAGGTGCGCGTGGTGGACCTGGACGAGCGCATCCTCCGCCACATCGACGCCGTGGCGGCCGAGCGCGGGTTCAGCATCGGCACCACGCACGCCGACCTGCGCTTCGGGTTGCCGCCGGCGGTGGAGGGCTGGGCTGACGCGGTGTTCACCGACCCGCCGTACACGCCGGAGGGCATCGGCCTGTTCTCCACGCGGGCCGCGGAATGCCTGGCGCCGGGTCACAGCCGGGTGTTCCTGGCCTACGGCTACAGCCCGCGCACCCCGGCTCTGGGGTTGAAGGTCCAGCAGGAGCTGCTGCGGCTGGGTTTCGTGTTCGAAGCGATCCTCCCGCAGTTCAACCGGTACTTCGGCGCGCAGGCCATCGGCAGCGCGAGCGACCTGTACGTGTGCCAGCCGACCTCGCACACCCGCAAGCTGGCGCTCCGCCAGGACCAGGCGATCTACACGCACGGCCCGCAATCGGTGGAGGCTTCGGGTGAGGTTCCGGCGGCCTTGCCGGAGGCGGCTGCCGAGCGGCTCGGCGCCCCGGTCGCCGAGTTGCGCCGGGCGGGCTGGACCCGTCCGGTGCGCGAGAGCGCCCCGGTGGCCTTCGACCTCCGCGCGGATCCGGGGCCGTGGCTGTTGCGGATGCTGTTGGCGTGCAGCGCGCAGAAGGTGGCCTTCGTGGTGTCCAACAACCACCCGGACATCACCAGCGAACGCGCCCAGTCCGAGCTGCGGGATCTGGTCGCGGCCAAGTACCGGTTGAAGCTGCACCGCAGCACCCCGGACGGCAAGCACGCGGTCGTGGTCGCCGAACGCGCGGGAACCGAGTCGGCAGCCGATTTCGTGCTGCAGCGCGCTCACGGCAAGCTGGGCAACATCTGGCGGGAAGCTCTCATCGCGCAGAGCGAGGACCTCACCAAGCGCCAGGCGCGGGAGGAGGTCGCCGAACTCGCACCGCACCCCGACGACCTGGAGTTGCGGCTGATCGATCTGCCGCGTCACCGGATCGCCGACGTGCTGCGGGCGATCACGGCACGGTGAGGGGCCCGTTCGCCAGCATTTCGCGGAACTTCGGGGCGGGCACGGCGCCGGAGAACAACCAGCCCTGGTAGGACTCGACGCCGACGCCGCGGAGCAACCGGAACTGGGTGGCGTCCTCGACGCCTTCGGCGACGCACTGCCGGTCCATCGCGTAGGCCATGTCGACGACGGCGCGAGCGACCGCGAAGTCCGACGCGTCGCCGCCCACTCCGGCGACGAACCGCCGGTCGACCTTGATGATCTGCGCGGGCAGGTCCTTGAGCCGGGCCAGCGACGAGTAGCCGGTGCCGAAGTCGTCGACGGCGAACCGCACGCCGCGGGAGACGAGTTCGCCCATCTCGTGCCGGGTGCGGGAGGGCAGGTCGACCAGCGAGGTCTCCACCAGCTCCAGGATCACCCGGTCCCACGAGATGCCGGTTTCGGCGACGATGTCGGCGACGGAGTCGACGAAGTCGGGGCCGCCGGGAACCAGGCCGGCGAGGTTCACGGCGATGCTGACGGGGCGTCCGTTGCGGACCGGCCAGGACGTCGCTTCGCGCAGCGCGGTGCGCAGGACCCAGCGGTCGAGTTCGCGCAGGAGGTCCCCTTGTTCGGCCACCGGGAGGAACGCGTCGGGGGACAGCATCCCGCGTTCCGGGTGCGGCCAGCGGATCAACGCCTCGGCGCTGACGACGGTGCCTTCCGCGTCGACGACGGGCTGGTAGTGCAGGGCGAGGCCGTCGTTGCTGAGCGCTTCGCGGAGCTGTCCTTCCAGGTGCAGCTGGCGGTCGGCGGCGGCCATCAGGGCCGGGCTGGCCAGTGAGACCTTGCCGGTGCCGCGCCGCTTGGCTTCGAACATGGCCGCGTCGGCGAAGCGCAGCAGGTCTTCGCCGCCCGAGCTGGAACCGTTGGGCACGGCCGCGCCGATCGAGGAGGAGACCCGGACCAGCTGGCCGTGCACGGGTACGGCGGTGCGCAGCAGCGCCGAGACGCGGGTGGCGAGCTGGTCGACTCCGCCGCTGGCCTCGACGTCGGAGCAGATGATGACGAACTCGTCGCCGGAGAGCCGTGCCGCGGTGCACTCCACGGGAAGGCCGCCTTCGAGGCGCCGCGCCAGGGCCACCAGCAGTTCGTCGCCCGCGTCGTGCCCGAGCGAGTCGTTGACCCGCTTGAAGTTGTCGATGTCGCAGAACAGCACGGCGATGCCGCGCGAGTCGGCCCGGCCCAGCAGCCTGCCGAGCAGCTCCTTGACGGCGGTGCGGTTGGGCAGCCCGGTCAGGTCGTCGTGGTTGGCCTGGTAGCGCAGGGCTTCCGCGGCGCGTCGGCGTTCGGTGATGTCCTGGAACACCACGAGCCAGAACTCGGTTCCGTCGTCCTGCACCGAGGTGGAGGTGTGCAGTTCGCAGTAGACGGGTTCGCCGTCGGCGCGCACCATGACGCGCTGGGGTGCGCGGCGGCGGATCCCGGCGTGCTCGTCGGGTGCGGGCAGGTTCGGGTCCGCTTCTTCGGGGTGGGTGATGTCGCGGATGCTAAGCCCGCGCATCTGGTCGAGCCGGTATCCGAGCAGGTCGCAGAGGGCTTCGTTGGCGTTGACGATGCGTTCGGAGTGGTCGAACAGCCCGATGCCGACCGGGGTGATGTTGACCAGGTCGGAGAAGCGCTGGCTGGAGCGTTCCATGCGGGTGACGACGGCCCGCTGCTCGGTGACGTCCTGCACGGTGCCGACGAAGAGGTCCCTGCCGTCGGCGTCGACGATCTTGGTGCCGTGGATCCGCAGGATGCGCGTGGAGTCGTTGCGCAGGTAGCGGTGTTCGATCTCGACGGGTGCGCCGCGTTCGACCAGCGGCCGCCACGCTTGGCGGACCCACTTGCGGTCGTCGGGGTGGACGTGGTCGAGGTAGCGGTCGAAGGTGCCGGTGGTGGTGATGGGCTGGCCGAGGATCTCGTAGAGCATGCTCGACAGCCGCATGACGTTGGTGCGCGGATCGACTTCCCAGGTGCCGAGCCGGGCGATGCGTTGCGCGTCCTGCAGCCGCCGGCGCTCGTCGCGCAGCTGGCGTTCGAGGGCTCGGTGTTCGGTGACGTCCTGCACGGTGCCCTGGACTCGCACGATCTGGCCTGCGCGGTCGTACTCGGCGCGTCCGGTGCACAGGAAGACGCGGGTGCCGTGCAGGTTGCGCAGTTCGGCTTCGAGCAGTTCGCCCTCGGCGGCGGTGAGCACGTCGGCGTAGAACTGCGCGGCGCGTTCCCGGTCGTCGGGGTGGGTGGTGGAGATCATCGCCGTGACGTCGTCGGCGTGTTCGGCTCCGCCGGCTCCGAGGAAGTCGGCGAGCAGCGGGCTGCGGTAGATCTCGCCGGTGTCGGGGTAGAAGACCCAGCTGGCGACCTTGGCGAGGCTCTGGGCGTCGATGAGCCAGTAGCGCTCTTCGGAGTCGCGCGGCCCGACCTCGGTGCCGGGTTTGTCCTCGGCGAGGTCGGAGACGTCGACGAGGAGGGTGACCTGCAGCGTCGTGTCGTCGGGGTGCGGCCAGGTCTGGAGCCTGACAGGGACGCGTCGCTGCGGCCCGCGCAGCCAAGTCTCGCGGCCTTCGCGGTCGAGGAGGTCGACGAGCTGGTTGCCGACAAGGGAGCTCGGGTCGGCGTGGCCGGCCAGCTTGGCGGCCTGCTCGGTGGCGGCGACGACCTGGCCGTCCGGGCCGCTCAGCAGTGCGGGGGCGTCCGGAAGCGCTGCTTTCGCGACCTGCGCGCGCGCTGGGGTGCCGGCCAGGCCGAGACTGGTCGGCTCGCTCCGCTCGGTCAACTGCACCCCTCCCGCGTTGCAGCCGCAACGGCCGCCCATTACGGCCCCGATGACGAACCACCTAGTGATGCACACCACAACGGGTTGTGGTGCTGACCCTACCGTTCTGGGCACGGTCGGTATCGCCATGGTGCCGGGCCCCGAGGCCGGTTCCCTGAAGAGGTGACAGCCTTCGCCCGACAAGATGACGCCAACTTTCGAAATCTTCGTGAAGTCGATTTCCGGATGTCACCTACGAGTGGGGCCGGGAGAGCCCCTGAGGACTCTCCCGGCCCCACTCGACGCCGGTGTAGAACCTACCGCCGACCCACCGGCCCGCGACAGGGTTCGTTGATCACGCGGTGGCCACACCTTCAGCACGAGCGGCCTTCGACACCGCCGCGCTGACCTCGGGGGCGACCCGCGGATCCAGCGGCGAGGGGACGATGTAGTCCGCGCTGAGGTCGTCGGC
>NZ_JBFAPZ010000014.1:0-175893 GCF_040676935.1 Saccharopolyspora sp. NPDC049426 | reverse complement strand
TGACGCAACCCCTGTGCCCTGCGGAGCCTCCCGGGAGACGGTCAAACGCTCCGATCTGGCCGGGCACGCCGGGTACGGCTACTGCGCCTCACATTCCCGGTTCTACTGGGGGCTGAAGCTGTACCTGGTCTGTGCCGGTGATGGAGTGCCGGTCATGTGGTGCCTGGCCCACCCCAAAATCGGGGAACGCGAGGTACTCGCCGCCTTGCTGGACCACAACCACCACCTGATCCGCCAAGGTCAGATCCTGCTCGCAGACAAAGGCTTCGCGGGCAAGGAGTTCAAACACCTCACCGAGGCGATGGGGCTGAGGTTGCTGCGCCCGGACCGCAAGGACGAGACCCACACCAACGGCAACCTCGGCGGCGTCCGCCAGTGGATCGAGTCGGTCAACCAGACCCTCAAAGGACAGCTTGACCTCGAACGACACGGCGGACGCACACCCGCTGGGGTGTTCACCCGCGTCGCTCAACGCTTGCTGGCCCTCACCACCGGGATCTGGCACAACTGGACCACCGGCACCACCAGCAAACGATCATTCACAGCCTTCGACCACTAAAGATCAAGGAATCATTCATCTAGTGATGTCGCGCCCCCCCGGGGGGGTCAGACGGGCAGGAGGGTGGAGACCAGGTGGGTCAGGCGCCTGGTGTTGCGGCACTCGTGCATCTCGGCGATCCGGGCGTAGTCGCGAGCCGCTGAATCACCCGTCGACCAGCGCAGCTCCGGTTCGGGGTTGAGCCAGAACACGTGGCGTGCTCGCTGCTTGATGGTGTGCAGGGCTTCGAGGTTGGGGTTCCAGCCGTTCGTCCTGGCGTCGCCGAGGACCAAGACCGACGTGCGCGGCCCCACCGCGTCCAGGTACTCGTCGGTGAACTCGGCCAGCGCGTTGCCGTAGTCGCTGCTGTCGTGCCAGCCGGTGACCGCGGCCTCGGAGAGGATGCTGCGCCCCAGCTCGACGGGATCGGCCGCGCCCGGTTCGATCATGCGGGTGACCTCGTCGGTGCGGTTGACGAAGGCGAAGACCCGGACCTTGCTGAACTGGTCGTGCAGGGCTTGGACCAGCAGCATCGTGAAGTTGGCGAACCCGGCGACCGAGCCCGACACGTCGCACAGCAGCACGATCTCGGGGCGGGCCGGACGGTGGTGGGCGTAGGCCGGGCGCAGCGGGACGCCACCGGTGGACAGCGATCGACGCAGCGTGCGGCGCAGGTCGATGCTTCCCCTGGCGGCGCGGCGGCGCCGGGCGGCCATGCGCGTGGCGAGCTTGCGCGCCAGCGGCTGCACGGCACGGCGGAGGTCGGCGAGCTGGTCCCGTCCGGCGTTGAGGAAGTCGACCTGGTCGGCGCTCGGTGCGATGGCGTGCTTGGCGACGTGGTCGGCACCGCGCATCTCCGCGGAGCGGCGGCGCGCCTCGGTGCGGACGCGCTCGCGGAAGGTGTCGATGCGGCGGCGGATCTCGTCGCGGTCGAGCCGATCGGTGAAGTCCTCCTCGGCCTCACCGCGCATCGCCGCGAGCACTCGGGCCAGCAGCGTCTGCGGTTGCAGGCGTTCCAGCGTCTGGTGCGCCGACCAGCCCTGCGGGCCGTCGCCGCCGCCGAACTGCCCGAGCGCGTCCACGGCCTCCCCGGCCAGCTGCCCCAGCGGGCCCGAGTCATCGCCTGCCAGGGCGTGCACCAACCGCTGTTCGAGATCGGACTCGTCGCCGTTGCGGGCGCTTTCGGGCGCTCCCACCCCGGCGGGGAAGTAGAGGTCGAACGCGGCGTCGAAGACCTTGCGCTGCCCGTCGGCGCGCAGCAGGGCCGCGGCCAGCCCTTCCCGCAGGCGTTCCCGATCCGCCATCCCGAGGACTTCCAAAGCAGCTGCGGCGTCGACGGTTTCGCCCGGACCGATGCGCACGCCCTGCTCGCGCAACGCCCCGGCGAAGCCGACCAGGCGGGCCTGCAACGTCATGGCACGACCAGCTTCTCGGTGGCGCGGCGGACGTCGTCCTGGTGCTTGAGGATCACCCCGAGGCTGTCGCGCACCACGTCCTCGTCGAGGGTGTCCGCGCCGAGCGCGAGCAGGGTTCGGGCCCAGTCGATCGTCTCGGCCACCGACGGCGACTTGCGCAGCTGCATCCCGCGCAGCGCCCCCACCACCTCCACGAGCGATCCGGCCAGCGCCTCGTCGAGACCCGGCACCTTGAGCCGCACGATGCGCTGCTCCAGCTCGGCGTCGGGGAAGTCGATGTGCAGGAACAGGCAGCGGCGGCGCAGCGCTTCGGACAGCTCGCGGGTGGCGTTGGAGGTCAGCACCACGAACGGCCGCTGCGACCCGCTGATCGTGCCGAGCTCGGGAACGGTGACCTGGAAGTCGCTGAGCACCTCCAGCAGCAGCCCTTCGACCTCGACGTCGGCCTTGTCGGTCTCGTCGATGAGCAGCACCGTCGGCTCGTCCCCGCTGATCGCCGTCAGCAGCGGCCTGGACAGCAGGAACTCCTCGCTGAAGATGTCGGTGCGGGCCTCGTCCCAGGTCTCGTCGCGGCCCGCGGTGATGCGCAGCAGCTGCTTGGCGTGGTTCCACTCGTAGAGCGCCCGCGCCTCGTCGATGCCCTCGTAGCACTGCAGCCGCACCAGCCGCGCTTCGGCGACGGCGGCGACGGCCTTGGCCAGCTCGGTCTTGCCGACGCCTGCCGGACCTTCGACGAGCAGCGGCTTGCCGAGCTTGTCGGCGAGGAACACCGTCGTGGCCACGGCGGTGGAGGCCAGGTAGCCGGTCTCGGCCAGCTTCTCGACGACGTCGTCGACCGACTCGAAGATGCCCGTTCGCCCGTCGGTCACCGCACGCTCCCCTCGCCGAGTTCCATACCGAACGGTTGCTCAGCGCGCGCGCTCGTGTCCAACGGAAGTGATGCCGGTCACGCGCAGCGGAAAGTGGTTTCGTGCAAGCCCGTCGCGCCGTCGGGGAGGACGCCCTGACGCGCTTCGGTCTGCGGTGCGCCGGTGCGGTCGATGGCGCGGCACTGCACGACGTGCTCTCCCGTTGAGAGGTCGAGCGCGGCCCGCCACATGCGCCAGGTGTCGCGGCCGACCTCGGTGGCCAGCTCGGCGAACTGCCAGGGGCCGCCGTCGACTCGGACCTGCACGGCGTCGATGCCGGTGTGCTGCGCCCACGCGATCCCCGCGACCGTCACCCGACCGGCCGGGACCTGCGCTGCCCGCTGCGGGCGGTCGATGCGCGACTGGGTCTTGATCGGCCCCAGCTGGGCCCAGCCGCGCTGCTGCCAGTAGGCACGCCGGTCGAAGGTGGTGACCTCGGCGTCGACCAGCCACTTGGTGGCCGAGACGTAGCCGTAGAGACCGGGCACGACCATGCGCACCGGGAACCCGTGCTTGGCCGGAAGCGGTTCGCCGTTCATCTCGAAGGCCAGCAGCGCGCCCCGGTCGGGTTCCAGCAGCACGTCGACAGGGGTGCCCGCGCTGTAGCCGTCGGTGCTGGTGGTCAGCAGCTGCTGACCACCCGGCCGGACTCCGGCCTCCAGCAGCAGGTCTCGCACCGGAACGCCGACGAAGTTGGCCGTGGAGATCAGGTTGCCGCCGACCTCGTTGGACACGCACGCGAGGGTGATGGTGCGCGATTCCAGCCGCCGGTTGATCAGGTCGGTGAACGAGAGGTCCAGCTCGCGTTCGACCATGCCGTGCAGCCGAAGCCGCCAGGTCTCGGCGCGCAGCTGCGGCACGACCAGGGCGGTGTCGATCCGGTAGAAGTCGCGGTTGGTGGTCAGGAACGTCGGCGTGCCCTCGGCGACGAAGTCCGCACCCGCCGGGATCGGGGGCGGCGCCACCTTCGGCAACCGGCCCGCCACGGCCTCTCGCGAGGCCGTCACCCCCGAACCCTTCGACAGCGCACTCCCTCCGACGCCGGCCAGCCCGGCGCCGACCACGACCAGACCGGAGGTCGCCAGGAACCGCCGCCGGTCGATCTCGGTGGCCACCGGCGCCCGCCCGGCGCGGTGCAGCAAGGCGAACACGCCCACTCCGACGGCCACCGCAACCAGCGAGGGCAGCACCCCGCCCTCGGGGCGAGTCAGCGCCGCCACCACACCGACCAGCCCGAACGCGCCGATCACCAGTGCGCCGGGCAGCACCGCGCGTCGCGAGGACAGTCCCGCGGCCACCGCGAGCGCGGCGATGACCAACGCCATGCCGATGATCAGCGCGAGCTTGTCGGCGGTGCCGAACACCGCCACCGCGAACTCCTTCACGCCCGGCGGCACCAGGTCGATGAAGGCGCCTCCGACGACCACCGGGGGAGAGGTGCGCGGATCGCCGAGACCGGCGACCAGGTGCCCGGCGGCCAGCGCGGAGCCGGCCGCGAGCAGTCCGATCGTGGCCGCACGGCCACGGGAGAGCGAAGTCATGCCTCCATTCGAGCCCGGTTCACCGGTCGTCGCCAGAGTTCGGGCTCGTGCGTAAGAGAGCCGAAAGTTCTTGTGGAAAGATGACATCGCGGCTCGATCGGAGGCGT
Source organism: Saccharopolyspora sp. NPDC049426 (assembly GCF_040676935.1). Taxonomy (NCBI): domain Bacteria; kingdom Bacillati; phylum Actinomycetota; class Actinomycetes; order Pseudonocardiales; family Pseudonocardiaceae; genus Saccharopolyspora; species Saccharopolyspora sp. NPDC049426. The sequence continues at coordinate 171,384 of NZ_JBFAPZ010000014.1, read as the reverse complement.
CGCGGCCGCTGCCGTCCTAGCGTCTGGGCGTGCGAATTCTGCTGACCGGCGCCGCCGGGTTCATCGGCTCGGCCATCGCCGACACCCTCACCGCCCGCGGCCACGAGATCATCGCGCTCGACGCGCTGCTGCCCCAGGCCCACGGCGTCCCTCCCGAGACCGGGCACCCGCTGGTGCGCGGAGACGTGCGCGACGGCGAGCTGGTGCGCGAACTGCTGCGCGGGGTGGACGCGGTCTGCCACCAGGCCGCGATGGTCGGCCACGGCGTCGACCCCTCCGACATGCCCGACTACGCCGCCCACAACGACCTCGGCACCGCGGTGCTCCTGGCCGCGATGCACGAGACCGGGGTGCGGCGGCTGGTGCTGGCCTCCTCGATGGTGGTCTACGGGGAAGGCCGCTATCGCTGCGCCGAACACGGTCTGGTCCGTCCCGGTCAGCGACGTGCCGAGGACGTCGAGGCCGGTCAGTTCGAACCGCCGTGCCCGCACTGCGGCGAACCCCTGGAACCCGAGGAGGTGCCCGAGGACGCCGTGCTCGACCCGCGCAGCACCTACGCGGCGACCAAGCTCGCGCAGGAGCACCTGGCGGCGGCCTGGGCCCGCCAGACCGGCGGCGAGGTGCGGGCGCTGCGCTACCACAACGTCTACGGTCCCTTGATGCCCAACGGCACCCCGTACGCAGGGGTCGCCTCGTTGTTCCGCTCCGCGCTGCACCGCGGACTGGCGCCGACGGTGCTGGAGGACGGTCGGCAGCGTCGGGACTTCGTGCACGTCCGCGACGTCGCCGCCGCCAACCTCGCCGCGCTGGAGAGTTCCGGCCCGCCGGGGGAGCTGGACGCGGTCAACATCTGCTCCGGCCAGCCGCACACCATCGGAGAGCTCGCCGAGTCGTTGTCGCTGGCCTGCGGCGGTCCGGCTCCGGAGGTGGTGGGCGGGGCCCGGCCCAACGACGTCCGGCACGTCGTCGCCGATCCGGCCAAGGCCCGGCGGGTGCTCGGGTTCCACGCGGCGGTGGAGTTCGCCGACGGGGTGCGGGAGTTCGCCGAGGCTCCGCTGCGAGCCGTCTAACGGGTCGGTGTGCCCGCTGTTTCAGGTGTGGGACTCAGCTTGCACCGCTGAGCGAGGTGACGCCCTCAACGGTTCGCGACGCCGTCGGCCAGCGGTAGCCGCACCTCGAACCGGCAACCGGGGCCGTGGTTGCGGGCGTGGATCTCGCCGTGGTGGGCCTGCACCAGGCCGCGCGCGATCGCCAGCCCGAGCCCGGCCCCGGCCGGTTCCCGCTCGTTGTCCCCTCGCGCGTGATCACCCCGGTAGGCCACCTCGAAGACCCGCTCCAGCTGGGCCGCATCGATCCCGCCGCACCCGTCGTCGACCCGCAGCCACGCCTGGCGACCTTCCCGGCCCGCGGTGAGCACCACCGACCCGCGCGGCGGGGTGTGCCGGATGGCGTTGGACAGCAGGTTGCGCACCACGCGCGCCAGTTCGGAATCGCTGCCGGAGACCACCGGCCACTGCTCGGTCTCGGTGGCCAGCCGCACGCCGCGCCGCTGCGCGCGCGGGTGCTCGGCGGCGACGGCCTCGTTGACCACGTCGTGCAGCGGCACGGCGGAGAACTCCAGGTGCAGCGCGCCCGCGGTGATCCGGGAGAGCTCGAACAGGTCGTCGACCATCCGCGACAGCCGTTCGGTCTCGCCCTGGATCCGGCTCGCGTAGGAGCAGATCTCGTCGCGCTCGTCCACCACGCCGTCGGCCAGCGCCTCGGCCATCGCGCGGATCCCCGCCAGCGGAGTCCGCAGGTCGTGGCTGATCCAGGCCACCAGCTCGCGGCGGGATGCCTCCGCGGCGCGTTCGCGGGCGCGGGCCTCGCGCTCCCACACGCTCCGGCGCGCGATGTTGCGTCCCAGCACCACCGCCACCGGCACGGTGATCACCCCGACGGCGGTGCAGATGACGACGACGGTGGTCAGCAGCGGGCCGAACATGAACCCGGCGATGCCGAGGACGCCCGCCATGGTGGCCACCAGCGGCACCAGCACCAGCACCGTGAGCGCGGTCGCCAGCGAGCGGTGCCGGAGCAGGTAGAGCAGCCCGGCCCCGATCAGCGCCACCGGCAGGGACAGGCCGATCGCGTAGGGCGCGACGTGGGTGAGCTCGGTCAGCAGGTCCATCAGCCCGCCTCGGGGTCGTAGCGGTAGCCGACGCCCCACACGGTGCTGATCCGGTGAGGTCGGTCGGGTCGCGGCTCGATCTTCTCCCGCAGTCGTCTCATGTGGACGGTCACGGTGGACTGGTCGCCGAAGTTCCAGCCCCACACCGACTCCAGCAGTTCGGCGCGCGTGAAGGCCCTGCGCGGGTTGCGCATCAGGTAGGCCAGCAGGTCGAACTCGCGAGTGGTCAGCGACAGCTCGACGCCGTCGAGCGCGCAGCGGCGGGCCTCCGGATCGAGCACCAGGGCGCCGTCCACGACGGACTCCTGCGCGGCGGGCGGGGCGTGGGTGGCGCGGCGCAGCACCGACGTCACCCGCAGCACCAGCTCCCGCGGGCTGAAGGGCTTGACCACGTAGTCGTCGGCGCCCAGCTCCAGACCGGCGACCCGGTCGGACTCCTCGCCGAGCGCGGTCAGCATCACCACCGGGACCGGCCCGCGCTCGCGCACCCTGCGGCACACCTCCAGGCCGCCGATGCCCGGCAGCATCAGGTCCAGCACGATCAGGTCCGGCCTGCGCTCGGCGTTGCTGCGCAGCGCCGTCTCGCCGTCGCCTGCGAGGTCGACCTGGTAGCCGGCGCGCTCCAGGTAGCGGCGGACGACGTCGCGCACCGCGTGGTCGTCATCGACGACCAGCACCCGTCCGGCCTGTTCCCGCATCCCCATCACCAGCTCGTCGCGATCACGTGGTTGACCGCCAGCGCGGTCACCGCCTGCGCGCCCAGCCACCAGCGCCGGGAACCGGCGGGCAGCAGCGCAGCACCCACAGCGAACCACACGCCGAAGGGCAACCAGATCCGCTCGACCTCGGCCTTGCTCAACCCGGACAGATCCGCTGCCAGCACCGCCAGCCCGGCGGCCAGGACCAGCCCCCGCACCGCGTCGACGCGTGGCACGGCGGCGACCGAACGACTGACCACGTTCCTGATCCCAGGACTTCGCCGTCCCCCGGTTCTCGACGCCCCCGCACCCACCGCGGAAGCCGACCCGATTACCGCAGTTTTCCGTGACCCGATTACTGCGGTTTTCCGTGTCGTCCTGAACGCCCCCGCACCCCGGATCCTGATTGCTGCGGTTTTCGGGTTCCTGATTACCGGAGTTCTCGGTGTTGTGGCTGTGGTGGCGGGTGAGGAGGTCGCCAGGGCGAGGGCGGCTGCGGTGAATGGGCCGGCTGAGAGGAGCAGGGCTCCGAGGTTGCCGAACACCCAGTAAGCGTAGGGCCGTTGAGCGAAATCGCCCTGGTGGTAGCGCTGGACCACCAGGTGGTAGCCGTCGAGCCACCAGAACCCGGCCGCGGCGAAGGCGGCGACGACGATCGACGCCCCGAAGGCGGCGATCAGCAGCGATCGCCAGGAGCGGTTGACCAGCACGACGGCGAGCGCGATAACGGCCACGAGGGTGAGGCCGTAGCTGAGGAACAACGTGAACCCGAGCAGCACCCCGCCGAGCAGGGCCGGAAGCGCTCGGCGCAGCGCCAGCAGGGCGATGCCGGTCGTGGTGACACCGGTGAACAGGCCGTCGGCCGAGACGCCCATCCACACGGCGCCGGGGAACAGCACCACGAACGGGACCACCGCGCGGGCCGCCCGCTCGTCGTGCAGCGCTCTGACCGTCACCGGTACCGCGACCGCGGCCAGGGCGCCCACCAGCACCGTCACCACCGACGCCCAGGTTCCGCCGCCGAGCCCGAGCCGGTCCAGCCACGTGTAGACCAGCAGCGCACCCGGCGGGTGACCTGAGACGTGCACCGTCCAGGAGTGGGGCTGCCCCGCGAGGACGTGCTGGGTGAACTCGCCGATCATCGCGGGGATGTCGTGCACCCGGGGCACGTCGTGGAGGTACTCGGTCCAGTCGGTCAGCCGTTCGGTGAAACCCGCGTGCCACCCGTCCACCAGCGCCAGCGAGGCCGTCCACGTCAGGGCCGCCGCGTAGCCTGCGGCCAGCAGCCCGCGCCACGGCAGCCGGGCGGCCAGCGGCGGTCCCCACGCGACCACGGCGATCGCCAGTGCGATCGCCAGTGGCGTTCCGGGGCCGAGGTGGGGGTTGAGGAAGCCGAACAGCGGGGCTGCGTCGGCGTGGAGCGGAACACCGGCGCGGTTGAGCGCGACACCGGCGATCGCCGTGGCGGCGATGACCAGAGCAGCGGTGGCGAGCGCGATCAGCTGCGCGCGGCGGGACGGGGTGGGCACCGCCGCGAAGGTAGTCGCGGACGCGCCGTCGGCCAACGCGCAGGAGACATCCGTCAGAACCTCGTAAGAATTCGCCCGGCGTAAGGATTCGGTAAGCGTCGCAGACCTTTTCGGCTCCGTCCACTGTGCGCTTGCATGGATGTCGTGAACGAAGTCGACGTGGTGCTGCCCTGCCTGGACGAAGCCGCCGCCCTGCCCGGAGTGCTCGCGGCCCTGCCCGACGGCTACCGGGCGCTGGTGGTGGACAACGGATCTCGGGACGGATCCCCGGACATCGCCGCCGCCCACGGGGCGACGGTGGTCTCCGAGCCCCGCCGCGGTTACGGAGCCGCCGTGCACACCGGACTGGAAGCCGCGGTCACCGAGATCGTGTGCTTCGCCGACTGCGACGGTTCCCTGGACCCGGCGGTGCTGCCGGATCTGGTCGCGCAGGTGCGCGCCGGTGCGGACCTGGCGGTGGGGCGGCGGGTCCCGGCCACGCCCGCGGCATGGCCCGCGCACGCCCGCGCGGGCAACGCGCTCATCGCCGCCCTGCTGCGCAGGCAAGGCGTGCCGGTCCACGACATCGCGCCGATCCGCGCCGCCCGGCGCGCTGATCTGCTGCGGCTCGACGTCACCGACCGCGCCTTCGGCTACCCGCTGGAGCTGCTGCTCAAGGCGGGACGAGCGGGCTGGCGGATCGTCGAAGCGGACGTCGAGTACCGGCCCCGCACCGCCGGGACCCGCTCGAAGGTCTCCGGTTCGGTGCGCGGCACGCTGCGCGCGACTCGCGACATGGCGCGGGTGCTGCGATGACCGCGCTGCTCGTCGTCGCCAAGGCCCCCGTCCCCGGGATGGCCAAGACCCGGCTGTGCCCGCCCGCCACGCCCGAGCAGGCCGCCGAGCTCGCCGCCGCCAGCCTGCTCGACACCCTCGACGCCGTCCACTCCACCCCGGGAGCGCGCCCGGTCGTCGCGCTCGCCGGTGGCCTCGACGGCGCCGCCCGCGCCACCGAACTGCGCGAGCGATTCGCGCGCGGCACGCTGCTGGGCCAGCGCGGCGAGGACTTCCCGCGGCGACTGGCCGCCGCCCACGCCGACACCGCCGCCGCCCACCCTGGACTGCCGGTGCTGCAGATCGGGATGGACACCCCGCAGGTCACCGCGGAGCTGCTCGACGACGCCTGCCGACGGCTGGTCGGTGCCGACGCCGTCTACGGCCCGGCCGCCGACGGGGGTTGGTGGGCCATCGGCTTCCGCGATCCCCGGCTCGCGGGACTGCTCGCCGACATCCCCACCTCGCGCCCCGACACCGGGCGCCGCACCCTCAACGCGCTGCGCAACGCCGGACTGCGGGTCGAGGGGCTGCCGGAGCTCGTCGACGTGGACACGATGGGCGACGCCCACACCGTCGCCGCGGGGATCCCGCGCACCCGCTTCGCCGCGGCGCTGGCCGGGTGACCGGGGTGAGCGGCGAGTTCGACGCGGCCCTGCGCGGCGGCACCAGCACCCTGGAGACCAGCGACGGTCGTGCCCGGCCGCTGCCCGGGCACCGCTGGATCTCCCCGCCCGACACCGCTGACCGCCACGTCCTCGCGGCCTGCCGCGGTCCGGTGCTCGACATCGGCTGCGGTCCCGGGAGGCTCGCCGGCGCGCTCACCGGCAGCGGAGTGATGTGCCTGGGCATCGACAGCTCACCGCTGGCGGTCGAGATGACCCTCGCCCGCGGTGCGATGGCGCTGCGCCGCGACGTGTTCGGCCCGCTGCCGGGCGACGGCAGCTGGCGCGAGGCGTTGCTGGTCGACGGCAACATCGGCATCGGTGGCGATCCCACCGCGCTGCTGGCGCGGGTGCGCGGCCTGCTGCGGCCCTGGGGAGTGGCGTGGGTGGAGGTCGAGCCGCCCAGAACCGGGGTCTGGCGCGGTACCGGGCGCGTCGTCGACGCCGGAGGGCGCGGCCGGACCTTCCGCTGGGCGCGGGTCGGTGCCGACGCCATCGCCGCGCTGGCCATCGGGTTCAGCGCGCGGGTGGTCGAGGTCGACCGCCGCTGGTTCGCGGCGCTGGTCGCCACGCCTTGACTCGTGGCGACCGGAGCAAGAGCATTTCGCTCCGCGTGGGAAAATGGGTCCAGTGTGGACGATCGGAAAAAGGGCATCGGCGGGGATGAATCGGACGTAGGGGCCCAAACGACCTCGCCCGGATGTGATTTCGAACCGAAAGGCATGATTTTTCGTCCGAATTGCTCGGAATCGTCCCGCTGATCGCCGGGGATCCGTTTTTCCATACAGTATTCTGCATCCACTCGCCCCGGGCACGGGGCAGGGCGCGCAGCGAGCGGTGTGAGGGGACGCGGATGAACTTCCCGGTGTGGGTGTGGGCGGTGACGCTGGTCGCGCTGCTGGGCCTGATCGCGGCGGACCTGCTCGTGGTGGGGCGGCGGCCGCACGCCGTCGGAGTCAAGGAGGCCGGCTTGTGGGTCGCCTTCTACGTCGCGCTCGCGGCGATCTTCGGCGGACTGCTGTTCGCCTTCGCCGGTTCCACCAGCGGCGCGGAGTTCTTCGCGGGGTACGTCACCGAGTACAGCCTGTCGGTGGACAACCTGTTCGTCTTCGTGATCATCATGTCGCGCTTCGCGGTGCCCCGCGAGCACCAGCACCGGGTGCTCTACATCGGCATCCTGATCTCCCTGGTGCTGCGCGCCGCGTGCATCGCCGCGGGCGTCTCGGTGCTCGCCGCGTTCAACTGGGTGTTCTACCTCTTCGGCGCGTTCCTGATCTACACCGCGATCAAGGTCGCCCGCGACGCCGGTGGCGACGAGCCCGACGACGAGGGCAGCGGCATGATCCGCGCGCTGCAGCGGTTCGTGCCCACGACCGACACCTACGACGGCGGCAAGATGGTCACCCGCGTCGACGGCAAGCGGATGTTCACGCCGTTGTTGCTGGTCGTGGCCGCGCTCGGGCTGGCGAACGTGATCTTCGCGCTGGACTCGATGCCGGCCATCTTCGGGCTCACCAAGGACGGCTTCATCATCTTCACCGCGAACGCCTTCGCGCTGATGGGGCTGCGCCAGCTCTACTTCGTCATCGGCGGGCTGCTCGACCGGCTGATCTACCTCAGCTACGGACTGGCGGTCATCCTCGGCTTCATCGGCCTCAAGCTGATCATCGAGGCGCTGCACGGATCGCACGTCGAGGAGATCCACTTCGCGGTCCCCGACATCGGCATCGCCGCCTCGCTCGGCTTCATCGTGCTCACCCTGGCCATCACCACGGTCGCCAGCCTCGCCCGCTCCCGCACCAAGCGGCCGGAACCGGCACCCGAACCGGTGACCAGCGGCGCCGAATCGGAATAAAGCCCGCCGCACAGCGTTGACCGGGCATGGCGCGCAAATCGCCGGAGAGGCTCCTGGCCGACCAACGGACCGAGGTGCAGCACCGCATCGAGTCGCTGCAGCGGCACCTCACGTCCATCGTCGAGTCGGCGACCTGGACCACCAACGACGACGAGCACGACCCCGAAGGCGTCACCATCGCCTACGAGCGGGCCCAGACCCAAGGCCTGCTGACCGACGCCAAGGCCGAGCTCGAAGCGCTCGACGAGGCCGTCAGGCGCGTCGAGGACGGCACCTACGGGCAGTGCCAGCGCTGCGGCAAGCGCATCACCAAGGAACGCCTCGAAGCCCTGCCCGCGGCCAAGCTCTGCATCCGCTGCACCTCGGCCCGGCGCTGATCAGTCCTCTCCGACGGCCAGCCGGGAGAGGCGGGTCGGGGTGGGCCAGCGGACGTGGTGGACCCAGCCGGCCTTCTCGAACAGCCAGATGACCCTGGCCGAGATGTCGATCTGACCGCGCTGGACTCCGTGGCGCGCGCAGGTCGGGTCCGCGTGGTGCAGGTTGTGCCACGACTCACCCATGCTCAGGATCGCCAGCGGCCAGAAGTTCGCGGCCTTGTCCCGGCTCTTGAACGGCCGTTCGCCCACCAGGTGGCAGATCGAGTTCACCGACCACGTCACGTGGTGCAGGAACGCCACCCGGACCAGCCCGGCCCAGAAGAACGCGGTCAACGCGCCCCAGACGGTACCGGTGATCAACCAGCCCATCAGGCCCGGCAGCAGGAACGTCGCGACCGTGAGCGGAGCGAACAGCTTGTGCACCAGCCGCATGTCGGCGTCGGCCAGCAGGTCCGGGACGAAGCGCTCCTGGTTGGTCAGGTCGCGCTCGAACACCCAGCCCATGTGGGCGTGCCAGAACCCGCGCACCAGTGCGGCGGGCGAGGTGCCGAAGGCCCAGGGGGAGTGCGGGTCGCCCTCGCGATCGGCGAAGGCGTGGTGCCTGCGATGGTCGGAGACCCAGTGCATGATCGGTCCCTGCACGGCCATGCTCGCCACCACGGCGAGGGTGATGCGCAGCCACCGCTTCGCGCGGAAGGCCCCGTGGGTGAAGTACCGGTGGTAGCCGACCGTCACCCCGAGGATGGTCAGCACGTACCAGCCCGCGGCCAGCGCCACGTCCCACCAGTTCAAGCCCCAGCCCCACGCCAGTGGCACGGCGGCCACCAGGGCGAGGAACGGGCCGAGGATGAACACGTACACCGACAGTTGCGGACCCCACGGCCTGCGTCCGGCGAACATGGGCTTGGGGCCGGCGATCTCAGCTGCGTCCAACTCGAGCTCCTCGCGTAGTTGCGGGGATTTCCCGCCTCGACCACCAAACCCCGAATGCTCTGGTGATCGCAAGAAACGGGGTGGCAACCGAGAGTGAACGGCCAACGATTCCGGGACGCGTGCGCGGTCTGCGCACACCGCTGGACCCGGCCTACGTCGCGGACGGTAGCACGGGTGTCGCTCCTGGTCGGACGCCCGGATCGCCGTCGGCGCCGATGCTGGGAATCACCGACGAGGAAGGTGAGCAGCGATGGTGACCGAACTACTGATGCAGTGGGGGCCCGGGGGCGGACCCGGAGGGCACGGCGGAGGTCCGTTCTGGATCTTCGGCCTGGTGTGGATGGTGCTGATCGCCTCGCTGATCGTCACCGCGATCTACGCGATCCTGCGCAGGACGCGGCGGCCTTCGGCGACCGAGAGCGCGCGGACGATCCTGGCCGAGCGCTACGCACGAGGCGAGCTCAGCGGTGAGGAGTACCGGGAACGCCTCGGCGAACTGCGCTGAGCCCGACCGGGGTGCGCGGCCTCGCGAGGAGTCGCGCACCCCGCCCTCGTGCGACGCGCGATCGGGCTCAGGGGCTGTTGAGCTGGTCGGTGAGGTTCCAGGAGCGCCAGGACACCTCACCTGCGTTGGCGTTGATGTCCAGCACCACCGGGCCCCTGATGTCGGCCGGAAGCCGCTCGATGGCGGGCAGCGCGTCGGCCGACAGCTCCGCCAGGTACTCGGGGTCGATCTTGCCGGTCTGCTCGAAGCGGGAGACGTTGGCCTCGGCGACCGCGCCCTCGGGGTTGAGACCGGCCAGCACGAGCAGCGCGCCCATCGCCGTGCCCAGCACCGCCGTGGGCAACCAGTGCGCGCGCAGCCGCACGCCGGCCGCGATGATCATCGCGTAGACCACGCCGAGCCAGATCTCGCAGGTCATCACCAGCAGCCGCAGCACCGTGTAGCCGTAGGCCTCCTGGTAGGACCACATCCGCGCCAGCGCCGAGCCGACGATCACCAGTGTCAGCACCGCCAGCGCTCCCGCCAGGCCGCGCAGCAGGTTCCGCTCGATCCGCGTGCGCCTCGGCGCCCAGCGCGCGGCGGCCCCGATCACCGGCAGGGTCAGGATCGTCACCAGCGTCAGCTGCCAGAACCCGTTGCGGGCGTAGGAGGAGAACGTCAGCCCGGCGCTGTCGCGCACGTGCGCCGGACCGCCGAACAGCGACGCCGCCTGCACGACGATGAACAGCGCGAACAGCGCCACCAGCACGCCGATCGGCACCGCCCACTCCGGTCCGCGCAGCGTGCGCCGCTCACCGGTGGGAGCGTCGAGCGTCGGAGGGCGCAGCGCGGTGAAGGCGGCGCCCAGGGCTAGCAGGGTGAAGGGCCCGAACACGAACGTCGCGCGGAAGAACGTCTCGAAGTCCAGTTCGGGCACGACCGCGTCGGCGATCCGCGCGAAGTTCTCGTCGGCGCCGGCGAACAGCGCGCCGAAGATCAGCAGCAACAGCAGCGCGACCAGCGCGGAGAGGCTCATCCGCAGCGCCCGGCTGCCGCGCACCCGGCCGCGCATGCCTCGCGCGGTCCACGGCAGCGCCCGGCACGCGGCGATCGGCACCGCCACGGTCATCAGCACCAGCTCCCGCACCGCCCGTGCGCGGGTGATCGCCAGCGCCGCGGCGACGGCGGAGGTGAGCACGCACAGCGCGGCCAGCCACTCGGCGCTGCGCAGGGCGCACACCGCCAGCAGCAGCAGGCCGGTGGCCGCCCACAGCACCTGCCCGATCCGGACCTCGCGCACGGCGAACAGCAGTGCCGCCGCCGCGCACAGCCCGAACAGCGTCCACCCGATTCCGGGACTTTCCAACGGGAGGAACACCGCCGCGGCGACGCCGCTGATCAGCGCTGCGAGCAAGGCTCGGGGCGCGCCGGTCTCCGGCCGGGGCCAGAAGGAGTCGAACAGCGGTGGTGGCGGGACCGGGTACTGCGGAACGACCGGTGAGGGAGCGATGGGGTCGGACATGATCCTCCAGAGCGAACCGTGCTTCGCCTGAAGACGTCTCAAGCCCGGCGCGGGTTGCTCCGCGCCGGGCTTGAGGAAGTCGGACCGTCAGGTGTTGCGCGCGGCCTGCCGGGAGCCGGGCGAGGAGAGGCGACCGCGGGCGGTGACCAGCGCTGTGCGCGCGTTCGCGCGCTCGCCGTGGGCGAGGTGGTCCGCGGCGGTGCGCACCGCGGTCGCCGCATCCGCGGAGACGGCGATCTGCGGGTGCTCGTCGAGCAACCCCACCGCGCGCATCAGTTCCTGGCGGGCGCGGTCTGCCGGGGTGTTCGGCTTGGTCAGCAAGTCGATGAGGGCTGTGTCCACCGCGTCGCGAAGGGCCGCCTCGGTCGAGCTGTGCGGTAGTGCAGTCACGGGGCGGGAGTCTATGCGCTGAACGGCACAATGTGCTCGGTCGCTGATCACCCACTTGGGTGGATCTCGTTGCTCCGGTGCAACGGTGAGCTGAGTGCGGCCCGTCATTTCATGTTTTGGCTCGTCGATCTCCCTGGGCCGAACAGCCTGTCGCGAATCCGCCGGGCTGCGCATTTCGCCAGGCTGAGCGGCTTTCAGCAGTTCGTCCGCTCCGGTTGTGCGCTGGCGCACACTTAGTTGATACGCGCAACTAACTTGTTACGGTCACGGTGAGTACCGATTTCTGCTCGGCGAGTTCGGCTGAGCGACCGGAACGAATGAGGTCCCCGGGGGAAGCACGGGAACTGAAAGGGGCGCGAGCGTGACTACTGGCCAGCAATGGGACATCGTGACCAGCGTCGGGCTGACCGCGCTGGGCGTGGCTGCGGCGCGGGCGCTGGAGACCCACCGCGAGGACCGGCTCATGTCGGATCCGTTCGCCGCGGCGTTCGTCAAGGCCGCCGACGCGCCGGCGCCGATGCCGACCTCCCCGGAGGAGGTGGCGCAGCTGCCGGACGACTCCATCTGGGCGCAGGCCAAGATGGAGGACTACATGGGCGTGCGCTCGCGCTGCTTCGACGACTTCTTCTCCGCGGCGGGCGAGGCCGGAGTCCGGCAGGTGGTGATCCTGGCCTCCGGCCTGGACGCACGTGCCCACCGCCTGGACTGGGCCGCGGGCACGACCGTGTTCGAGATCGACCAGCCCAAGGTCCTGGAGTTCAAGCAGACCGTCCTCGACGGGCTCGGCGCCGCGCCGAAGTGCGCGCACCGGCCGGTGCCGATCGACCTGCGCGAGGACTGGTCCTCGGCGCTGACCGAGGCCGGTTTCGACACCGAGGCGCCCACCGCGTGGCTCGCCGAGGGCCTGCTGCCCTACCTCCCGCCGGAGGCCGAGCAGCAGCTGCTGACGACCATCGACCGGCTCTCCACGTTCGGCAGCCGGTTGGCGGTGGAGGACTTCAACGACGTCCGCCGGCTCTTCGAGGACGAGGACCTCGCCGACTTCGGCCAGGAGTGGGGTCTGGACATGCGCGACCTGCTGCACTCCGACGACCGTCCCGAGGCCCCGGACGTGCTGCGAGGACTGGGCTGGAAGACCGAGGTCGAAGGCGCCGAGGCGAAGGCGCGGGGCTACGGCCGCGACCTCAGCGGGATGTTCGGCGAGATGGCCGACGCCAGCCGCTTCGTCGAGGCGCACAAGGCCGCGTGAGGTGCGCGGGCCCCGAAAGGACCTGTTCGGCAGGTGCTTTCGGGGCTCGCCGCGGCCCCGCGCCGACCGCGTCCGCCGCTTACGATCGGGGAGTGGCAGAACAGGACTGGGACATCGTCAGCGGCATCGGCGTCACCGCGTTGGCGGTGGCCGCCGCGCGCGCGATCGAGAGCTGCCGGGACGACCGGCTCATCAACGACCCCCACGCCGAAACGCTGGTGCGCGCCGCGGGCCAGGGGATGGCGTTCCCGACCACGCCGGAGGAGCTGGCAGCGATCCCCGATGACGGGCGCCGCTGGGCCGAGCGCATCGACCACTACATCGGTGTCCGCTCCCGCTTCTTCGACGACTTCTTCGCTCAGGTCGCCGAATCCGGCGTGCGCCAGTTCGTGATCCTGGCCGCAGGCCTGGACACGCGCGCCTATCGGCTCGACTGGCCTGACGGGACCGCGGTGTTCGAACTCGACCAGCCGAAAGTCCTTCAGTTCAAACGGGAGATCCTCGACCGGGTCGAGCCCGGCTGCGAGCACCGGACCCTGGGGATCGACCTGCGCGAGGACTGGCCCGCCGCGCTGATCGCCGCAGGCCTGGACGTCGGAGTTCCCACCGGGTGGCTGGCCGAAGGGTTGCTGCCCTACCTGCCGGCCGATGCGGAGCGAGGGCTCCTGCGCGCCATCACCGACCTGTCCGCGCCGGGAAGCCGCTTGGCGGTGGAGGAATTCCGCGACACCGGCAAGATCGCCAACGACGCGAAGATCTCCGAGTACGGCAGGCAGCAGGGCATGGACGTCAGCGCGATCCTGCACGACGACGGCCGCCCGCCCGCTCCCGATCTGCTGGCGGAGCTGGGATGGAGCGGCGAAGCCGAGACCAGCCAGGACGCGGCGGTTCGGCTCGGCAGGGACCCCGGCCTGGCGATCGGTCCGATGCTCGAGGTCAGCCGTTTCGTGACCGCCTCGAAACCCAGGTGAAGACGATCACCGCGACCGGCCGGACATGATCGGAGTAGCCTGGGAATTCGCACTGTCCGCGAGCGAAAACGGGTGAGCTCGGTGTTCCTGACAATTCTCGGCTGGATCGTGTTCGGCCTGATCGCCGGTTTCCTGGCCCGCGCCATCGTGCCGGGCAAGGACGACATCGGCCTGCTGATGACGATCGTCCTCGGCGTCGTGGGTTCCGCCGTCGGCGGTTTCCTGTTCGGCTTGTTCACCGTGGGGCTGCGCGGCTTCCAGCCCGCCGGTTGGATCGGATCGGTCATCGGCGCGGTGATCGTGCTGGTCATCTACAACAAGGTCACCGGCCGCAAGCGCCGCGTCCGGTCATAGTTTCCGGCCGACGCCCGCCAGTCCGGTCATGCGCTCCGGGTTGTCGCCGACCTCCGAGGGGGAGACCGGTCGCCACTGCGGCAGGAAGACCAGGCCCGGTTCGACCAGTTCGAAGCCCTCGAAGAACCCGCCGATCTCGGCTCGCGAGCGGAACGTCAGAGGAGTGGCGGTCCGCTGCTTGTAGAGGTCGGCGTGGCCGTCGGCGACGTCCGGGCGCCCCTCGTTGGTGGCGTGCGAGATGCACAGGAAGCTGCCCGGGGCCAACGCGTCCCGGTAGCGCGCGATGATCTCGTGCGGCGCGGATTCGTCGCCGACGAAGTGCAGCAGCGCCACCATCATCACCGCCACCGGCTGGTCCAGGTCGAGCAGCGCGGCGACCTCGTCCGAGGCCAGGACGGCTTCCGGGTCGCGGGCGTCGGCGCCCACGATGTCGGCATCGGCGTTGTCGGCCAGCAGGTTCTTGCTGTAGGCCACCGCGACGGGGTCGGTGTCGACGTAGACGACGCGGCTGCCGGGTGCCGCCAGCTGCGCCACTTCGTGCACGTTGCCCACGGTCGGGATGCCCGAGCCCAGGTCGAGGAACTGCCGGATGCCCTGCTCGACGCAGCAGTGCACCGCGCGTCGCAGGAAAGCGCGGTTGGCCTGCATGATCTGCGGAAGCTCCGGCCACATCGCGATCGCTTCCTCGCCCATCTTGCGGTCCACGGCGAAGTTGTGATTGCCGCCGAGGTAGTAGTCGTAGACCCGCGCAGCGTTGGGCTTGTCCAGATCGACTTCGTTGGGCTCGGACATCGCGACCTCCTCACGGCTGGGCGGTGATCCCGCCCAGCCGTGATGTTAGAGGTTGGTCACCCCGGTCCGGGGTCAAGCAGCGGCCACGGTTCGGTTGCTGAGCCGTACCACCGCAGCCAGGGCCACCAGGGCGACCGCCGCGCCGGAGGTCATGATGACCGCCATCGCGGGCCCGTCGTTGCCCAGCACTCCGACCAGCGGCGCGATCAGCGCGCCGAGCCCGAACTGGCAGGCGCCCAGCAGTGCCGCGGCGGTGCCGGCGGCCTCGCCGTGCCGGCCCAGCGCCAGCGCCGGGGCGTTGGGCATCACGAAGCCCATCGACCCGAGGACCAGCCACAACGGCACCAGGAACCCGACCAGCCCGCCGATCCCGGTGGTGGTCAGGGCGACCATCACCAGCCCGGAGGCGGTGGCCACGATCAGGGAGGTCACCACGATCTGCATCGTGGTGAAGCGGTTGAGCAGCACGACGTTGAGCTGCGATGCGCCGATCAGCGCCACCGCGCCCGCTCCGAAGACCAGGCCGAACGACTGCTGGTTGAGCCCGTACTGCTCCTGCAGCACGAACGAGGAGCCCGACACGTAGGAGAACAGCGCCGTCATCGCCAGCGCGGCCACGACCAGCAGCAGCACGAACTCGCGGTCGGTGAGCAGCTTGCCGTAGGTCTTGAGCACCGGCGCGAAGTGCGGTTCCTGCCTGCGCCGCGGCGGCAGCGACTCCGGCAGCGCGAGCACCGCCAGCACCAGCAGGGCCGCACCGAGCGCGGCCAGCACGCCGAAGACCCCGCGCCACGAGGTCGACAGCAGCACCGCGCCGCCCAGCGTCGGAGCCAGGATCGGCGCGATGCCCATGACCAGGATCAGCCGCGAGAGCGCGGTGGCGGCCGCGCGCCCGGACCACAGGTCGCGCACCACGGCCATCGCGACCACCATCGCCGCGGCCGCCCCGACTCCCTGCACCACGCGCAGACCGCCGAGCACGGCGACGTTCGGCGCGATGAGGCAGGCCAGCGAGGCGAGGATGTGCAGCGCGGTGCCGGCGATGAGCGGCTTGCGGCGTCCGACGACGTCGGAGAGCGGGCCGATCAGCAGTTGTCCCAGCCCCAGGCCGAGCAGCGTCCCGGTGAGGGTGAGCTGCACGGTGGAGTCGGGAGCCCCCAGGTCCGCGCCGATGGAGGGCAGCGCGGGCAGGTACATGTCGATGGTCAGCGGCCCCAGGGCGATCAGCGCCCCGAGCACCACGATGATGCGCAGTCGCTTCAGCCCGGTCGGTTCGTCGGCGCGGACCTCGGTCGTCCGGGCCGGCGCCGCCGGGGATTGCACAGCAACGTCTTCCATCGGTTCCCTTCGGAATGTCGTTCGGTACCCGACGTAGAGCGTGGTGGGAGCCGCCTTTGTTCCGGAGGAATCGAGAATTCGCTGTGATGCGGGTTACAGATCTTGGATCTGATGTCTACTGTGGACGGTTATTCCCGGAATTGATTACCGTTGCGTGAATTCCGGGTTCCGCGCGGGCTGCCCGGGCCCGGCGGACCCGGGCGGCCGATCGCTCAGTGCTGCGTGAGCATCGTGCGCATGGAGTCGATCTCGGACTGCTGGCTGATCATGATCTCCCGCGCCATCTGCTGGGCGTCGGGGAAACGACCCTTCTCCACCTCGGTCCGGGCCATCGCGACCGCACCTTCGTGGTGCTTGATCATCAGCATCAGGAACTTCTGGTCGAACTCGGGGCCCTTGTTCTGGCCGAGGCTGGCCATCTCGTCGGTGGCCATCATGCCGGTCATCGCGTGACCGCCATGTTCCCCGTGTCCGGATTGCTGGACGTTCCAGTCCCGCAGCCAGCCGTTCAGCTTGTCGATCTCCGGGCCCTGCGCCGCCTCGATCCGGGCGGCCAGGTGCTTGACCTGCTGGGATCCGGCGTTCTGGGCGGCCATCCTGGACATCTCGACGGCCTGTTCGTGGTGCGGCACCATGCCTTGGGCGAACATCGCGTCGACGTCGTTGTGCGCGGGCGCGGTCTGGGCGGGCGGAGCCGCCGGGGCGGGGTTCTCCGCCTGGCCGCAGCCGGCCAGGAACGACAGGGGCAGGGCGGCGCCGAGCACAGCGGCGCCCATTCGGGCGTGCTTCATCGCGAATTACCTCGTCTTCGAATTGGCGGGATCGGGCGTGACCGGGTCGAGCCGGTCCGCAGGCCGATCAGCGCCGGAGTACGCAGAGTGCGGCGAGCCGCCGAGGTAATGGGTCCGGAGGTCGCGCTCGTTGCAGTGTGCGCCGGATCCGGGGGATGAACATCTCGGCCGCGACGAGGACGGCCAGGCCCAGGCGTGAGGCCAGCAGCGCGAGGAAGCTCGCGGCGACGGCCAGGCACAGGTGCAGCGCGTCGTGCCCGGCGGGCGCGGCGTCGTCGGAGGCGTTGACCTGGGCGTGCACGCCGACGGTGTGCGGGGCGTGGTGCGCGTCGTGCTGCGCGGGAACGTGGTGCATGAGCACCACGCCGAGGGCCAGGGCCACCAGCAGGGCCCAGCGGAACGCTCCGGTGCGCACGGGCAGAGCCGTCAGGACTTCACCAGGCGCGCGATGGCGTCGCTGGCCTCGCGGATCTTGGCCTCGGCCTGCTCGCCGCCCTCGGACATCGCCTCGGAGACGCAGTGCTTGAGGTGCTCGTCGAGCAGTCCCAGCGCCACGGCCTGCAGCGCCTTCGTGGTGGCCGAGACCTGGGTGAGCACGTCGATGCAGTACTCGTCGTCGTCGATCATGCGCGCGAGCCCGCGCACCTGACCCTCGATGCGACGCAGTCGCTTGGCGTAGTCGTCCTTGTTGTGGGCGTAGCCGTGCATCGAATTACCTCCCCTGGGTCGGTGGACCCACCACCTTTATACCCCAGGGGGGTAGTTGTGGCCAGTCCGGTCAGAGGAACTCGCTGCGCGTGGTCGGATTCTCCGCCGCAGTGCCGCGCTGCTCGGCGCGGCGCATCCACAACCACCCGCCGAGCTGGACGAGCGCGGCGCCACCGGTCAGCGCCACGGCGATGACGGCGTACGACGGCCAGCCGTTGATCACGCCCAGGGCCACCGCCACGGCGAAGAACAGCAGCGTGCGCACCAGCAGGATGCCGAGTTGGCTCTTGGTCACGGCCCGACCACCTCCGCCCCCGAGTCTAGGCGCGGGCCCGGCGGCGTCCGTCCGGGCGTGCGGCATTGACGCTGCGTGTCGGCCTGCTTACGTTTGATGACGGCCGTGCTCAGATCGAACGGAGCGTCGCATGCCCGAACCGCTGGGGCCGGATTCGTATATGTGGCGCTACTTCGGCGACTGGCGCGGGCTGCTGCTGGCGCTGTGGGCCGGGTCGATGCAGAACATGCACCCGCAGCTGGGCGCCGGCGTGGAGGAGCACTCGGAGTTCTTCGACGAGCGCTGGGAGCGGCTCTACCGATCGCTGTACCCGATCGGCGGCGTGGTCTACGACGGCCCGCGCGCGGAGGAGACGGCGAAACTGGTCCGCGGCTTCCACAACGGCATCAAGGGCGTCGACAAGCGCGGCAGGCCCTACCACGCGCTCAACCCGGAGACGTTCTTCTGGGCTCACGCGACGTTCCTGGTGATGCCGATCCTGATCAACGACCGCCTGGGCAAGCCGTTGACCGAGGAGCAGAAGGCGCAGGTCTACGCCGAGGGCGTGCAGTGGTACCGGCTCTACGGCATGAGCATGCGCCCGGTCCCGCCGGACTGGCCGAGCTTCCAGCGTTACTGGGACCACATGTGCCGCGACGTGCTGGAGGTCAACAAGGCCACCCTCGACGTCCGCGACCTCTCCCGCATCGGCAGGCCGCCGCTGGTGCGCTGGTTGCCCGAACCCGTCTGGCGGCTGCTGCGGCCACCGACGGTGCGGCTCATGCACTGGCTCACCACCGGCTGTTACGACCCGCCGATCCGCGAGAAGCTCGGCCTGCGCTGGACCCGCCGCGACGAGCTCCTCCTCAAGGTCGTAGGCCGAGCCTTCGCCGTCCTCTGGAGCCTCGTTCCGTTCAGGCTCCGCCTCCACCCGCGGGCGAGGGCGGCGTGGAACCGGGCACAAGGGCGTCTCCCCGCGGACGCCCCGCTGGTGGAAACGCCGCCGCGCAACTACCCGCCACCCCACAAGCGCGGCGACCCGAAGCACTACTTCCCGGCCAACGTCACCTGACGGGGTGAGGAATTCGAATTTCGCGCGAAGTTTTAGTCCGAACTCTGCCGGTCGAACTTCGCGCGAAATTCGAAAAAGTGCTGGTCACCGCCAGTGTCGGTCGAGCTTGGCGACGTCGGGAGCCGTTCGGGGGCGGTCCGGCTGGGCGGCCCAGGTGATGCCGTTGGTGAGGATCCTGCGGATCTCCGGCTGGTGGTAGACGGGATAGCGCTGATCGCCGGGGCTGAAGTAGAAGATCCGGCCGTGGCCCCGGAAGAACGTCAGGCCCGAGCGGAAGACCTCACCGCCGTCGAAGGAGGAGATGAAGATCAGCTCGTCCGGCGCGGGGATGTCGAAGAACTCGCTGTAGGTCTCCTGCTCGGGGATGACCAGCGGGTTCGGCACGCCCTCGGTGATCGGGTGGTGCGGGGCGACGGTCCACACCAGCTCCTGCTCTGCCGCGTCGCGCCAGCCCAGCGAGCAGGTGGTGCCCAGGAGCCGCTGGAAGATCTTCGAGAAGTGCCCGGAGTGCAGCACCAGCAGCCCCATGCCGCCCAGGACGTGCCGCTGCACCCGGTCCACCACCGCCTCGTCGACCTCACCGTGCGCGCGATGTCCCCACCACAGCAGCACGTCGGTGTCGGCCAGCACCTCCTCGGGCAGCCCGTGCTCGGGGTCGGCCAGCAGGGCGGTGCGCACCGAGGCCTCGGGCAGCCCCTGCCGGATCCCCTCGGCGAGGGCGCCGTGGATGCCGTCCGGGTAGATCTCGGCCATCACCGGCGGGTCCTGCTCCGCCTCGTGCACGCCCTCGTTCCAGATCGTGATGCGCAGACCGCTCACGCGACCGCCACCTCCCGCTTCTCGGCTGCCGAGAGGTAGCAGGCGTCGATGACCTCCGCGCGGCGCAGCGCCTGCGAGCCGTCGTTGTCCGGCCACTCCTGTGGAGAACCCATCAGCCGCACGAAGTTCTCCACCACCGCGGCGTGCGCGCGCCCGGGTTCGGCGCTGGGCTGGTAGTCGGCGATCTCACCGTCGACGTCCCGGTACACGTGCAGGTCACCGACCTGCGCCTTGGTGGCGCCGACAGCCCTGAGCTCGGCGCCGCCCTCGGTCCCCAGGACGCTGAAGTCGATGAGGTCGGTGGGATTGCGGAACGCCGCCCACGATGTCTCCAGCACCAGCGTCCCGCCGCCTTCGAGCCGGATGAACGCAGATGCGAAGTCCTCGACCTCGAAACCGCCCTTGGACTGGGCGGTTTCCCACTTCATGCCGCCGATGTTGCGCGGACCCAGCTCGGCGTAGGTCACCGCGCTGACCGACTCCACCTTCGGCTCGCCGAGCAGGAACAGCGCGTAGTCCAGCACGTGCACGCCGATGTCGGCCAGCGGCCCGCCGCCGGCCATCTCGCGGTTGGTGAACCAGCTGCCGATCTTGGGGATGCCGCGCCGCCGCATCCAGGACGCCTTGGCGTAGTAGGGCCGTCCGAGCTCGCCGCTCTGGATGATCCCGCCGAGGGTCTGGATGTCGCCGCGCAGCCGGTGGTTGAACGCCACGTCGAGCACCCGGCCGGCCGAACGCGCGGCGTCGACCATCTGCCTGCCCTCGATGCCGTTGCGGGCCAAGGGCTTCTCGCTGAGCACGTGCAGTCCGCGCTTGAGCGCGGCGATGGCGATCGGGGCGTGCAGGAAGTTGGGCACCGCGATGCTCACCGCGTCCAGCTCGGGCAGCTCGACGAGCTGCTCCCAGCTCTCGAACAGGTGCGGTGCGCCGTACTCCTCGCCGAGCGAGGCCAGCAAGTCGGCCTCCTGCCCGGCGATCGCCACGATCTCAACGTTGGGCAGCGCCTGGTAGGCGGCGAGGTGCTGCTGCCCCGCCCAGCCGACGCCGACGACTCCGACCCGGAACGTGGGGTCACTCATCAAGGGACTCCTTCTTCTGCGGTGGCCTCAGCCCTTGATCGCGCCGGCGGTCAGACCGGCCACGATGCGCTTCTGGAAGACCAGCACGAGTATCAGCAGTGGCAGGGTGACGAGCACGGACGCCGCGCTGATAGTGCCGATCGGGTGGTCGAAATCGCTCGTTCCGGAGAAGTAGGCGATGGCGACCGGAACGGTCCGGGCCTCCGGGGTGGAGGTGAGCGTGACCGCAAGCAGGAATTCGTTCCACACCGAGATGAACACCAGGATCGCCGTGGTGGCGATGCCGGGAACGGCCAGCGGCAGGATCACCTTGCGGAACGCGGTGAACGGGCTCGCCCCGTCGATCAGCGCGGACTCCTCCAGTTCGAAGGGGATCTCGCGGAAGAACGAGGTGAGCACGAAGATCGCCATCGGCAGCGCGAAGGTCAGCTTCGGGATGATCAGGCCGGCGAGGGTGTCGTAGAGGCCGATCTCGCGCCAGATCGTGAACATCGGTGCCGCGATGGCGATCACCGGGAACGTCGTCACCGACAGCACCAGCCCGAGGATGATGCCCTTGCGCGGCAGCTTCAGCCGCGCCAGCGCGTAGGCCGCGAACGAGGCCAGCAGCAGCGCCAGCGAGGTCGTCACCACCCCGACGACCAGCGAATTGCCCAGCGCCGTCAGGAAGTCCTCGTCGGCCAGCACGTCCAGGTAGTTCCGCAGCGACGGCGAACCGGGCACCAGCGAACCCGAGGACAGCTCGGCGCCGGTCTTGAGCGAGGTGTTGACCAGCCAGTAGAACGGCACCAGCGAGGCCAGCATCACCAGCAGCGCGAACAGCAGGACCACGGGGCGTGTCATGACTTCTCCTCCGCGACGTCGCGAATGTTGCCGCCCGCGAAGCGGATGTAGACCAGCGACACGGCCATAACGGTGATGAAGGTGAGGATCGACAGCGCCGAGCCCTGCCCGATCAGCCGCTGTTCGCGCAGCTCCTGGTAGGCGATCATGGACATCGTCTCGGTCCCGTTGGACCCCTTGGTCAGCACGAACGGCAGGTCGAAGATCCGCAGCGCGTCGAGCAACCGGAAGATCGCCGCCAGCGCGATCGCCGGGCGCAGCAGCGGCAGCGTGACCCGCCAGAACGTCTGCCAGCGGCTCGCCCCGTCCAGGTCCGCCGCCTCGTAGACATCGCCGGGGATGACCTGCAACCCGGCCAGCACCAGCAGCGCGACGAACGGCGCGGTCTTCCACACGTCGGCGACGATGATCACCACCATCGCGTAGCCGGGTTCGGCCAGCCACACCTGCTCGCCGCCGGGCAGGCCGAGGGCCCGCAGCAGCCCGGTGACCAGGCCGAGGTTGGACTCGAACATGGCCTGCCAGGTGATCGCCGAAACCACCGTCAGCACCGCGTAGGGCACCAGCAGCACCGAGCGGAGCAGGCCGCGACCCCGGAACGCCACGTTGAGCAGCAGCGCCATCGCCACGCCGAGGACCACTTCGAGGGCCACGGAGGTGAAGGCGAACAGGAAGGTCTGCCCGAACGCCCGCCACCACTCCTCGGAGATCAGCGCGTTCCAGTAGTTGGTCAGGCCGACGAAGTGCGACAGACCCTCACGCCGGACGCTGTAGACGTTGAGCGACAACCAGACCGCGTAGCCGATCGGCACCGCCGCCACCAGGAACATGATCACCAGGGCTGGGGAGACCATCCACACGGCGGTGCGCCGCTGCTGGGCGTCGACTCGGCTCATCAGAACGTCTCCTGGGCGGTCGCGACGTCTGCGCTCATCTTCCGCACGCCCGACTCCACGTCGGCCTGCCCGGAGATCACCTCGTAGACGTTGTCGTAGATCGCGCGCGACACCTGCGCGTACACCGGTGAGCGCGGACGCGGCTTCGCCTGCAGCAACGACTCCTTGAGCTGCGGGATGAACGGCAGTTCGGCGCGCACATGCGGGTCGTCGTAGAGCGCGGCGAACACCGGGGCCTGGGCGGTGTCGAGCACCATCTTCTTCTGGAACTGCGCGCTGGTGGCGTAGTCGATGAGCGCGACGGCCGCGCCCGGGTCGTCGGACTTCGCGGCGATGGCGAGGTTCCAGCCGCCCAGCACCGCAGCCGGTTTGCTGCGCTCGTCGAAGGCCGGCAGCGCCACCGCCTGGGTGACGGGACCCGCTGCGGTTTCCTGGATCTTCTTGTGCGCGCTGGGCCATTGGCGCAGGTAGCCTGCCGCGCCGGATTCGTAGGCGCGGCGGGCGTAGTCCTCGTCGTAGGTCAGGCACGCGCGGTCGATCGCCCCGGACTCCAGGCCCTGGCTCATCAGCCGCAGCACCTCCCGGGTCTGCGGCGAGTCGACGGTGACCCGGCCCGAGTCGTCGATCACCGAACCGCCGGCCGAGTAGAGCAGTTCCAGGAAGTTCGCGGTCAGCCCCTCGTAGCGCTTGGCCTGCATCTCCACCCGGTGCGACCGGTCCTGCCCGGCCTGGGCGTAGACCTCGCGCCAGGTGGTAGGAGGGGGAACGCGGTCGGCGCGGTAGAACAGCAGCCCGGCGTTGGTGTAGAAGGGAACCGCCCAGTCACGCCCGGCGTAGCGCACCGTTTCCAACGTGGTCGGCATCAGCTCGTCGCGGTGCCGTTCGGTGAGCCTGCTGTGGTCGAGCAGCCAGCCCTGGGTGGCCCACTCGCTGGTCCAGGTCACGTCGGTGAGGTAGATGTCGCACTCCGACGAACCGCCCTCCAGCCGCTGCAACGCCTGGGCGCGGGTGGAGTCGGTGTCCTGGCCGATCTCGATGTAGCGCGCGGTCAGCCCGGTGCCGCGCGCGTTGAACTCCTGAGTGAGGGTCTCGAAAACGCCGGTGTCGCGCACTCCGCAGATGGTCACCTCGCCGCGCGCACCCCGAGCTGAGGCGGGATCGGCGACGGAGACCGGGGGTGCGTGCTCGCCCGGCGGACCGGTCGGGGGAGCGCTCGCGCAGCCGCTGAGGACCAGCGCCGCTGCGGCGACGGCGGCCCAGGGCCGGGATGAAGGCATGGTTGTCTCCGCTTCGCGGTTCGTCGGCGGTGACGCCGGGCAGACCCGGGCACCGGTCGAAACGGCGGCGTGAGACGGATCAAATGGTTGCCGCGCGGATGCGGGGTGTCAAGGGATCTCTCGGACCAGGGCGGGAATTCCTTCCGGGGAGAGCACGTTCTCGATGCCGGCGACCACCGCGCCGGCGAGCCCGGCGGAGCGGCCGAGGGTGCTGTTGGCCAGCGAGAGGTGCCGGGTCGCCAGCGGCAGCGCTCGGCGGTAGACGACGCTGCGGATCCCGGCGAGCAGGTCATCTCCGACCGAGGTGATCAGTCCACCTAGGACGATCCGCTTCGGGTTGTAGAAGTGCACCAGCATCGCCACCACCTCGCCGATGGTCGCCGCGGCGGCCCGGATCCTGCGGATGGCCAGCGCGTCGCCGTCGCGCAGCAGCTGGGCCAGATCCTCTATCGTCTCCGGCCCGCCGGACTCGGCGCGCAGCCCGCGCAGCACCGCGTCGGCTGAGGCCACCGCCTCCACGCAGCCGACGTTGCCGCACTGACAGATCACGTCGTCGGCGCCGGGCACCCGGATGTGCCCGATGTCGCCGGCCGCGCCGTCGGAACCCCGGTGCAGCTCACCGGTCGCCGAGACGATGCCGCCGCCGATCCCGGTGCCGATCTTGAGGAACAGCAGCGGCGACTCCGCGGCGGGCAGCGCGCGGGCCTCGCCCAGGGCCATCAGGTTCACGTCGTTGTCGACCGAGGCGGTGCAGTCGAAGCGGTCGGCCATCGTGTCGCCGACCGGGAAGCCGTCCCAGCCGGGCATGATCGGCGGTCGCACCGGCATGCCCATGCGCGGGTCCACCGGGCCGGGAAGTCCCATGACCAGCGCCTTGACCTCGTCGGCGGCGACGTCGGTGGTGCGCAGCAGGTCCCGCAGGTGCTCGGTGAGCACGTCGAGGGCCTTCTCCGGGCCGACCGAGAGGTCCAGCGCCACTTGCTTCTCGGCGAGCGGGTCTTGGCCGAGGTCGGCCACCGCCAGCCGGGTGCTGTGCGCGCCGACGTCGGCGGCCAGCACGACCCCGGCGCGCGGGGAGATCGCCAGCCGGTGGGCGGGACGTCCCCGGCCGCCTCCGTTGAGCGCGCCGCGTTCGGCGACCACCTCGGCCGCGATGAGCGCGTCCAGGTGGCTGTTGACGGTGGAGCGGGCCAGGCCGGTGTGCTTGACCAGTTCCGCGCGGCTTTCCGCCGTGCCGGAGGCGATCAGCCTGGTCAGCACGCTGAGCACCAGGTTCGCGTCAGCGCGCCCGGACGTCCTAGGCACCGTCAACCGGACCGGATCCCATCCCACGGTCGCCCCCTCCGGCGGAATTACCGCTTATTTATGACCGAAAAGAAAATAAATTGTAGCTATTGTCGGCATAAAAGTGGGGTCCTAGCGTGAGCGAAGACGAAAATCGGGCGTGAGACACCCGTCGTTGTCATCGGAACCGACCGAGGGAGGCAGGCGCGTGAGCCCTGGGAACACCAGGCGGGGCGCCGCGATCGTGGGCGCCGGGATGATCGGCGAGGTGCACCGGCGCTCCGCGCTGCTCGCCGGCGCCGAGATCGTCGGAGTGCTGGCGTCCACGCCGCAGCGTTCGCTGGAGAAGGCGGGGGAGTGGAACGTCTGCGCGTTCGCCTCGTTCGACGAGGTCCTCGCCGACGATCGGGTCGAGGTGGTGCACATCTGCACCCCCAACGCCACCCACGCGCCGTTCGCCGAAGCCGCGCTCGCCGCGGGCAAGCACGTGATCTGCGAGAAGCCGCTGGGGATTTCGCTGGAGCAGGCCGAGCGGATGGCCGCGGCCGCCGCCTCCAGCGGACTCGTCGCCACGGTGCCCTTCGTCTACCGCTACCACCCGCTGGTTCGCGAGATCCGGGCCCGGCGGCAGGCCGGTGAGTTCGGCGACTGGCACCTGCTGCACGGCAGCTACCTGCAGGACTGGATGCTCGACCCGGACGCCTCCGGCTGGCGTGTCGACCCCGAGCAGGGCGGGGTGTCGCGCGCCTTCGCCGACATCGGCTCGCACTGGTGCGACCTCGTGCAGTGGGTGTCGGGGGAGACCTTCACCGACGTCTTCGCCGAGTTCTCCATCGCCGTGCCCACCCGTCCGGCCGCCGGGGGAGCCAGCTTCAGCGGCCCCAGCGGCGACGCCGGCGAGCGGGTCGAGGTGCGCACCGAGGACACCGCGGCGCTGCTGCTGCGCACCGGCACCGGCGTGCTCGCCTCGGCCACCATCTCGCAGATCGCAGCGGGTCGGAAGAACCGGTTGTGGTTCGAGCTCGACGGTTCCGGCGGCAGCGCGGTGTTCGACCAGGAAAATCCCGAGCAGATCTGGCTCGGCGGTGCCGAGAGCAATCGCGTCCTGACGCGCGACATCGGCACAGGATCGGCCGAGCAGCGCAGGCTCTCGAAGCTGCCCGCCGGACACGCGCAGGGCTACGCCGACTGCTTCGACGCGTTCGTCGCCGACACCTACGCGGCGATCGACGGCGGAGACCCGGAAGGTCTCCCGACTTTCACCGACGGACTCCGCTCGGCCCGGCTGGTCGACGCGGTCGTGCGCGCATCCGGTAACGGTTCCTGGACGAAGGTGTGATGATGCGACTCGGAATGCTCACCGCTTGTCTCCCGCAGTGGACGCTGGAGCAGGTCGCCGGCTGGGCCAAGATCAACGGCTACGAGGCCCTGGAGGTCGCGGTCTGGCCGGGCACGGGCGGCCGCGACTTCGAAGCGGCCCACCTGCCGGTTGCCGCGTTCGGCTCCAAGGAGGTCGACGAGACCAAGGACCTCTTCCAGCGCTACGGCCTGGAGCTCTCGGCGTTCGCCTACTACGAGAACAACCTGCACCCCGACCCCGCGCGCCGCGAGGAGATCCGCACCCACCTCAAGCACTCCATCGACGCCGCCCAGGCGCTCGGCGTGCCCTACGTGGGGACCTTCATCGGCCGCGACTGGACCAAGTCGGTCGCCGACAACCTCGCCGAAGGGCAGCGGGTGCTGCCCGAACTCGTCGACTACGCCGGTGAGCGCGGCGTGAAGCTCATCGTCGAGAACTGCGTGATGGAGGGCTGGCACCCCGACGGCTACCCCGGCAACCTGGCCTACTCGCCGGAGCTGTGGGAGTGGATGTTCTCGTTGGGCTTCTACCTCAACTGGGATCCCTCGCACCTGACCTGGATCGGGATCGACCCGCTGGAGACCATCGCGCCCTACATCGACCGCATCGTGCACGCGCAGGCCAAGGACGTCGAGCTCGATCCCGCCGCGCGCAACCGCTACGGCTTCTTCGGCAAGGTCGACAAGGGCGGCAACCCCTGGGACATGGGCTGGTGGCGCTACCGGGTGCCCGGCCTCGGCCAGGTCGACTGGCCGAAGGTCGTCGACCGGCTCTACGAGCACGGGTTCACCGGCACCCTGTCCGTCGAGCACGAGGATCCCGTCTGGGGCGGTGACGACGAACGCATCACGCAGGGTCTGCGCATCGCGCAGCGCACCCTCCGGCCGTTGATCGTGGGTTGATTCCCTCCCTGAAGGGGTGAGGTCCTTGCCGACACTGTCCGTTCAGCTCTACAGCGTCCGCGACCAGCTGGCAGCCGACCAGCCCGCGACGCTGGCCCGCCTCGCCGAGAGCGGCTTCCGCTACGTCGAACCGTTCGGGCTGGGTTCCCCGGCCAAGAGCCAGGCCGAACGGCTGGCCGCCACCCGCAAGCTCCGGGCCGACCTCGACGCCGCCGGACTGGCGGTCTCGGCGACGCACGCGGCTCTGCCGAGCGTGGCGGAACTGGCCGAGGAGTGCGCCGAGCTCGGCACCGACACGGCGTTCATCCCGCACCCGCGTCAGATCCCGGGATTCGGCGAGGACACCTTCACCGACACCGCGGCCCTCGACGCCTTCGCCGACGCCCTCGGCCAGGCCGCCGCCGACGCCCCGGACGGTCTGCGGCTCGGATACCACAACCACTGGTTCGAGTGGGCCGAACTGCCCGGCGGTCCCGCCTACGACCGCCTGTGGCAGCGCACCCACCCGGAGGTCCTCGCCGAGCTGGACGTCTACTGGGCGATCGCGGCCGGAGCCGATCCCGTCCAGGTCCTCGGCGCGCTGGGCACCCGCGCGGTAGCTGTCCACCTCAAGGACGGCCCCGCCACCCGCGACACACCCCAGACCCCACTGGGCACCGGGGCCCTGGACGTCCCCGCCGTCCTCGAATCCGCCTCCGAAACCCCCTGGCACGTAGCGGAAATCGATACCACGGACCACGACCCCCACGCCCTCCTCGCCACCAACGCATCCCTCCTCCGCTCCCGCGGATCCACCTTCACCTGACCCCGCAGAAGGCCCCACCCCGCAGCCCACCTCACCTCACCCCCAACCCCGATTACCGCCGTAATCAGGTCCCCGAACACGGCCGTATTCCGGTACCCGATTACGGCGGTGTTCAGGGTGCGGATTACTGGGGTAATCGCGGTACGGACGGGACGGGTCGGGTGGGTCCACCGTCCGTCGGGTGGGCGGTTTTGGTCCCAATCGTCCATGATCGAAATCCGTTTTGTCCGGTCGGTTCGGACCACGACCGCCCCTTGGTACGCGCAGGTCCCGGAGACGTGAGATATCGAACCGGTGACGGAGCGGTGTGTGGGGTGGGGTGTCGGGCGGGGTGCGGTTGATGATGATCGGTATGTCTGAGAACGGGTCGAAGGACGCTGGAGCCGGGTCGGAGCGGGAGTCCGGGGCGGTGGAGCCGAGCGCGAACGGCGCGACGGCCGAGGACGTGACCGCCGAGGGTGCCAACGGCAAGGACGCCCGGGGAACCGACGCCGGCGGCAGCGGAGTCGTGGAGAAGGCGGGGGAGCCCGTCCAGCGATCCGGTGGCGGCAAGCACGAGCTCGCGCCGCAGAGCCGGACCGGCGTGCTGTGGACCGCGCTGGCCATCGCGGGCGTCGTGCTGGTCTTCCTGCTGATCTTCGTCGCGCAGAACTTCGCGCCGGTGACCGTGCACTTCCTGGGTCTGCAGTTCAGCCTGCCGATCGGCCTCGCCCTGCTGTTCGCCGCGATCGTCGGCGGTGTGCTGGTGTGGCTGGCGGGCACGGCGCGCATGATCCAGATGCGCCGCGCCGCCAAGAAGGCCCGCCAGCGGTCCTAGTTCGGTTCCCCCAGGGGAGCCGAGGTGAACGGGCCGCCGAGCAGTTCGTGCGAGGTGTTCGCGGCGACGCCGGAGGCGAAGACGACCTCCGCGTCGTCGCGGGACGTGTAACCGAGTTCGGCGGCCTCGGTCAGCGGAACCGCGCGTCGCGCGTTGTCCGAGACGCCCCAGATGACGCGGTAGCCCGGAGACGGGTGCGACAGGCACGCTTCCAGCAGCCGCGCGCAGTCGTCCGGCGAGAGCCACAGGCCCAGCCCGCGCTCGTCGCCCACCGTCTCGAAGCACGCGCCGATGCGGATGCAGATCACGTCGATGCCGAACCGCGAGTGGTAGAGGCTGCCCAGCGCCTCCAGCGCCTCCAGCGCGGCCTTGCTCACCCCGTAGTAGGTGTCCGGGCGCGGCGAAGAGTCCGCCGCCAGCGTCGCGGCCTCCGACGTGGAGCGGAACCCGGCGACGTGGTTGCTGGAGGCGAGGATCACCCGGCGGACGCCGCTTCGGCGCGCGGCGTCGAGCACGGTACGGGTGCCGTCGATGTTGACCGAAAGCGTTTCGGTCCAGCTGTTCTCGCGGCTGTGGCCGCCCAGGTGCACCACCGCGCCGACGTCGCCGCAGGCCCGCGCCATGGCCTCGGGGTCGGTGACGCTGGCTTCGACGATCTCGACCGCTTCGCCGACTGCCGCGGGGGTGGGTCGAACGATGTCCAGCAGTCGCAGCGTCCGGCCCTCGCGGCGCAGCCGAGGCCGCATCAAGGTGCCGATGCCTCCGGCGGCGCCGGTGATCAGGATGCGTTCCGACAAGGCGTTTTCCCTTCGCATCAAGGAATTCCGGATGCGTGTTGCCACGCCGAACGCTGGTTGACATGTGATCGACGCCATACTAGCGTCCGGCTCCGGAACTTTACGAAACAAGTTTTTCAGGGCTGCGCGGAGATTCCGTGTGGTCCGTACGGCTCAATTGGGAAGCGCTTTCCTCCCGTTGGGCGAGCAAGCACCACGCATCCGGCGCACGCGCCCGGGTCGACGACGATCCCGCAGCGAGCTCGAAAGCCGCGGAGTTCCAAGCCATCGGATGTGAAGGGGTGGGCCGGTGCACGCGCTGGACTGGGTCATGGTGATCGGGTACTTCGGCTTGATGGTCGGCATCGGCTGGTGGTCGCACCGAAGGGTCAAGACCGACAAGGACTTCTTCATCGCGGGCGGCCGGATGCCTTGGTGGCTGGCGGGGATCTCGCACCACATGTCCGGCTACAGCGCGGTGCTGTTCGTCGCCTACGCGGGAGTGGCCTACAGCCAGGGAGTCACGGTCTACTTCTGGGGATTCGCCTCCATTGGCATCGGCGTGGCGATCGGGGCCTGGTTGTTCGCCGCGCGCTGGAACCAGTTGCGCGCCAGGTTCGGCGTGGCCTCGCCGCTGGAATTCCTGGCCCGTCGCTTCAACATCCCCACCCAGCAGGCGCTGGCCTGGAGCGGCGCCTCGCTGAAGGTCTTCGACGTGGCCTCCAAGTGGTTCGCGGTGTCGATCCTGCTGGAGTCCTTCGCGGGAGTGCCGATCCTGGTGGGCATCCTGGTCACCGGCGGCGTCACGCTGCTGTACTGCACGGCTGGCGGGCTGTGGGCCGACGCGCTGACCGACTTCGGGCAGTTCGTGATCCAGGGCCTGGCCGGCATCGTGATGATCTGGGCGGTGCTGTCCTCGCTCGGCGGCATCTCGGGGCTGTGGACGATGTGGGACCGGCTGCCCGCCGGGCACCTCTCGCCGGTCACCGAGGACTACACGACCGTCTTCCTGCTGGTGTACGTGCTGGTGAAAACCCTGGAGTACAACGGGGGCATGTGGAACCTGGCGCAGCGCTACATGGCTTCGCCGGACAACCACGCCGCCCGCCGGGGCGCGCTGCTGTCCTCGGCGCTGTACCTGGTCTGGCCGCTGGTGCTGATGTTCCCGATGTTCGCCGCACCGCTGTTCGTGCCGGGGCTGGAGGACCCGACGACCTCGTACGCCGCGATGACCGAGAAGCTGCTGCCCGCGGGCATGGTGGGTCTGGTGCTGGCCGGGATGTTCTCGCACACCATGGCCATGGTCGCCTCCGACGCCAACGCCATCTCGGCGGTGATCACCCGGGACATGCTGCCGGTGCTGTGGCGCAAGGCCCGCGAGTTCGGCGAGGTGCAGCGGCTGCGCGCCGGTCGGATCGCGACGTTCGGCTTCATCGCGCTGAGCATGCTGGTGGCCACCCAGGCGGACAACCTCGGTGGGGTGCTGTCGATCGTGGTGTCGTGGGTGGCGGCGCTGATGGGACCGATCTCGGTGCCGCTGCTGCTGGGGATGCTGCCGTGGTTCCGCCGCTGCGGTTCGCGGGCGGCGCTGGTGTCGTGGGCGGGTGGTCTGATCACCTACGCGGTGCTCTACTACGGCGTGGACGCCGGTCAGACCGCGACCGTGGCGACACCGATCCTGGTCTCGCTGACCCTGTTCATCGGGCTCGGGGCCGTCGCCTCCGAACGGACCGAGGAGGTCGACGAGATGCTCGACGTGCTCGACCGCGCCGCGAAGGGCACCGCAGCGGCGGCCGCGCGGTGAGCGCGCACGTCACCGGGTACGCCTATCCCTGGGACGCGCGGCCAGGTTTCGCGGACCGGGTGGCGGCGTCCGGGGTGGACGAGGTCGCCGTCGCGGTCGCCTACCACAGCGCTCGCGCGGCGACGCCGTTCGACGAGACCCGCAGCGCGGTGGTGGCCCGCCACGCCGCGCTCTACCGCCCGGTGGGCACCGGCTGGGGCCGGCTGCGCCCGGCCGAACCCGACTGGGTGGGGCCCGACAGCGCCGGTGAGGCCGTCGCCGAGCTCCGCCGCAGCGGCGTCGACGTCGCCGCGTGGCTGGTGCTGACCCACAACTCCCTGCTGGGCGGGCGGTTCCCGGACGTCGCGGTGCGCAACTGCTTCGGCGAGGTCTACCCGTGGGCGCTGTGCCCGTCGCACGCCGAGGTGCGCGACTACGCCGTGCGGCTCACCCGCTCCGCGCTGGACGGTCTCGACGTGCGGTCGGTGGTCCTGGAGGCGTGCGGTCAGCTCGGAGCGGTGCACCAGCACCAGCACGAGAAGACCGACGCGGTCTGGTCGCCCGCGGCGGCCCGGCTGCTGTCGGTCTGCTGCTGCGCGGCGTGCGCGCGCGGCTGGACCGGCTCGGACGCCGAGCGGGTGCGGGAGGTGCTGCGCGCCGAGGTCCGCCGGCTCGTCGCCACCGCTGACCTGACCGCGGTGGACGACGAACTGCCCGCTGACCTGCGCGAAATCCTGCTCGCGGCCCGCGCTGCGGGCACCGACCTGCTGCGCGGTGCGGTGCTGGAGGCGATCGGCCCGGGTCGCCGGGTGCTGTTGCACGGCAGCGCCGACGCCTGGGCGACCGGCGCCCTGCCGGGATTGACGCCGCGCGCGGCAGACGAGGTCGACGGCGTCGTCGTGCCCTGCTGGAACCCGACGGGGCCGGAGGAGGTCACCGCGGCCAAGGCCGCCGGGATCGACGACGTCGGCGCTTACGTGACCGCGGTCGGACCGCAGGTCGGCGACCTGGCCGACCACGTCCGCCGGTTGCGCGCGGCCGGAGCGAGCGAGCTGCACCTGTACCACCTCGGGCTGGCGGGTCCGGCCCGCGCTCCGCTGCTGCGGCGAGCCGCCGACGAGGCCCATCGCGGTGGTTGAATCCGTCGGCTCGACTCGATTCCGGTGTGCTCGCGAGAATCGTCGGGGGAATTCCGCTCAGCGACGGGGCCGGACTCCATTCGAGTGATCTCGAAGGCTCCTTTATCGGGTGGGCCTCGGTCGTGTCCGGGGCTTTTCCCACGTTCTCGCCATGATCACGGTTCAGCGGGAAAAATCCCGGTGGAAGTGTCGTCCGTCCAGCTGTGGTGGGGAATACCCGCCAACCTCCACTATTGAGTGAAGATCATCCGATAAGGTGCCTGGCGTATCGAGGGCACGTGATGTCGGGCCGCCGGGAAGCGCCCTGGCGCGGGCGAAAGACCATCGATGGAAAGAACGTGGACGTGACGACCCAAGACGACTCCCTGTCCTCACCAGGCCCAGAAAGACGACGTCCGGGCGGTTCCTCGATCCGGTCGCGACTGACCTGGGCGGTGTTCGTCCCGTGGGTCGTCGTCGCGGTGCTCTGGTCGGTGGGGTGTTCGCTGTTCGCCTTCGACGCGTTCTTCTCCCGCCAGATCGCCTCCGGCGTGCAGTCGATGTCGTTGCCCGCGGTCAACGCGCTCGACCAGGTCCAGCGCGAGCGGCTGCGCAGCCTGGAGGTCATCAGCCAGCCCGGCACGGGGATCGACGAGCTCGTCGGCCAGCAGCGCGCCACCGACAGCGCCCTCGACGAGCTCGACGAGAAGGCCGCTCCGGTGCTGGAATCGGCGCCCGACGACGTCATCGCGCCGATGAACCAGCTCAACGACTACTTCAAGCGGCTGCCCGACGTGCGCGAGCGGATCAACAGCCGCCAGGCGACCGTCGAGGAGCTCAACGCCTTCTACGACGACATGTTCGCCACCGCGACCAAGCTCTTCGACATCCAGTCGCGCATCACGCCCGACGCCGAGGCTCGCCAGGGCTCGCTGGCCGCGGTCGCCCTGTTCCGCGCGTCCGACACGCTCTCCCGCGAGTCGTCGATGGTCGGCACGATCCTGGCCAGCGGCGAGCTCAGCCCGGCCGAGCACCGCGAGCTGACCGGCTACATCGTCAGCCACCACGCCATCGTGCAGGCCAACATGACCACGATGCTGCCGGAGGTGCGCCAGCGGTACGAGGCGATGATCGCCAACCCGGACTGGAAGCAGCTGGTGGCCGCCGAGGACCTGCTCGTCCAGCACGGCGCGTTCGGCCCGAACGAGCGGCCGCAGCTGCGCGTCGAGGACTGGCGCCGGATGACCAACGACATCGGCGCGGAGATGTCCAACCTGGTGCGCACCCAGAGCGAGCAGGTCGCCAACGGTGCGGTCAGCCGCGCGACCGGGACGCTGTGGACCGTGTTGATCGGCAGCCTGGTGGCGCTGGCGGTGTCGGTGGCCTCGTTCTTCTTCGCCCGCCGCGTCTACCGCACGGTCGTCGACGACGCGCTGCTGACGCGCTTGCAGGGACTGCGCACCGAATCGCTGGCGATGGCCGAGCGGCTGCCGGACGTGGTGCGCAGGCTCCGCGAAGGAGAGGCGGTCGAGGTCGACGCCGAGCTGGTGGCCCTGGGCCACTACGGCAGGGACGAGGTCGGTGAGGTCGCCCACGCGATCCAGCTGTTCCAGCAGGAGGCGGTGCAGGCCGCCGTCGGCGAGACGCGGGCCAGGCAGGGCGCCCGCGTGGTGTTCGTGGGCATGGCCCACCGCATCCAGCGGCTGCTGCGCGGCATGCACACCACGATCGACCAGCTGGAGCGCAACGAGGACAGCTCCCAACAGCTGGCCCGGCTGTTCGACCTGGACAACGCCACCACCCGCGCCCGCCGCACGGTGGAGAACCTGCTGGTCCTCGGCGACCAGCAGCCCGGTCGCCGGTGGAGCCGCCCGGTCGCGCTGATGGACGTGCTGCGCTCGTCGGTCTCCGAGATCGACCAGTACTCGCGCGTGGTCATCGGCCACGTGCCGGAGGTGATGCTGCACGGTTCCGCGGTGGGCGATGCGATCCACCTGATGTCCGAGCTCATCGACAACGCCACCGCGTTCTCCCCGCCGAACACCCAGGTGCACGTGGGGGCCAACGAGGCCGCGCGCGGCATCGCCATCGACATCGCCGACCAGGGCCTGGGCATGGATCCCGAGATCCGGCAGCGGGCCAACGAGATGATGCACGAGCCCCCGGAGTTCGACCGGCTCGTGCTGGAGAACAACAAGGCCGAGCAGCTGGGCCTGTTCACCGCTGCCCGGCTGGCCTCGCGCCGGGAGATCTCGGTGGAGTTCGGCGTGTCGGCCTACGGCGGAACCCGCGCCACGGTCCTGCTGCCCAACCGGATCCTAGAGGCGGGCGTCAGCGACGGCGACACCGTGCAGGTGCCGGTCAGCGCCTTGGACCGCCGTCGCGAGCTCGCCGGGAACCTGGAGCAACAGCCGGTCAACGGTGCGCAGCCCGAACGAACGTTGGTGCCGCAGCCCCGCGAACTGAGCTGGAATGGGACGATGACCGACCAGTCGACCGCCCCCGGCAGGGCCACCGAGACGCCCGACCACGAGTGGACGGCCGCGGGATCGCCCGCTTCCGAACCGGAAGCCGAGCGCGGCGAGGGGAGCGGCAAGGCGAATCGTCCCTCACTGCCCAAGCGGGTGCCGCAGACGCACCTGGCCGACGGGCTCAAGGACGACCCGGACGCGGAAGAGCAGTCGATGATCGCCTCGCCGAGCAGGCTGGCGGGGTTCCGCCGGGCGTTCCGGGGCGGTTTCGACGAATCCGACGGCGGCGACTCGTGATCAGACCAAACGACAAGCAAGCGCGTGTGAGGTGGGCATGACCGAGACGGCTTCGAAACTGAGTTGGCTGCTGGACGACTTCGTGCACGGCGTGCACGGAGCCGACCACGCCGTCGTGCTGTCCAACGACGGCCTGGTCATCGCCAAGTCCGCCGGGTTGGACCGCGACGCCGGCGACAAGCTCGCCGCGGCGGCGTCGAGCATGCGCAGCATCGGCAAGGGCGTGAGCAAGGACTTCGGACGGGGGCAGGTCGCGCAGACCCACGTCGAGATGGAGCACGGGTTCCTGTTCGTCTCGGCGGCCGGCAGCGGCGCGTGCCTGGCGGTGCTGTCGGCGGCCGACACCGACATCGAGCTGGTGGCCTACGAGATGGGCCGCCTGATCACCCGCGTCGGATCGTTCCTGTCGGCCGCGCCGCGAGAGCTGCACGGGTTGGCGGCGGAGAGGACCTGACAGTGGACGAGGCGTGGTACGACGATGAGGCCGGGCCCATGGTCCGGCCGTACACGATCACGCGCGGCCGGACCCCTGGGCAGCACAAGCACCGGCTCGACACCGCGACCCAGGTGGTCACCGTCGAGCCGAGACCGGAGACTCCGAGGCTGGAGCCCACGCCCGAGCACCGAGCGATCCTCGAGGCGTGCCAACGCCCGGTGTCGCTGGCGGAGCTCGCCGTCGCGCTGGGGCAGCCGATGGGAGTGGTCCGGGTCCTGTGCGGTGACCTGCTCGATCACGGTGCGGTCTTCGTGCGCACGCCTCGTACCGAAGTCAGCCGAGAAATCTTGGAACAGGTGTACCGTGGGCTTTGCAAACTCTGAGGTGACCGAGGCGAAAACCCGGTCAGAACGGGCTGTTCCGGTGCGGTCCGGCCGGGGCGACGGGGACGGTGGCGGAAATCCCGCCCCGATACCCGTGAAGCTCGTCGTGGCCGGTGGTTTCGGTGTCGGCAAGACGACGATGGTCGGCGCGGTGAGCGAGATCCCGCCGCTGACCACCGAAGAGGAGATGACGGTCGCCAGCGAGGGGATCGACGACCTCCGCGGGGTGGAGCGCAAGGAGACCACCACCGTCGCGCTGGACTTCGGCCGCATCACCATCTCCGACGAGATCGTGCTGTACCTGTTCGGCGCCCCCGGACAGAACCGGTTCTGGCCGTTGTGGAACGACCTCGCGCTCGGCGCGGTCGGCGCCGTGGTGCTGGTGGACACGCGCAAGCTGCAGGAGGCGTTCGCCTCGGTGGACTTCTTCGAGCGACGCGGCATCCCGTTCGTGGTGGCGGTCAACATCTTCGACGACGGCTACCAGTACGAACCCGAGGAAGTGCGCGACGCGCTGGTGATCCCGGCCGAGGTCCCGATCGTCATCTGCGATGCCCGTGAGCGCGATCTGTGCAAGACCGCGCTGGTCACGCTCGTGCGCCACGCGATCGACCGGACCCCGTCGGGACTGGCCTGACCGCCCGTCCCGGGTGCCCGATGCCGGGTACCCGGCATCGGGCGGGACTCAGCCCAGCGGCTCGGTCCGGCAGCGGAAGTGGCGCAGGATCGGCGGGTTCTCCGTGATCCGGTAGCCGGGCACCGACTCGGGGTTCTTGGCGATCTCGGCGAGGACCTCTCCCACGTACTCCAGGTGGCTGTGGTCGTAGACCCGTCGCGGCAGCGCCAGCCGGACCAGCTCGAACGGCGCGGGCGAGGACAGCTCGTCGTTCTCGTCGAGGGTTCCCAGGTACAGCGAACCCAGTTCGGCGCAGCGGATCCCGCCCTCCCGGTAGAGCGCGCAGGCCAGCGCGTGCCCCGGGAACTGCGCCGGCGACAGGTGCGGCAGCAGTCGCCCGGCGTTGAGGTAGACGCCGTGCAGGCCGGACGGGCGGATCGTGTTCACGCCCGCGTGGTGCGCGCGTTCGGCGAGGTAGGCCGCCTCGTGCTCGCGGTCGGCGAGGTACTCGGGGGTGACGACCTCGCGCAGGCCCTGCGCCAGCTGCTCCATCGTGGACCCGGTGAGCCCGCCGTAGGTGCGGAATCCCTCGGTGGCGATCACGTCGAGCTCGCACCGGTCGGCCAGCTCGGTGTCGTTGAGGCCGATGAAGGCGCCCTCGGGTGCCAGACCGTCCTTCTTCAGGCTGGCCACGGCGCCGTCGGCGAGTGCGAACGCCTCCCGCGCCACTTGCAGCGGAGTCCTGTCCTGGTACCCGGCTTCGCGGCGGATGACCAGCCAGGCGTTCTCGGCGAACCGCGCGGCGTCGAGGATCAGCGGCACCCCGCGCTCGCGCGCGAGCGCGCTGATCTCCTCGAGGTTGGCCATCGACACCGGCTGCCCGCCACCACCGTTGTTGGTGATGGTCACCAGGATCTGCCCGACCCGGTGCCCGTCGGGTCCGTCGAGGACCTCGCGAACGGCGTCGACGTCGATGTCGCCCTTGAACGGGTGGTCGCCGTCGAGGTCGAACAGCTGCTGGTTCGGCAGGTCCCTGGCTTCGGCGCCCAGCCGCTCGACGTTGGCGCGGGTGGTGTCGAAGTGCGTGTTGCTCAGGCTGATCCGGCCTTCGCCGAGCAGCGCGGTGAACAGGATGCGCTCGGCGGCGCGTCCCTGGTGCACCGGCAGCAGGTGCGGGTAGGGCGCCACTTCCCGCAACGCATCCCGGTAGCGGTAGTAGGACTCGGCGCCTGCGTAGCGCTCGTCGCCGCGCTGCGCCCACGCCTGCTGGTCGGTGGAGACCGCGCCGGTGCCGGAGTCGGACAGCAGGTCGATGCTCACCTTCTCGGCGGGCAGGTTGAACGGGTTGTGACCTGCGAGATCGAGCGCCTCGATGCGCTGCTCGCGGGTGGTGGTGGGGATCCGGCGCACGACGGCGGAGACGTAGGGGCGCAGGTGCGGCATGGGGTGTGCTCCTCGATGGTGTTGCGGTGAACTAGTTCTCGGGCGCGGTGCCGCCGTACGCCTCGGCGGAGGTGTAGATCGTGGTTCCGGTCCGGTCGGGGCTCAGCCGCAGCGAGACGTGCGCGAGCAACCCGGCTCGGGCCGCCAGGTCGCGGTCGGTGAGCGCGCCGATGACCTCGTCGAGCAGCGCCGGGTCGATCCTGTGCTCGCGCAGGTGCCGCCGGACGCGCTCGCGGGCCACCGAGTCGTCCGGCACGTAGTCGCGCAGCGGCAGGTAGATGCTGTAGTTGCTGGGCTTCTCGCGGTCGCCTTCGACGAAGGAGTAGCTCGACACCAGGGGGCGACCGGGGAAGCGCTCGGCACCGGGCACCAGGGTCCGGCAGAAGTCGCCGACCTGGTCGGGGTCGATGCCGGGAACCGCGGAGGCGGCCCGCTCTACGTCGTCGATGCACGCGTCGTGCTGGGAGACGTAGAGCTTGACCCGGGACTGCGGGCCGCTGTCGAGGTCCAGCGCGAAGAACGTCAGCCGGTCGACTTCGCGGCGCATCGCGTGGTCGACGACGGTGGGGTGGGCGCCGTCCAGCCCGAGCCGGTTGAACGCCTCCTGGACGAGCTTCGGGGCGTGGTCCGCGCCGTGCACCTCGGGGTTGAAGTAGACCTTGAACCGGGGGCGCCCGTCGGAGTCGAAGATGAAGGAGAACCACCAGGAGAACCTGCCCTGCGGTTCTTCCGGGCTGAACAGGTCCTCGATGGCGCGCAACCGGTCCAGCGCCAGGTCGTAGCGCTCGGCGAGGGCGGTGACCAGGTCCTGGGCGGCGCGCAGGTTGGCGGCGGGTCCGGGCGCGGAGGGCAGTGTTTCGACGAGGATCCGCAGGTGCCGTTCGCCGCCGTCGTCGACCTGGACGGAGAACTCGATCGGGGTCGCGTCGTCGGCGACGTCGGACGGCCACAGCGGCGGCTGGACCAGCGGGCGGTCGCGGGCCGCGCCCAGGACCTCGCCCAGCAATCGGAGCGGATCGGTCCGGTCCATTTCCACGACTCGGCAGAGGTTGTGCAGCTGCCTTCTCGTGAGATCGCCAAGGGTCGCGTCGGCAGTGCTCATTGCAGCCTCGATCAATCTGGCTTACGACTCCGGCTCCGTGTTCGCCGGAAAGTGACTGGCGGGCACAGAAGCGCCCGTGATCTTGACGTTCAAAGGTATCCGAGATCGGCTTCACAGCGGTGTGCCGTGGCGTGAAAGGGACTGCTGTGCAGTCGAACTGCGCAGATCATCCACTGTGACCGCCGCGCCGACCGATGATCAACAGTGCGTAACCGAAATACTGTTCAATTGGGAATGGGGCCACAGTGGACTGTGGAATTCAGCGTTGGGAACTCGGTGGATCAGCGGATACCGGTAAAAATTCAACCCCATGCCTGGTCAGCCGCCCGAGTTCGCATTGCCGCGCCGCGGGGGTGCAGGTGTGAACGAAGGGAAACCCCTCCGTGAGTATGATCTTGAAGCGGTCCGCGCGCGGCGGACGCGGCGAGACGCGGGAGCGCGTTCGCGTCGCGCCCGGCGTGGTGGACTTCTGGGGCGTCCAGGTCCGCCTGGCCGGTCAGTGATGGCGTACAACAGGCGTGATCGGGCCCGCATGGTCGGGTGACGGTCGCGGGTCCGGAGGTCGTCCTCCGGTACACTTCCGCGGCCGGGCGCAGAGTGAAGTTGGAGAGTCTCGATGGCACGTGACGCGGACCACGACGATTCCGGCGGGGTCTCCGCGATCCTGAACCGGATCGACCCGTTCGCGTGGGTACCGATCATCACGATGCTGGTACTCGCGCTGGTGACGGCGCTGGTCCTGGAAGTGCCGTTGCTCGGCCTGATGCTCCTGATCATGGCCTTGGTGATCTTCGGCTTCGACCTGTGGATCAACAGTCGCAAGCAGGCGGGCAAGGCCCCGATGCGCATGCCTCGTCGCAGGCGTCGGGATGACGACGACTTCGACTTGGACTTCGACCGCGACGACCGCAGGCCGTCGCGCGCGGAGGCCTCCCGTCCGGAGCGCGGTGCGCAGCCGCCCGCCGGTCGTCCCGGTGCGCGGCCGGGAGCCAACCAGGGTCGTCCGGCCGGGGCCGGTCAGGCCCGCCCGGCGGGGCAGCAGGGCCGTCCCGGCGGTCAGCCGCCAGGCGGCGGTCGTCCCGCCCCGAACCAGGGGCGCCCGCAGGGCAACCCGCCCAACCAGGGCGGCCGTCCGGCGCCGCCCGGTCAGGGTCGTCCCGGCGCCCCCAACCAGGGCCGTCCCGGCGGAAACCCGCCCGCGGGTCCGCCACCGGGCGCCGGTCGTCCCGGCGCCCAGCCCCCGGGACCGGGTCGCCCCGGTGCCCCGGGCGGTCGCCCTCCGCAGCGACCGGCCCCCGGAGGCAACCGCTACTGACGCACGAGATCGGCCCCGGCCAGTTCGCCTCGTTCTGGCCGGGGCCGGTTCGCGTCCGGAATCAGTGCGGCGCGGGCTCCAGGTCGCGCACGGCTCCGGGCGAGCTGTTCTCGCGCAGGCCCCGTCGGGCCAGTTCCGGGTGCACCCCCTCGCCGAACCAGTACGCCTCCTCCAGGTGCGGGTAGCCCGACAGCACGAACTCGTCGATGCCCACCGAGTGGTACTCCTCGATCAGGTCGGCGACCTCGGAGTGACTGCCCACCAGCGCGGTTCCGGCCCCGCCGCGCAGCAGCCCGACGCCTGCCCACAGTCCCGGGTGGACCTCCAGGTCGCGGGCGCTGGAAGGCAGGACGCCGCCGTGCAGCGCGGCCATCTTCTGCTGCCCGACGGCCTCGGTCTTGGCGATCTTGGCCTGTGAGGCCGCCACGTCGGCGGGGTCCATCTGCTCCAGGAACCGCTGCGCCGTGTCCCACGCGTCGGCGCTGGTGTTGCGGGTGATGACGTGCGCGCGCAGGCCGAACCGCAGTGCGCGGCCCTCCTCGGCGGCCAGCTCCCGCAGCCGCTGCACCTTGCGTCCCACCGCCGCCGGCGGTTCTCCCCAGGTCAGGTGCACGTCGGCCCGCCGTGCGGCCACCGGCAGCGCGGCGTCCGACGATCCGCCGAAGTACAGCGGCGGAACCGGTGCTGGGGGTTCGAAGGAGGTCGCGCCGCGCACGCTGTAGTGCTCACCGGCGAAGTCGAACGGCTCACCTCCGAAGATGCCGCGCATGATCGCCAGGAACTCGTCGGTGCGGGTGTAGCGCTCGTCGTGGTCGAGCCAGTCGCCGTAGCGCTGCTGCTCGGTCGACTCACCGCCGGTCACGATGTTGAGCAGCAGTCGCCCGTCGGAGACCTTCTGGTAGGTGCAGGCCAGCTGCGCGGCCAGCGTCGGCGACAGCGAACCCGGCCGGAACGCGACCAGGAACTTGATCCGCTTGGTGCGTGCCAGCAGTGCCGCGGTCGTGATCCAGGCGTCCTGGCACCAGCTGCCGGTGGGAGTGAGCATGCCGGTGAAGCCGAGGTGCTCCACGGCCTGGGCGACCTGGGCGAGGTAGTCGATGTCGGGTCGGCGCGGTGTGTCGGCCCCGGTCGGCGTGGTGTGCGGGCGGTCCACGACGGACCGGCCGTCACC
Source organism: Saccharopolyspora sp. NPDC049426 (assembly GCF_040676935.1). NCBI lineage: Bacteria > Bacillati > Actinomycetota > Actinomycetes > Pseudonocardiales > Pseudonocardiaceae > Saccharopolyspora > Saccharopolyspora sp. NPDC049426. The sequence continues at coordinate 129,406 of NZ_JBFAPZ010000014.1, read as the reverse complement.
GTGGGTGGGCAGGAACCAGTGCGTGGTGATGGGCATGGGGGAGTTCCTCTTAGACGGTCGCGAGCTGGGTCGCGAAGCGGTTGTCGACGTAGTCGGCGAAGGCGAACCCGCGCGGGATCTCCTTGGCCGCCACGAAGGCATCGGCGAGCTCCTGCTGCGAGCGGACGACCCGGTCGTCGAGCGGGACCGGCAGGTCCGGTCCCAGCTCGGTGGCCTTGCGGGTGACCTCGATGGGCAGTCCGGTGTCCTCCGACCACGCCTGGGCGCGCTTCTCGCGGTTGGTGTCGGCGAAGCGGTGCGCCCGCGACAGCCGGGTGAGGTAGTCGGCGATCGCCGAGTTGCGCCGGGCGTCGGCCAGGGCGGCGGTGCCGGCGACCTGGAAGCTGTAGCCGTTGGCGCCGCCACCGCGCCCGTCGGCGATGACCCGCGCGCCGGATTCGAGCTGGACCTGCGCGAAGTACGGGTCCCAGATCGCCCACGCGTCCACCGAACCCTGCTTGAAGGCCCCGAGCGCGTCGGCGGGCTGCAGGAAGACGAGCTGGACGTCGTCGGGCGTGAGGCCGACGGCCGCCAGCGTCTGCAGGATCTGGCCGTGCGCGGAGCTGCCCTTGGAGACCGCGATCTTGCGCCCGCGCAGCTGGTCGCGGGACTGGAGCGGGGAGTTCGGCAGGACGACGAGCGCGTCGCTGGCGACGTTGCCCTGGGAGGCGGCGACGATCTTGATGTCGGCCTTGGCCGCGGCGGCGAACAGCGGGGGAGTGTTGCCGGTGCCGCCGATGTCGATGGCGTCCGCCGACAGCGCTTCCAGCAGCGGCGGGCCGGAGGTGAAGGTCGCCCACTCGACCTGGTACGGGAAGTCGGCCAGCCCGGCGGAGCGCAGCAGCGACTGGGACGCACCCTTCTGGTCGCCGACGCGGAGGGTCACCCCGGCCAGCTGGTCGGGCGGGATCGGCGGCGGCACGGGCGCGGACGCGGCATCACCGCCCCGGCCGCCGGAGCAGGCGGCGAGCAGCCCGGCGGCCGAACCGGCTGCGGCCAGGGAAAGGAAATCACGACGGCGCAAGGTGTTTCACTCCATCTGCGAGGCACGACGAATCCACCCGATGACGCGAGGTCAGCGGGCGCGCGCGAGGGGGACGGGCGGTCCTGGTCGGAGCCGACCGGGTGTCAAGCGTGGGGCGGGGTTTTCACGAGAACCGCCCGAGAGTCCTTGAGGGCTCTACGAAGCCGGACAGATGGAGCTGGCCTGCCGTCGCAGATCGACGTGCAGGCGCCAGGAGAAGGCGTTCCGGATGAACACGCAACGGATGCTCGCAGCACCCCGCGTGGAGGTCAACGCTCGAGAAGGCGGTCCCACATGGCGGAATGCCGTGCCACGCGGAGCAGGTGCCGAGACGCCGACGACCCCGATCTCGGTGGAAGTCCGGGTCGGGGACTCCGCCGAGATCGGGGTCGTCAGGTGCGTCGGCCGAGGTCAGACCAACGCGGGGGTCTTGCGCTGGCCCAGCTCGGGCGTCGGGACCCGGTGGGTCTCGCGAGCGGAGGCCACCGCGATGATGTTCAGCGCGCACAGGCCCGCGGTGAACAGCGCGACGTAGACCCAGCCTTCACGTCCACCGCCGATGGCCTCGGCGATGCTGGGGGAGAACCCGGCCAGCGCGAAACCGATCTGGGTGCCCACCGCCATGCCCGACAGCCGCACCTTCGCCGGGAACATCTCGCCGTAGAAGGCGGGCCAGATGCCGTTGGTGGCGCTGTAGACGACGCCGAACAGCAGGATGCCGAAGGTGAAGATCAGCGCCCAGCTGCCGACCGACAGCGACCACAGGTAACCGAACATCAGCACCGCGCACCCGGCCGAGCCGCCGATGAACACCGGCTTGCGGCCGACCCGGTCGGCGAGTCCGGCGAACAGCGGGATCGCCGCCAGCGCAACGATGTTGGCGAGCACGCCCACCCACAGGATCGGCGTCTTGGCCAGGCCCACGGTGTTCACCGCGTAGCTGAGCGCGTAGACGGTGAAGATGGTGCTCACCGCGGCGATCACCGAGGCGACGACCACCCGCAGCACGTCGGCCCAGTGGTCGCGGAACAGCGGCAGCAGCGGGGTCTTCTCGCGCTTGGCGTCGGCGACCTCCTCGACGAAGACCGGTGTCTCGTCGAGCTTGCTGCGGATCACCAGTCCGACGATCACGACCACCGCGCTGAGCCAGAACGGAACTCGCCAGCCCCAGCTGACCAGGTGTTCCTCCGGCAGCGCGGCGACCGGCAGGAACACCGCCGTGGCGAGGATCTGCCCGGCCTGCGTGCCGCTGAGCGTGAAGCTCGTGTAGTAGGCGCGCCGGTGCGCCGGAGCGTGCTCCAGCGACATCGAGTTCGCGCCGGCCTGCTCGCCCGCTGCCGAGAAGCCTTGCAGCAGGCGCAGGGCGACCAGCAGTGCGGGTGCGGCCAGGCCGATCTGGTCGTAGGTGGGCAGGCATCCGACCAGGACCGTGGAGATCCCCATCAGCAGGACGGTGAACACCAGCACCCGCTTGCGGCCGAAGGCATCGCCGATGTGGCCGAGGATGAACGCCCCGATCGGCCGTGCCAGGTAGCCCACGCCGAAGGACGCCAGCGCCAGCAGGGTGCCGGTCGCGGGGTCCGAGGTGGGGAAGAAGATCTTGTTGAACACCAGCGCTGCGGCGGTGCCGTAGATGAAGAAGTCGTAGTACTCGAGCGCACTTCCGATCCACGCGGCGATCGCGGCTTTGCGCGGTTTGCCCTGGGTGGCTCTTGGGCCGTCGGTCACTGTTTGCTCCAGGAAGTCCGTGCACCGTTGCGCGGTGACTTATGAACCATCTAGTTAGTTCTCAAGACTGTGAAGCGCCCGCGAACGTGTGTCAAGACCGCGTTTCAGTCCTGTGACAGGAAGCCGAGCACCATGTCGCCGAGCATCCGCCGGTAGTGCTCCCGTCGCTTCGGGTCGAGCAGGTCCCGCTCGAAGATCGCCTGGAACGTGTAGCGGTTGGCGGTGCGGAACACGCAGAACGAGCTGATCATCATGTGCACGTCGAGCGCGTCGACGTCCTCGCGGAACCGCCCGGCCTCGCGCCCGCGTCGCAGCACGCCGTCGAGCACCTCTACCGCCGGTCCGGCCAGTCCGGGCAGCAGCTCCGACTTGGTCAGGTGCTCGGCGCGGTGGATGTTCTCGATGCTGACCAGCCGCAGGAAGTCCGGGTGCGACTCGTGGTGGTCGAAGGTCAGCTCGGCCAGCCGGCGGATGGCCTCGGCGGGTTCGAGCGCGTCCACGTCGACCTGGCTCTCCAGGCCGCGGATGACCGCGTAGGCGTTCTCCAGCGCGGCCAGGTAGAGCTGCTCCTTGCCGGTGAAGTAGTAGTAGATCATCCGCTTGGTGGTGCTGGTCCGCGCGGCGATCTCGTCCACCCGGGCGCCGGCGTAGCCCTTGTCGGCGAACTCCTCGGTGGCCACCCGCAGGATCTCGGCGCGAGTCCGATCGGCGTCGCGCTGCTTGATCGCTCCGGTGTCGGACGTCGGTGCGGCCACGATGCTCCCCTGCGGTTGTTGCACTTCAGCGCCACTCTAGTGCACGCGGTCTTCCGGGGGAGCGCCTCGTGTGCCTACAATTAACTAGCTAGTTCGTTACTTAATGGGGAGTGCGGAGTGCACGACGGCTACCTGGTGGGGCTCATCGGATCGGGCATCGGCCCGTCGCTGAGCCCGGCGTTGCACGAGCGGGAGGCCGCCGAACTCGGCCTGGACTACCACTACCGGCGGTGGGACCTCGGCGATCTCGGCGAACCGCCGGGCGCCGTCGGCGAGCTGCTGGCCCGCGCCCGCGCGGAGGGCTACCGGGGGCTGAACATCACCCACCCCTGCAAGCAGCTCGTCCTCGATCACCTCGACGAGGTGGACGAGGATGCCACAGCGCTGGGCGCGGTCAACACCGTCGTCTTCGACGGCGCGCGCGCCGTCGGCCACAACACCGACCACTCCGGATTCGCCCGCAGCCTCCAGCGCGGACTGCCCGACGCCGAGCTGGACAGGGTCCTGCTGCTCGGCGCCGGAGGTGCCGGGGCCGCGGTCGCGCACGCGCTGCTGGGCCTGGGAGCGGGGGAGGTCCGGATCGTCGACCTCGACGCCGACCGCGCTGCCGCGCTGGCCGCCTCGCTGCCCGAACGCGCGGTCGTCGGCGGACGGCTCGACGATGAACTGGACAAGGCCGACGGTCTGGTGCACGCCACGCCCACCGGCATGGCCGCCCACCCGGGACTGCCGGTGCCCGCAGCGCTGCTGCGGCCGGAGATGTGGGTCGCCGACGTCGTCTACCGGCCGCTGGCCACCGAACTCGTCGTGACCGCGCGCCGACGCGGCTGCCGGGTCCTCGACGGCGGCGGCATGGCGGTGTTCCAGGCGGTGGACGCGTTCCGGCTGTTCACCGGCTTGGAACCCAACGCCGAACGGATGCTGCGGCACTTCGCCGAACTGGAGGGAGCGCATGTCTGAGCCACGACGATCCATCGCCACGGTCTGCCTGTCGGGCACCCTGGAGGACAAGCTCGCCGCAGCCGCTGCGGCAGGTTTCGACGGTGTGGAGATCTTCGAGAACGACCTGATCGCCTCGGCCGCGTCACCCGCCGAGATCGGCGCCCGGTGCCGGGACCTGGGCCTTTCGGTCGACCTCTACCAGCCGTTCCGCGACTTCGAAGCCGTCCCGCCCGCGCGGCTGCGCGACAACCTGCGCCGCGCCGAGCGCAAGTTCGACGTCATGGAGCAGCTGGGCTCCGACCTGGTCCTGGTCTGCTCGACGGTGTCCCCGGACGCCGTCGACGACGACGAGCTGGCCGCCGAACAGCTGCGGGCGCTGGCCGAACGCGCCGACGCGCGCGGGATGCGGGTGGCCTACGAGGCGCTGGCCTGGGGGCGTTTCGTCAACACCTACGAGCACTCCTGGCGGATCGTGCGCCGCGCGGACCACCCGGCGCTGGGGCTGTGCCTGGACTCCTTCCACGTGCTCTCCCGCGACGGCGACCCGTCGCTGATCCGCACCATCCCCGGCGAGAAGCTGTTCTTCCTGCAGCTGGCCGACGCGCCGAAGCTGGACATGGATGTGCTGCAGTGGAGCCGGCACCACCGGCTGTTCCCGGGCCAGGGCTCGTTCGACCTGAAGACCTTCGCGGGCAACGTCCTGGAAGCCGGCTACACCGGGCCGCTGTCGCTGGAGGTGTTCAACGACGTCTTCCGGCAGGCCGATCCGAAACCCGCTGCCGTGGACGCGATGCGCTCGCTTCGGCTGCTGGAGGAGCAGCTCGGGATCCCGGTCGCCGAACCCGCACCCGAGCTGGACGGATACGCCTTCACCGAACTCGTCGCCGACCCCGCCACCGCCGCAAGGCTGGCCGACGGGCTCGCCGCGTTGGGCTTCACCGAGACCGGGGAGCACCGCAGCAAACCCGTGCGGCGTTGGGAGCAGGGCGGCGCGCGGGTGCTGATCAACGCCACCGCGTCCACCTCGGACACCGCGGAGATCGGTGCGCTGGCGGTGGAGAGCTCGGACCCGCTGCGCTCGGCGCGGCGGGCCGAGGCGATGAGCTCGCCGATCCTGCCGCGCGAGCGCGGACCGCAGGAAGCCGGACTGGCCTCGGTCGCCGCTCCCGACGGCACCGGCGTGTTCTTCTGCGACACCGACGCGCCCGACGGCTGGCTCTCCGACTTCCGCGACACCGCGACGCCGGGGCGGGGGCTGGACATCACCGGCATCGACCACGTGTCGCTGACCCAGCCGTTCGACCACTTCGACGAGGCCGCGCTGTTCTGCCGTTCGGTGCTCGGCCTGGAACCGGAGGCGATCACCGAGTACGCCGCGCCGTTCGGCATGGTCCGCAACCGCGGGATGGTCGATGCCACCTGCTCGGTGCGCATCGCGCTCAACGGCACGCTGGTCCGCCGCGGCGAGTGGGCCCCGGCCGTCCGCGACCCGCAGCACATCGCCTTCACCTGCACCGACGTGATCGCGGCGGCCGAGCACCTGCGCGAGGCCGGTGCGCCGGTGCTGCCGATCCCGGACAACTACTACGACGACCTCGACGCCCGCTTCGACCTCCGCCCGGAACTGCTGGAGACCCTGCGGCGCTGCTCGGTGCTCTACGACCGCGACGCGGGCGGCGAGTTCCTGCACCTGTTCACCGAGCTGTTCGGCTCCCGGGTGTTCCTCGAACTCGTCCAACGCATCGACGACTACGCGGGGTACGGGGTCGTCAACGCTCCGGTGCGCATGGCCGCGCATCGGAGGCAGCGGATGACTGCATCTGGACGATGATCTACCGCTGTTCCTGGCGGAAACTGGGCGAAATCGTACGACGTACGGAGTGAGAGGGGCCCAGCGCCAGATGCAGCAGGTGAATCGTCGGACGCTCATGACCGCCGCTGGAATCGCCGGCTTGGCCGCGGTGCTGCCGACCGCGACGGCGGCGGCCGCACCGGGTCGCTGCGGAGACCACGCGTGGTGCGACCCCGGGCTCTCGCCCGACGAACGAGCGGCGATGGTGCTGCGCGAGCTGACCCTGGACGAGAAGATCTCGCTGCTGGGCGGCGACGACCTGGCGGGAGCGGCCGGATCCGGGCACACCGGCACCGGTCACGGCGTCGAGCGGCTCGGGATTCCGACGGTGCACTACGGCGACGGGCCCGTCGGTTCCCGGCAGGGCAGCGGCACCTCGATGCCCTCGGGCGTGTCGCTGGCCGCCTCGTTCGACCCCGAGCTGGCCAAGACCTACGGCGCCACGGTCGCCAACGAGGTGCGGTGCAAGGGCAACGACGTGGTCTTCGGCCCCACCGTCGACGTGCTGCGCCTACCCACCTCCGGCCGCGCCTTCGAAGGCTTCGGCGAGGACCCGTACCTGTCCTCTCGGATCGGCGTCGGCTGGGCTGCCGGAGCGCATTCCGAGGGCGTGATGGTGTGCGTCAAGCACTTCGCCGCCTACACGCAGGAGGGCGCCCTCGGCGTCGTCGGCTCGCGGATGCTCTACAACGCCGTGGTCGACGAGCGCACGCTGCGCGAGATCTACCTGCCGCCGTTCGAGGCCGCCGTGCGCGAAGCCGGCGTCGGCGCGGTCATGGGCTCCTACAACCGGGTCGGCGGCCAGTACGCCTGCGAGCACCAGTGGCTGCTCAACGACCTGCTCAAGCACGAGTGGGGTTTCACCGGATACACCATCGCCGACTACGCCGCGATGCACTCCACCGGGAACTCGCTGGCCAACGGGATGGACTTCGAACCGTGGCCCGCACTGGTGTACTCGCCGGCCGCGATCCGCACCGCCCTGGCCACCGGTCAGGCCGCGACGTCCGATGTGGACGAGCACGCTCGCCGCATCCTGCGCACGATGTTCGCGCACGGCATCTTCGACCGCCCCGCGTACCCCGACGACGACAGCCAAATCGACAAGCGGGCTCACCTCGACACGGCAGGGCACGTCGCCGAGCAGGGCATGACGCTGCTGCGCAACGACGGACTGCTGCCGCTCGACCCGGCCGCGCTGCGCGGCAAGACCATCGCGGTGATCGGTGAGGCCGCCGAGAAGTTCGTGCAGGGCGGCGGCTCGTCCTCGACCACCCCGTACAGCTTCGTCTCCCCGCTGCAGGGCATCCAGCAGCGCGGCGCCGAAGCCGGCATCACCGTGGTCCACGAACCCGGCAAGACCCCGGGCGCGGCGGCCGAGGCCGCCCGCAACGCCGATATCGCGGTGGTCGTGGTCTCGGACATGATGTCGGAGTTCCTCGACAAGCCGAGCCTCGACCTGGACTCCGGCATCGCCCAGTTCCCGCCTCCCGCGCTCGGCAACCCGCTGGCCGACCAGGACGCGATCATCGAGGCCGCTCTCGACGCCAACGTCAACACCGTGGTCGTGCTCGAAACCGGCGGTCCGGTCGCCACGCCGTGGCGGTACCGCACCCGCGCACTGCTGGAGGCCTGGTACCCGGGCGCGAACGCGGGCACCGCGATCGCGCGCGTGCTCTTCGGCGACGCCGACCCCGGTGGACGGCTACCGCTGACCTTCCCGGACAGCGACGACGACGTGCCCACCGCCGGCGACATCGCCCGCTACCCGGGCAAGGGCCTGGACGTGCACTTCACCGAAGGCGTGTTCATCGGCTACCGGCACTACGACGCCCGGGAGATCGAACCGGCGTTCCCGTTCGGCCACGGCCTGTCCTACACCTCCTTCACCTACTCGGACCTGCGCGTGTCCAGCGAGAAGGTGAGCGTGGTGGTCACCAACACCGGCAACCGGGCGGGGCACGCCGTCCCGCAGCTCTACCTCGGCCTGCCCTCGCCGCGCGAGGACGTGCCGCAGCCGCCCCGTCAGCTCAAGGGCTTCGCCAAGCTCACCCTCGAGCCGGGCCGATCGGCGTCGGTGGAGTTCACCCTCACCGACTCGGCCCTGTCGTACTGGGACGAGCTGGCGGGCGGCTGGACCGTCGCGGCCGGCGAGCACCGGGTCCACGTCGGTGAGTCCTCCCGGGACATCCGCGGCGACGGTACCTTCACCGTCGCCGCCGAACGCCGGGTCCGGTGAGGTGACGTCGTCGCCGCCTCCTCGAGATCAGGGCTTGGAGGCGTAGTACACGGCGGCCATGTCCTCGTCGGCGTGGCCTGCGGTCAGGGCTCGGGCGAACCGGGCCCTGACCGCTTCGGCCAGGTCGAGTCGCACCGCGCCGCTGGCAGCCTGGGACACGAGACCGGCGTCCTTGGCGGCGGCGCTGAGGGTGAACGCGGGTGGGAACTCGCCGCTGATGATCGTGGCCCCCTTCATGTGCGCGTAGGCCGAGTCGGTCGCGGTGCCCTTGATCGCTGCCAGGAACTCCGACGGGTCCACGCCCAGGTCCTCGGCCAGCGCGATCGATTCGCCCACGGCGTTGGTCAGCGTCAGCACCCAGTTGTTGGCGACGAGCTTCAGCCTCGATCCGCCGGCCTGCGACGGGTCTTCGCCGACCCACTGGGTGCGGGAACCGACCGCGTCGAACAGCGGCGCCACGACCTCGCGCACCTGGGGAGCGCCTGCGGCCAGCACCACCAGCTCACCCTTCTCGGCTGGGAGCTTCGTGCCCAGCACGGGGGCGTCGACGACGGTGACACCGCCGATCTCGGCCGCGGCCGCGCACACCGCCTCCGTTCCCGGAAGGCCGATGGTTCCCATCTGCGCCCACACGCCACCGGTGTTCAGCGCGGCGGCGGCCTCACGACCGGCGGTGAGCGTCGATTCGGCGTCGAGCAGCATCGTGACCAGGACGTCCGCGCCTCGCGCGGCCTCGGCGGGGGAGTCGACGACGACCGCGCCGGTCTCGGCCAGTGGCTCGGCCCGGCTGCGCGTGCGGTTCCACACCCGCAGGTCGAATCCGGCGGCGGCCAGGTTGCGCACCATCGGCGCACCCATCGTGCCGGTGCCGAGGAAGGCGACTGTGGTCATGGTGAAACGCTCCCAACCCAGAGACTCGAACTCGCCGCCGATTCTCCTCGCACGACTTCCGGCGCACCAAACCAACACACCACCGGTGTGTTGGTGCTGTGCGCGCGCGAAGCGTTCGGGCGCAGGGCGTTTCCTGGTCGGAACGGGACGAACCGGCCACAGTGGATGATCAGTGGAGTTCGATGCGCCAGGTGCGGGAGATCAGCAGGAACCCGGTCAGCGCCGCGGCCGTCAGCGCCGCCGCGCCCTCGTTGAGGAACAGGCACATGAGCGACAGCGCGGCCGCGCAGGCGGCCAGCGTCATCCGGGCGGAGACGCGGGCGCGCAGGTAACCGAAGGTGCTGGTCTGGCTCAGCCTGCGTGCGAGCTTGGGATCCTCGTCGACGAGCTGCTGCTCGATCTCGCGCAGGCGGCGCCGTTCGTCCCTGGGAAGCATGGCCCACCTCCACCGGGTAGTACCGCCTGGTTGAACAAGTATCGCAACGTTGGAACGTGCTGTGAAGGGTCAATCCAGGCGACGCCCGCAGCAACCCACAACCCCGTGACCAGGGAGAGCGCATTTCGCGCGCACCATCGCCCGCCGTCTCAGCCCGGCGGCCATCCCTGCGGGAGCGGACGCAGGTCGGACACCGGTCCCGGCCAGGTGTAGACCCAGCAGGGCAGGCCCGCGAGGGTGATCAGCCGGCGCTCGTACTCGGGACCCTCGTAGGCGTCGAGCACCGGCCAGGCGCGGTCGGGATCGCGGAGGCGGAACACCTGCGCGGGCACCCGGCCGCCTCCGTCGAGGCGCAGGGCCGGGTAGCCCAGGCCCGTGTCGTAGAGCGTTCCGGGGACCTGGACCCGCTCGCACGGGCCGGTGACCAGTGGTTCCAGCAGGTGCCACGCGCTCGAGCCGCGTTGCAGGGTCCCGTAGACGACGATGCGGTCCGACACGCCCCGGATTCTCCCCGGACACGAGAGGAGGCGGACACCCGCAGGTGCCCGCCTCCTCATCTCCGACCGTCACGCGGCGACAGGGGCCTCCACCTGGAGGTCCAGGCCGCCGTCGCGGGTGCCGACCCGCAGCCGGGTGCCCTCGGTGAGCTCGCCGTCCAGGATCAGGTCGCTGATCCGGTCGTCGACCTCGCGCTCGATGGCCCGGCGCAACGGCCGCGCACCGAACTCGGGCTGGTAGCCGCGATCGGAGACCCAGGCCACCGCGTCGTCGTCGAAGACGACCTCGACGCCCAGATCGGCCAGCCGCTTCGTGGTGGTCGCCAGCAGCGCACGGGTGATGGTGTGCAGCTGCTCGCCGTCGAGGCGCTTGAACACCACGATCTCGTTGATGCGGTTGAGGAACTCCGGCCGGAAGGCGTCCTTGAGCTTCGGCATGACCCGCTCCTCCAGGTCCTGCGTGGGGCTGCCGGCGGTGAAGCCGATCTTGCCGCCCGCGCTGGAGACGACCTCCGAAGCCAGGTTGCTGGTCATGATCAGCACCGTGTTGCTGAAGTCCACCGTGCGACCCTGACCGTCGGTCAGGCGGCCGTCGTCGAGGACCTGCAGCAGCGTGTTGAACACGTCCGGGTGCGCCTTCTCGATCTCGTCGAGCAGGACCACGGAGTAGGGGCTCCGCCGCACGGCCTCGGTCAGCTCACCGGCCTCGCCGTGCCCGACGTACCCCGGCGGGGCGCCGACCAGCCGACTGGCGGTGTGCCGCTCCTGGAACTCGCTCATGTCCAGCCGGATCATCCGCTGCTCGTCGCCGAACAGCGACTCCGCCAGCGCCTTGGCCAGCTCGGTCTTGCCGACACCGGTCGGACCCAGGAACAGGAAGCTGCCCACCGGACGGGACGGGTCGCCCAGTCCGCTGCGCGAGCGCCGCACCGCGCGGGCCAGCGCCCGCACCGCGTCGTCCTGTCCGACGACCCGCTGGTGCAGCTCCGACTCCAGGTTCTGCAGCCGGACCTTCTCCTCGGCCGTCAGCCGCGCCACCGGAACACCGGTCGCCCGCGAGACGACCTCGGCGATGTCGGCCGGACCGACCTCCAGCACGCCCGAACCGCCCTGCTCCAACCGTGCCTGCGCGGCGGTGATCTCGTCGCGCAGCGCGGAGGCGCGCTCGTAGTCCTCCTCGGCGACCGCCTCGTTCTTGTGCTGCTCCAGCCGCTCGACCCGCGCGCGGAGTTCGCCGTCGTCGGCGACGCCGGCGTTGAGCCGCTTGCGGGCACCCGCCTGGTCGATCAGGTCGAGGGCCTTGTCCGGCAGGAACCGGTCGTTGATGTACTGGTCGGACAGCTTCGCGGCGGCCTGCACGGCCTCCTCGGTGTAGCTGACCTTGTGGTGCTTCTCGTACTGCTCCTGCAGTCCCCGCAGGATCGTGATCGTGTCGGGCACGCTCGGCTCGGGCACCTGGACGGGCTGGAAGCGGCGTTCCAGGGCCGGGTCCTTCTCGATGTTCTTGCGGTACTCGTCGAGCGTGGTGGCACCGACGACGTGCAGCTCACCGCGAGCCAGTCGCGGCTTGAGCATGTTGCCCGCGTCCATCGCGCCCTCGGCACCACCGGCGCCGACGACGGTGTGTAGCTCGTCGATGAACACGATCAGCTCGCCGCTGTGCTCGGCGATCTCGTCGATGACCTTGGTCATCCGCTCCTCGAAGTCACCCCGGTAGCGGGTGCCGGACAGCATCGCCGAGAGGTCCAGCTGCACGACTCGCTTGCCGGTGAGCACCTCGGGCACGTCACCGGAGGCGATGGCCTGGGCAAGCCCCTCCACGATCGCGGTCTTGCCGACACCGGCCTCACCGACCAGCACCGGGTTGTTCTTGGTGCGACGGGACAGGATCTCGATGGTCTGCTCGATCTCGTCGGCGCGGCCGATCACCGGGTCCAGACCGCCGTCGCGGGCCTGCTGGGTGAGGTCGCGGCCGTACTCGTCCAGCGTCGGGGTCTGACCGCCGCTCGGGCTGGACTCCGGCGTCTGCCGCGGGGTGGGCCGCTGCCCGGCGTCGCGCAGGGCCTCGGGGCCCGCACCGGCACCGGCCAGCAGGCGGCCGGCCTCGGTCTCGGGGTTGGCCGACAGCGCCAGCAGCAGGTGCTGCGGACCGATGTAGGTAGAGCCCAGCGCGCGAGCCACCCGGTGGGCGTCGGCCAGCGCGGTGCGCGCGGCCAGCGTCAGCGAGACGGACTCGCCGTCGACCGGGCCGGCCGCGGCGGGCAGGTGCCCCTCGACCTGCTTGGCGAAGGACTCGGTGTCCACGCCCAGCTGGCCGAGCTGCGACCGGGTCGGCTCCTGCTTGGCGGCCGACCACAGCAGGTGCAGGGCGTCGAGGCTACTCTGCCCGCGGTCACGTGCGAACTTCGCGGCCTCGCCGACCAGCTGTTGCGCCTGCTCGGTCATCAGCTCGGTGATGTCGACGCGGCGCGAGCCGCCCGCGGAGTCCTCGGCCCCGAAGAAGCGCGCGAAGTACTCGTCGAACGGGCCACCGACCGGTCCGAAGAACGTCGCCATTACTTACCTCCTCGTGACGGTGTTGCTCAGCATCGCCGCCATCTACTTGAGTCAGTCGCTATCAACCAACGTAAGCGTGTGCTCTGTAATTCCAAGTTGATCGTGGAGTGGTTCGCGTCACGTTCTGCGCCCCGGGCGGATCGAACGCGCTCAGCCCGCTGCGGCGCCGCAGGCGTCGCCCAGATGCGACTCGCGGACGTGTTGACCTCCACTTAGGTGGAGGTCGCAGGCTGAGGTGACCTGCTCTGATGAAGGGGACACCTCATGGGAACGTCTGTGGATCGCTCAGTATTCGACGAGGCGTATGTGGCGGGCACCGCACCGTGGGTGATCGGTGCGCCGCAGCCGGCGATCGTCGAGCTCGAACGCGGTGGTGAGATCGGGGGAGCGGTGCTCGACCCCGGCTGCGGCACCGGCGAGCACACCATCCTGCTGACCGAACTCGGCTACGACGTGCTGGGCGTCGACTCGGCGCCGCACGCCGTCGAACTCGCCCGGGCCAACGCCGCCGCGCGAGACGTGCCCGCGCGCATCGAGACCGCCGACGCGCTGGCGCTGACCGGCGGGCCCTTCGACACGGTCGTCGACAGCGCCCTGTTCCACGTCTTCGGGCAGGAGGACCAGCTGCGGTACCTGCGCAGCCTGCACGCCGTGTGCCGGCCGGGCGCGACGGTCCACGTGCTGGCGCTGGCCGACGCCGAGCCCGCACTCGGGCCGCGCGTCGCTGAGTCGGTGTTCCCGCGCGTGTTCACCGACGGCTGGCGGCTGGAGCGCGTCCGCCCGAGCAGCTACCGGGGTGTGGCGCGCGGTGATCACGCGAAGGCCCACGGCGTCGCCGAGGGAACGCAGGTGGACGCCCCGGCCTGGCTGGCCACCGCCACGCGGCTGTAGCGGTGGTGGTCCCGGCCTGGGAGCGGCTGGCATGCTTGGCGCATGACCGAGGATGCCGCGTGCGCGGTCGCGCACGGTGACGTGCCAGCCGAATCCGGGCAGCGAGCGCTGGTGGCGGTCTTCGCCTCGCCCGTCGCCGAACACCTGCTGCGCTACGGCCGGGACCTCGGCTACGTCACGATGCTCGTCGAACCAGACCCGGAACGTGCCGCGAGCCTGGACGCCCTGGCGGAGGTGCCGGAGTTGAGCCCCGGCACGGACCTGGTCGTCACCGACCACCACCGCGACGAGCTCGGCCCCGTGCTGCGCGACGCGCTGCGGCACGAGGCCCGCTGGATCGGGATCATGGGCAACCCGCGCCACGAGGGCCCGCACGTCCAGGCGCTGCGCGATCTCGGCGTGGACGACTCCCAGATCGAGCGGGTGCACCGGCCCATCGGGCTCAACATCGGTTCGCGCACGCCACCCGAGATCGCCATCGCTACGCTGGCCGGGCTCATCGCCGACCGCAACGGAAAACCCGGCGGCTTCGACTTCTGAGGCCGCACGGCGGCGATCCGCCGTCATGACCGGTGGCTGCCCCGACCGAGTGCGACCCTGCGCCTCAAGTCGCCTCTTCAAGCACGAGCCACGGCATGTTCTCGGGTTCCTTCCGCCCGGGCAGGTAGGCGTTGAGCACCGGTGGAACCCAGATTTCCCAGGACAAGCCGAGTTCGGTCGACAGTCGGTCGAGCAACTCCGCGCAGGTGGCATCCGGGCGGAGCCGGAGGTGCACGGGTCCCGCACCGAGATAGCGCACCCCTGCCGCATCGGCCGCCGGTGAGGCGAGCCGGGCTCGGGAAGCCCGCACCAACTCCGGCAGCTCGGCTCGGAAGTGCGCGATCGCGTCGAAGGTCACCGATGTCGTCGTCCGGCCGGTGTCCTGGTCGCGGAAGGTGTCCAGCCGAGCCTGCAACGCGTCCGAGACGTGGACCGTTCGGGGCACGGAGCCGTCACCGCCGACGCTGGGAGTGCTCATGCTCGATCTGTACCACTCTGCGCAGGTCAGAGGAGTTCTCGTGTGACGCACGCCGCGATCGCCGCGCCACGGGCCGGGCTCATCGCCGACGCGGCGGAAACCGGCGACTTCGAGTGCCGAGCCTCGCCCGGACGCGATTCGGGTGGTTATGCTCCGCTCGCCCAACGACGGGTGCAGAGGGAGGTTTCGCGTTGGCCGGGATCGCTTTTCGAGAACTGAGTCCGGTGTCCTTCCTGGAGCGCGCGGCGGCGGTGTTCGCCGACCGGCCGGCCGTCGTCGACGGCGACCGCCGGGACACCTACGCGCAGCTCTGTGACCGCGCGCAGCGGCTGGCCGGACTGCTGGCCGCGCGGGGAGTCGAACCCGGTGATCGGGTCGCGGTGCTCTCACCGAACACCCACCTGCTGCTGGAAGCGCACTACGGCGTCCCGCTGGCCGGTGCGGTGCTGGTCGCGCTCAACACCCGCCTCTCGTCGCCCGAGATCGCCTACATCGTGGAGCACAGCGGGGCGAGCCTGGTCCTGCTCGACGCCGAGTACCGAGAGGTGCTGGGGGAGCAGTCGATCCCGGTGATCGATTCGGAGTCCTACGACGAGCTGGTCGACGCGGCCGAACCGCACCGCGTCGAGGTGACCGACGAGCGGTCGCTGCTGTCGATCAACTACACCAGCGGGACCACCGGCCGCCCCAAGGGCGTCATGTACCACCACCGGGGCGCCTACCTGCAGGCCCTGGCGATGGCGTACCACGCCAAGCTCGACACGTCCTCGCAGTACCTGTGGACGCTGCCGATGTTCCACACCAACGGCTGGTGCTTCCCGTGGGCCGTGACGGCCGCCGGCGGGGTGCACCACTGCCTGCGCAAGGTCGATCCCGGCGAGATCTGGCGCGCGATCGACGCCGAGGGCATCACGCACTTCTGCGCGGCGCCGACCGTGCTGGCGATGCTCGCCGAGCACCCCGACGCGCGGACGCTGAACCACGTGCTGCGCGTCTTCGCGGGCGGCGCACCGCCGTGGCCGGCGCTGCTGGAGCGGATGGGCGAGCTCGGGTTCGACATCCGCCACCTGTACGGGCTCACCGAGACCTTCGGCCCCGCCGTGGTCTGCGAGTGGCAGCCGGAGTGGGACAGCGCTGACCCGGAGCGCCGCGCGTGGCTGATCGCCCGGCAGGGCATCGCCAACGTCGTCGCAGAACCGGTCCGGGTCACCGATCCCGAAGGCCACGACGTCCCCGCCGACGGGCGGACGCCGGGCGAGATCCTGCTGCGCGGCAACGACGTCATGCTCGGCTACTACCGCGACCCCGAGGCCACCGAGAACGCCACCCTCGACGGCTGGTTCCGCAGCGGTGACCTCGGTGTCCGTCACCCCGACGGCTACGTCGAGCTGCGCGACCGGCTCAAGGACGTGATCATCTCCGGCGGCGAGAACATCACCTCCATCGAGGTCGAGAACGCACTCACCGCCCACCCCGACGTGCTGGAGGCCGCCGTGGTCGCGGCACCGCACGAGAAGTGGGGCGAGGTCCCGGTCGCCTTCGTCAGCCTGCGGGAGCGGTCGAGCACCGGGGAGGCCGAGCTGATCGACTTCGTCCGCGCTCGCATCGCCGCGTTCAAGGCGCCGAAGAAGATCGTCTTCGGCGAGCTGCCCAAGACCTCCACCGGGAAGCTTCAGAAGAACGTCCTGCGTGCCACGGCCGCGTCCGGATGAGAACGAAGCACGACACCGCTCAAGTCTGCTTCCGATCGTCGGGAAGCAATGACCCGAGTGGCCCGAGGTCGAGGTTCAGATCCTCCGGGGTGAGATCGAAATGATCTTGGAGCTCGGACACCGCCTCCGCGAGCTGCATGAGCGCCAGGCCGATCTCCTCGACCTGCTCCTCCGACAGATCGCCTTCGTCGACCCGGCGCAGTGCCTGTCGTTCCATGAGCTGACGCACGAGCTCGACGATCGTGAGAACCAGCCGCACGAGGTCGCGCTTGATCGACTCGGAGTCCGCTTCGACCCGATTCTGCAAACGTCGGGAGGGCACGTGCGTGTCGTCGTTCGGCTCGGTCATGTCGGTGGTGCCTCCTGGCCCGGGATCTCCGCGCGGATGGAGGTGATGAGCGCCCGCAGGGAGATCTTGACGAGGTCGACGTCCGCGAGCGAGATCGTGATGTCACCGGTGATGACGACGCCCCCTGCCAGGAGCCGGTCCAGCAGGTCGACGAGCGCGACCTCTTGGGGGCCGCGCAGCTCCACCGGCGTCAAGTCGCGTTCCTCGTGCGTCATCGCTGTTCCTGCTCGTCTTCCAGGATCGTGGCGAAGGAGTACGGCGGCCACGGCCCGGTGAGTTCGAACCTGAGCTTCGGGTGGCCGTGCGCCAGTTCTCGGAGCTTCCCCTTGAGGCGATCTGCGCGCGCGTTGTCGACCAGGTAAGCGCCGTTGAGCACCATCACGCCTTCGTAGCCCGCGAGCTCGCGGCTTTGCGGCGGGTGGGAGCGCGATTCTTCCGCGAGCTCGACGAGCGACGCGTGCACGTCGGCCGCGTGGCGCAGCGCTTCTTGCTTCGCCTCCTCCCGTGTCCTCTTGCGGTTGCGAACCCGCTGCAGGTACGCGGCGCCGGGCCGGTCGCTGCCGAGCTCGCTCGAGTCGGCTTGACCTGCTGAGATGTCCGCATATGCCTTGACGCCCCACTCCGTTCGGCCGGAGACCTTGTCGAGCACGGTCGCGAACTTCTCCGCCCGGTGCGCGAGGCACTCGCGGACGCGGCCGTCGCTGTAGTAGACGGTGGCGAACCCCATCGGCGCCACCGGCAGGAGGTTGGAGGCGGCCTCGACGACCCTGTTGTGGTCGCGGACCGCGGTGCCCAGCCAGTCGAGATCTTCCAAGTTGCGGCGCAGCGCCGATTCGCCGAACTCGCCCTGGTCGACGTCGCTGACCAGGGCGCTCAGGTCTGCGACCTCGATCCAACGAAGAGCCGCCCCAGCGATCCCTCGCAGCTCGCGCACGAGGCTCGCTTCCTGTCCGCGAGTGATCGCGTAGACGTAGGTCAACGATTCAGCCACCACGGCGCTCCTCGTGCTCGTCGACGTCCGGGGGAGTCTCAGCGGAACCGGACTCGAGCTCGCGGACCTTGCGCTCCAGACGTCGGTTCTCGTGGACGAGGTCCCGCTGTCCCGAGGACAGCGACGGGTCGTGCTCCCACCAGTCGATGCCCATCTCCCGCGCGCGTTCCACGGAGGCGACGACGAGGCGGAGCTTGATGGTGAGCAGCTCGATGTCGAGCAGGTTGACCCGGATGTCACCGGCGATCACGATGCCCTTGTCCAGCACGCGTTCGAGGATGTCGGCCAGGTTCGCGGACTCGGGCCGGGCGGACAGGGCCCCCGCCTGCCCGGACCTCGCGGGCGGTCCTGTCCTGCCACCGTTCGGCTCTGTCATCCGGGTCCTCCTCGATCAGCGCTCGTTTCCACGCCCCCGCGCGTAGCGGTCGCGGCGGCGATAGGAGACGAGCTCGCCGCTGTGGTCCAATTCCGCCTCGTACACCGCCAGGACATCCGTGCTGTCCGGTACTCGGTGGCTTTCGACGACTTCGACGCCCACGAGCCAGCCATCGTCGGTGCGTTCCAGCGAGGTGACTCCCTCCGAGTCACGCCCGGTGAGCGCCGTGACGTGGTCCACCGCGAGCTTCGCAGCCTCCGTGGCCCCGAGCTGCCGGGTCGCCGGCTCGTCGGCAGACGCCTCCCGGCTGCCGGGTTCCTCCCGTTGCGCTGCGCCTTTCTCCTGGTCCTCTTCGCGTCGGCGACGTCGGCGCTCGGTGGGCTCCGATGCCCGGCGCTGCCGCGGGCGTTCCCTGCGCGGCTGAGCTTCGTCCCTCGCATCACCGGCCACTGCGGATCACGTCTCCTCAGTCGGGTTCTGCGCTTCCATCAGGCGGTCCAGCAGCGCCTTCTGGAGGTCGTCCCGCTGCTCGTCGGTCAACTCCCCTGCGGCGTGCGCGTCCTCAACCTTCGCCAGTTCGTTGCGCACCACTGCGGGGTCGTAGTACTCGGCCTCCGCGGCCTCCTTGAGCCTTTCCGCCACCCACACCGCGGCTCGGGCCGGTTTCAAGGGCAGGTCGAGGAACTCCGTGATCAAACCCATGTCAGTCCCCACCCACGAAGTCATACGGTGCGAGCGGGCCGATCTGGCGCAGGCCGACGCGCTCGGCCCATCGCAGTGCGAGTTCCTCGAGCGCGGCTTCGAAGTCCGGGACCTGACCCCGATCGACGAGGAAGGACACGTGCAGCGCTTCCGCTTCGCCCACCACGTCGTGGACCTGGGAGCGCAGCGCGGCCGCTTCGGTCGCTCGGACCAAGTGCTCCGCGTCGGCCTGGCGCTTGGCCGAAACCGCCTCGTGGACCAGTTCTCCCAGCCGAACTCGCTCTTCGTAGCCGACGTCCTCGGCGACGCCGCGCAGCTGCTCGCGCAGCTCGGCGATCGCGGGTTCCTCCTCAACGACTTCGCGCAGGTGCGCATCGGCCAGGTAGGTGCCGCGGACCGTGTACTGGACCGCGCCGTCCAGCTCGGCCAGCGCCGATTCGAACTCGTCGCGATGGGGCTCGAGCAGTTCGTCGGTGACCGCGTCGACATCGGTGAGGACCGAACCGAACCGCATCGGCAGCACAGTCGCATCGGCTGCGACGGCATCCAGCACCCGCTCATGCGCCAGCAGGTCCTCGGGCGTGCCCAGCGGGCGGCTGATCTCCAGGTCGCTGACCAACGCCGACAGCCCTCCGCGTGACACCGCGCGCACCTCGGAATCGCCCCCGACAGCAGGGAGGTCGCTCGGGGCGTCTTCTCGGGCACGCGTCACCCCGTACACGTACGTGCCGTGCGTGGTTTCCGCGCGGCTCTGCTGGTGGTCGGTCTCGGCGGTCATTCCTCCCGCTCCCTCCGCTTGGCGCTTCGCTTCGGTCGCGCCGGCTCCGCTTCCCGTTCGCGGCTGCTGTCGCGGAACTCGTCGACGGTGTCCTTGGCCGCCTCGATCATTCCCTTCGTCTTGCCTTGCGAGCCGCTCTCGGTGACGCCCTCCACGAGCTCGGGCAGGTCCTTGCCGCCCTTCTCGTGCAGGTCGAGGCGGTTGGTCGCCTCGGCGAAACGCAGGTAGGTGTCCACGCTGGCGATGACCACGCGCGCGTCGATGGTGATCAGCTCAATGCCGACCAGCGACACGCGGACGAACGCATCGATCACCAGGCCCTTCTCCAAGATGAGATCCACGACGTCGGCGAGACTGCTCGCCTGTTGCTTGGAAACGGCGGAACCCTGGCTCTG
The DNA here is from genome assembly GCF_040676935.1 of Saccharopolyspora sp. NPDC049426. Taxonomy (NCBI): domain Bacteria; kingdom Bacillati; phylum Actinomycetota; class Actinomycetes; order Pseudonocardiales; family Pseudonocardiaceae; genus Saccharopolyspora; species Saccharopolyspora sp. NPDC049426. The sequence continues at coordinate 109,235 of NZ_JBFAPZ010000014.1, read as the reverse complement.
TTGGTTACTTGCCACCGTCACGAAAACCACCCCTCCTCGTCACGGGCCGCTCCACAGCCTCACCGGCTTCGATCGCTTCGCCGAAGAAGACCTTGCTCGTCTACTCATCCGAACGGATAGCAGAGGGCTACCCGGGTCTTCGCAGGCCACACCTCTTCGGGACAACATTCCTCGACCCCCGCAAGCGCTGTCCGGGATCGACCGCCCCGATCAGGCGGGCGGGCTCGGTGAGCTGCGGAGGAACGTGGCGCGTGCCAAGGCCGCATCCTGAGAACGACGGGACCCCGGTCTGGTCCGCACGGGGTTGGTCAGGCCATACTCCGCACGTCGCTGATCCACGTCGGAACGGGTCGCGATGAGTCGGGGTAACGGTAGGGGGCCGCGTGACAGGGGAGATCGAGCTCAGTCGGCACGCCGAGGAGCACCACGAGGCCGGGGAGGCGACGGGCTCGAACGTGATCGGCGGGCTGCTGGGGCTGGCGAGCCGGGTCGGACGCGATGTGGCGCGCACCGGCATGGACCTGGTCCGCGAACTGCCCGGTGGCGTCGAGGTGGAACGCCAGGTGCAGGCCATCGAGAAGGCCGTGTCCTCCGGCGTGCGGGTCTGGCTGGACTCGGTCGACGAACGCCAGGAGGACGAGGCGGAGGAGCCGGCCCCGGAGGTTCCCGAGGACGAGGACGTCGCGAGCGTCCACGACGGGCTGCGCGAGGCGATGTCCGAGCTGCTGTTCCGCTCAGCGACCGAGAGCAAGACCGAGGCCCGCGAATTCCTCTACGCCGGCATCCTGCGGCTGATCACCCCGGACGAAGCCCGCATCCTCGCGGGTCTCGGTGACGGAGCCGCCTATCCCGTGGTGCACGTCGCCGAACGCGCCGGCATCGGCGGGACCAGCAGGTTCGTGCTCCGCAACGGTTCGACCGTCGGTCGCGCGGTGGGAGTGGCGCTGCACGACGAGGTTCCGCTCTACCTGAGCCACCTGCACGCGCTGGGACTGGTCGAGATCGGCTCCGAGCTGGAGGGCATGGACGACCAGTACGAGATCCTGCAGACCGAGTCGCGGATCCGGGAAGCGTTGCGCTCGGCGAAGTCGACGAAGGTGGTGCGCCGCAGCGTGCGGATCTCCGAGCTGGGCGCGCGGTTCTGGCAGCGATGCGATCCGACGGTGCTGCCGGCCACCGGCGACGCGTTGAACGCGTAGCCGCGGCGGGTATGGTCGCAGCCACTGCGGTGGGGTGTGCAGGCGGTTTCGGGGTTTTTCCGGGGAAGAAGGGTGTGCGATGGGAGCGATCCTCCAGGACTTCGGGGAGCACTGGATGCTCTACCTCTCCATCCCGCTCGTGGCCGCCTTGATCGGTTACGTCACCAAGATCCTCGCGATCAAGATGATGTTCTACCCGGTGGACTTCCGCGGGAAGAAGCCGTTCTTGGGCTGGCAGGGCATCGTCCCCAAGCACGCGGCGAAGATGGCCGGGATCGCCTGCGACACGCTCACCGAACAGCTCCTGAGCCCGCAGGAGGTCGTCGAGCGGCTCGATCCCGAACGCATCGTCGCCGAGGTCGAGAAACCGCTCCGGCACGCGATCGAGGAGATCGTCGAGGAGGTCGGCTCCACCTACCAGCCCGGCGTGTGGGAGGCGATGCCGAAGATCGTGCGGCGGGCCATGATCCAGCGGGTGCAGAACGACGCGCCGCGCATGCTGGCCGAGATCATGGACGAGATCAAGTCCGATGTGGACAACGTCTTCGACCTCAAGTCCATGGTCGTCTCCGCGCTGGTGCGGGACAAGGAGCTGCTGAACCGGATCTTCCTGGAGGCCGGTGACAAGGAGTTCCAGTTCATCCGGCGCTCCGGGGCGGTGTTCGGCTTCGTCATCGGCCTGGTGCAGATGTCGGCGTGGGTGCTGTTCAAGGCGCCGATCCTGATGCCGCTGTTCGGCCTGTTCACGGGGTGGTTCACCGACTGGCTCGCACTGAAGATGATCTTCCGGCCGCAGCAGCCGACCACCTACTTCGGCCTCTTCGAGTGGCAGGGCCTGTTCCTCAAGCGCCGCAAGGAGGTCTCCGAGGCCTACGGCGACCTGATCGCCAAGGAGATCGTGACGCCCCGCAACGTCATCGAGGAGGTGATGCGCGGACCGCTGTCGGACAAGGTGCTGGCGCTGGTGACGCGCAAGGTCGACGAGGAGCTCAGCAGGCGCACCAGCATCGCCAAGCCGCTGGTGGTCTTCGCCGTCGGCGGGCGCCGCTACCAGGACCTCAAGGGCCGCATCGCCGAGATGGTGATGAGCAAGCTGCCGGAGACCATGAGCTACGTCGAGGACTACGCCGCCGACGCCATGGACATCCGCAACACCCTGGTCAGCAAGATGCAGGAGCTGGAGGCCGACGAGTTCGAGGAGCTGCTGCGCCCGGCGTTCCGCGAGGAGGAGTGGATGCTCATCGCCACCGGCGCCCTGCTCGGCTTCGCCGTCGGTGAGGTGCAGGTCCTCGCTCTGGAGTTCCTCGCGAGCTAGGTGTCGTTCGAGGAGTCGCTTCGGCGGTGCGAACCGTGTGCCGCACCTGGATCGGCTCGAACAGCGCCTAGACGGCGTCGGCCTCGACCGCGGTGTGGGTGCGGATCACGCGCGCGGGAACCCCGGCCAGCACGCTGTTGGGCGGGTAGACCCCGGCCGTCACCTGCGCTCCGGAGGCGACGATGGAGTTCTCACCGATCTGCGCTCCGGCGAGGATGACCGATCCGGTGCTGATCACGGTCCCGGAACCGATGGTCACCGGCCGCACCGGCAGCGGCCACTGCGCGGCGACGGGCACGTCGGTGAGGTCGTGGCGGTGGTGGTGATCGACGATCGTCACGCGGCTGGAGGTCCACACGTCGTCACCGAGCACCACCGACGACATCGCCAGGATCTCGGAGTTGCGGCCGAGCACGCAGCGATCGCCCAGCACGATCATCGGCTCACCGTCGCCCAGGTCGGCTCCCGGCAAACCCGCCGAGAGCACGGAGTGCTCGTTGATGATGCAGTCCGCGCCGACGTGGATGCGTTCGGCCCCGGTCAGCGCTCCTTGCGGGAACGCCAGATGGCTGCGGGGACCCATCGACCCGAACCGGCGGCCTTCCCGGGTCCGCGCGGTAATGGCGGCGCCGTTGCGCGCCCACTGCCACCAAGCCCGCGTCAGCCGGCCCATCCAACGGTTCATCTGTCGACCTCGAACAACGACGCAACCTTGCGTTCCAACAACGAGCAAGCCCTACCCAGCGGTAGGGAAGCTACCGTAACCGGCCCCGCCCCGGCCCTCGAACGCCTGTCGCGGTGTTCCGGGGCCGGACCTCGTCGCCGAAGCCGCTGACCGTCGTTCGCGCTCGGGGCGGGCGAGTGAACGTCGAAGATCGACTTTGTGGCTGGAGGTGTCCGATGTGTGATTTGCTGGGGTTTGTGCCCGGCTCGCCGCGGGTTCGGCTCGCGAGCGGTGGAAGTGACGTACTGCGGAGGTGCGAGAAATGGGATTTCACCTGCACAGGAGGGTGAGACTGGGGCCGATCTACCTCAACGTCCACAACACGCGCATCACGTCGTGGGGGTTCAAGCTCGGCCGGTTCAGCCGGAACATGACGCACGGCAAGAACACCATCGACACCCCGGGTCCGGGGCGCTACACGTTCGGCGGCAAGCGGCGGCGTCGGTGAGCTGAGTTGGGAAGAGGTGGACCGGAAGTTGGGGTCGCATTCCGGTCCACCTCAGATCGTGGGGCTTTCTACGGGGAGGCCTGCGACACCACCGCGGGGGCGACGGCGGGCGCAGACTCGGGGGCGGGTGCTGCGAGCGCCTGAGTGGTCGGGGCGATGGTGGCCATGGCCAGGACCGCGGCAGCGGCGAGACCATGCGTCAGGCGGGTGGGGTCCTCGCGGACGGACTCCGGGAGTGCTTGGAGAAGACGGCGGCGGAACACGACCTTCCTTTCGGGAGTGCAGGGATTTGTCCGGGGGTGCGAGACGGAAGCGGTCCCAACCGTTCGGGGGCTCCGGCTGCGTCGGGGACGGCTGCCGCCGTGACCGTTCCGTAACTCGCCCAACCGAAGGTAACCACGCGTAGTCGCAGCTTCAAGATGACTTCACGCGAATAGGTGGTCAGCAGGTCCACACCCCCTGATCGATTGCGTAGGGTAACTGGGGTGTTCATGTGCGACCAGCGAAAACGGCTCCGGGCGCGAGTACTCGTGACGTCAGCCACAAGAGCAAGAAGTCCCTGGTCAGCACGCCTTTTCGGTCGCGCCGGTGTTCGATCGCACGCGTTGTCCGCGTGAGCGGGGTCACCGCGCGGGTCAGGGGCTCGGGTGCAGGTCCTGGGTGCCGATGACCCGGAGGAGGTCGAGCTTCTCCCTGGCGTCGGTGCCCTCCGCGGGGAAGTAGGCCAGCAGCTTGAGGTCCGCGTCCGGGGTGAGCAGCGTTTCGCAGTTGATCTCGACCACGCCGATCTCGGGGTGGAGGAAGCGCTTCCGATCCAGGTGGCGGATTCCGACCTCGTGCCGCTCCCAGAGCTCGCGGAACTCCTCGCTGCACTCCAGCAGGTCCTCGACCAGGCTGGTGACGTCCTGCTCGCCCGCGCGTCGGGAGTAGGTCGCGCGGAGGTCGCTGACCTGGGCCGCCGAGTTGTGCGCCCAGTCCTCGTCCGGCATCCCGGCGCGCAGGCCGGGTTCGGTGAACCAGCGCCATACGACGCTGCGATGCCGTCCCCGGTACGACCGGTGGTCGCCCATGAGGGCGATGGCCAGCGGGTTCTGCCACAGGATCTCGTTGAGATCGGTGCAGATGACGACCGGGACGTCGGTGAGCCGGTCGGCCAGGCTGATCAGGCCCGGCCGGACGTGCGCGCCTGCCCGGCGCGGCGGCGGAGTCAGGCCGGCCAGGTGGAACAGGTGGTCGCGCTCGTCCAGGTCGTACCGCAGGGCGCGAGCCAGACCCGCCACGACGGGCTCGGACGGGTGCGAACCGCGTTGCTGCTCCAGGCGCGCGTAGTAGTCGGTGGAGATCCCGGCGAGCTGGGCCACCTCGTCGCGTCGCAGGCCCGAACCGCGATTCCAGGAGGGCAACCGCGAGCACAACCGAGCGCTCGTGGACCGGATGCGCGAGATCGCGGCCGAGAAGGACGCGACCGTCGCGCAACTGGCCATCGCCTGGGTCGCCCGCAGGGCGAGGACGTCCTGCCCGTCGTCGGCGCGCGACGCCGGGAGCAGGTCGACTCGATGATCGGCAGCAACGCCGTCGCCCTCGACGCGGACGACCTCGCGAGGATCGACGAACTCATCCCGCGCGGCTCGGTGCGCGGCGAGCGCTATCCGGCCGCGTTCATGGCTCAGCTCGACAGCGAGAAGTGACCTGCCGTCAGGGCTTGCGGGCGATCAGGCCGTACTGGGGAACGCTCGGCTCGGACTCGTCCGGGTTGCGCCAGCGGGCGCAGGAGACGATCCCCGGTTCGATGACCTCCAGGCCGTCGACGAACGCCGCGATCTCGTCCCCGCCCCTGGCGGTGATCGGGGGAGTGGCGTTGTCGTTCCAGAACGCCATCGCCTCGCGGTTGGCCTCGCCGTCGAGCTCGGTCGTCGGATGGCTGATCACCACGTAGCTGCTGGAGGGGATCGCCTCCACCAGCTGCTTGACGATGTCGGTGGCCTCGGTGGTGTCGGGGATGAAGTTGAGGATCCCCAGCAGCATCACGGCCATCGGGCTCTGGAAGTTCAGCGTCCGCGAGGCCGCCCGCAGGATCTCGTTCGGATGCCGGGCGTCGGCCTCGACGTAGTCGGTGCGGCCGAGCGGCGAGCTGGTCAGCAGCGCACGGGCGTGGGTGAGCACCAGCGGATCGTTGTCGACGTAGACGATGTGCGAGTCCGAGGCGATCCGCTGCGCCACCTGGTGGGTGTTGTCGGCGGACGGCAACCCCGTCCCGATGTCGAGGTACTGGCGGATGCCGGCCTCACCGGCTAGGTGCGCGACCGCGCGCTTGAGGAACGCGCGGTCGGCGCGCGCCACGTCGGCGATCAGCGGGAACATTCCCTGGATGTGGTCGCCGACCTTGCGGTCGACCTCGTAGTTGTCCTTGCCGCCCAGCCAGTGGTTCCACACCCGCGCGTTGTGCGCGACCGTGGTGTTCACGCCCCGAAGTGGAGTCCCGGCCGTCCAGTCGCTCATCTGCTCCGCTTCCGTTGAAAACCCGCTCTCCCGCGCGAAGTCTAGACGCCCGGTCACTCGTCCGGGGCGGCCAAGGCGTCGAGCACGCCTTGGCCGTAGCGGTTGAGCTTGCCTTCGCCGACACCGCTGATCGTCGCCAGTTCGTCCAACGTCGACGGTGCGACCACGGCGATCTGCCGCAGGGTCGAGTCGTGGAAGATGATGAACGGCGCCTTGCCCTCCTCGCGGGCCACCTCCATCCGCCACGCGCGCAGCTTCTGGAAGACCGGCTCGGCCTCGGGCGGCATGTCCTGCGGCACCCGCTTGGAATCCTTGGCCTTCGCCTTGGCCGCGGGCTTCTTCGCGGGTTCGGTGCGCAGCCACACCTGCCGCGGATCCTCGCGGCGCAGCACCTCGGAGCTGCTGTCGGTGAGGACCAGCGTGCCGTAGTCGCCTTCGACCGCGAGCAAGCCCTGGGCCAGCAGCTGGCGGATCACCCCGCGCCACTCGTTGTCGCTGATGTCGGCGCCCACGCCGAAGACGCTGAGCTCCTCGTGGCGGAACTGCTCGACCTTCGGCGTCTTCTTGCCGCGCAGGATGTCGATGATCTGCCCGGCCCCGAACTTCTGGTTGCGCTCCCGCTGCAACCGCACGACGGTCGACAGCAGCTTCTGCGCGGCGACCGTGCCGTCCCAGGACGCCGGCGGGTTCAGGCACGTGTCGCAGTTGCCGCAGGGGCTCGAATCCGGCTGGCCGAAGTAGTCGAGCAGCCGCGAACGGCGGCACTCCACCGTCTCGCACAGCGCCAGCATCGAATCCAGGTGCCTGCTCTGGGTGCGGCGGTGCGCTTCGTCGCCTTCGGAGTTGTCGATGAGCTTGCGCTGCTGCACCACGTCCTGCAGGCCGTAGGCCATCCACGCGGTCGAGGGCAGTCCGTCGCGGCCCGCGCGACCGGTCTCCTGGTAGTAGCCCTCGATGGACTTGGGCAGGTCCAGATGCGCCACGAACCGCACGTCGGGCTTGTCGATGCCCATGCCGAAGGCGATCGTGGCGACCATGACCAGCCCGTCCTCGCGCAGGAACCGGGACTGGTGCTTCGCGCGCACCGCCTTGTCCAGGCCCGCGTGGTAGGGCAGCGCGGTGACGCCGTTGGTGGTGAGGAACTCGGCGGTGCGCTCCACCTCGGCCCGGGAGAGCCGGTAGACGATGCCGGACTCGCCCAGGTGCTCGGTCTGCAGCAGCTGCAGCAGCTGCCTACGGGCGTCGCTCTTGGGTGCGATCCGGTACTGGATGTTGGGCCGGTCGAAGTCGGAGACGAAGTGCCGCGCCTCGGTCAGCTGCAACCGGGTGGCGATCTCCTGCCGGGTAGCCGGGGTCGCGGTGGCGGTCAGCGCGATGCGCGGCACGTCGGGCCAGCGCTCGTGCAGGACGGACAGCGCCAGGTAGTCCGGCCGGAAGTCGTGACCCCACTGGGCCACGCAGTGCGCCTCGTCGATGGCGAACACCGCGACCTCGCCGCGCGCGAGCAGCTCCAGCGTCGAGTCGAGCCGGAGGCGTTCGGGGGCGAGGTAGAGCAGGTCCAGCTCGCCGTTGAGGTAGGCGTCCTCGGTCTCGCGGCGCTGCTGGTAGCTCTGCGTGGAGTTGAGGAATCCCGCGCGCACACCCAGCGCGGCGAGCGCGTCGACCTGGTCCTGCATCAGGGCGATCAGCGGTGAGACGACGACCCCGACTCCGGGGCGCACCAGCGCCGGGACCTGGTAGCACAGCGACTTGCCGCCGCCGGTGGGCATGAGCACGAGGGCGTCGCCACCTGCGACCACGTGGTCGATGATCTCCTGCTGCGTGCCCCGGAAGGAGTCGTAGCCGAAGACTCGTCGCAGCACCTGGAGAGGTTCGGTGGTCTGGTCGGTCGCGGTTTCAGGAGACGCCACGGCGGGCATCTTACGCAGCGGGCCGGACGTCCCAGGGTGCCCACGCGCCACCGGTGAGTCGGCCCTGGAACGCGCTCGGATGTGACCTGAGTCGCCTTGGCGGAGTGCCGTGGTTCCCTGGAATACTTCGTAGGGAAGACTCGTTCACGCAAGTAGTTGAAGCTCGTACAAAAAGGCGCGGGCTCGGGTTCAGCAGGGAGTTCACAATGCAGTTCGGGATCTTCTCGGTCAGTGACGTGACGACTGACCCGACCACCGGCCGTACCCCGACCGAGGCCGAGCGGATTCAGGCGATGGTGCGGATCGCGCTCAAGGCCGAAGAGGTCGGGCTCGACGTCTTCGCCACCGGCGAGCACCACAACCCGCCGTTCGTGGCCTCTTCGCCGACGACGATGCTCGGCTTCATCGCGGCCCAGACCAAGGACCTGATCCTGTCGACCTCCACCACGCTGATCACCACGAACGACCCGGTGAAGATCGCCGAGGACTTCGCGATGCTGCAGCACCTGGCGGGCGGCCGGGTGGACGTGATGATGGGGCGCGGCAACACCGGGCCCGTCTACCCGTGGTTCGGCCAGGACATCCGGCAGGGCATCCCGCTGGCCATCGAGAACTACGCGCTGCTGCGCCGGTTGTGGCGGGAGGACGTCGTGGACTGGGAGGGCAAGTTCCGCACCCCGCTCCAGTCGTTCACCGCGACCCCGCGTCCGCTCGACGGAGTGGCTCCGTTCGTGTGGCACGGCTCGATCCGCTCGCCCGAGATCGCCGAGCAGGCCGCCTACTACGGCGACGGGTTCTTCCACAACAACATCTTCTGGCCGGCCGAGCACACCAAGCGCATGGTGCGGCTCTACCGGCAGCGCTACGAGCACTACGGGCACGGCAAGGCCGACCAGGCCGTCGTCGGGCTCGGCGGCCAGGTGTTCATGCGCAAGAACTCCCAGGACGCCGTCCGCGAGTTCCGGCCCTACTTCGACAACGCGCCGGTCTACGGCGGCGGACCGTCGCTGGAGGACTTCAGCCAGGCCACCCCGCTCACCGTCGGCAGCCCGCAGCAGGTCGTCGACCGCACGCTGAGCTTCCGCGAGAACGTCGGCGACTACCAGCGCCAGCTGTTCCTGATGGACCACGCCGGGCTGCCGCTCAAGACGGTGCTGGAGCAGCTCGACATCCTCGGCGAGGAGGTCGTGCCGGTGCTGCGCGAGGAGTTCGCCAAGCTCAAGCCCGCGCACGTGCCGGACGCCCCGACCCACCAGTCCCTGCTCGCGGCCAAGCAGCAGGAGGAGCAGAAGCAGGAGGTCGCGAAATGAGCGAGCGCGACATCGTCGTGATCTCCGCCGGCCTCAGCACCCCGTCCTCGACGCGGATGCTGGCCGACCGGCTGGCCGCGGCCACCGCGCGCAACACCCCGGTCGACGTCCGGGTCGTGGAGCTGCGGGACCACGCCACGGCCATCGCCCACAACTTCGTCACCGGGTTCGCCGGCCCGGAGCTGGAGGAGGTGCTCGAAGCGGTCCGCGCCGCCGACGGGCTGATCGCGATCACCCCCATCTTCCAGGCGTCCTACAGCGGGCTGTTCAAGTCCTTCTTCGACGTGCTCGACAAGGACGCCCTGGCGGGGAAACCGGTGGTCATCGGTGCGACCGGTGGTTCGGCCCGGCACTCGCTGGCGCTGGAGCACGCGATGCGGCCGATGTTCGCCTACCTGCACGCCGTGGTCGCGCCGACCTCGGTGTACGCGGCCTCGGAGGACTGGGCCACTGGTGGTGAGAGCACCCTGGCCGACCGCGTCGAGCGCGCGGCCGGCGAGCTGGCCGCGCTCATCGAGCAGCGACCCGCGGTCCAGGCCGCCGATCCGTTCGACGAGCCGGTCCCGTTCGAACAGCTCCTGGCCCAGCAGCAGAACTAGAAGCACCGCGCACGCCCGCTCGCACCACCGATCGTGGGGGAGCGGGCGTGCGCGCGCTGAAATCCGCTGCGGTCGGTGCGCTCCGGCGACTACCGTGGGTGGATGAGCGGTGATCGGATTCCGGCAGCGGAGCCGGCCGAGCTGGTGCCCGCCTCGGCGCGACTGCGGGCCGAGGGCGTCGAGCTGCTGGAACTGTCCTTCGTGGACAACGCGGGCATCGTGCGGGTCAAGACCGCACCGCTGGACCGGTTGTCCGAGCTCGCCCGCTACGGGCTCGGCGCCTCGCCGTGCTTCGAGACCTTCACCTTCGACGACGTGATGCTGCGCGGCACCCACCTCGGCGGTCCCGACGGCGACCTGCGCCTGATCCCCGACATCGCGCGGCTCACCAGGCTGGTGGCCATGCCGGGGTGGGCGTGGGCGCCAGCGGACAAGTACACCCAGGACGGGTCGCGGTTCGTGGCCTGCCAGCGGGCCTTCGCCGCCCGGCAGGTCGCCGCGGCCGCCTCGATGGGTCTGACGGTCTCGGCCGCCTTCGAGCACGAGTGGGTCCTGGCCGAGCCCGGTGCCGACGACTTCGTGCCCGCTGTCACCGGATCCGGTTACGGGCAGGTGCGGTTGGAAGCTCTCGCCGACTACGGGCTGGGGCTGGTGCGGACGCTGCACGAGCAGGGTCTGGACGTGCTCCAGTTCCACCCCGAGTACGCGCTCGGGCAGGCCGAGCTGTCGGTGGCGGCCAAGGACCCGGTGGGCGCCGCCGACGACGCGGTGCTCACCCGGCACACCATCCGCGCGGTCACCCGCCGCCACGGCTGGCGCGCGAGCTTCGCCCCCTGCCTCGTCCCGGAGGGCGCGGGTTCCGGCGCGCACCTGCACCTGTCGGCGCACGACTCGCGCGGGAACCTGTTCGCCGGCGGTCGCGGCCGCTACGGCCTGCAGCCGCCCGGCGAGGCGTTCCTGGCCGGTGTGCTGCGCGAACTGCCCGCGCTGGTGGCCATCGGAGCCGGCAACCCGGCGAGCTTCCTGCGGCTCGGTCCGTCCCGCTGGGCCGGCATCTGGCAGGTCTGGGGGCGCGAGACCAGGGAGGCCGCGCTGCGCCTGATCACCGGCACCGAAGGGACCCAGTCCTGGGCCGCCAACGCCGAGATCAAGTGCTTCGACGCCACTTCCAACCCATACCTGGCCGTCGGAGCGGTGGTCGCTGCCGGGCTCGCCGGTGTGCGCGAGGAACTCACGCTGCCCGACGAGATCACCGGCGATCCGGCGCTGCTGACCGAATCCGACCGCGCCGAAGCCGGGATCGAACGCCTCCCGGCCGGGCCGGAGGAGGCCGCCGACGCCCTGGCCGGCTCGGAGGTGCTCGCAGAGGCGCTGGAGCCGGAACTGCACGATGCGATCCTCACCGTCCGCAGGGGTGAAGCAGCCCGCTTCGGCGAGGCGACCCCGGACGAGCTGGCCGCCGCCACCCGCTGGACCTGGTAGGGAACGGCGCCATCGCCCTCTACGAGTCGAGGGGGTCCACCGCCTGATGTTCCAGGCCCTGCGGGCGGCCCGGTGAGGCTCAATCCGCGGTGGCGGTGACCCGACCGATCTCGCCGTTGCGGAAGGCGTCGACGAACAGGCGGTAGTCGTCGCGAACGACGTCGGCGTAGTGCAGTGCGAACTCCACGAGCCAGTCGACGAACTCCTTCTCCCGGTCGCCGACGGCGTTGAGGATCGCCTCCTCGACCTGGAAGTCGACCAGCTGGGTGTCCGACTGCGCGTCCGACACGCAGTGGATCTTCGCGATCGCGCGGCCCAGGTAGTCCAGCACCGGCACGATGTCGCTCGGCTCGGTCAGGTCGTTCCACTCCAGGTCCGACTCGTACGGCGAGAGCTCGTCGACGAGGTAGCCGACCCCGCCGATCTCGGTGTGGCCGAGCATCGGGTCGGCGTGGGCCTGCAACGCGCGCTGCGACAGGGCCGTGCGGTGCCCGTGGTGCTCGAAGTGGTCGCGGATGCGCTGGTCGGTGACCACCCGCGACGGCGCGGCCACGTTGCCCTGCTTCATCGAGAGCACGATGTCGTTCTCCAGGGCCTCGGTGGGCCCTTCGATGAGCACGTTGTACGCGGGGAGTCCGGCGCTGCCGATGCCGAAGCCGCTGGAACCGACGATGTCCTTGACCGTGTAGGCGACCTCCCGCATCCGGTTCTCCTGCGGGATGGTCTCCAGGTAGCGCGCGAACGCCTCCTCGACCCTGCCGCGCTCGGCGTCGTCGAGCTGCCGGATGTTCGGCCCTCGGCGCATCCGCCGGTCGTAGCCCTCGGCCTCGGTGAGCCGGTCGAGCAGCCCGGTGCGGCTGCGCAGCCGGGTCTGCTGCAGCAGGTCGTGGATCGTGCCGTCGGTGGTCGACAGCCGCAGCGAGTAGTCGGAATCGCCGCTCTGGGTGGCGAAGGACCGGACCTGGTCGAGGTAGGAGGTCGCCGCGCGACGCACGAACGCCACGATGTCGGTGTCGGGCAGCGCCTTGCTCCAGGCCAGCAGCGCCAGGCTCGCGGCGAAGCGCTGCAGGTCCCAGGTGAAGTGCCCGAGGTAGGCCTCGTCGAAGTCGTTGACGTCGAAGACCAGCACGCCGGAGGCGTTCATGTAGGTGCCGAAGTTCTGCGCGTGCAGATCGCCCTGGATCCACACCCTGCTGGTGCGCTCGTCGGCCCACGGGTCGGTCAACCGGTTGACGTCGGAGTAGAACAGGCACGCGCTGCCCCGGTAGAAGGCGAACGGGTCGGCCGCCATCTTGCGGAACTTGGTGCGGAACGCCGCCGGGTCGCGTTCCATGAGTTCCGAGAAGGAGTCGACGAGGATGTCGGCGATCCATCGGCGGCGGGCGTCGGTGTCGGTGACGACGAGGCTTCGAGCGAGCTCGGACATGTGGTTCCGTCCACTGTGAACAGTAGTGACAAAGAGGCGATCGCAGATTATCCGAAGATTCTCCGGTTTTCGACGACGACAAGCCCTCCACGTAGGACAAAACGGACCCCCGGTGCGATACCGATCGCCCGGATTGGCACGGCGAGTATCAGCCCGCAACCGCCCCGGCGCAACGAGAGCGGGAACAGCGGGAGACGTGCGGGCGAAGACCGCGGTTCTCGGCGCGGAGATGAGCCGAGGTTGTTCCGCTTCGCGAGGCGAAATAGCCTCGGCCGGGCACGGCACCCGGAGCGAACGGAGGTGGTGATGGCCGAGGTGGGAAGTCCTCCCGCGCGCAACACGCGGCCCCGGAACCGGCGAGCGCTGATCACCGCAGCCGCGGCCGAGCTGTTCCACCGCGACGGCTTCGACCAGGTCGGCATGAGCGACATCGCCGAGGCCGTCGGCGTCGGGTCCTCCGCGCTCTACCGGCACTTCGCGGGCAAGCAGCAGTTGCTGACCCACGTCGTGCTCGACGAGCTGCGCCCGTTCGTCGAGATCACCGCCGAGCCGGGCGACGTCGAGGACGTCGTGGCCCGGCTGGCCGCGACCGCGCTCGACCACCGGCAGCTCGGGGTGCTCTGGCAGCGGGAGTCCCGGCGGCTGCCCGAGGAGCGTCGCGACGTGCTGCGCGGCGAACTGCGCGAGGTCGCACGCGGGCTCACCCGCCTGGCCCGGGCGTTCCGCCCCGAGCTCGGCGACGCCGACGCGCGGTTCCGCGCCTGGTGCATGTTCAGCGTCCTGACCAGCCCTTCCTACCACCAGGTGCAGCTGGGGAGGCGGGAGTTCGAACGGCTGCTCGGCGAGATGGTGGTGATCATCGGCACCCGGCCGCCGCAGGAGCTCGCGCCGCGCCCGGAAGCCCGCCCCGACCAGCTGGAACGCTTCTCGGGGCGAGCCTCGCGGCGGAGGCTGTTGCTGGCCGCGGCGACCCGGCTGTTCGCCGACGCCGGCTACACCAAGATCACCACCGAGGACGTCGGCGCCGCGGCCGGGATCGCCGGGCCGAGCCTGTACAACTACTTCGCCAGCAAGCAGGAGCTGCTCAGCGCGGTGATCACCCGGGGCAACGCGTGGCTGGAGGTGGAGCTGGAGCGCACCCTGGCCACCAAGGCCGACCCCGCCGAGGCGCTGCGAGCCCTGCTGCGCTCCTACATCCGCTTCGCCTTCGACCACGGCGGGTTCATCGACATCCTGGTCAGCGAGGTCGGCCACCTGCCCGCCGCCGAACGCCACCGCGCGCGCCAGACCCAGCACGCCTACGTCGCCGAGTGGGTCGGACTGCTGTGCGAGGCGCGCCCGGAGCTGGACCCGGTGCGCTCCCGGATCCTGGTGCAGGCGGCGCTGACCGCCGCCAACGACATGGCCCGCACCGGCCCGATCCGCGACGCCGTCGCCGTGCTGCGCCTGGGCTCGGCGCTGATGCTGGAAACACCCGTCGAAGCCTGAACCGGCGCGCTACCCGCCGTTCACTTAGGGGGAGAAAGGGCAGGAGAAGCCAGCTGAACCGCCTCAGAGCGGCTAATGGTCGGTCACTTGTGGGTTTGACTCGATCAACCCCGGGCTATTAATCTCCGGCGAGACAGATCCGCCCGCCGAACCGACGGCGACAGGCTGCGCGCAGACCTGCGGATACTGGAACCGAGCAGGTAACGAGGACAGGTTGGTTGCATGAGCAGCGCGACGGAGCCGGTCGGTCAGCCGCCGGTTGATGTGCCCGACATCCACACGACCGCGGGCAAGCTGGCGGATCTGTACCGGCGGAACGACGAGGCGGTGCACGCCGGCTCGGCTCGCGCGGTGGCCAAGCAGCACGAGAAGGGCAAGAAGACCGCCCGCGAGCGCATCGACATGCTGCTGGACGAGGGCTCGTTCGTCGAGCTCGACGAGCACGCGCGGCACCGCTCCACCAACTTCGGCATGGAGGAGAACCGCCCCTACGGCGACGGCGTGGTGACCGGCTACGGCACCGTCGACGGCCGCAAGGTCTGCGTGTTCTCCCAGGACTTCACCGTCTTCGGCGGTTCGCTCGGCGAGGTCTTCGGCGAGAAGATCGTCAAGGTCATGGACCTGGCGCTCAAGACCGGCTGCCCGCTGATCGGCATCAACGACTCCGGCGGCGCCCGCATCCAGGAGGGCGTGGCGGCGCTGGGCCTCTACGCCGAGATCTTCAAGCGCAACACCCACGCCTCCGGCGTCATCCCGCAGATCTCGCTGATCATGGGACCGTGCGCGGGCGGTGCGGTGTACTCGCCGGCCATCACCGACTTCACCGTGATGGTCGACAAGACCTCGCACATGTTCATCACCGGCCCGGACGTCATCAAGACCGTCACCGGCGAGGACGTCACCTTCGAGGAGCTCGGTGGCGCGCACACCCACAACTCGCGCTCGGGCAACGCGCACTACCTCGCCTCCGACGAGGACGACGCCATCGGCTACGTCAAGGAACTGCTGTCGTTCCTGCCGAGCAACAACCTCTCCGAGGCACCGGTCTTCGAGGGCGCCGACACCGGTGCCGGGGCGATCGCGGACGCGATCACCGACGACGACCGCGCGCTCGACACGCTGGTCCCGGACTCGCCGAACCAGCCCTACGACATGCACCAGGTGATCTCCACCGTCGTCGACGACGGGGAGTTCCTGGAGGTCTCCTCGCTGTTCGCGCCGAACATCATCACCGGCTACGGGCGAGTCGAGGGCCAGCCGGTGGGCATCGTGGCCAACCAGCCCACCCAGTTCGCCGGCACGCTCGACATCGGCGCCAGCGAGAAGGCCGCGCGCTTCGTGCGGACCTGCGACGCCTTCAACATCCCGGTGCTGACCTTCGTCGACGTGCCGGGGTTCCTGCCCGGCACCGACCAGGAGTGGAACGGCATCATCCGGCGCGGAGCCAAGCTGCTCTACGCCTACGCCGAGGCCACCGTCCCGCTGGTCACCGTGATCACCCGCAAGGCCTACGGGGGCGCCTACGACGTGATGGGTTCCAAGCACCTCGGAGCCGACATCAACCTGGCGTGGCCGACCGCGCAGATCGCGGTCATGGGCGCGCAGGGCGCGGCCAACATCCTCTACCGGCGCCAGCTCGCCGACGCCGCCGCGGCCGGCGAGGACGTCGAGGCGCTGCGCGCCCAGCTGCAGCAGGAGTACGAGGACACCCTGTGCAACCCCTACACGGCCGCCGAGCGCGGCTACGTGGACTCGGTCATCCCGCCGTCGTTCACCCGCGGCTACGTGGCCCGGTCGCTGCGCATGCTCCGCGACAAGCGAGCGAGCCTGCCGGCCAAGAAGCACGGCAACATCCCGCTGTAATCGGCGAAGCAAGGAGCTATCCGATGAGCGAGCAATCCCCGCAGCGGCCGGTGCTGCGCATCGTGCGCGGCGATCCCGACGACGTCGAGATCGCCGCCGTGGCCGCGGCGCTGGCCGGCGCGGCCGCCGCCCGGACTCCCGAGGACACGCCCGAGCCCATGTCGTTGTGGGGTGACCCGGTCGCGGCGGTGCGCCACCCGGCGGGCCGCCGCCCGCTCCGGCCGGGACCGCACGGGTGGCGGGCCTCGGCCCTGCCGGGCTGAACCTCGTTTCCAGACTTGACGTTTTCCGCCTGCTCCGGCGTCGCGCCGGGTACATGAGGAGTTGACCACTGTGGACGTGACGCCGATCAGCAAGGTCCTGATCGCCAACCGCGGTGAGATCGCGGTGCGGGTCATCCGCGCCTGCCAGGACGAGGCCATCGCCTCCGTCGCGGTCTACGCCGAGCCGGACGCCGACGCGCAGCACGTGCGGCTGGCCGACGAGGCCTTCGCCCTGGGCGGTTCCACGCCCGGCGAGTCCTACCTGAACATCGACAAGATCATCGACGCCGCCAAGCGCTCCGGCGCCGACGCGGTGCACCCCGGCTACGGGTTCCTGTCGGAGAACGCCGACTTCGCCCAGGCCGTGCTCGACGCCGGCCTGATCTGGATCGGCCCGTCGCCGCAGGCCATCCGCGACCTCGGCGACAAGGTGACGGCTCGGCACATCGCCACCCGCGCCGGGGCGCCGCTGGTGCCCGGCACCAAGGACCCGGTCCCGGGCGCCGACGACGTCGTGGCCTTCGCCCAGGAGCACGGGCTGCCGGTGGCCATCAAGGCCGCCTTCGGCGGTGGCGGTCGCGGCCTGAAGGTCGCGCGCACCATCGAGGAGATCCCGGAGCTGTTCGCCTCCGCGGTCCGCGAGGCCGAGAGCGCCTTCGGGCGCGGTGAGTGCTTCGTCGAGCGCTACCTGGACCGCCCGCGTCACGTCGAGGCGCAGGTGGTCGCCGACCAGCACGGCAACGTCGTCGTGGTGGGAACCCGCGACTGCTCGCTGCAGCGCCGCCACCAGAAGCTCGTCGAGGAGGCCCCGGCGCCGTTCCTGACCGAGGACCAGCACAGCCGGATCCACGAGGCCGCGCGGGCGATCTGCTCCGAGGCCGGCTACTACGGCGCCGGTACCGTGGAGTTCCTCGTCGGCCAGGACGGCACGATCTCGTTCCTGGAGGTCAACACCCGGCTGCAGGTCGAGCACCCGGTCTCCGAGGAGACCACCGGCATCGACCTGGTCCGCGAGCAGTTCCGCATCGCCTCCGGCGAGAAGCTGCACCTCGGCGCCGACCCGGAACCGCGCGGCCACTCCATCGAGTTCCGGATCAACGGCGAGGACGCCGGCCGCAACTTCCTGCCCGCGCCGGGCACCGTGACCAAGTTCGTCGCCCCGCAGGGACCGGGCGTCCGCGTGGACGCGGGGGTGGAGACCGGCAGCGTCATCGGCGGCCAGTTCGACTCGCTGCTGGCCAAGGTCATCGTCACCGGCGCCGACCGGCAGCAGGCGCTGCAGCGCGCTCGTCGCGTCCTCGACGAGATGCAGGTGGAGGGCATGGCCACGGTCCTGCCGTTCCACCGCGCGATCGTGCGCGACCCGGCGTTCGTCGGCACCGACGGCTTCACCGTGCACACCCGGTGGATCGAGACCGAGTTCGACAACACCATCGAGCCCCACACGGGTGCCGCTGAAGCCGGCGAGGAGTCCGAGGAGCGGCAGACGATCCTCGTCGAGGTCGGCGGCCGTCGCCTGGAGGTCTCGCTGCCCGCCGCGTTCGCGGCGACCTCGGCGGCCCCGGCGGCGAAGGCCAAGCCGCGCAAGCGGGCCGCCGGCAAGGCCGGCGGTGCGGCGTCCGGCGACGCGGTCGCGGCGCCGATGCAGGGCACCATCGTGAAGGTGGCGGTTGAGGACGGTCAGGAGGTCGCCGAGGGCGACCAGATCGCGGTCCTGGAGGCCATGAAGATGGAGAACCCGGTCACCGCGCACAAGTCGGGCACGGTCACCGGCCTCACGGCCAAGCCCGGCGACTCCGTCACCCAGGGCGTCACCATCTGCGAGATCAAGTAACCCGGAAACGCGTCGTCGGCCCCGAGCAACCACCCCCGGGGCCGACAACACGTTCCACCCCTTCGAATTTCGCGCGAAATTCGAAAAGGTGGGGCCCTCGACGGGGTTGAGCAGGGGCGGGTTCAGGTGGAGGTGCGTGGGGCTTCGGCGTTGCGGGGACGTGTGAGGTAGCAGTGGGCGTGGTACCAGCCGGCTGCTTCGAGGCCTTCGGGGTCGAGGCCTCGGCGTTCGACGTCGTGGACGGCCGCCTGCTGCTCGGTGGTGTCGGCGAAGCGGCGTTGCGGGAAGGTTCCGGGTAATCGCTCGGTGACCAGGTCGTGATCGGCCAGGAGCCCGGCGATGTCGGAGTAGTCGAAGACGCGCAGCACGAAGATCGCCAGCCACAACTCGTGCGGCCGGTCGATCGCACCGAGGAGCCGTTCGAAGGTCGGCAGGCCGACGTAGCCGACGCCCCCGGTGGAGATGATCAGGCCGGTGTCGGCGACCCCCTTGACGAGTTCGGGCGAGGGATCGGTCGTTTCAAGGTTCTCGGCCCACCCGTCGGTCAGCAGGCCCGCTTCGCGGCCGTAGGCGATCGCCGGTTCCGACAGGTCCAAGCCGACGACGTCGAGGTCACCGGTGAACTCCTCCCGGTCGGCGGCGGCCAGTTCGGCGGCCGACCACCGAGCCACCGACGGAGCGGTGTAGCGGTCGAGGACCTCGCGCGGGTCCTGAGCGGACTTCAGCAGCGCCGAGTTGATGCCGTAGGAGCAGCAGACGTCCAGGACGCGCCCGGGGCGCGCCGCCCCGATCACCTCGCGGAAGATCGGGGTGGCGCGCTGCGGGATCTGGTACTCGAACCGCTCCAGCGTCGAGACGTACGCCCGGGGATCCGGCTGGGCGTAGATATCGCTGAAGTCGGCCTTGCGCTCTCCGGTCAGGCTCATGATCCGGAGCCGACGAGGTCGGTGAGCTCGTCGATCGCGCGGGCGAGCTGGTCGGCGAAGGCGGTCATCTGCTCGCCGACCGTGCGCGGCGTGCTCAGGTGCACGTTGAAGCTCTGCGGCAGCAGCACGTAGGCGACTCCGATGCAGTGCTCGCTGGTGGCGCCGAAGCCGAAGTACTGGATGTTCACCGACGGCGCGGCGCTGGTGCTCAGGTAGTCGTCGCGCATCTTCTGCCAGCCGGGCGAGGAGTACAGCGCGGGGGCGAAGTCCTGTCCCCGGCGGCCGGCGATCAGCTGCAGCTCCCACAGGTGCTGCTCGGGGGCGTCCCCGGCCTGGCACTCCTTGGCGCGCGTGACGTGCGCGTCGGCCGCGCGCCGGAACGCCTGCTCGCGGGCGGAGCGGTCGGCGTCGGGATCCTCCATCGCGGCGACGAATTCGAGGATCTCCGGGGTCACCACCCGCATCGCCTCGGTGCGGCCGTGGTGGAAGTGGCGGGTCGCGATGGACTCGTAGGTCGCCCCGGTGAAGCCCTTGGAACGCCGGTGCGCCAGCTGGAAGGCCATCTGCACGAACGCGTCCGGCGAGACCCCGAGCTCCTTGGAGCGCTCCGAGCCGAAGTCGTCGAAGCGCACGGTGCGGGTCGCGGTGGCGTCGGCGTAGGCCAGGTAGTCCTTGGCCGCCGCCTCGACCTCGCCGGAGAGCTCGGGCGAGAGGCGGAATTCCAGCACCCGGGGTTCCGGCGCGCCCTGCGGTGCCGCCCCCGAGGCCTGCGAGTGCGATTCGGCGGTGCCCGCCATCAGCGAGTCGACGAACTCGACGATGGTGGTGCCGTCCAGCAGGCAGTGCTCGCCGTTGATGCCCGCCGAGCCGTCGGGGAACACGATGAGCGTGACGCCCTTGTCGAACCAGCGGTCGGTCGGGTCTCCGGCCAGCAGCTGCTTGCACTTGCCGTCGGTGTCGGCGGGCAGCTCGTGCTCCAGCGCCAGGCAGAACAGCGCCGTCTCGATCACGTCCACCGAGCCGGTGTTGTCGACCAGCAGCGCCTCCCGGTTGGCCGCCCAGCGAGCCCGGTCGTGGCTGGTCAGCGCACCGACACCGGGTCCGCGGTCGGTGGTGGCGATGACCTGGCGCAGCGCTTCGGCGAGCTCGTCGAGGGTGTGCGGGACGCCGTCCTGCCCGATCACGTCGAGGCGGAAGGTGTTGCCGCGGAAGAACACCACGATGTGCCGGGCCTGGCTGGGCCCGGGCTGCTCGGGCGTGTTGGGCGCCCGCACCCCGTCGCGTTCGGCGCGGGGGATGCGGGTGGTGGAGAACAGGTAGCGGTGCTGCTGCATCGACAGCGGCTGTCCGCGCCGCGCCGTCGGAGGAACCGACTCGGTGTCCAGCGCCAGCTTGTGGTCGACCGACGCCGCGATGAGCCGCACGGCGCGGCCGATCTGGTCGTCGTCGGTGTCGTTGAACAGGAAGAAGAAGTTCGCGTTGAGCGCGATCCGGTCCCGGCGGCCCAGGTAGCGGTCGCGCCAGAACTCGTCCAGCCAGCTGTGCACGTCGTCCTGGCCCGCGTAGGCCGTCAGGGAGGCGTGCAGCTCCTTGGCCGCGGCGGAGTCGAGGAACTCCTCGACGGCCTGCCGGGTGGCGGACAGCTCGTCCTCGCTCAGCAGCGGCGCGCACCACTGCAGGAACCGGGCACCGCTGTCCTCGAGCGTGGGCAGCGGAACCCGGGGGAGCGCGTCCTCGTTGCCGAAAGTGCTGGTGCGCAAAGCAACCTCGATCGTCTCTAGGTCCTGTTTCGAAGTGGCGGAGCCACTCCCTCGTCCTGGTGAGCCCCGGGCGGCTCGCACCGCCGGGGCTTCGACGAACGCCTCAGTCGAGCAGGTCGTCGGTGCGGGCGGTGGTCCCGTGAGCCGCGGTCACCCGGCCGAACAGCTGCCGGGTGCGTTCCGCGGATCCCACCACCCCTGGACGATCACTGTAGGCGAAGATCGCCGAATGCCGGGCCACTTCCCCTGCGACGGCGTTGACCCGGTGCAACGCGTACCGGCCGTGGAACAGCTGCAGGTCACCCGGTCGCAGCGGGAGTTCGCGCACCCGGTCCCGCCCGCCGCCGGTGATCACTTCGGCGACGTCGGCGAAGTTCTCCGACTCGGCCGAGCGGATGTGCGGGCAGTACTCGAACACCCCGCCGGACCGGGGCTGCTGGGTGAGCATGCTGACCGCGAACTCGTTGGTGTCGAAGTGCCACGGGTGCTCTTTGCCGGGGTTGACGATGTTGACCACGAGTCCGGCCAGCGGGTCCTCCAGCGGGTGGATCCGGGGCCGTTCCAGGCAGTCGGCGAGGAAGCGCTGGAACAGCTCGTCGGTGTAGAGCCGGTGGATGAGGTGCTCGGCCGGGATTTCCTCGCGCGCCACGAAGGCGTTGCCGCGCAACGTGGTCCGCCTCGCCGGGTGCCATTCGGGCAGCGCGTCGTCGGGCGCGGTGTTGTAGACGTTGACGGTCTGCTCTTCGTAGTAGGCGCGATCGGCGATGCTCGCGCACTCGGTGCGCAGCGCCTCCCGGTGCTCGGCGGCCACGAAGTCGCGCAGCACGCTGCACCCGGATTCGCGCAGTTCCGAGCGCACGGACTCCACCGCTCGGGCCCAGCCGGGGCCGCCTGGATCGTGGAGCGGGTAGCGGGCGGTGTCGACGATGTCGGTGACCGCAACGGTCATCGGGTTCCCTCCGTGGCCGGGATGACGGGCAGCGTGATCTTCGAAGGATGCTCCGGGGAGTTGTGGATGGCAACGGGCGACAGCGCGGCGGGGAGGTCGCGCACCGTGGGCAGCAGGTGCGGAACGTCGAACGCCTGCACCGAGATCCGCAGCTTGTGGCCGGGCGGGATGACCGCGCCGGTCGGGAACACCTCGACGTCGACCGGCTCGACCTCGTCGGGTTCCATCGTGCGCTGCGCTTCCTTGGTGAACGGGTGGAACGGCTGGATCAGCTCGCCGTCGAGGTAGCGCGAGCGGGACTCGTCCAGGGCCCGGTGCGAGAGCACCTGCCAACCCCCGGTGAGCCGGTCGACCGTTCCGTCGGGTGCCACCGAGGACACCGACACCGACAGCATCCCGTTGCCGGTGGGCGTGGAGGCGTGGAGGTGGGCGTTGATCGGCCCGCGCATCCGCATCGCCTCGGTCATCGGTTCGGTCTCGAAGACCGCGCCGGAGAGGTCGTTCCACCGGTTGTCGTGGCACAGCTGGGCGATGCCGATGGCGTTGGGCATTCCCGCGGTCCACTGGTTGGTCGAGCGCGTGCACAACCCGGAGACCGGCAGCGGTGCGACGGTGCTCCGGCCCGGTTGCGGGTCGGAATCGACGAGCCCGCCGGGCAGTCCGGGCAGCGAGGTGCCGGAGAGCTGGAAGCTGCGGGCCCGCTGCTCGCCGATCCACTCGTCGGTCTTGAACCACTGCCCGGAGCCGATCTCGTGGTAGGTCAGCGGCGGGATGTCGGTGTCCAGCGACGGATCGGCCTGTCCGCGCACGTGGTGGTCGAACCAGCGCAGCTGGAGCTCCTGCAGCGTGCCGTACCCGGCCTCGGCGACGCCGTCCCCGCTGCCCTGCAGGTGGTCCCACGGGCCGAAGATCATCTTCACCGGGACGCCGCGCTGCCGCAGGTGGTCGAACACCATCGGCGTGCCGCGCTGGAACAGGTCGTACTCGCCGCCGACCAGGAAGGTGGGGACGTCGATGCGGTCGAGGACGCTCGCGGGGGAGCGCTCGGCGTAGAAGGGGCCGTCGAAGGCGGCGTTGAGTCCGAGGGTGGCCTCCAGCAGCGTCGGCGCGGTGAAGCTCGTGGTGCCCTGGACGCGGTCGAGGTACATCTGCAGCGCGTTGTCCGGCTCGGCGGGGCCGTAATCCGGTGGGATCAGCCCGGTTCCGGTGACCAGGCCCATCCACAGCGGGATGAAGCCGACGTCCAGCGCACCGCCGGAGGCGACCACGTCGCGGTAGGTGTCCACCGCCGGGACCTGCGGGAAGATCGCCTTGAGCCCAGGTGGCCGGTTGCCCGCCGCGAACAGCTGGCTGATGCCCATGTACGAGGCGCCGTGCATGCCGACCGAGCCGTTGCTCCACGGCCGTTCCGGTGAAGCCGCCCAGTTCACGATCTCGCCGGAGTCGGTGTTCTCCCGCGCGCTGAACGCCTGCCAGTCGCCCCCGGAGGAGCCGGTGCCGCGCGCGTCGACCGTGACGTGCACGTAGCCGCGCTTGACGAAGAAGTCCGGCTCACCGCCGATCGCCGCGGCGCCAGGGCCGCTGATGGCCGACTTGTTGTAGGCGGTGATGGTCAGCAGCACGGGGAACCGGCCTTCGACCGGGTTGCCCTCGGCGTCTGCCGGGCGCCGCACGTCGGCGCGCAGGACGGTGCCGTCGGACATCGGGACCTCGACGTCGGTCTCGGTCACCGAGCTCGGGTGGTCCTCGGCTCGGGCCGTCCATCCGGACGTCGGTGCGGCGTGGGCCGCGGTGAGACCGGCGAGCCCGGTCAACAGCGCGAGGAGCAGGGCCAGCAATGAGCGACGCATTCAGACCTCCCGGGAATTCCGGGAGATCAACGATCATGCGCAGCCGAGGTTACGCGGTTCGCGGGCGATTCTGCTGAGAACGCAGGTGAGCGGCCATGACTCGGCGCGCCTCGGTCGGGTCACCGGCTTCGATCGCGGCGAGCAGCCGCTCGTGGCGGGCGACCGCCCCGCGGTCTGCCTCCACCGGCAGCTCGGACAGCACCCGCATGAACGGTTCGAAGAGCAGCGGGACGAAGGCGTTGCCGGTGGCGCGCACGATCGCCTGGTGGAACGCGATGTGGGCGTTGGCGCGCGCTTCGGGGGTGCCGGCCTCGCGCATGTTCCGCAGCTGCTCGCGCAGGCGCCGCAGATCGGCGTCGGTGCGCTTGATCGCGGCGAGCTCGGCGATCCCGGACTCCAGCATCCGCCGCGCTTCGTGGATTCCGGCGACGACCTCGGGATCGGCACCGGGGGAGGTCGCGGCGCGGATCATCGGGTGAAGCGAGGTCCACTCGGCCGGTGGATTGACGTAGGTGCCGCGTCCGCGTTCGATGCGCACGACGTTCTGCACCCGCAGCGCCTTGACGGCCTCGCGCACGGTCAACCGGCTGATCGAGAACAGCTCGGCGAGCTCGGGTTCGGAGGGCAAGCAGGCGCCGGGCGGGTAGGTCCCATCGATGATCGACCCGAGAAGCTGTTCGGACAGCTCTTCCGGCAACGACACGCGGTCTCCGCCCGTTCGCGATCTGCACACCGCGAGAACCCGCGGTTCTCGCGCCGACAAGGTCAAGGTCCGCTCCCGTGTCCACAGTGGACGCGCGGGTGATCCGGATCCGGGGAGTGTACTGCACCAGTGAGCGTTGCCACACACCAACCGGTTGGTATGTGTGGTAGAGCTGGTAGATCGGGTCTCTGGAGGTGTCGCATGGATGAGTCGCGGTACGAGTGGATGGAGCCGGGGGCGTTCGAAGTGGCTCCGGGCGTGCACCGGATCCCGCTGCCGCTGCCCAACGACGGCCTCCGCGCGGTCAACGTCTACGCCATCGCTGACGGTGACTCGCTGACCCTCGTCGACGGCGGCTGGGCCCTGGAGGAGTCCCGCCAGCAGCTCGACGCCGCCCTCGCCCGGATCGGCGCCGGCGCGGGCGACATCACCCGCTTCCTGGTCACCCACGCGCACCGCGACCACTACACGCAGGCGCTCACCCTGCGCCGCGAGTTCGGCTCCGAGGTGATGCTCGGCGAGGGGGAGCGGCACACCGTCGACCGGCTGATGTCCCCGGACCACCGGTCCATGGACAGCCAGCTGGAACTGCTGGCCGAGCACGGCGCCAAACCGGTCCGCGACGCGCTGCTGGGCCTGCGCTCCGATGAGCCGCGCAACCACGTCTGGGAGAAGCCCGACACGTGGATCAACGCCGCCACCGACCTCGGACTGACCGACCGGCAGCTGCGCGCGCTGCCCACGCCCGGGCACACCCGCGGCCACCTGGTGTTCCTGGAGGAGCAGGCGGGGCTGATGTTCGCCGGTGATCACGTGCTGCCGCACATCACCCCGTCCATCGGCTTCGAGCAGGCGCCCACCGCGAGCCCGCTGCGGGACTACCTGGCCTCGTTGCGGCTGGTGCGCGGCCTGCCGGACATGCGACTGCTGCCCGCCCACGGTCCCGTCACCGACAGCGTCCACGACCGGGTCGACGAGCTGCTGGCCCACCACGACGCTCGGCTGGTGGCCACCGCCGCGGTCGTCGCGGCCGGAGCGAGCACGGCCTACGAGGCCGCTCGGGCGCTGACCTGGACCCGTCGCGAGCGCGCCTTCGACGACCTCGACGTGTTCAACCAGATGATGGCGGTGCTGGAAACCGCCGCGCACCTGGACGTCCTGGTGCTGCAGGACGAGCTCGGCGCGCAGCGCGTCGAAGGAGTTCTGCACTACTCGTAGTCTTCGGCGACGGAGCGTGATCACCGGGCGGTCATCGGCGGGCCGAAATCACCCGACTGCAGAGTAGGGGCGGCAGGCGATCGCGTGCGAGCCTGGATGAGCTCCACGGGCCGCGTGCGGCAGTTGAGGAGCGAGTACCTCGTTGGGGTCAAAGGGGACGTCACTAGGAGCTCGTCATGTTGAGCAAGCACGAGCGGGACATGCTCGCGGAGATCGAAGCGGCGCTGGAGTCCGCAGACCCTCAGCTCGCGGAGAAGTTCGAGCGGTTCGAAGGTGAGCGGAGTTGGGGCGTGATGCGCCGCGTCCTGGTGTTCACCGCGCTCACGCTGACCGCGATGCTGTCGCTGCTGTCCCTGGCCAGCGGCCTGGTGTGGACCTCGGCCGCGCTGGGCATGATCACGGCCGCCGGCGCGATCGCGGCGTGCTTCACCGGCCGCCGGCACCAGGAGACGTGACTCGTCAGTCGTGCATCGGGTGCGGCAGGGCCTGCAGCACCGTGTCGGCCTCGACGAAGGTGCCCTCGGGCAGCTCGTCGAGGCGGTCCATCTGCTCAGGACCGGCCCCGAGCTCCGCGCACTGCTGCACGATCTCCCGCTTGGTCGCCGGGAACCGGACGTGGCAGAGCACCTGCAGCATCTCCGCGCGATCGGCCAGAACCATGATTCCTCCGTTCAAGCAGTTCGCCCACCGCTTACCCGGGCCGAACGCGCGGAAACCTCAGGACGCCAGTTCGCGGGCCTTCTCGGCGATGGCCGTGGCGTCGATGCGGGCCTGGCCGAGCAGCTCCGCGGGCTGACCTGAACCGGGCATCTCGTGCACGGCGAGCGTGCGCACCTGCGCGGGGTGGTCGGTCAGCGCGCTGAGCACCGCTTCGCCGAGACCGCCTTCGGGCCAGTGGTCCTCGGCGATGACCAGCCCCGCCGTCTCGGTCGCGGCGCGCCGCAGCGTGCCGGAGTCGACGGGTTTGACCGAGTACAGGTCGATGACCCGGGCCTCGATTCCCTCGTGCGCCAGGACGTCCGCGGCCTTGACCGCCTCGTGCAGCGTGACCCCGGCGCCGACCAACGTCACGTCGTTGCCGTCGCGGAGCACCTTGGAGCCGCCGATCGGGAACTGCTCGCCGGGCGGGTAGATCACCGGCATCGCGCCGCGGCTGGTGCGCAGGTAGCTGATGCCGGGCAGATCCGCCATCGCCGTCACCAGCTGCACGGTCTGGTTGGCGTCGCACGGGTAGAGCACCGTGCTGCCGTGCACCGCGCGGAACGCGGCCAAGTCCTCCAGCGCCATCTGCGACGGGCCGTCCTCGCCGATCGCCACGCCGGCGTGCGAACCCATCAGCCGCAGATCGGCCCGGCTCACCGCGGCCATCCGGACGAAGTCGTAGGCGCGGGAGAGGAACGCCGCGAAGGTCGAGGCGAAAGCGCACCAACCGCGCACCTGCATGCCCACCGCTGCGGCGATCAGCTGCTGCTCGGCGATGTACATCTCGAAGTAGCGGTCCGGGTGGGCATCGCGGAAGAGCTCCGCGAAGGTCGAGTTCGACACCTCGCCGTCCAGCGCCACCACGTCCCCGCGCCGGTCGCCCAGCGCCGCCAGCGCCTGCCCGTAGGCCTTGCGGGTGGCCAGCTCGGTGCCCTGCTCGTAGGCGGGCAGTCCGCCGCTTCCGGTGTCGAACACGTGCGGCTTGGCGTCGGCGTCGGGCTTGGCGGGTGTGACCCTCAGGTCGCGCAGACCTCCGAGCTCGGCGATCGACTCCTCGGCGTGCGCCAGCGGTTTGCCGTGGAAACCGGGCTTGTCGGCGACCTCGGCGACCCCCTTGCCCTTCTGGGTGGCGGCCAGGATCGCGACCGGGCGGCCGTCGCCGTCCTCGGCCTGGGTCAGCGCTGATTCGATCTCGTCGAGGTCGTGCCCGTCGATCTCGATGGTGCGCCAACCCGCCGCCTGCGCTCGGGCGGAGTAGGAGGACAGGTCCCAGCCGTGCATGGTGGGTCCGGTCTGGCCGAGGCGGTTGACGTCGATGAGCGCGGTGAGGTTGTCGAGCTGCTCGTGCCCGGCGTGTTCCAGGGCTTCCCACACCGAGCCCTCGGCCATCTCGCTGTCACCGCAGAGCACCCACACCCGGTAGGGCAGCCGGTCCAGCCGCTTGCCGGCCAGCGCCAGGCCCACCCCGATGGGCAGGCCCTGGCCCAGCGAGCCGGTCGCCACGTCCACCCACGGCAGGACCGGGGTCGGGTGGCCTTCGAGCCGGCTGCCGAACTTGCGGAAGGTCAGCAGCTCGTCGTCCTCGATGGCGCCGACCGCTTTGAACGCGGCGTACTGCAGCGGCGAGGCGTGGCCCTTGGAGAAGATCAGGTGGTCGTTCGCCGGGTTGTCCGGACGGTCGAAATCCAGCCGCAGGTGTCCGTCGAGCAGCACCGCCAGCAGGTCGGCCGCCGACATCGACGAGGTGGGGTGCCCGGAACCGGCGGCCGTGCTGGCCCGAACCGAGTCCACCCGCAGCTGCTGCGCCAGTTCGGAGCGGAACATTGCCTGGTCCATGCCCCGGAAGGTGCCCGGGGTGCGGCCGTGCGAAACAAGGCCCAGGTCACCCTGCTCGCGCCGGAGCCGGTTCAGGAGCGCGGCGGAGCCGTCGTTTCAGGCGTGCGTCTCAGCCGGCACACCGTCCCCCGCGAGGTTTCCGCTACCGCACCGCCGAGCAGGGTGACCGCTCGGCGGTTCTCAGTCCAAGCCGCCGTTGCTCAGCCCGGACAGCAGGCGCTTGATGACCTCGGGGTCGACCTCGGCGGTCTCCTCGGTGTTCTGCGGTGCCATCGCGTTCTTCTTGCGGGAGCGGCGGGGGAGCGGGACGGAATCGGCCTTCACGCCGCTGGGCAGCGGCATCTCGCACCACACCAGGGTGCCGCCGGTGCGCAGCGCGGTCGCACCGCAGCGGCCTTCGGCGAAACCGGGCGCGAGCTGCGGGGGAACCGTGGCCTGCTCGTCCTGGACCTCGGCGACGAGGCTCTCACCGCTCAAGCGCAAGCGGACGGTGATGAAACCGGGGTTCTTCTGGTCGGCGGCGTCCACGGCCGCCGTCACCAGGGCGCCGGTGAGCTGCGTGGCGATGTCGGTCATCTCGCGCAGAGACCACTCGGCCAGGGAGAACCGCACGAACATCTCGGTGCAGTTCACCGCGCTCGGAAGCGCGATCAGTCGAAGGTCGTCGACTTGTGCGGTCTGAGTGTTCACCTGGTTGAGTTCCTCCGTCCGCCCCCACTGCGTCGATCACCCGGAAGCCGTATTTTGCCAACTCTACTGGGTGGCTTGTGCGCAGGGGCCCCTTTTGCTTTCGGCCTTGCCGTTCACCGATCGGCCCGGGATCGGCGGGCCGCCGCGAACATCGCAACCGCCGTCGACAGCCTTCTCCATCTGCGACGACGCACGATCTGGTGAAAAACGTACGTGACGAAAGCAGGTCGGGACCACCTCCGGACGTATCGGTTCCACAACGGGGAAGTACCGGACGGATGGCCTCTGTAATAACCGAGGGGATGAACGGCGATCGGGCGCCGCGCGTGTCGGAGCGGCCGCGCGTGTCGAGGCCGCTCCGACGACACCCGCGCGTCAGGCCAGGGCGTCGAGGCCCTCCGCGAACGCCTTGCCGATGAGGCCGATCTCGTCCTCGGTGATGATCAGCGGCGGCGAGACGGCCAGGGCCTTGCCCAGCGGGCGGACGATCACACCGAGCTCCCGGATCTTCTTCTGCAGCTTGGGCAGACCGCCCGCCTGCAGCGCCTCCGCGGTGAGCTCGACGGCTCCGAGCAGGCCGACACCACCGCGAACCTCGGCGACCGCCGGGTGGTCGGCGACGCTGCTGAGCGCCTCGTGCAGCGGCTGCTCCAGCTCGTCGGAGCGCGAGATCAGCTTCTCGCGCTCCAGGATGTCGAGGTTGGCCATGGCCGCTGCCGCGACCGTGGGGTGGCCCGAGTAGGTGGCGCCGTGGCGGAACACCCGGCCCGGCTCCTCCCAGAACGGCTCGGCGACGTGCTCGGCCACGACCACACCGCCCAGCGGCAGGTAACCACTGGTCACGCCCTTGGCGAAGGTGATCATGTCGGGCTGCAGGCCCCAGCGCTCGACGCCGAACCAGGTGCCCACCCGGCCGAAGCCGCAGATCACCGAGTCGGCGACGAAGAGGATCCCGTGCTCGGCGCAGATCTTGGCGATGGCCTCCAGGTAGCCCGGTTCCGGCGGGTAGAGACCGCCCGCGCCCATCACCGGCTCGGCGAAGAACGCCGCGATCTTCTCGGCGCCGATGCGCTCGATGGCCTCGCGCAGGCCTTCGGCGTCGTCGTGCGCGACGCGGCCGGTCTCTGGAACCAGCTGACCGAACCCGGTCTGGTTGGCCTCGATGCCGCCGATGCTGGTGCCCAGGCCGTTGGTGCCGTGGTAGGCGTTGCCCCGGCTGAGGATGTGGGTGCGCTGCGGCTGCCCGCGCTGCGCCCAGTACTGCCGCGCGAGCTTCGCGGCGGTGTCGATGGCCTCACCGCCACCGGTGGTCAGGAAGATCTTGGCGCCCGGCATCGGGGCGAGTTCGGACAGCCGCGTGGCCAGCGCCTCGGCGGGCGGGTTGGTGTAGTCGTTGAAGACGAAGTAGGACTCCAGCTCCCGCATCTGCGCGGCGGCGGCCTCGGCGATCTCGGTGCGGCCGTGCCCGACGTTGGCGTACCAGAGGCTCGCGGTGCCGTCGAGGTAGCGGCGTCCGGAGTCGTCGTAGATCCAGACTCCCTCGGCCTTGGTGACGCAGAAGCTGCTGCTCTTGACCTCGAACATGTCCGCGAACGGGTGCCACAGCGCGGTCTGGCTTGATGACATGAATCCTCCTTCGTAGTTCATCCGACAGCTTCGTCTTCCGGACACCTCGATGGCCAGAGCTGCGCAACGGGGAGTTCGGCTCCCGGTGTCCGCCAGATGAGATCAGGCGACCGTTCGTTGACACCGCGAGCGCACCGCCAAGACGATGGGATCCGTGACCACTCCGAGACTCAGCAGGCGGATGCACGTCGACTTGCGGCGCGTGACGGCTCAGGGCTGTCGCTCCTGACGAAACCACGAAGTCAGGGGTGACGCCGCATCCGGCCGAACCCGGTAACGGTCCGCAGCGGACCAGATTCAGGGAGCAGCTCGTGTCCACCGTCCTGGTCATTTCCGGAAGCCCGTCGCGCACTTCGAAGACGGAGAAGATCGGCGAGCACATCGCGCAGCGGCTGGCCGCGGCTGGGCGCACCACCGAACACCTCCGGGTTCGGACCCTGCCCGCCGAGGCGCTGCTGAGCGCCGACGTCTCCGACCCGGCCATCTCCTCGGCGGTCGAGCAGGTGGCGGCGGCCGACGGCATCGTGCTGGCCACGCCCACCTACAAGGCCGCCTACTCGGGTCTGCTGAAGTCGTTCCTGGACCTGCTGCCGCAGTTCGGCTTCGCGGGCAAGGCCGTGCTGCCGCTGGCCACCGGCGGCAGCGTCGCGCACGTGCTGGCCATCGACTACGCGCTGCGCCCGGTGGTCCACTCGCTGGGCGCCCGGCACGCGGTGCAGAGCTTCTTCCTGCTCGACAAGCACCTCTCGCTGGTCGATGAGGAGCTCGCCGTGCACGACGACAGCGCAGGGCCGCTGGCCGACGTCATCGAGCAGTTCAGCAAGGCGCTCGACGGCATCCCGCACGCCACGGTGCTGGGGCGCTCGGCCTAGAGCGGACCGTCGATCCACCGCTGGATCAGCGGTGCTGTGAGGGCCACGAGCTCTTCGGTGGGCTCGGCGCTGATCGCCTGGGTGCGCAGCACCAGGCGCGCGGCGCCGAGCCCCATCAGGTGGCTGCACACCAGCTCGGCGCGCAGTCGCGCCCGGGGCCCGTCGAGCCGATCGGCGAGCCGGGTGACCAGCTGGGACTCGAAGTTGTCGCGGAAGCGGCCGCCCGCCGGGCGCGACGAGGTGAACACCGCGCGCACGAGAGGATCGCCCTGGGTGCGATCGTGGTAGTCCAGCAGCGTGCGCACCAGGTGCTCGCCGAGGTGCGGCAGCTCGCAGTCCAGCAGCCGCTCGGCGTCGTGCTCGAAACCCGAGGCCTGCGCGAACAGCTCTTCCTTGCTGCCGAAGTACTTGACCACCAGCGCGGCGCTGACGTCGGCGTCCGCGGCGATGTCGCGCAACGTCACGTCGGCGTAACCGCAGGAGGAGAAGCGCCGCCTCGCCATCTTCAGGATGGTTTCCCGCGTGGCGCACGCATCGCGGCGCTGCTCCTCGATCGACCCCGTGGTGGGCATGCACCTCAGGCTAGCGCGAGCCCCCCACCGCGAAGGCCACCCGATGGGTAACAGCCTCGTACCGAGGTGGTGCCGGGGTCGCCGCGGCGATCAGCGCGGCCACCAGACCCGCGCCGCCGGCGACCACGAACACCCAGGAGTAGGCGTTGATCGACGGGTAGGTCCCGCCGGCCACGTGCACCAGGGAACCGGTGGTCAGCGCGACCACGATCGCGCTGCACCCGGAGGTGCCGATCGACCGGGCGAGGCTGTTGAGCGCGTTGGCGGCGGCGGTCTCGGTGGTGGGCACCGAACGCATGATCAGCGCGGGCAGCGCGCCGTAGGCCAGGGCACCACCGATCGAGGAGATCGTCAGGTTCACCACCACGACCGACAGCGGGTCGTGCAGCATCGAACCGCCGAGGTTGCCCAGCGCCAGCACGCAGGCCCCGAGGATGAGCGTGGTGCGCGGACCGTAGCGGCGGGAGATCCGGGCCGATACGGGGGAGAACAGGCCCATCGCAGCACCGATCGGCAGCAGGACCAGGCCCGCGACCACCAGCGACAGGCCGTATCCGTAGCCGGTCTCCGGAGGGGCCTGCAGCAGCTGCGAACCGACCAGGAAGCCGGTGAACATCGCGATGCCCACCAGCACGGACGCGATGTTGGTCAGCAGCACGGTCGGCCGGGCCGACACCCGCAGGTCCACCAGCGGAGCGGCGGTCCGCAGCTCGTAGGCGCCCCACAGCAGCAGGACGACGACCGCGCCGGCGAGCAGGCCGAGCACCAGGGCGCTAGACCAGCCCCACTCGTTGCCCTTGGAGATGGCCAGCAGCAGGCAGGTCAGCGCAGCCGAGAGCCCCAGCGCGCCGACGAAGTCGAACTTCCCGCCCGTGCGCAGGGTCGATTCGGGCACCACCCGCAGGATGAGGGCGATCTCGACGAGGGCGAAGACCATCGCCCCGGCGAACAGCCAGTGCCAGCTGAGCTCCTGGGCGACCACGCCGGTGATGGGAAGCCCGACCGCACCGCCGATGCCCAGCGTCGCGCTCATCAGCGCCACTCCGGAGCCCACGCGCTCCTCGGGCAGCTCGTCGCGCATGATGCTGATGCCCAGCGGCACCACGCCGACTGCCGCGCCCTGCAGCACGCGGCCGACCAGCACCGCGGTGAAGTCGTCGCTGACCGCTCCGATCGCGCTGCCCACCGCCATCGTGGCCAGGGATAACAGCAGCATCCGGCGCTTGCCGTACATGTCGCCCAGTCGTCCGGTGACCGGCGCGCAGACCGCGCCGGCGACGAGCGGGGCGGTGACCAGCCAGCCCGCGTTGGCGGCCGTGGTGCCGAGCAGGTGGGGGAACTCGGGGAGGAGTGGGACGACCAGGGTCTGCATCAGCGATACCGCGATCCCGCACGAGGCGAGCACGAGGATGACCACTTTCGAACTGCGCGTTGCGGACGAAGCGGACCCGGCGACGCTCATCAGACTCCTCACTCCCAGCGTGAACTCGTGTTCACCACATGAGTAAACCTGTGTTCACCACTGGATGCAAGGCGCCGTATGTCCGATTTTGCGTGGTAGTCACGAAATTTCACCCACTTGAAGTCCACAGTGGACACCTAACGCAGCGCCTCTCGGTCGAGCCCTGAGGGCTCCAGGTTGTAAACCTCAGGTTCACACTGATACTGTGAACCGATGGTTTACAGGAAGGAGGAGTCATGTCGGCGCAGGAAGCGGCTCGGCTCGTCGAGCACTTGGCCGCGGAGGCGAGCGTGGAGGTCCACGATCCCGGCCCCAAGGGCTCCGACGTGGGCGATGAGCAGCAGCGACGGGCGGCATCGCTCGCGCGGTTGCAGGCGGCGCTGGCCACCGAAGAGCTCGTGGCCGAGGCCGCGGCTCAGCAGACCGAGGCGGCGTCGGCCGAGAGCGTGTGGCTGGGCGCGAGCCTCGCCGACCTGAGCGCGGTGACCGGCAGGACCCGGCAGGCCGCGCGCAAGAGGTGGCCGGAGCTGGGATCGATCCACCGGCGCCGCAAGTGGCTCGGCAACCACGTCGATGACATCGCCCACATGGCGGGTCTGCTCGCCGCGCACGCCGAGGACCTGGCTCCGAGCTGGGGCCGGGGTGAGTTCATGAAGCACGCGCGGCTGCTGCGCGAAGGGCTCGACCGGTGCACCGAGGACTTCACCGAGGACGCGACAGTCGGCGGCGACCCGGCGCGACGCTGGCGGGACCTCGACGCGCTCGTCGGCACCACGATGCGCCGGATCATCGAGACCGCAGGCGAGCCCGCCACGCCCGAAGCGGGCTTCGCCCTGCACGGCGCCACCGGCGTCCTCGGCTACTACGACCACGCCACGGCCGCCGACCGCGACTGATGCGGCGGCCGTGGCCGGGTCAGAGCCGGGGGAGGACGGCGGCGTGCTGAGTCGCTCGCTCGAACGCGTGGGCGATCTCCAGCAGCCGTCGTTCGCCGCGGTGCGGGGCCACCAGCTGGAGGCCGACCGGGAGGCCCTGCGGGGTGAACCCGGCCGGGACCGAGATCGCGGGGCAGCCGGTGGCCGAGATCCAGTACGCCGAGCGCATCCAGTCGAGGTAGGACGGCATGGTCACGCCACCGATCTCGGTGGGGAACTCCAGGTCGATGTCGAACGGCGGCACCTGGCTCACCGGGAGCGCGAGCACGTCGAAGCGGCCGAAGAACGCGCGGACCCGGTGGTAGAGCTCGGTGTGGAGCCGTTCGGCGCGCCCCACGTCGACACCGGTCAGCGCTCGTCCTGCGTCGATGTTGTCGCGCAGGCTCGGCTTGATCCGGTCCGGGTGGGCGTCGCGGAGCTCGCCGAGGGCCAGCTCGAACTGCCAGGCCCGCAACGTCCGGAAGACCTCGTCGGCGCCGGTCAGGTCGGGCGCGGCCTCCTGCACGACGCCGCCGATGTCGGTGAGCACCTGCGCGGCCGGTTCCAGCACCGCGCGCACCTGCGGGTCCACCACCAGCTCGCCGCCGAGGTCCATCGAGAACGCCACCCGCAGCCCGGCCAGGTCGGTCTCCAGGGAGCCCTGGAACACCGAGCCGGGCTCGCTGATCGCGATCGGGCTGCGGTCGTCGGGCCCGGCGATCGCCGAGAGCATCAGCGCCACGTCGGAGACGGTGCGCGCCATCGGGCCCTGCACCGACAGCGTCGACCACGCCGCGAGGTCCGGCCACGTCGGCACCCGGCCCGGTGCCGGCCGCAGGCCCACGACGTTGCAGAACGACGCCGGGTTGCGCAGCGAGCCGCCCATGTCGCTGCCGTCGGCCAGCGGCTGCATCCGGCAGGCCAGCGAGGCCGCCGCGCCACCGCTGCTGCCGCCCGCCGAGCGGTCGAGCGCGTAGGGGTTGGCAGTGGTGCCGAAGACCGGGTTGAAGGTGTGCGAACCGGCTGCGAACTCGGGCACGTTCGTCTTGCCCATCGCGATCGTGCCCGCGGCCTTGAGCCGTTCCACGACGAGCTCGTCGCGGTCCGGGACGTGATCGGCCAGCAGCGGTGAGCCGTAGGTCGTGCGGAGGCCCGCGGTGTCGTGGGTGTCCTTGTGCGCGATCGGCAACCCGTGCAGCGGACCGACCGGAGCGCCGGAGGCCAGCCGCTCGTCGGCGGAGGCGGCAGCGGCCAGCGCCCGTTCGGGCTCCAGCGAGACCAGGGCGTTGACCTTCGGGTTCAGCAGCTCGATGCGGTCCAGGTGGGCCTGCATCACCTCGCGCGCCGAGACCTCCCGCGCCCGGATCAGCGCGGACAGGTCGGTGGCGGTGCGGTGGCAGAGCGATTCCGGCACGTCTGGCTCCTCCTCGGCGTGGTTCGCCACGCAAGATAGCCGCCCGGACGTGCCGGCTGGATCAGCCCAGGTCGAGGTCGACGACCACCGGGGCGTGATCGGAGGTGCCCTTGCCCTTGCGCGCGTTGCGATCGACGTAGGAGTCGGTGACCGCGCTGGTGAACGCCTCGTTGCCGTAGGCGAGGTCGATGCGCATGCCCTGGTTGTTCGGGAACCGCAGCGCCCGGTAGTCCCAGTAGGTGAACGGCACGTCGTACTTCAGCGCCCGCGGGTACACCTCGGTCAGGCCGGACTCGGTCAGCGCGGTGAGCGCCTTGCGCTCCTCCGGGGTGACGTGGGTGCTGCCCTCGAAGGCGGCGATGTCCCACACGTCCTCGTCGTGGGGGGCGATGTTGAAGTCGCCCAGCACCGCCCACGGGCGGTCGGCGGCCAGCTCCTCGACCGCGGTGGCGCGCAGCGCGTCCAGCCAGCGCAGCTTGTAGTCGTAGTGGGCGTGCCCGACCTCGCGTCCGTTGGGCACGTAGACCGACCAGACGCGGACCCCGCCGCAGGTCGCGGCGACCGCGCGGGGTTCGGGCGCCTCGAACAGGGAGCCGTCGGACTGGAAGCCGGGCTGGTCGAGCAGCCCTCGGCGGACGTCGGTCAAGCCGACGCGGGAGAGCACGGCGACGCCGTTCCAGCGGCCGGTCCCGTGCGCGGCGATCTCGTAGCCGAGTTCACCGACCTCGTCGAACGGGAAGGCGTCCTCGGCGCACTTGAGCTCTTGCAGGCACAGCACGTCCGGCTCGGCCGTGCCGAGCCAGTCCAGCAGCTTGGGCAGCCGGGCTCCTACCGAGTTGACGTTCCACGTGGCGATCCGCATGGCGGCAGCTTGGCACAGCCCTCTGACGGCCGGACCGGCTAGGGGGCGACGTTCTGCTCGCCGGCGTATTGGTAGCGCCACACGCCGTCGGCGCGTTGGTCACGCCGGTTGTAGCAGGCGTAGGGCGAGCAGGGGTCTTCTCCGTCGCGGGGCGAGGGGAAGGCGAACTCGCCCATGGGTAAGTCCGCGTCGACGGCGGGGATGATGAACGATCGGCCGTCCTCCGGGCCGCCGATGAGCTCTGCGCGCACGTGCTGCTCCATCGAGATCTCCTTGCTCGGCGTTCGCCGCAACTCGCTTACAGCCAATAGGAACAAAAAGAACGGCCGCCGGTTCCCGTTGTCACCCGAATGTTTTAACGGCGTGCTGCGAACGCTGCTCACGTCCAGGTGAATAGGGGTCCCGATGCCTGGGTACTGCACTGCCATGCCGCGAAACGACACGCAGGACCGCACCGGACCGTCCAACCCGGACAAGGTCCTCTACCCGCAGGACTCCTTCAAGAAGCAGGACGTGTTCGACTACTACCGGGCGGTGTCGGGTCAGCTGATCGCGCACGCGCGGGACAAGCCGGTGACGCTGCGCCGGTTCCCGGACGGGATCGGGGCGGAGGGCTTCTTCCAGAAGGAGGCGTCGAGGCACTTCCCCGACCGGATCCCGCGCGCTTCGGTTCCGCAGCGCAGCGGCGAGCCTCCGGTGCACCACGTGCTCGTCGACGACGAGGAGACGCTGCTCTACCTCGCCGACCAGGCGTGCCTGGAACTCCACATCGCACTGTCCACAGTGGAGGACCTGGAACGTCCGGTGCTCGCGGTGCTCGACCTCGACCCGCCGGAGGACGTCGGCATCGCCGCGCTGCGGGAGGTGGTGCGCACGATGTGCCGGTGCTTCGCCGACGAGGGGTTCGCTCCGCACGTGCAGGCCACCGGCGGCAAGGGATTCCACGTCGCGGCACCGCTGGACGGGGACCGCGGGTTCGACGAGGTCCGCTCCCAGGTGCGCGAGATGGCAGAGCGCGCGGCGCGCGACGATCCGCAGCGGCTGACCACCGAGCAGCGCAAGAACAAGCGCGGCGACCGGATCTTCCTGGACACCAACCGCAACGCCTACGGCCAGACCATGATCGCCCCGTACTCGCTGCGGGCACGCCCCGGAGCACCGGCGGCAACCCCGCTCGACCTCGACGAGCTCGGCCGGGCGAACCCGCGCTCGTACGGGTTGAGCAACATGGCCCGCCGCCTCGCCCAGAAAACCGACCCGTGGCGCGACCTGCACTGAGCGGTCGTGCATGGGTCGGTGCGGGTTCGGGTAAGCGAGGTGGACGCACGACGTTGGAGGGATCGTGGACGCCGACATCACCCTGTTCGTGGACGGCACCGAGCACCGGCTCACCGTGGACACCCGCACGACCGTGCTCGACGCTCTGCGCGAACGACTCGGGATCACCAGCACGAAGAAGGGCTGCGACCACGGCCAGTGCGGCGCCTGCACCGTGCTGCTGGAGGACCGGCGGGTCAACAGCTGCCTGATGCCCGCCGTGGCGCACGACGGCGCTCACCTGCGCACCGCCGACGGGCTCGGTGAGCCGCACCCGGTCCAGCGCGAGTTCATCCGGCACGACGCCTTCCAGTGCGGCTACTGCACGCCGGGCCAGGTCGTCTCCGCGGTCGGTGCGATCGACGAGCTGGAGGCCGGCGAACCCAGCGCGGTCACGGCGGAGGGCGCGGACCTCGCCGGTGAGATCCGGGAGCGGATGAGCGGCAACATCTGCCGCTGCGGCGCCTACGCCAACATCGTCCGTGCCGTCGGCGAGGTGGTGACCCGATGAGACCTTTTCACTACGAGCGCGCCAGCGACGTGGACTCGGCCGTGAGCGTGCTCGCCGAGACGCCCGGAGCCGAGTACCTGGCCGGTGGCACCAACCTCGTGGACCTGATGAAGCTGGAGGTCGCCGCGCCGGAGGTCCTCGTCGACGTGCGGAGGTTGACCTCCGACCGGATCGAGGACCGCGCCGGCACGTTGCGCATCGGTGCCTCGGTCACCAACAGCGGGCTCGCCGCGGATCCGCTGGTGCGGCAGCGCTTCCCGGTGCTGTCCCAGTCAGTGCTGGCGGGCGCCTCCCCGCAGCTGCGCAACCTCGCCACCACCGGCGGAAACCTGTTGCAACGCACCCGCTGCGGCTACTTCCAGGACGTCACCACGCCGTGCAACAAGCGCGAACCCGGCAGCGGCTGCTCGGCGCGCGAGGGCTTCCACCGCGAGCACGCGATCCTGGGCGCCTCCCGCGAATGCGTGGCCACCCACCCCTCGGACATGGCGGTCGCGTTGGCCGCGCTCGACGCCGTGGTCAACACGGTCGGCCCCGGCGGAAGTCGCCGCATCGACCTGGTGGACCTGCACCGCTTGCCCGGTGACGAACCGCAGCGCGACACCGTGCTCGAGCACGGCGAGCTCATCACCTCGGTGGACGTGCCGCCGCTGGACTTCGCGGTGACCTCCCGCTACCGCAAGGCCCGCGACCGCACCTCGTTCGCGTTCGCGCTGGTCTCGGTGGCGGCCGCCCTCGACGTCGCCGACGGGGCGGTCCGCGACGTGCGGCTCGCCCTCGGTGGGGTCGCGCACAAGCCCTGGCGGGCCACGCACGCCGAGCAGGTGCTGCGCGGCGTGCCCGCGACCGCTGAGCATTTCCGCCGTGCCGCCGACGCCGAGCTGGAGGCGGCGGATCCGTTGCCCGGGAACGATTTCAAGGTGGATCTGGTGCGCAACATGATCACCGGAGCGCTCGCTGACCTGGCGGGGGTGGCGAGATGAGCACCGCCACCCGAATCCTCGGAGCCCCACTCGACCGCCTCGAAGGGGAGGCGAAGGTCCGCGGCCGCGCGCTCTACGCAGCCGAGCACCCGGTCGACAAACCCGTGTACGCCCACCTCGTGCAGTCGCAGATCGCGCGCGGGCGCATCACCACCATCGACGCGACCGCGGCCCTGGACGAGACCGGCGTGCTCGACGTGGTCACCCACCGCAACGCTCCCGAACTGGCCTCCACCGATGACGCCGAGCTCGCGGTCCTGCAAACACCGCAGGTCGGCTACCGGGGGCAGCCGATCGCCGTGGTGCTCGCCGAGTCCTCCGAAATCGCACGCGCCGCAGCGAGTCTCGTGCGAGTCGAGTACGAGCAGGACGAGCGCGATGTGGACCTCGACGCCGACCGCGACGACCTCGTGCCGACCGACGACGACGTCGATCAGGGCGAGCTCGACGCCGCGCTCGCCGGGTCGGCGATGGCGCACGACGCGGTCTACACCGTGCCGCAGGAGCACCACGTCGCGATGGAACCGCACGCCACCACCGCTGCGTGGTCCGAAGGCGAGCTCACCGTCTACGACGCCACGCAGGGCGTGCACTGGGTGCGCGACGCGCTCACCGAGCTCTTCGGCGTCGACGCCGAGAACGTGCACGTCCTCGCACCGCACGTCGGCGGTGGGTTCGGGTCCAAGGGGCCCGCGCACGCGCACCTGGTGGCCGCCGTCCTGGCGGCCCAGCGCGTCGAGCCGCGCCCGGTGAAGCTGGTGCTCACCCGGCAGCAGGTCTTCCCGATCGTCGGGCACCGCGCCGCCACGATCCAGCGCGTGCGGCTCGGCGCCGACTCCAGCGGACGCCTCACCGCCATCGGCCACGACGTGATCGCTCAGGACGCCCGCCTCAAGAGCTTCCCCGAACTGGCCGGAAAACCCACGCGCACGATGTACGCCGCACCGAACCGCCGGATCACCCACCGGCTGGCGCAGCTGGACCTGCCGGTGCCGACGTGGATGCGGGCACCGGGAGAGTGCCCCGGGATGTACGCGCTGGAAACGGCGATGGACGAGATGGCCATCGCCTGCGGGCTGGACCCCATCGAGTTCCGCATCCGCAACGAACCCGAGGCGGACCCGGACACGGGGCTGCCGTACTCCAGCCGGAACCTGGTCGCCTGCCTGCGCGAAGGTGCCCGCAGGTTCGGATGGGCCGACCGCGATCCGGTTCCGGGCGCGCGCCGCGACGGCGAGTGGCTGGTGGGCACCGGTGTCGCCGCCTCCACCTATCCGGTCAACTCGCAGCCCGGCACCCAGGCCACCATCCAGGCCCGGCCCGACGGCCGGTACCGGGTGCTGATCGGTGCGGTCGACATCGGCACCGGCGCCTGGACCGCGTTGACCCAGCTCGCCGCCGACGCCCTCCGCGCCGACGTCGATCAGGTCGTGCTCAGCATCGGCGACACCGACCTGCCCTGGGCCTCCGGGGCGGGCGGTTCGACCGGGATCACCTGCTGGGGCTCGGCGATCGTCGACGCCGCGCGCAGGCTGCGCATGGAGCTGCCCGACGGCGAGCCGGTGCCCGAGGAAGGTGTCGAGGTGACTGGTCGGATGCCCCACAACCCGCATCAGGGCACCTACGCGATGCACAGCTTCGGGGCTCAATTCGCCGAGGTGCGGGTGAACGTCGATACCGGCGAGGTGAGGGTGCCGCGCATGCTCGGCATCTTCGCCGTCGGCCGCATCGTCAACGCCAAGACCGGCGCCTCGCAGCTCATGGGAGGCATGACGATGGGCCTGTCGATGGCCCTGCACGAGGAGGCACACGTCGATCCGCGCTACGGGCACGTGATCAACCGGGACATGGCGCAGTACCACGTCGCGGCCTGCGCCGACGTCGGAGACGTCGAGGTCGACTGGATCGACGAGGACGATCCTTACGTCAACCCGATGGGCACCAAGGGCATCGGCGAGATCGGCATCTGCGGCACTGCGGCCGCCGTCGACAACGCCGTGCACCACGCCACGGGAATCCGCGTCCGGGACCTGCCCATCACGCCGGACAAGCTCGTCGGGCGCCTCTAGGAGGAATTGCGTTGCTCGGCGGTGCCAGTGGCAGTTCGGTGATCGCCCCGGCCGTCAGCTCTTCTTCAGCTCCTCGGCGAACATCACGAGGATGCCGCTGGGGCCGCGGACGTAGGTGAGCTTGTAGACGTCCTCATAGGTCGCCACGCCGCGAAGCGGATGGCATCCGTGCTTCGCGGCTGTCGCGAGGGCTTCGTCGATGTCGTCGACCGAGAAGGCGATGCGGTGCATGCCGATCTCGTGGGGACGAGTGGGCGCCGTCTCGATCGCTTCCGGGTGGATGTACTCGAACAGCTCGACGTGCCCGCCGTCCGGTGTCTCGAGCATGGCGACGTTGGCGTGGTTGCCGTCGAGGCCGACAGCGGTGTCGGTCCACTCGCCGCTGACCGTGGTGCGGCCGACGACCGTGAGTCCGAGATCGGTGAAGAAGGAGATCGTCGCTTCGAGATCGCGCACGGCGATGCCGACGTTCTCGAACTTGATGGCCATGCCTCGGATGGTACCGAGCCGGTCCGACAGGCTCCGGTGACGAACCGGGATTCGACTGAACGGGTTCGCGGGTCCTCAGTCGCGCGCCTCGTCCAGGGCCATGTCGGTGACGGTGCGCAGCGGCAGGCCGAGGGCCTTCGCCGCGGCCGCGACGTCGTCGTGCTCGGGTTTGCTGCGGTGCGGACCGTGCTTGACGCGGATCTGATGCCCCCGCACGGAAACGGTCGTGGTGCGGCGGGGGAGCGCGGTGCGCTGGACCTCGTGCCGACGGGTGCCGAGCGTGCCGGTCTCCGCCAGCACGATCCCGGTCAGCGCCGCCTCGACACCGGGGGCGCACAGCACGTGCAGCACGTGGGCCGGGCGGGACTTCTTCATCGTCACCGGGCTCGTCCACGCGTCGGCGGCCCCGGCGTCGAGCAGCCGTTCGACCACGTGGCCCAGGGATTCGCCGGTGACGTCGTCGACGTTGCACTCCACCACGACCATCGTCTGCGCCTCCGAGGGGGAGGACCCCAGCGAAGCCGACAGGACGTTCGGGCGTTGCGGGAAGCGCTTGGTCCCGGCCCCGTAGGCGGTGGCGCCGAGCGTCATCGCTGGGGGAGGGGTGAAGCGGGTGCCCATGGCCGAGACCAGGGCCGCGCCCGTCGGGGTGACCGTTTCCCCGGCGAGGTCCGCGCCGACCACCGCCGCGCCTTCCAGCAGGCGCAACGTCGCCGGAGTGGGTGCGGGGAGCACTCCGTGCGCGCAGCGGACCGTGCCCGAGCCCAGCGCGATCGGAGCGGAATGCACTGCGGTGACCGACAGTTCGTGCAACGCCGCCGCCACCCCGACGGTGTCCACGATGGTGTCCAGCCCGCCGACCTCGTGCAGGTGCACCTCCGCCGGATCGCGGTCGTGCAGCCGGCCCTCCACCCGCGCGATCGCTTCGAGGGCGAAAACCGCCATCCGCGCCACGGGTTCCGGCCGCGCGCGGGAGGCGAGCTCGATCAGGTCCGCCGCGTGCCGCTCGGGCACGTCGTCGTCGGCGGAAACGACCGCCTTGGTCGCCGCGATCCCGTCCACCTGGACCTGCTCGGTGTCCAGGGACCACCCCCGCAGGCCGGTGGACTCGATCGCCGCCCGCACCTCCTCCAGCGGGGCGCCGAGTCCGAGCAGCGCGCCCAGCAGCATGTCGCCGGAGAGCCCGGTCGCGGGGTTGAGCCAGAGGATCATCGCCGGGCCACCGCGGCCAGCCGGTGCGCGGCCATCGCGGCGGAGAACCCCGAGTCGATGTTGACCACCGTCAACCCGGCCGCGCACGAGGTGAGCATCGCCAGCAGCGCCGTCACGCCCTCCAGCGCGGCGCCGTACCCGGTCGA
Source organism: Saccharopolyspora sp. NPDC049426 (assembly GCF_040676935.1). Taxonomy (NCBI): domain Bacteria; kingdom Bacillati; phylum Actinomycetota; class Actinomycetes; order Pseudonocardiales; family Pseudonocardiaceae; genus Saccharopolyspora; species Saccharopolyspora sp. NPDC049426. The sequence goes on along the minus strand of NZ_JBFAPZ010000014.1, from coordinate 65,792 downwards.
GGTCGGCACCGCGATCACCGGGCACGACACCAGACCGCCGACGGCGCTGGCCAGGGCGCCCTCCATGCCCGCCACCACGACCACCGCGTCGGCCTGCTTGAGGTCCTCGCTCGCGGCGAGCAGCCGGTGGATGCCGGCCACACCGATGTCGCGGACCACGTGGGTGCGCAGGCCGATCGCGGAGGCGACCGCGTCCGCCTCCGCCGCGACCGGCCAGTCCGATGTGCCCGCCGTGGCCACGCACAACCGGAAGTCCCGCTGTTCCGCCGGTCGCCACACCAGCAGCCGCGCTGTCTCGTCGTAGTCGCCGCCGGGCACCCGCACCGCCGCCGCGACCTCGGGCTCCACCCTGGTGACCAGGACCGGGCCGGTGCTGCGGGCCAGCAGCTCGGTCACGATGCCGGTGATCTCCTCCGGCCGCTTGCCGGGCCCGTAGACCACCTCCGGAAGCCCCTGGCGGGATTCCCGGTCGGTGTCGACCCTGGCGTAGCCGAGATCGCTGAAGCCGGTCATGACGCCGTCCGGGTGGGCAGCAGCGGAAGCAGCACGTTCATCCGGCCGCTGGAGAAACCGGCCATGTCCAGCGCGCAGAACTCGAAGCCCGCCTCCCGGCCCGCGGCGTCGAGCTCGGAGTGGTGCGCTGCCGCGCGGTCGATGTCCTCGGCGGGCACCTCCAGGCGCGCCACCGTGCCCTGACCGTGCGCGCGGACCCGGCACACCGGGAACCCCAGGGCGTGCACGGCTTCCTCCGCCCGCTCGATGCGGGCCAGCACCTCCGGGGTGACCGGATCGCCGTAGGCGACGCGGGAGGCCAGGCACGCTGCCGCCGGTTTGTCCGCAGTGGACAGACCCAGCTCGGCGCTGGCCTCGCGGACGTCGGCCTTGGTGAGCCCGGCGTCGACCATCGGCGCGATCGCGCCGCGCTGCGCCGCCGCGCGCTGACCCGGCCGGTGATCTCCCAGATCGTCCACATTGGTGCCCAGCGCGATGCTCGCGCCCATCGTCGCCGCCAGCGGCTCCACCGCGTCGAACAGCGCGGACTTGCAGTGGTAGCAGCGGTTCCCGTCGTTGGCGGCGTACTCGGGCCGGTCGGCCTCGTCGGTGCAGACCTCGACGTGGGCGAGGCCGTTCTCGCGGGCGAAGCGCTTGGCCCGCTTGCGCTCCTCGGCGGCCAGGCTCGGGGACACGGCGGTGACCGCGAGCATCCGCGCTCCCAGCTCCTGGTGCGCCACCACGGCCAGCAGCGCCGAGTCCACGCCGCCGGAGAACGCCACGACCAGGGAATCCTCGGTTCTGACGCGCGCCCGCAGGCGGTCCAATCCGGTCACGACGCACTCCTCACGCACGCTCGCTCACAGCCATGTGGTCCGACCAGACTCTAACTCCAACGAGCGACGCATCCCATGCCGTCGAAGGAGATCTTTCCGGTGGTCAACGAGCCTTTTGGTGGCTCGTTCGGGGTGCTAGTGCGGACGCGCCCGCATGTCCCTCGACCGAGTGGTGCTCCCCAGCTCGGCGGCCGGATCGACCTACCTTCCGAGGGGAACGTGCCGACGGGAGGAGACTGCGGTGACCGACAACGACGCCGCCCAGCAGATCGCGGCCGGATACAGCTCCGGCGGAGCCGCCGTCGACCTCGGGGCGGTGGTCATCGACAACGAGGCGGACGCCGCGGCCCAGGTGCGCATCCCGCTGGCCACGCTCAACCGGCACGGCCTGGTCGCAGGAGCGACCGGCACCGGAAAGACCAAAACGCTGCAGCTGCTCGCCGAACAGCTCTCCGACGCCGGGGTGCCCGTCGTGCTCGCCGACATCAAGGGCGACCTGTCCGGGCTCGCCCAGCCCGGCGAGGGCGGCGAGAAGCTCACCGCGCGTGCCCAGGACGTCGGCGACGACTGGGAAGCCGCGTCCTACCCGGTGCAGTTCCTCTCGCTGGGCACCGGCGGCCGCGGGGTGCCGATCCGGGCGTCGATCACCAGCTTCGGGCCGGTGCTGCTGGCCAAGGTGCTCGGGCTCAACGCCACCCAGGAATCCACCCTCGGGCTGATCTTCCACTGGGCCGATCAGCGCGGACTCGCGCTGCTGGACACCAAGGACCTGCGGTCGGTCATCCAGTACCTGACCAGCGACGAGGGCAAGCAAGACCTCAAGGGCATCGGTGGTGTCTCGGCCGCCAGCGCGGGGGTGATCCTGCGGGCCCTGTCGAACCTGGAGGCCCAGGGCGGGGACGAGTTCTTCGGCGAACCCGAGCTGGAAGTGGCCGACCTGCTCCGGCAGTCCGAGGGCAAGGGCGTGGTCAACCTGCTCGAGCTCGACGACGTGCAGACCAACCCGGTGCTGTTCTCCACGTTCCTGATGTGGTTGCTGGCCGAGCTCTTCGAGGAGATGCCCGAAGCCGGTGACCTGGACCGGCCGAAGCTGGTGTTCTTCTTCGACGAAGCGCACCTGCTTTTCAACGACGCCTCCAAGGCGTTCCTCGACCGCATCGAGCAGACCGTGAAGCTCATCCGCTCCAAGGGAGTCGGCGTCTTCTTCTGCACCCAGCTGCCCACCGACCTGCCCAACCCGGTGCTCTCGCAGCTGGGCGCCCGCGTCCAGCACGCGATCCGCGCCTTCACCCCCGAGGACCAGAAGGCGCTGTCCAAGACCGTCAAGACCTACCCGACCACCGAGCACTACCGGCTCGACGAGGCGCTGACCAGCCTCGGCATCGGGGAGGCGATCGTGACCGTGCTGTCGGAGACCGGAGCTCCGACACCGGTGGCCTGGACGCGGCTGCGCCCACCGCGCTCGCTGATGGGCACCATCGGCGAGGACGCGGTCCGCACCTCCGCCCAGTCCTCCGACCTGCACGCCAAGTACTCCGAGACGATCGATCGCGAGTCCGCCTACGAGAAGCTCGCCCAGAAGGTCGCCGAGCCGGCCGCTCCGGAAGGGCAGGTCCCGCAGCAGAAGGGTGCGCGCGAGGAAGCGGGGATGTTCCAGAAGGCGATGGAGAACCCCGCCGTGCGCTCGTTCTTCCGCTCCGCCGCCAGCGCCGTCGGTCGCGAGGTCACCCGCGGGCTTTTCGGCAACAGGAGGCGCTGACCGACCCCCTTCACTCGATCAGGTATGGTCTGCCCGACTTATCCACGCGGGAGCTCGGGCGGATCGGGCTGAGAGGGTGGCACGCAGCGCGCCACCGACCGCAGAACCTGTCCGGATAATGCCGGCGTAGGGAGCTGTCGATGGCGCTTGACGTCGAACGGTCCGAAGTTCCGAACACCCTGGACGAACCGGCCCCCAGAACGCTGGGCGTGCTCGACCAAGGAGCCTTCTGGGGCAACCTCGGCGTGAGCCTGCTCGGCTTCAGCGGTGCGCTCGCGGTGCTCGCGCCCGCCGGGGTGCCGCAGCTGTCCTTCGCGGCTGCGGTGACGGCCACCGTCGTCGGGACCGTGCTGGGCAGCCTGATGGTCGGCATCGCGGCCATCCCCGGTGCCCGCACGGGCGCACCGGCGATGATGCTGCTGCGCGGCCTGTTCGGCACCCGGCTGTCCTACGTGCCGACCGTGCTCAACATCCTCCAGCTGGTCGGCTGGGGGACCTTCGAACTGCTGGTGATCGCCCAGGGAACCGAGGCGCTGTTCGGTGGCGGACCGCAGTGGCTGTACGTGCTCATCGCCGGGGCCCTCACCACCGCGCTGACCTTGCGCCCCCTGGGCGCGCTGCGGTTGCTGCGCCGCTACGTGAGCATCGCGGTGCTCATCGCGATGGTCTACTTCTTCGTGCAGCTCCTGCGCCAGCCGTTGCCGCCGATGAACGACGGGTCCTGGGAGGGGTTCTGGCCGGGCGCCGACGCGGCGCTGGCCGTCGCGGTGTCCTGGCTGCCGGTCGCCTCGGACTACTCGCGGCACTCGCGGTCGGCGAGCGGCGCGTTCACCGCGGCGACCGTCGGCTACTCGGTCACCCAGATCGCCTGCTACCTGCTCGGTCTGCTCGGTCTGGCGCTGGTCGGGTTCGACGGGGACAAGGCGTTCGACCCGCTGCTGGCGGCGCCGCTGGGCGTCCTGTTCTTCGCGGTGCTGGTGCTGCGCGAGGTCGACCAGTCCTTCGCCGACACCTATTCGACCGCGGTGTCCATCCAGAACCTGCGTCCCAGCACGGATCGGCGGCTGCTGAGCCTGATCGTCGGTGTGGTCAGCACACTGGCCGCGCTGACGATGGACATCGAGCAGTTCTCCAACTTCCTGCTGCTGATCGGATCGGTGTTCGTGCCGATGTTCGGCGTGCTGGCGGTGGACTACTTCTACAACGCCCGCAACCGCGAGTGGGACGTCTCGGCGCAGGCCCCCTCCCGCTGGGGGATGCTGATCGCCTGGCTGCTGGGCTTCGCGACCTTCCAGCTGATCAACCCCGGCGAACTGGGCTGGTGGACCGAGTTGTGGACCGGCGCCCGCGAGGCCATCGGCTTCACCGTTCCGACCTGGATGAGCGCGGCCCTGACCTCGTTCGTCATCTCCGCGGTGGCCGCGGGCATCATCGGCCTGCTCGCCCGCAGCCGCCGGAAGGCCTCCTGAAAGCTGTTGAGGAATTGCTTCGCGTAGCGGTGCGGGTAGCAGAACCTGCGGCGGTGCTGGTTGAGTCCCGCACATGAAACAGCGGCTCCGCCGCATTCCTGAACAGCTCTTGGACCGGGTGGTTCGCGTCGAGGCGAACCACCCGGTGACCGGGGACGGCTCCAGCCAGGAGGGGCGGCGGTGGTGGCTGGAGCCGTCGTTTCCGGGCGCCGGGATTCAGTGGTCCCGGCGCGTCACCAGGTGGGCCAGTGCGGTGAGCGCTTCCGCCGCGTCCTCCTCCGGCTCCGCTCTGCGGAGATCAGTCAACGCCGCGGCGAGCAGTTCATCGGCCTGGGCCTGGCTCCACGCCCGCCCGCCGGCGAGCGTGACGAGCTCGGCGGCCTGGGCGAGCTCGCCGCTGACCAGCGGCTGCTCCCGGTAGTAGAGGGACGCCAGCCGCTGGCCCGCGCTGGAGCCCGAGGTCAGCGCGGAGACCACCGGCAACGTCTTCTTGCGGGTGCGCAGATCGGAGAACACCGGTTTGCCGGTCATCGCCGGATCGCCCCAGATCCCCAGCAGATCGTCGATGTGCTGGAACGCCAGTCCCAGCTTCTCGCCGAAGCTGCGCATCCTGGTGATCTGCTCCGGTGAGCCGCCGCCGTGCAGCGCGCCGAGCGCGCACGCGCACCCCAGCAGGGCACCCGTCTTGTCACGGGCCATCCGCTGGCACGCGGCGACGTCCACGTCGGCGCGCGTCTCGAACTCCAGGTCCGAGTTCTGCCCGTCGATGAGAGCGAGCGTCGCGCTGCTGAGCATCCGCACCGCGCTCGCCGCCTCCGGGTGCTGCGACGAGGCGAGCACATCGGCCGCCAGGGTGAGCAACGCGTCCCCGGCCAGGATCGCGGTGGCGTTGCCGAACACCGTCCACGCCGTCGGTCGATGTCGGCGCGTGACGTCGCCGTCCATCACGTCGTCGTGCAGCAACGAGAAGTTGTGCACCAATTCCACGGCCACCGCGGCGGGCACCGCGTCGGCCGGATCGCCACCGACGGCCGAGGCGCCGAGCAGCACCAAGGTCGGCCGCATCGCCTTGCCGCGGTCGGCGCGCACCGGGTTTCCGCGCTCGTCGAGCCACCCCAGGTGGTAGCCGGCGACCTGGCGCATCCGGTCCGAAAGCCGATCCACCGCCGCTCGCAGCGCCGGCTCGACCATGGTTCGGCTGCTGGTCAGCGCCTCGAAGGCCTGACCGGCACGGTTCTCGTCCTGCTCCAACGTCGTCATCGCGGGTTCCCTTCGCTCAGCGGGTTACTTCGACGTTCTCCAGGACGCCGAGCGCGTCCGGGACCAGCACCGCGGCGGAGAAGTAGGCGCTGACCAGGTAGGAGAGGACCGCCTGTTCGTTGATGCCCATGAAGCGCACCGAGAGCCCGGGCTCGTGCTCGCCGGAGATCCCGGTCTGGCGCAGCCCGACGACGCCGCTGTCGTCCTCGCCGGTGCGCATGCACAGGATCGAGGTGGTGCCCTTGCCGCTGATCGGGATCTTGTCGGTGGGCAGGATCGGCACGCCGCGCCAGGCCTGGACCGCGTGTCCCTCCACCTCGGTGGTCTGCGGGTACACGCCGCGCTTGTTGCACTCCCGGCCGAACGCGGCGATGGTGCGCGGATGCGCCAGGAAGAACCGCGACTTCCTGCGTCGTGAGAGCAGTTCGTCGAGGTCTTCCGGGGTGGGTGGCCCGGTGCGGGTGTGCAGCCGCTGCTGCAGGTCGGCGTTGTGCAGCAGGCCGAAGTCGCGGTTGTTGAGCAGTTCGTGCTCCTGACGCTCGCGCAGCGCCTCGACGGTGAGCCGGAGCTGTTGTTCGGTCTGGTTCATCGGCTGGTTGTAGAGATCGGCGACGCGGCTGTGCACGCGCAGCACGGTCTGGGCGACGCTGAGCTCGTACTCGCGCGGTGCGAGCTCGTAGTCGACGAACGTTCCGGGCAACGCGGTTTCGCCGGTATGTCCGGAAGCCAGCGCGATGTCGATCTCACCGCGCTTGTTGGTCGCAGGTGCCGGCGAGGCGTACTCGGCGGCCACGTGCGCGCGCAGCTCGTCGAACTGCCTGGTGACCTCGTGCAGCGCCACGCGGTCGAGGGTGAGCACGATGCAGGGCGTGACCGCGCGGTAGGTGCTGTCCCACGTGGACTGCGCGGTCGCCAGCACCTGGGAGCCGAAGAACCTGCCGCCTGCCAGCGTGTCGGTGACGGAGTCCTCGCCGTACTCGCCGGTGCGGATCTTGTCGACCTTGCCGTGCGCGATCAGCACCACCTCCGTCGCCGGGTTCCCGCGCACCGAGATCAGCTGGCCCGGCTCGTAGTGGCGCTGCACGAACCGGTCGGCGAGCGCGCTGAGCGCCGAATCGTCGTCGTAGCCGCGCAGCAGCGGCAGTTCGGTGAGTTCGCGGGGGATCACGCGCACCTGGTCGCCGTTGTTGGTGAAGTTGATCAGGCCGTCGCCGGAGGCGCAGGTCAGCCGCCGGCTGACCCGGTACGTGCCTGCCTCGATGTCGACCCACGGCAGCATCCTCAGCAACCAGCGCGAGGACTTGCCCTGCATCTGCGGCTGCGTCTTGGTGGTCGTGGAAAGCCTGCGCGCAGCCTGCGTGCCCAGGCTCAGAGCAGGGTTCTCGGTGGCGGTCAAGATGTTTCAGCTCCTCTGATCGGGGAGAGGTGCGGGCCGGCCCGCTCGGCCGGCCCGCGCGTTCAGCTCTCGCGGCCCAGTTCGACGTGCTCGAGCACGCCGAGCGCGTCCGGAACCATCACCGCCGCCGAGTAGTAGGCGCTGACCAGGTAGGAGATGACCGCCTGCTCGTTGACCCCCATGAACCGCACCGACAACCCGGGCCGGTACTCGTCGGGAAGGCCGGTCTGGTGCAGACCGACCACGCCTTGGTTCTGCTCGCCGAGCCGCATCAGCAGGACCGAGCTCGTGCGCTTGTCGCTGACGTGCAACTTGTCGCACGGCAGGATCGGCACGCCTCGCCAGGCGGGGACCTGGTGCCCGCCGAGGTCGATGCTCTGCGGGTACAGGCCGCGCTTGCTGCACTCCCGGCCGAACGCGGCGATCGTGCGCGGATGTGCCAGGAAGCAGCCGGGTTCCTTCCACACCAGCGTCAGCAGCTCGTCCAGGTCGTCGGGAGTCGGAGGTCCGGTCCGGGTGGGGATGCGCTGCCGCAGGTCGGCGTTGTGCAGCAGGCCGAAGTCGCGGTTGTTGACCAGCTCCTCCTCCTGGCGCTCGCGCAGCGCCTCGATGGTCAGCCGGAGCTGCTGCTCGGTCTGGTTCATCGGCTGGTTGTAGAGGTCAGCGACGCGGCTGTGCACGCGCAGCACGGTCTGGGCGACGCTGAGCTCGTACTCGCGCGGTGCCAGCTCGTAGTCGACGAACGTGCCGGTCAGCGACGGTTCGCCGGAGTGGCCCGATGCGATGTCGATGTCGGCCTCGCCGTGCGGGTTGTGCGGCCGACCGGGCCCGGCGAGGGCCTGCCGGACGTGCTCGCGCAACGATTCCGACGAGCCGTTGAGCTCCTGGAAGGTTCGCCGGCCGAGCGAGAGCACCGTGCAGGGCGTCACGGCCTTGTAGCTGGCGTCCCACTCGCTGGAATCGCCCGCCAGCACCTGCGCGCCGAAGTACTGGCCGTCGGCGAGCACGTCCAGCACGGTCTGGTCGCCGTACTCGCCGGTGCCGATCTTGTTCACCTTGCCGTGCGCGATGAGCACGACCTCTTCGGCCGGGTCACCGGAGTTGGCGATCACCTCGCCCGGTTCGAACTGGCGCTGCACGAAGCGTTCGGCGAGCGCGCGAAGCGCCGCCTCGTCGTCGAAACCGCGCAACAGCGGCAGTTCCTGGAGTTCCTGGGGGATGACGCGGACATCGGCCCCGGTGTTGCTGAAGGTGATTCGCCCGTCCCCGAGGGTGTAGCTCAGCCTGCGGTTCACCCGGTACACGCCACCTGCGGCCTGCACCCACGGCAGCATGCGCAGCAGCCACCGCGAGGTGATGCCCTGCATCTGCGGGACCGACTTGGTCGTGGTCGCGAGATTCCTGGCTGCGGCTGTGCCCAGGCTCAACTGCGGCGCTTCGGTGTCGGCGGGGTTCGGCTCGGTCGCAGTCACGACAGAAATACCACCAATCATAGAGCTGACAAATCGTCGGGAGAGTGCTCGAAAGGGTTCGGTCCCGTGCGAAGGTGGACGCGAAAGTTGAATCGGCGAATGTCGTCGAGGAATGAGAAATGGATTGGAAGGAATTGTTCCCCGCGCCGGATTGGCGGCCCGGCGTTGCTTCCGGATGGAACGCTAGCACCAAGCAACTGGGCCGTACAGTCACTCGAAAGTGCTGAACGGAGCTATACGCGGTGGTCAGCGCGGGGGGTCGCCATGATCACCTGATGGTCCTATTGCGCCACGCAGAGTGGTGGGCAACTCCCGTCCCACTAGTCGTTTTCGGGGTTCGATCAGCCTTGCGACCCAATGAGCGGGGCGGTGGAACGGGAGGTTTCGAGACCGCATTGCTCCACTCGGGCGATGGATGTGTGAACTCGAATTCCACGAATCGGGTTATCCAATTCACAGCGATCTTGGGCGTATTGTTCGGGATGTGGTTCTGCCGGGTGTTTCCCGGGTTCGGTCGAGATAGGTGACGGACCATCAGAATCGGCGAACCGGTTGACTCTTCTCTCCAGGAGGCGATTTCGCGTGAAGTGGAACCTGCGGTTGGTCGCGGCGCAGCGCGGTATCTGGAAGGCCACCGACCTGCAGCGGAGATTCGCCGAGCACGGCCTGGTGATCTCCGCCGGGAAGATGTCCGGCCTGTGGTCGAAGACTCCAGCCAGCCTGAAGCTGGACGATCTCGACATCATATGCCGCGTGCTGGGCTGCGAGGTGGGTGATCTGCTGGAGCCCGAAGTGCCGGTGGTGCCCGCACAGCGGCAACCCGACGTCGTGTGCGAAACGACCGCTGGGGTGGCGGAATGAACCTGATCGTCAGCGGAACCCTCTGGGTGCTCGGCGCATCGCTGGGTGCGGCACTGATCGGCTACCTGGTGCGCAGGATCGGCCAGGACGAGGGACGACCGAGCAACAACGACGCTGCCGGGCAGGTGTTCACCATCGTCAGCGGCCTGCAGGCCGTGGTCCTGGCATTCGTGCTGGTGACGCTGTTCGACGCGGTCTCCGACGCCAGGGACGGCGCCTACCAGGAGGCCCAAGACCTCGTGGCGGTGTCCTGGGCGGTGGAATCGCTGCCGGCGCCGACCGCGGCCGAGGTGCGCAGCAACAGCGTGGCCTACTTAGACGGCGTGGTCGGCGTCGAATGGCCGCAGATGCAGCGCGGAACTCCGGTCGGTGGGCCGGGCTGGGAGCAGTTGGACCAGATCCGGTCGGTGGTGGTCAACGCGCCGGCCGACGGGGAGTTCCAGGAAGACCGCAAGTCCGAGGCCCTGGACAAGCTCAACGACGTCTACTCGGAGCGGCACGAACGACTCACCCGGGCGTTCGACCGAGGGGTCGTGGCGGTCGTGTGGTTCGTGCTGATCGTGGGCAGCCTGGTGTGCGTGCTGCTGCCGAACCTCTTCGGCGGCACGAAGCTGTTCCCGCACATCGTTCTGGTGTCCACTTTGGCCGGTGCGTTGGCGCTGCTGCTGTTCGCGATCTTCCAGTTGCAGAACCCGTTCAGCGGCGGGTCTCGGATCGAACCGGAGGCGTTCCAGTGGGCGCTCGCACGACTCGGGCGGGGCTAGCCGGTGCCCTCGCGCTGCTGGCGGCGGTGGTCGCCCCGCCCGCCGAAGCGGCTCCGGCGTGCGAGGCGCTGCAGGTCCGCACCCGGGGCAGCACGTCGGTGCTGCACCGGGTGGTGTTGCCCGACTTCACCGACACCCGGGTCGGTGTGCTGCCGTACCGGATGAACGCCCTCGGGTACTCGGCCGCGCAGGGCTACGCCTACGGCATCGCCTCGGGTTTCTCCGACGGCGGCCACGTGATCGTGCTGCGGCCGAGCGATCCACCGCTGGACCTCGGACCGGTCATCGCGGGGCGTGCCGACACCGTGCGGAACCCGCTGGACCACCCGACGGCGGGGGCGATCCGGGGGAACCGCTGGTACGTCCTCGAAGACGACTACCTGCACGTGGTGGATGTCGATCCTGAGAGCCCGACGTTCCGGCACGTGCTGTCCTCGGTCGAACTGGACGAGCACCACGGTCCGTTCGGGGTCGACGACTTCGACGTCGGTCCCGACGGGTTGCTCTACGGAGTCGCCCAGACCTATTCGGGAATCCCGGCGGTGGTCCGGATCGATCATCGCACCGGCGTGGTCGATCCGGTGGTGTGGCTGCGGAAGCTGTTGCCCGACAGCTACGGGTCCGTCGTGATCGGGAAGGACCGGGCGCTCTACGTCACCGCCAACCACAGCGGCGAAACGTTCCGGATCGGCAGCGGCGGAAATCTGGAGAAGCTGGGCGAAGTGCCGCACATGTCCAGTTCCGACGCCGCGGGGTGCCTGCGCTCACCACCAGCACCACCGCCCCCGCCTCCCCCTCCACCGACATCACCACCAACGACGCCACCGACAACACCACCACCGACAACAACAGCACCACCACCACCAACGACGCCGCCGGCGCCTCCGCCGCCGAGCGCTCCAGCACCGTCCCCGACGGCGCCCCCCACGCCCACCCGCGGCCCCGCGCCGCCTGAACCGGTCGAGGAACCGACCGAGCCGTCCGAAGCGTCCGAAACCGCCTCGCCCGCGTCGGCGTCCGAGGACCCCGACGCCGACGAGTCCGGGCACACCACGCAGGAGAAGCGGCGCTGGGCGCTGGCCGCTCTGGTGCTGCTCATCGGCGGGAGCGCGGCCCTGCGCGCGCTGGGACGGCGCTGAGCACGCGGCGACGCTGGTCACGACCGTGGGTTCTGGAGGTGATGTCACCGGCTAGGCTGCCGCGCATGCTGCAGGCTCGGGATGAACGGACGCTGCTCCGCTGCGGTACCGCGGGCGCGGTGCTGTTCGTGGCCGTGTTCCTGGTGCTGGGTTCGGTGCGGTCGGACTACGACCCGCTCCGCCACCCGGTGAGTTCGCTGGCCATCGGTCCTCTCGGCTGGGCGCAGGCGGTGAACTTCTGCATCAGCGGTGTCCTCGTCGCGAGCTTCGCGTTCGGAGCGCGGTCGGTGCTGCTGCGATTAGGCGGCAACTGGTGGATTCCCGGGCTGATCATCGCGATCGGCGTCGGTCTCATCGGTGCCGGTTTCTTCACCACCGACCCGGTCAACGGCTTCCCACCGGGCGAGGTGGGGGAGATCACCGCGACCGGTGTGCTCCACCAGCTCTTCTCGATCGGCGTGTTCCTGGGAGTGCCCGTCGCGAGCTGGTTGCAGGGCCGGCTGTTCGGGTCGACCCAGCACCCCTGGTGGTCCGCCTACTGCTTCGCGACAGCGGTGGCCTGCGCGGCCGGATTCGTGCTGGCCGTGCTCGGATTCGCCCGGGTTCCGGACTTCGAGCCCTACGCGGGGCTCTTCCAGCGCATCGCGCTGTGCGTCGGATTCGGGTGGTTGCTGCTGCTCTCGGTGTTCCTGCGCAGCGCTCGCTTCTCCCGGGCCTTCAACGTCCGGGTCCGGACGGACTGACGCCCCGGCCCGTGCGGGACCGGGGCGTCGGTGGAACGGCTTCAGTCCTGGGCGAGCCGAGCGGGGAAACCCCCGGTCGCGATCGGGCCCCAGCTGTCGATGGTGATCCGGATCAGCGACTTGTCCTGGCGGGCCATCGCCTCCCGGTACTCGTCCCAGTCCGGGTGCTCCCCGGAGATGCACCGGAAGTACTCGACCAGGCCGTCCAGCGCGTCGGGCATGTCCAGCACCTCCGCGGTGCCGTCGACCTGCACCCACGGGCCGTTCCACTCGTCGGAGACCACGCACACCGAGGCCTGCGGGTTGCGGCGCAGGTTCCGCGTCTTGGCCCGCTCCGGGTAGGTCGAGATGACCAGCCGTCCCTCGGTGTCCACACCGCAGGTCAGCGGCGACATCTGCGGCCGTCCGTCGGCTCGGGTGGTGACCAGGACGCCCTTGTGCCGCGGCCGCAGGAACTCCAGCAGCGCTTCGCGGTCGACCTTGTCAGCGGTGGCGATCGCCATGAACAGCTCCTCGAAACAGATCGCTGAGAACGCCGTCCAGCCTAGTCCTCGCCACCGACGACCGCTCGCCCTCCACTGTGGAGCGTCGCCCGCTGAGCGGCGTCCTAGACCCGCTCGAAGACGGCGGCCAGGCCCTGCCCACCTCCGATGCACATGGTTTCGAGCCCGTAGCGGGCCTCGCGGCGCTGCATCTCGCGCGACAGCGTCGCCAGGATCCGGCCACCGGTGGCGCCCACCGGGTGCCCCAGGGAGATGCCGGAACCGTTGACGTTGAGCCGCTCGAAGTCGCCCGGCTTGAACTCCCATTCGCGGGTGCAGGCCAGCACCTGCGCCGCGAAGGCTTCGTTGAGCTCGATGAGGTCCACATCGGACAGACCGATCTCGGCGCGCTGCAACGCCTTGGCCGTCGCCGGCACCGGACCGATGCCCATGGTCCTCGGCGGCACGCCAGCCCGCGCCCACGACACCAGCTTCACCAGGGGGCGGAGCCCCAGCTCGGCGGCCTTCTCCGGAGTGGTGACGACGCAGATCGAAGCGGCGTCGTTCTGGCCGCTGGCGTTGCCCGCGGTCACGGTCGCGTCCGGGTCGTTCTTGCCCAGCACCGGTTTGAGGCCGGCGAGCTGCTCCAGCGTGGTGTCCGGCCGGGGGTGCTCGTCGACGTCGACCACGACCTCGCCCTTGCGGGAACGCACCGGCACCGGCACCAGCTCGTCGTCGAAACGCCCGGCCTGCTGGGCCTCGGCGGCGCGCTGCTGCGAGCGGACCGCCAGCTCGTCCTGCTCCTCCCGCGCGATGCCGTACTCGCGCCGCAGGTTCTCGGCCGTCTCCAGCATCCCGCCCGGAACAGGGTAGTTCTTGCCACCGGCCGTCGTGCGGCCCCGGGCCAGCGAGTCGTGCAGCTCCAGTCCGCTGCCGCGAATGCCCCACCGGGCCTCGGTGGTGTAGAACGGCGCGCTGCTCATGCTCTCGGCGCCACCGGCCAGCACCACGTCGCTGATCCCGGTCTGCACCTGCATCGCGGCGTCGACCACGGCCTGCAGGCCCGATCCGCAGCGGCGGTCGATCTGGGTTCCGCCGACCTCCACCGGGAGCCCGGCGTCGAGCGCGGCGACCCGGCCGATCGCAGGCGCGTCCGAGGTGGGGTAGCAGTGGCCGAGGATGACCTCGTCGATCTCCTCGCCGGGAAGCCCGGTGCGCTCCAGCAGTCCCTTGATCGCGGTGGCGGCCAGCTCCACCGCCGACACCGTCTTGAAGACTCCGCCGAACCGGCCGATCGGGGTCCGCAGCGGCTCGCAGATCACCGCTTCGCGCATCACTTGCTCCTTCGCGTTGGCACGCCGCCGTTTCGGACGTCGTTCTTTCGTTGGTAGCACAGCATCAGCGGGGATCGTAAGCTGCGACGATTATGTCGCAACGCGTCTCACCGGGGTGTGAATTCGGTATTGGACGCTCTCGGCGAGGCGTGCGAAGCTGACCGGAATCGGTGTCGTCAACGAAGGAGTCGACCATGCTGCCGGGCGAGTGGGCGGAGCGCGTGAAGACCGTGCGGGTGATCGGCACCGGTGTCATGGGGCGCGGCATCGCCCAGATCTGCGCGGCCGCCGGCATCACCGTCGAACTCGCCGATGCCCGACCGGAGGTCGTCGAGACCGCGGTGGCCGAGATCGGCCGGATGTACGACAAGCTCGCGGGCAAAGGCCGGATGAGCGCCGAGGACGCCGCGGCCGCGACGAGCCGGCTCGTCGCGATCGCCGACCCGCTGAGCGCAACCGACTGCGACCTGGTCGTCGAAGCCGTCCGGGAGGACCTCGACACCAAGCGCGAGCTGTTCGCCGAGCTCGAACGGGTCTGCGCGCAGCACACCGCCTTCGCCACCAACACCAGCTCGCTGCAGGTGACCTCGATCGCCACCGCTCTGCAGGACCCGAGCAGGCTCGCCGGTCTGCACTTCTTCAACCCCGTGCCGCTGATGCGCCTGGTCGAGGTCATCCCCGGTGCGCGCACCGCCGCCCACCTTCCGGAGGCGCTGACCGAACTGGTCCGCCGGCTGGGGCACACGCCGGTGCGAGCTACCGACACGCCGGGCTTCCTGGTCAACCACGCCGGGCGCGGTCTGGTCACCGAAGCGCTCCAGATCCTCGCCGAGGACCTGGCGACCCCGGAGGACGTCGACCGCATCGCCCGGGACGTGCTCGGACTGAAGATGGGGCCGTTCGAGCTGATGGACCTCACCGGGCTGGACGTCACGCACCCGGCGATGGAGAGCATCTTCACCGGCTACTACGGCGACCCCAGGCTGCGCCCGTCGCCGATCACCCGCGCTCGGCTGGAGGCCGGACTGCTCGGCCGCAAGACGGGGGAAGGGTTCTACCGCTACGAGGACGGCGTCAAGCAGGAACGACCCGAGGCCGTCGCGCCGGAGGCCACCGGCGCGACGGTGTGGGCCGACGACACCGCGCTGCTGGAATCGCTGGCCGAGGCGGGCGTACCGGTCGAGCGCGGTGACGAACCGTCCTCGGCGGAGATCGTGCTGGTCACGCCCCACGGGCACAGCGCGGCGTCGGCGGCGTTGTCGGCGCGGTTGCCCGCTGAACGCGTCTGCGGCGTGGATCCGCTGAGCAACGCCACCCGCTGCACGCTGACCGTGCACCCAGTCACCGACCCGGACGTGGCCCGTGCGGCCTGGGCGGCGCTGGCCGCCACCGGGCGTGCGGTGACGATCGTGCGCGACGGCCCGGGGATGATCGCCCAGCGACTGCTCGCGGCGATCGTCAACACCAGCTGCTTCATCGCCGAACAGCGGCTGGCCACACCCGGCGACATCGACACCGCTGTGCGGCTCGCGCTGGGCTACCCGCGCGGCCCGCTGGAGTGGGGTCAGCAGGTGGGAGCGCGCCGGGTGCTGACGATTCTGCGGGCGCTGCACTCCGCCACCGGCGATCCGCGTTACCGGCCCAGCCGCTGGCTGGTCGAACGCGCCGACCTCGGCCTCGCGCTGGACGAGACCGGCACCGCCGTCGCCGACGTCCTCTAGGGGCGTTGAGCGGTTCGTGGACTCCGCGCCACTTCTGAGGTGCGCCGCGGCTCCTCGCCACGACACCGCTCAGAACTTGAACAGGCTCAGTCCTCGGGCGTGTTGGCCTCGCGCAGCGTGCGCATGGCCTGGGCCAAGGCGCGTGAGTCGTCCTGGCCCAGAGGGGTGAGGACGTGCTCGCGCAGGACCTGGGCCGCCGTCTCGCGGGCGCGATTGGCGACGTCCAGGCCGTGTTCGGTCAGCTCGGCGTAGGTGACCCGGCGGTCGGTCTCGCTGGGCACGCGCTGGATCAGGTCGGCCTTCGCCAGCCGGTCGGCGACCTTGGTGAACCCGCCGCTGCTCAGCGCCGCCTCACGGGCGAGTTTGGTCATCGGCATTCTGCTGTCTGGGGAGCGCACGAGCCGGAGGAGGATGTCGAGGGAGGCCATCGGCAGGCCGTACCCGTCCATGATCGCGGTGGCCAGCTTGGCGGCCGTGACGTGGTAGCCCTCGATGACCAGGCCCCACCAGGTGACGATCTCGTCGTCGTCGACGGCGCTGTCCGGACCGATCGCCTCGTTCAACGCAACGCTCCATTCACTGCATGTTCGTGAAGCCCGATGTTACATGAAAGACGCTTTCCGGAAAGTCGCTTGCGTTAAAGCATCTCGCGAAAGAGTTTCTCGTTCGAGAGAGATGGCAAGGTCGGCTTCGCGCGCCGTTCGGGGCCGCGTTTCGGTCACTCCTCCAGCGCGATGGCGGAGAGGACGAGTCCGTCGCGGACCAGCCAGCGTCCGCTGAAACCCGTCAGCCCACCGGAGCTCTTGCGCAACCGGGCCGTGAAGCTGCCCGCTCCGAACTCCAGCTCCGCGTCCTCGAAACCGAGCCACTCACCGGTCACCGGGTACCAGGTCTTGTAGACCGATTCCTTGCAGCTGAACAGGATCCGGTCCCAGCGGATGTCCGGGTCGCGGGCGCTGAGCTCTGCGATGTGCTCGCGCTCCTCGGGCCGCGAGACCACGTCGAGCACGCCGTCGGGAAGCGGTTCGTGCTGCTCGGCATCGATTCCCACCGAACGCAGTTGCCGGCGCCGGGCCACCGCCGCGCCGCGAAAGCCGGCGCAGTGCGTGATGCTGCCGACCACCTCCGAGGGCCACTGCGGTGCTCCGCGCTCGCCGCGCAGCAGTGGCACCGGCTGAACGCCCAACGCGCGCATCGCCCGATGCGCGCACCAGCGGCCGCTGGTGAACTCGCGGCGTCGCTTCGCGACAGCCTTCTCGATCTCCACCGCTTCGGCGTCGAACAGCGTCGCCTCGGGTGGGTCGTCGAAGGTCTCGGCGGTGGCCACCACAGCGGGCAAGAGCTCCTCGATCACCCCGACAACCTAGCTCATCTGGTATCTGACCTGGGCAGACGGTGCGACGTCCCACTACGTGGAGTCCCGTTTACAGCCGACGACGCGCGGTCTAGCGTCATGGTCATGATCCCGTCGGTGCCACTGACGATCCGGGGCTACGTGGACTTCTCCCGCGTGTCCTCGGCGCTGTGTCGCGCCTGACGCTGCTCTCCTCCTCTCGTCCCGCACCACCGTGCTGACTTTCTCCGGTGGTCGCTTCCGCATGTCCGCCCACGCCCGTGGAGCTCTCATGACCACACACCTGACACCCGTGCGCACGGCCGAGCAGATAGCCATCACCCAGGTGCGCACCCGCACCGCCCGACGCGAATCCCGCATCCCCCGTTGGACTTTCAAGCTCATCAGCCCCATCGCGCTGGTGGCGCTGTGGCAGGCGCTCAGCGCCACCGGAGTGCTCAGCGACGACACGCTGGCCTCGCCGGCCACCGTGCTGGCGACCGGCGTGGACCTGTTCGCCGAAGGACGACTGCAGGAGGCCATCGCGGTGTCGCTGCAGCGCGTCGGCGCGGGCCTCGTCATCGGCGTGGTGGCCGCGACCCTGCTGGCCACGCTGTCCGGGCTCTTCCGGCGCGGCGAGGACCTGATCGACGCGCCGATGCAGATGCTGCGCACCGTCCCGGTCATCGGGCTGATCCCGCTGCTGATCATCTGGTTCGGCATCGGCGAAGAACCCAAGATCGTGCTGATCGCGCTGGCGGTGACCTTCCCGCTGTACATGAACATCTACGGCGGCATCCGCAACGTCGACGCCGGACTGGTCGAGGCCGCCAAGACGCTGGGGCTGGGCCAGTTCGCGCAGGTGCGCCACGTGATCCTGCCCGCAGCGATGCCCAACGCCCTGGTCGGCCTGCGCTACGCGCTCGGATCTGCCTGGCTGGCACTGGTCTTCGGCGAGACCATCAACGCCTCCGCCGGAATCGGCTACGAGATGAACACCGCGCGCGAGTTCTTCCAGACCGACGTGATCGTGGTCTGCCTCGTGCTCTACGCCCTGCTCGGCCTCGTCGCCGACTTCATCGTTCGCGGACTGGAAAGGATGGTGCTGGCATGGCGACCGGCCTTCAGCGGGAAGTGACCACGAAACCGGCTGCCGTCCGGGGTCTTTCGCGCAGCTTCGGAGATCGCACCGTCCTGAGCGAGTTGGACCTGGACATCGAGCCCGGTCAGTTCGTCGCGCTGCTGGGTCCCAGCGGCTGCGGCAAGTCGACCCTGCTGCGCATCCTCACTGACCTGGACCAGGAGGTCACCGGGGACGTCGAGGTCGCCGAACGCCGTGCCGTCGCGTTCCAGTCGCCTCGGTTGATGCCCTGGAAGCGCGTGTGGCACAACGTCGTTCTCGGCCTGCCCGGCCGGCCGGACAAGCAGTGCGCCGTCGCAGCGCTGGAAGAGGTCGGCCTCGGCCACAGGGTGGACGTGTGGCCGAAGGTCCTCTCCGGCGGCGAGGCACAGCGGACGTCCCTGGCCCGCGCCCTGGTCCGCGAACCGGACCTGCTGCTGCTCGACGAACCGTTCTCGGCGCTGGACGCGCTGACCCGGCTCAAGGCGCAGCGGCTGGTCGGGGAGCTGTGGCAGCGGCACGGTTGCGCGATCCTGCTGGTCACCCACGACGTCGAGGAGGCGCTGCTGCTCGCCGACCGCGTGCTGGTCATGCACGAGGGCCGCATCGGCTACGACAAGGTCCTGAACCTGCCGCGCCCGCGCGAGGTCGGCGACCCGGAGTTCGTCGCGCTGCGCGCGGAGCTGCTCGCCCGCCTCGGCGTCGAATGATCGATGGCATGAGGTGGGGGTGATCAGCCGGGCAGGGGCCGCCCGGCCGGAGCCGCAGTGGCGGCAAGCAGCCGGTAGGCCTCGTGCTCGGTGTCGAGGACCTCCTGGTCGCCGTGGTGCGGGTGCAGCGGCTCGCCCGCCGCGACCTGATGCGCGTCGCGCAGCGCGAAGACCGCGCGCAGCAGGTGTTCGCGCGCCTGCGGATCGGCGGGAGAGTGCTGCAAGTCCTGAGCGGCCCGGCGGCAGCCCCGCATCGCCTCGCGCAATCGGGTGCGCGCGCGGTTGTTGGTCAGCACCAGGCAGACCCCGACGCCCAGCAGCGCGCCGAACACGGTCATGCCGACCCGCTCGGCGACGAGTTGCATGCGGTCGGCCGGTTGGCTCAGCGCTGCCAGGCACAGCGCCAGCGGGGTGGCGAAGGTCAGCCCGAGGCCGTAGTTGGCCATCACCACCAGCTCTGCGGCGATCTGGCAGACCACGATCACCACCAGGATCGCCGCCGGCGTGGGATCGGCCGCGAAGATGCCCAGCGCCAGCAGCGACCCGGCGACGGTGCCCGCGGTGCGCTGCACCGCGCGCTGCCAGGTCGTCGCGGTGTTGTGCGACTGGAGCACGGAGCTGACCGAGACCACCGCCCAGTAGGCGTGGTCGAGCTGGAAGGTCGAGGCCAGCAGCCCGGTGACCAGCGAGGCCACCGCCATCCGCAGCGCGTTGGTGCGGAACTCGGCGAGTCCGGCGCGTTCGACGACCACCGGCCGGGGCAGCGGCCGCTCCTGGGCCGGTGCCGGAACGCGACCGCGACGCATCCGCTTGGCGGTGGTGCGCAGTTCCGCGGCCGCGTCGGCCGGGTGGTGCAGCAGGTGCAGCGCGTGCGCGAGATGTCCGCGCAGCAGCACCGTCGTTCTGCGCTCACCGGCGGGCAGTCCGATGAGCGCGTGGTGCACGGAGGTGTGGGCCCGGCGGCGGGCGGCGGCGTTCGGTGCCTCCAGGTGGTCGGCGACCGCCAGCAGCGCCCGCGCGGTCGCCAACCGGTGCGGGCCCGTCGGGTGCAGCGCACCACCCAGCATGCTGAGCGCGTAGGACAGCGCCGCTGAGGCTCCGGTGATCGCGACGATCTCGGTGACACCGCTCCAGGTCTGAGGCGAGTAGGCGGCGGCACCCGCGGCGAAGACGAACATCAGCCCTGCGGGCGGACCCAGCCGCACCACGTCGGCCAGCAGCTTGGCCAGAGTCGCCACCAGGGTCAGGACCAGGACCTTGACCACGCCACCGGCGTCGAACGCCGATGTCACCGCCCCGGCGGCCACGCTCGCGGTCAGCCCCACGGCCACCACCGGCAGCAGCCACGCCCGGCGCGGGTAGGGGTCGACCCGGCAGTACAGCGAGGTGAAGGCGCCCAGCGCCGCGAACGGTGCGAGGTCCAGCCGTCCTGCCGCCAGCAACGCGCTGATCGGCACGGCGTAGGAGACGCCGACTCGCAGAGCGGGTACCAGCACTCCGCCGAAGATCGACGTGATTCGCAGGGCGTCTCGGGTGCGCAAGGTCTGGAGCAAAGAACCGTTCACTAGTAAAATATTACAAGGTGTTTTACTGGTGAAGGAGTGTGACGTTGGACGTCGTCGGACGGATCCGCGATCAATGGCGCGAGCGGTACCCGGACCTGGACCTCTCTCCGATCGAGGTCATCGGGCGGGTGCGCAGGCTCGCGGCGCTGACCGACCAGCGGCACGACGCGGTCCTCGACGACCTGCGGCTGTCCCGGACGGAACTTGAGGTGCTCAGCGCCCTGCGCCGGGCAGGCGGTGGCCTGCGTCCCAGCCAGCTCACCAAGGAGATGCTGTCGTCGGGTGCCGCCACGACCAAGCGGCTCGCGCGGCTCGAGGAGGAGGGCCTGATCACCCGCAGCACGTCCGCCCGCGACCGGCGCGAGGTCGACGTGCGGCTCACCGACCGAGGGCGGGAGATCATGGACCGGGTCTTCCCGGCTCAGCTGGAGCGCGAGCGAGCGCTGCTGGAGCCGCTCAGCGAGGCCGAGCGGGCCCGGCTGGGTGAACTGCTGGCGAAGGTCCTGGAGCCGATGGACTTGGTCAGCTGAACATCCGATCGTGCCCGGCGAGGCGAATGCCGGACCGCTTGTCCGGTGGGTTAAGGTTTTCCGGCTTCACCGGGGAATTCCCGCGGCTCGGCGAACTCGCTGTGATCGGACGATCACGCACCACGACCGGTGCCGCTCGGACGAGAGGACACAGGTTGGCCACGGTACGGATCGGCTCCGTTCCTGATCTGGACCTCGGCGGTCTGCCCGGCCGCCTGCGCGCCTTCGTCGTGGCGAACTCGCGCGCGATCACGCTGATGTCCATACCGATCGTGCTGGCATCGCTCGGGCTGCTGCTGCTCACCCCTCGCGCCGGGATCGGCGAGGAGTCGGCCATCGACTACCAGGTCTACCGCTGGGCGGTGCACACCTGGCTTGCCGGCGGCGACATCATGAACACCGCGCCGACGGTGAGCATCGGCCGCGTCCTGCCGTGGGTGTACCCGCCGTTCGCATTGGCACCGCTGGCACCGCTGGCGCTGCTGCCCTTCAGCGCCGGTCTCATCGCGCTCTACCTGCTGGACCTGACCGCCATCGGCGGCACGTTGTACCTGGTGACGCGGCATCTGTGGCCCGCCGTGGGCAAGCGCGGGGCGCTGGCGGTGGCCGCGGTGCTGCTGCCCTGGACGCTGTTCCTGGAACCGGTCTACTCGTCCTTCGGGCTCGGGCAGATCAACATCCTGCTGATGGGCCTGGTCATGGCCGACTGCCTCGCCGAATCACCGCGCTGGCCGCGCGGGTTGCTCATCGGCGTGGCCGCGGCCATCAAGCTGACCCCGGCCGCGTTCCTGCTGTTCCTGGTCTTCCGCAAGGATTACCGAGCCGCGGTCGTCGCCGTGCTCACCGCGGCACTGGCAACTCTGTCCGGTTTCGCGCTGAACTTCTCCGCTGCCGTGGAGTACTGGTTCGGCAAGGGGCCCGCGCACGGGGTGAGCGGCTCGGCGTTCCACACCAACCAGTCCATCATGGGCGCGTTGGTCCGCATGGAACTTCCGCCCGTCGCCCAGAGCGGGCTGTGGCTGGTGCTGTCGGTCGCCACCACGATCGCGGTGGCGTTCGCCATCCGCCGGGTGGAACCGGTGCTCGCGGTGTCGGCGAACGCGCTCCTGGCGCTGTTGATCTCACCCACGTCGTGGTCCGACCACTGGGTGTGGAGCGCTCCCGGCCTGCTGGTGCTGCTCGCCTTCGCCGTGCGTCGTCGCAGCTTCGCCTGGTTGGCGATGGCCGCGTGGACGCTGGTCACGCTGCTGGCGGCGGCGTTCAACTGGATGCCCCCCGGCCCGCCGTGGGACGTGGTGGCGCACCTGTTCGGGAACCCCTACACGGCGCTGGGCCTTGTTCTCGTCGTCCTGCTGGTGCGCTACGCACGCCGTGAGCAGGTCAGTGCCGCTCCGCGGCCCTTTCCGATGCCGGAGCCGGCCGGTGTCTGAAAACGCGTTCGCATTCGGGCGATTGCGCCTTCGACTGCGGACGGTGTACCAACAATTACGGAAATGTGCGGGTCTGAACCGAATCCGAATGGCGTGAGCTGCGATTCGGGCTACATTCGGTACCGCGCAAGAAGATCGTGAACAACGCCACTGATGGACCCCAGCTGTCGCCTTAGGACAGATGTGTGGTGCACAATTCCTCGGGCTCCGGCCTTTGCGACAATGACGTCTCACAGTCTGAGAGTTGTCACGTTCCCTTAAACTTCGAGTTACCTAGCGGTAGCCTTCAGGCCGCTGGGTCTGTACAGTGCCTCAAACTGACCGAGAGTGCAACGGCGCATCCTTATTCGTCAGTGCCCCCAAAGGTTCCGCGGTTCGCGATGGCTGAGTCATGCCCTGCTGCACGCCGCGACCTGTCGACGGGAGGTCCGATGCCCCAATCCCACCATGCAAGAAGCGTGGCGCAGCGTAGCGCCCAAGCCAGTGGTCTGTATGACCCGGCCAACGAGCACGACGCCTGTGGTGTCGCGTTCGTCGCCGACCTTCGCGGTCGGCGGAGTCACGACCTGGTTGACAAAGCACTGACAGCGTTGCGCAACCTGGAGCACCGCGGCGCCAAGGGCGCCGATCCCGAGACCGGTGACGGTGTCGGGCTGCTGACCCAGATCCCGGACGCGTTCTTCCGCGGAGTCGTGCCGTTCGAGCTCCCCGAAGCCGGCACCTACGCCGCCGGCACCGCGTTCCTGCCCGCCGACGAGACCGCCGCTGAAGAAGCCGTGGCCATCATCGAGCGGATCGTGGCCGAGGAAGGGCTGCGACTGCTGGGATGGCGCGAGGTCCCCATCGCCGCGGACTGCGCGGGCACCTCGGCGCGCGAAACCATGCCGAACTTCCGGCAGCTGTTCATCGGTGCCGAGGACGGGCAGCAGGCCGAGACGGCGCTGGCGTTCGAGCGTCGGGCGTTCTGCGTGCGCAAGCGCGCCGAGCACGAAGCCGACGTGTACTTCCCGAGCCTCTCGGCGCGCACCATCGTCTACAAGGGCATGCTCACCGAGGCGCAGCTGGGCGCGTTCTACCCCGACCTGGGCGACGAGCGCTTCGCCAGCGCGATCGGCCTGGTGCACTCGCGGTTCTCCACGAACACGTTCCCCTCCTGGCCGTTGGCACACCCGTACCGGTTCATCGCGCACAACGGTGAGATCAACACCGTCAAGGGCAACCGCAACTGGATGCGGACCCGCGAGAGCATGCTCGACACCGACCTCATCCCCGGTGAGCTCAAGCGGCTGTACCCGATCGCCTCGCCTGAGGCCAGCGACTCGGCGACCTTCGACGAGGTCCTCGAACTGCTGCACCTCGGCGGCCGGTCGCTGCCGCACTCGGTGCTGATGATGATCCCGGAGGCGTGGGAGAACCACGCCGAGATGGACCCCAAGCGCAAGGCGTTCTACGAGTTCCACAACTACCTGATGGAGCCCTGGGACGGTCCGGCGCTGGTCGCCTTCACCGACGGCACCCAGATCGGCGCCGTGCTGGACCGCAACGGTCTGCGCCCCGGTCGCTACTGGGTCACCGAGGACGGACTCGTCGTGCTGGCCAGCGAGGTCGGCGTGCTGGAGTTCGAGGCCGACAAGGTCGTGCGCAAGGGCCGGTTGCAGCCGGGCCGCATGTTCCTGGTCGACACCGACGCCGGCCGGATCATCGACGACGACGAGATCAAGGGCGAGCTCGCCGACGAGTACCCGTACCAGGAGTGGCTGGACGCGGGCGTCGTGCGGCTGGGCGACCTGCCCGAGCGCGAGCGCGAACTGCCCTCGCACGACTCGCTCGTGCACCGGCAGCAGGTCTTCGGCTACACCCAGGAAGAGCTGGGCGTGCTGCTGCAGCCCATGGCCGCCACGGGTGCCGAGCCGATCGGCTCGATGGGCAACGACACCGGCTTCGCCGCCCTGTCGGAGCGCCCGCGTCAGCTGTTCGACTACTTCACCCAGCTGTTCGCGCAGGTCACCAACCCGCCGCTGGACGCGATCCGCGAAGAGCTGGTGACCTCGCTGGGCACCCACGTCGGGCCCGAGCACAACCTGCTCGACCACGCCCCGGAGGCGTGCCACCAGCTGGTGCTGCCGTTCCCGGTGCTCGACAACGCCCAGCTCGCCAAGATCGTGCACATCAACGACGACGGTGACCGGCCTGACCTCAAGCCCGCCGTCATCGACGCCACCTACCGGGTCGCCGGTGGGGGAGCGGCGCTGCGCGCGCGGCTGGACGAGATCTGCGACGAGGTCTCCGCTGCCGTGGCCGACGGTGCGCACGTGCTCGTGGTCTCCGACCGCCAGGCCGACGCCGAGCGCGCGCCGATCCCGTCGCTGCTGGCCACCGGTGCCGTGCACCACCACCTCGTTCGGGAGAAGGACCGCACCCAGGTGGGCTTGATCGTCGAGGCTGGCGACGTCCGCGAAGTGCACCATGTCGCTCTTCTCATCGGTTACGGGGCCGCTGCCGTTAACCCCTACGTGGCGATGGCCACGGTCGAGGATCTCGTCACCACCGGCGTCATCAAGGGAACCGAGGCCGAGCAGGCCACCGCGAACCTGATCAAGGCGCTGGGCAAGGGCGTTCGCAAGACCATGTCCAAGATGGGCGTGTCCACTGTGGCCTCCTACACCGGTGCGCAGATCTTCGAGGCCATCGGTCTGGGCGAAGAGGTCGTGCAGCGCTGCTTCACCGGCACCACCTCGCGCCTCGGCGGCGTCGGCTTCGACGTGCTGGCCGCGGAGGTCGCCGAACGGCACCGTCGCGCCTACCCGGTCGACGGCGTGCAGGCGCCGCACCGCACGCTCGCCGTGGGCGGCGAGTACCAGTGGCGCCGTGAGGGCGAACCGCACCTGTTCAACCCCAAGACGGTGTTCAAGCTCCAGCACTCCACGCGCTCCGGGCGCTACGAGGTGTTCAAGGAGTACACCCAGGCCGTCGACGACCAGTCGCGCGAGCTGATGACGCTGCGCGGGTTGTTCAAGTTCCGCGACGGCGCGCGCAAGCCAGTTCCGGTGGACGAGGTCGAGCCCGTCTCGTCCATCGTCAAGCGCTTCGCCACCGGCGCCATCTCCTACGGGTCGATCTCGCAGGAGATGCACGAGACGCTGGCGATCGCCATGAACCGGCTGGGCGGCAAGTCCAACACCGGTGAGGGCGGCGAGGACGCCGACCGGTTCACCCCGGACGCCAACGGTGACTCGCGGCGCTCGGCGATCAAGCAGGTCGCCTCCGGCCGCTTCGGCGTGACCAGCGAGTACCTGGTCAACGCCGACGACATCCAGATCAAGATGGCCCAGGGCGCCAAGCCCGGCGAGGGCGGTCAGCTGCCCGGCGGCAAGGTCTACCCGTGGGTGGCCAAGACCCGGCACTCCACGCCGGGCGTCGGGCTGATCTCGCCGCCGCCGCACCACGACATCTACTCGATCGAGGACCTGGCGCAGCTGATCCACGACCTGAAGAACGCCAACCCCCAGGCGCGCATTCACGTCAAGCTGGTCAGCGAGGTCGGCGTCGGCACGGTCGCTGCGGGTGTGTCCAAGGCGCACGCCGACGTGGTGCTGATCTCCGGTCACGACGGCGGCACCGGTGCTTCGCCGCTGTCGTCGATCAAGCACGCCGGTGGTCCTTGGGAGCTGGGCCTGGCCGAGACGCAGCAGACGCTGCTGGCCAACGACCTGCGCGACCGGATCGTGGTGCAGACCGACGGTCAGCTCAAGACCGGTCGCGACGTCGTGATCGCCGCGCTGCTCGGTGCTGAGGAGTACGGCTTCGCCACCGCACCGCTGGTGGTCTCGGGCTGCATCATGATGCGCGTCTGCCACCTCGACACCTGCCCGGTGGGCGTGGCCACGCAGAACCCGAAGCTGCGCGAGAAGTTCTCCGGCAAGGCCGAGTACGTCGTGAACTTCTTCGAGTTCATCGCGCAGGAGGTGCGGGAGTACCTGGCGGAGCTGGGCTTCCGCTCGCTGGAGGAGGCCATCGGGCACGCCGATCTGCTCGACACCTCCGAGGCGGTGCGGCACTGGAAGACCCAGGGCCTGGACCTCGCGCCGATCACCCACATTCCGGAGCTGCCCGCCGGCGCATCGCTGCACCAGACCACCGAGCAGGACCACGGTCTGGAG
Source organism: Saccharopolyspora sp. NPDC049426 (assembly GCF_040676935.1). Lineage (NCBI taxonomy): Bacteria > Bacillati > Actinomycetota > Actinomycetes > Pseudonocardiales > Pseudonocardiaceae > Saccharopolyspora > Saccharopolyspora sp. NPDC049426. The sequence goes on along the minus strand of NZ_JBFAPZ010000014.1, from coordinate 39,216 downwards.
AAGGCGCTGGACAACACGCTGATCCAGTTGTCGGAGGGCGCGCTCAAGGAAGGCACCCCGGTCCGCCTGGACCTGCCGGTGCGCAACGTCAACCGGACCGTGGGCACCATGCTCGGCTCCGAGCTGACCCGGCGCTGGGGCGGCGAGGGCCTGCCGGACGACACCATCGACGTGACCTTCACCGGTTCCGCCGGGCAGTCCTTCGGTGCGTTCGTCCCGCGGGGCATCACCCTGCGGCTGCTGGGCGACGGCAACGACTACGTCGGCAAGGGCCTCTCCGGTGGCCGGATCGTGGTCCGGCCCGACGCGAAGGCGCCGTTCGTGGCCGAGCAGAACATCATCGCGGGCAACGTGCTGCTCTACGGCGCGACCAGCGGTGAGCTGTTCGTCCGAGGCATCGTCGGCGAGCGGTTCTGCGTCCGCAACTCCGGTGCGATCGCCGTTGTCGAAGGCGTCGGCGACCACGGTTGCGAGTACATGACCGGTGGTCGTGCGGTGATCCTCGGCTCGACCGGCCGCAACTTCGCGGCCGGCATGTCCGGCGGCATCGCCTACGTGCTCGACGTCGATCCCCAGCGGATCAACCCCGAGATGGTCGACCTGGAAGCGCTGGACGACGAAGACCGCGAGTTCCTGCACGACCGGGTGCGCAGGCACTACGAGCAGACCGAGTCAGCGGTGGCCCGCGAGCTGCTGGCCGACTGGGACACCGCGGTCGAGCGGTTCGGCAAGGTCATGCCTCGCGACTTCAAGCGGGTGCTCGAGGCGCAGAGCGCCGCCGAACGCGAAGGGCGCGACGTCAACGAGGCGATCATGGAGGCGGCTCATGGCTGATCCCAAGGGATTCATGACGACGCCGCGGGAAACTCCGCAGCGTCGCCCGGTGGACGTGCGCATCAAGGACTGGCGCGAGGTCTACCTGGAATTCGAGCAGCCGCGGCTGACCAAGCAGGCCGGTCGCTGCATGGACTGCGGAATTCCGTTCTGCCACCAGGGTTGTCCGCTGGGCAACCTGATTCCCGAGTGGAACGACCTGGTGTGGCGGGACGACTGGGAGTCCGCGATCGAGCGGCTGCACGCGACCAACAACTTCCCGGAGTTCACCGGGACGTTGTGCCCCGCCCCGTGCGAGGCCGCGTGCGTCGTCGGCATCAACAGCGATCCGGTGAGCATCAAGCAGGTCGAGATCTCCATCATCGACAAGGCTTGGGAAGCCGGCTACGTCAAGCCGCAGCTACCGGCGAAGCGGACCGGCAAGAAGGTCGCCGTCATCGGCTCCGGTCCGGCCGGACTCGCCGCCGCGCAGCAGCTGACGCGAGTGGGCCACAGCGTCGTGGTCTACGAGCGGGCCGACCGCATCGGCGGACTCCTGCGCTACGGCATCCCCGAGTTCAAGATGGAGAAGAGCCGGCTCGAACGGCGGCTCGGCCAGATGCGCGCCGAGGGCACCGAGTTCCGCACCGGGGTGAACGTCGGCGTCGACGTCACCGTGGAGCAGCTGCGCGCCGACTACGACGCGGTGGTGCTCGCCGGCGGGGCCACCCAGGCCCGCGACCTGCCCGCCACGGGCCGTGAGCTGGACGGCGTGCACCAGGCGATGGAGTACCTGCCGCTGGCCAACAAGGTGCAGGAGGGCGACTTCGAGCGCTCGCCGATCCACGCCGAGGGCAAGCACGTCGTGGTCATCGGCGGCGGTGACACCGGTGCCGACTGCGTCGGCACCGCGCACCGCCAGGGCGCGGCCTCGGTGACGCAGCTGGAGATCATGCCGCAGCCGCCCGCGGAGCGCTCCGAGGCGCACCCGTGGCCGACCTACCCGATGCTCTACCGGGTCACCTCCGCCCACGAGGAGGGCGGTGAGCGGCTGTACTCGGTCAACACCCAGGAGTTCGTGGGCGATGACCAGGGTCGGTTGCAGTCGCTGCGTCTGGTCGAGGTCCAGCGCACCGACTCCGGTTTCGAGCCGGTGGCGGGCACCGAGCGGGAGATCCCGGCCCAGCTGGTGCTGCTGGCGATGGGCTTCGTCGGTCCGGAGAAGCCGGGTCTGCTGGAGGACCTGGGCGTCGAGCTCGACGCGCGCGGCAACGTCGCCCGCGACGAGAACTTCATGTCCAGCGTCGACGGCGTGTTCAGCGCGGGCGACATGGGGCGCGGTCAGTCGCTGATCGTGTGGGCCATCTCCGAAGGCCGTTCGGCGGCCGCCGGGGTGGACCGCTACCTCGTCGGCCGGGACGTGCTGCCGGCTCCGATCGAGCCGACCGAACGCCCGATGGTCTGAGTTCGAGCGTGTGAGGCGGTGCCCCGGTTTCCGGCCGGGGCACCGCCTTTTCGCGTTCTCAGTCAGGTACGGGCACGCCGAAGTCCGGCGAACCGTCGTGCTGCCACCCGAACGCCTGCAGCCGGGTGTGCCGGTTGGGGTCGCCGACCCCGGCGTCGTACGGGCGGGCGTGGTAGACGAGCACGTCAGCGCCGTCCTCGGCGACGGTGAAGCTGTTGTGCCCCGGCCCGTACTGGCCGGTGCCGGGGTTGGTGGCGAACACCGGCTCCGGGTGCTTCTCCCACGACGCGCTGTCGAGCAGGTCCGCGTCGGCGGACGCCGACAGGAGGCCCAGGCAGTAGTTGCTGTCGGTGGCGCTGGCCGAGAACGCCACGAACACCTTGCCGTGGCGCGCGAGCGCCGCCGGCCCCTCGTTGACCCGGAACCCGCGGGTCTCCCAGCCGTGGGTCGGCACCGACAGCCGCACGGGTCGGTCGCCCAGCGTCCACGGGTCGTCCATCGGCGCGAGGTAGAGGTTCGAGTGGGTCTTGACTCCGGGTTCGTGCTGGGCCCAGGCCAAGTAGCGGACGCCTCGGTGCTCGAAGGTCGTGGCGTCGAGGGCGAAGGTGTCCCAGGGGGTGCTGATCCGCCCCCGTTCCACCCAGGTCCCGGCCAGGGGATCGGGGTTGGAGTTCTCCAGCACGTACATCCGGATGGACTGGACGTCCTCCGAACTGCCCGCCGCGAAGTAGACGTACCAGCGTCCGTCGACGTGGTGCAGTTCCGGCGCCCAGATGTGCCTGCTCATCTCCCCGTGGTCGTGCCTGCGCCAGAGCAGGTGCTCCTCGGCCGTGCCCAGCCCCTGCAACGTCGCCGATCGGCGCAGCACGACGCCGTCGTAGGTCGGGATCGTCGCGGTGAAGTAGTAGGTGCCGTCGGTGTGGCGGTGGATGTGCGGGTCCGCACGTCTGAGCGCCAGCGGGTTGTCGAAGTGGGTGGGGGAGCTCCAGGCGGTGGTGTTGCCGATCATGGTGAGCGCTCCGGTGGCCAGTGCCCCGGAAAGGAGGGTCCTGCGGGAGAGGGCTGAACGGTGTCGCACTCTGCTCACCGTCCTTCGAACGCGGCCGGGGCAGAACGATTTCCGCACCTCGGCGTGGCATTCGAGATCACTGGGGTACGCCGTTCCGGTGAGGCTGGGAATTCGCTCAGCGATCGCCGGGTTCGGTGGGCGAACCGGATCGAAGGCGTGGACCCGACGCCCCGAGCAGCCAGGTGATCTCGCGTGAACGCCCTGGTCGAAGCGCCCTTCTCCGCCGCGTTTCACCAGCGCCTCGCGGTGGTCTCGCCGGGCAGGGACGACAACGGGGTCTTGCTGTCCGGATTCATCGGACTAGCGTCGGACACATCGGAATTCCGCTGCTGAATTCGGCGATCGCGCGCGCCGCACCACTGTCGAGCGATGTGAGGAAAAGGGAGCATGACCGAGAATGTCCTGACCGGAATTCGTGAGCAGGTCTTCGGCGACGATCCGCTCGAGGTCCGCGAAACCGGCCACTACACCCAGGAATACGTGGGTGGCATGGTCGACAAGTGGGACGACCTGATCGACTGGGAGCGCCGCGCCGCGGGGGAGGGCCGGTTCTTCGTCGACCAGCTCAAGGCCCGCGGAGTGCGCAGCGTGCTGGACGTGGCGACCGGGACCGGGTTCCACTCCGTCCAGCTCATCGAGGCCGGGTTCGAGACCGTCAGCGCCGACGGCAGTCCGCAGATGCTGGCCAAGGCGTTCCGCAACGGAATGGACAACGGCGGCCACCTGCTGCGCGTGGTCAACGCCGACTGGCGCTGGCTCAACCGCGATGTGCACGGCGAGTTCGACGCCGTCATCTGCCTGGGGAACTCCTTCACGCACCTGTTCAGCGAGCACGACCGCCGCAAGGCGCTCGCCGAGTTCTACGCGATGCTCAAGCACGACGGGGTGCTGATCATCGACCAGCGCAACTACGACGCACTGCTGGACGGCAAGGCCGGCGGCAAGAGCAGCTACTACTACTGCGGAACCGAGGTCGAAGCGGTTCCCGACCACGTCGACGACGGCTTGGCCAGGTACCGCTACGAGTTCCCCGACGGCAGCGAGTACCACCTGAACATGTACCCGCTGCGCAGGGACTACCTGCGCGGGCTGCTGCGCGACGTCGGGTTCCAGCGCATCGACACCTTCGGCGACTTCCAGGAGAACCCGGTCGACGAGCCCGACTTCTACATCCACGTCGCGGAGAAGACCTACATCGAGGACCCCGACGCCTGAGGGGGCTGCCCCTGCACCCGCCACGGGGACGTCAGGTGCGGCCCGGAAACCGGTGTTCAGCGGTTTCCGGGCCGCACCCGCAGGTCGGCCTCGATGCGCGCAGCCGTGCGCGCCAGCAGCGGCACGATCTCGCGTTGAACTCCTTGCTCGGTGGAGCCGTGCTTGTACAGGGAGACGTTGACCGCGGCGAACACCCGGCCGTCGGCATCGCGGACCGGGACCGCCACGCCGCGCAGCCCTTCTTCCAGCCCGTCGTCGGCGATCACGAATCCGCGCTTGCGCACCGCTGCGAGCTCCGCCAGCAGCTCCTGGCGGGTCGTGACCGTGTGCGGGGTGACCGGTGCCAGTTCGACCGAGCGGAGGCTGGCCTCCAGCCGCTCCGGCGGCACCGCGGCCAGCAGCACCTTGCCCATCGAGGTCGCGTGCGCGGGGAACCGGGTGCCGACCGGGATCGTCACCGACAGCAGCTTCGGACCCGGCACCTGAGCGATGTAGCGGATCTCGGTGCCCTCCAGCACCGCCATCGCGGTCATCTCCCGCACCTGCCGCGTCAGCTCCTGCAGGTGCGGCTCGGCGATCTGCGGCAGCGACCGACTGGTGAGGTAGGCGTGGCCGAACTCCAGCACCTGAGGGGTCAGCGCGTAGCGGCGTTCGGCCTGCTGCACGTAGCCCAGCTCCACGAGGGTCAGCAGGATGCGGCGAGCGCCGGCCCTGTCCAGGTCCGCGGCCTGGGCGACCTCCGTCAGCGACAGCTCGGCCCGCTCCGCGGTGAACGCCCGCAGCACGGACATGGTCCGCTCCACCGCGCGGACGAAGTGCTCTCCACGCTGTTGCGGCACGACACCTCCCGACTCGCCTCCCGCGAAGCCTATCCGGTGCGGTACCGGAAGGAACTCATACCGACCGGCCGGTCTGTCTGGACTGGAGGGCGGGCGACGGGTTTAACTGAAGGCCGAAATCTGATCGCGACCCCGGAGGGATCAGCGAACGTGACCGCCGAGAGCGAAGACGAACTGCGGGAACGCCGGCAGGCGGTGCGAGACCTCGGTTCCGCGCTGCGCGACCTCACCGACGCCGCCGTGTCCACCGAGGCGGACGCTGAGACGCTGCGCGAGATCACCTCGCAGGTGAGGGCGCTCGTGCCTCCGCTGGACGCGGTCCGCCGGGAGCGCGGACAGCTGGCGGCCGTGGACGACGGTCGGCGCCCGCGCCGCCTCTACAGCCCGGCCGTGGGTCCGGGAAACCCGATCGCCCCTCCGATGCGGGTGGAGATCGTCGACGGTGCCGCGGTGGGCACCTGCACCCTCGGGTTGGCCTACGAGGGGCCGCCGAGCTACGTGCACGGCGGCATGAGCGCTCTGCTGCTCGACCAGATCCTCGGGCACGCCCACGCCGCGGGTGGAGCGCCGCCCGGCATGACGGTGCAGCTGTCGCTGCGCTACCGGCGGCCGGTGCCGCTGACCACCCCGCTGCGGATCGTCGGCCGCGTCGAGCGCGTCGATGGTCGCTGGACCGAGTCGAAGGCCACGATCTGCACCGCGGACGCACCGGACGCGGTGCTGGTGGAGGCCGAGGGCAAGTTCGTGGTGCCCAGCGCCGAGCAGTCCAGCCGGCTCTTCGGGAAGGTCGAGGGACTCGTCAAGTGAGGTAATCGAAGGCGGTACGCGAGGTTCAAGGAGGAGCCGCATGTACCCAGGTGTCCACGCCGTCACCATGCCCGACAAACCGGCCCTGATCATGGCCGGCTCGGGCGAGGTGCTGACCTATCGAGAACTCGACGAGCGTTCGCTGCGGCTGGCCAACGCGCTGCGCGCCAGCGGGCTGTCCAAGGGCGACGTGGTCGCCGTGCTCTCCGACAACAACCTGCACGCCTACGAGGTGTACTGGGCCGCCGTGCGCTCGGGCATGTACGTCTGCGCCGTCAACAGCCACCTGCAGCCCGACGAGGTCGCCTACATCGTCAACGACTCGGGTGCCAGCGCGCTCGTGGTCTCGGCCGGTCTGGGAGCCCTGCCCGAGCAGGTCGCCGAACTGACCTCGGGGGTGCGCGTCCGGCTGGCCTACGGTGGGCCGGTGGCCGGGTACGGCGACTACGAGCAGGCTCTGGCCACCGCCTCCTCCGAGGTTCCGGCGGTGCAACCGTGCGGCGCCGACCTGCTGTACTCCTCCGGAACCACCGGCCGCCCCAAGGGGATCCGGCCCGAACTGCCCGACCGCCAGGTGCACGAGCCGGGGAACATCCTGGTGGATCTGCTGCGCGGCTTCTACGGCTTCGACGAGGACACCGTCTACCTGTCCCCGGCTCCCGTCTACCACGCGGCTCCGCTGCGCTACTGCGCGGCGGTGCACGCCATCGGCGGGACCGTGGTGATGATGGAGCGCTTCGACCCCGAGCAGGCGCTGCGGGCCATCGAGCGCTACCAGGTCACCCACAGCCAGTGGGTGCCGACCATGTTCGTGCGGATGCTCAAGCTCGACGAGCAGACCCGCCACCGCTACGACCTCTCCAGCCACCGCAACGCCGTGCACGCCGCCGCGCCCTGCCCGATCGAGGTCAAGCGGGCGATGATCGAGTGGTGGGGCCCGATCCTGCAGGAGTACTACTCCTCCACGGAGGGCATCGGCATGACGATGATCGACTCGGCGCAATGGCTGGAGAAACCGGGCTCGGTGGGCAGGCCGCTGCTCGGCGTCGTCCGCGTCTGCGACGAAGCGGGCGAGGAACTGCCGGCCGGTGAGGTCGGCACCGTGTTCTTCGAACGCGAGGAGATCGAGTTCGAGTACCTCGGCGATCCCGAGAAGACCCGCTCGGCCAAACATCCCGGCCACCTCAACTGGGCGACGACGGGTGACCTCGGGTACCTCGACGAGGACGGATACCTGTTCCTCACCGACCGCAAGGCATTCATGATCATCTCCGGCGGGGTGAACATCTACCCGCAGGAGGTCGAGGACGTGCTGGCGCTGCACCCGTCGATCCTCGACGTGGCCGTCTTCGGCGTCCCGGACCCCGAGATGGGCGAGGCGGTCAAGGCCGTCGTGCAACCCGCGCCGGGAGCCTCACCGGGGCCGGAGCTGGAGCGGCAGATCATCGACCACGCACGCGAGCGCGTGGCCCACTACAAGGTGCCGCGCAGCGTGGACTTCGTCGACGAGATGCCGCGCACACCGACCGGAAAACTCGTGAAGGGCAAGCTCAAAGCCCGCTACGCGAACTGAACTGAAAGGGATACCTGTGGATCGACGTTGGGGCATCTCCGTTCCGCTGCCCGAGCTCTCGCTGCCGGAGCAGCGCGAACTCATCGCCGAACTGCCCGACCTCGGCTACACCGACGTGTGGTCGTCGGAGGCCAACGGCGCCGATGCGTTCACCCCGCTGGCGCTGGCCGCCACGTGGGCCCCGCAACTGCGGCTGGGCACGGCGATCGTGCCCGTCTACACCCGCGGCCCGGCGACCTTGGCGATGAGCGCGGCCACGCTCGCCTCGGCGGCCCCCGGCCGGTTCGCGCTGGGCGTGGGCACCTCGTCCAACGTCATCGTGGAACGCTGGAACGGCATCCCCTTCGACGAGCCGTACAAGCGGGTGCGCGACACCGTGCGGTTCCTGGGCCGCGCTCTGAGCGGTGAGAAGGTCACCGAGTCCTACGACACCTTCGAGGTCAAGGGGTTCACCGCCGGACTCGTGGCCGATCCGGTGCCGCCAGTGCTGGTGGCCGCGCTGCGCCCGGGAATGCTGAAGCTGGCCGGGCGGGAGGCCGACGGCGCGATCATCAACTGGCTGTCCCCGGACGACGTGCGCACCGTCGTGCCCTACGTGCGGGAGGGCGGCCCGGACAAGGAGGTCGTGGCGCGCATCTTCGTCATGCCCGACACCGACCCGGACACGGCGCGGGGGCTGGCGCGGCGGCACATCGCCGCCTACATGAACGTGCCGGTCTACCGCGCCTTCCACGAGTGGCTGGGTCGGGACGAGCTCACCCCGATGTGGCAGGCGTGGGACGCCGGTGATCGCAAGGCGGCGCTCGCGGCGATCCCCGACAGCGTGGTCGACGACCTGGTGGTGCACGGCCCGGCCGAGCACTGCCGGGAACGCGTCCAGCAGTACGTCGACAACGGTGTGACGACACCGGCGATGGCGCTGGTCGCGCCGGGCGACCCGACCGAGGCCGTCCGGGCGCTGGGACTGAAGTAGCGCCGCGGTGGCCGCGGCCTCAGCTCAGGGCGGCGGGCTGCTCGTCCAGCCCGCCGTCCAGGTGCGCGGTGTCGTTGAACCGCCGCACGATCCAGCGTCCGGCGGTGACCACGATCTGGGAGATCGAACCGTTGCTCGCCCCGAGGAACGCCATCGGGAGGCTGCCGCTGGCGATGGACATGATCTCGCCGATCACGCCGCCGTGGGTGAACACGGCGATGCGCTCGTCGGGGTGGGCGGCGGCAAGCCGGCCGATCGCTCCGGCGACGCGATCGCGCAGGGCCTCGGCAGGTTCGGCGCCCGGGATGACGTCCCACCGGCCCTCGCTGTGCATCCGCTGGATGACCGGGTCGTTCTGGGCGACCTTCTGCCGGAACAGTCCGCCCTCGAACTCGCCGAGGTGCACTTCCCGAAGGTCCTTCTCCACCTGCGGGACCAACCCGAGCCTGGTGGCCAGGGGAGCGGCGGTCTCGGTCGTGCGGCGGAGGTTGGTGACGTAGAGGGCGTCCAGTCGTTCGCCGGCGAGCCGGTGGCCCACGCGCTCGGCGTGCACCCGGCCCGCCGGGGCCAGTTCCGGATCGCCTTGCCCGCCGACGAGGTCGAAGGGCTTGCCCGGGACCGCCGGCGCGGACTCGCCGTGCCGGACCAGCAGGATGTCGGTGGCGCCGGCGGGCGGTGCGAACGCGGACTGCCGGTACTCGACCTCGGACATGGTGCCCCGCTTTCTGAGCTCGTGCTTGCAGACCGGACTTTTCCACTGCGCAAGGTCGTTTTCAAACCCGCGAAACGGAAGGTGCGATGACGTACACCGAGATCGGATACGAGGTTTCCGAGGGGATCGCCACGATCACCCTGAACCGCCCCCAGCGGCTCAACGCGTTCACCCACGTGATGCGCGGCGAGCTCATCGGGGCCTTCGACGCCGCGGAGGCCGATGACTCGGTCCGCGCGGTCATCGTGACGGGTGCGGGCCGTGCGTTCTGCGCGGGCGCGGATCTCAGCGCGGGGGAGGACACCTTCAACGGCGAGAACAACGACGCGCGGGCCAACGCCCACCGCGAGCTCGGCGAGGTCGACGGGGTGCCGCGTGATGGTGGCGGCACGGTGGCGCTGCGGGTGGCTGCGATGCGCAAGCCGGTCATCGGTGCGTTCAACGGTGCCGCGGTGGGCGTCGGAGTCACCATGACGCTGCCGATGGACATCCGCATCGCCGCCGAGAGCGCCAAGTTCGGGTTCGTGTTCACCCGCCGGGGAATCCTCCCGGAGGCGGCTTCGTCCTGGTTCCTGCCGAGGGTGGTCGGCATCTCGCAAGCGATGGAATGGGCCGCGACCGGGCGCCTCTTCGACTCGGCGGAAGCGCTGTCGGGCCGCCTGGTGTCGCGGGTGGTGGCCGACGACGAGCTGATCCCCACCGCGCGTTCGATCTGCCGAGAGATCGCCGAGAACACCTCGGGGGTGTCGGTGGCGGTGGCCCGCCAGCTCATGTGGGGAATGCTCTCCGCGTCCTCGCCTTGGGAGGCTCACCGGTTGGATTCCAAGGGGATCAACGAGCTCGGCGCCGGAGCGGACGCGGCCGAGGGGATCGGTTCGTTCCTGGCCAAGCGCCCTCCGGAGTTCCCCCTCCGGGTGAGTCAGGACTACCCCGAGTTCATGCCGGAGTGGCCTGCTCGCCCGGAGGGGGTGTGAGCGCCCGCTTTTCCCGTTCTGCGGTTGTCAAGGAACATGTCGCCGGGAGCACCGGCCATCTGAGGATCGGAGAGTGCAAAGACGTTCGGGCATCAGCGCGTGCCGGGCGGTGGCTCTCGGGCCACTGCCCGGCGGCGTGGCGTGCCAGGGGCATGAATCCTATGTCGGATCGAATGTCGCTCTGTGGCGGCAGAGGTCAGGTCGGGGAAGTCGAACACCGTTGATGTGAGAAGGAGTTCATCGGTGGTGAGTGATGAGCATTGGTTGATTCCTGTCGAACGCATGTGTCAATGGTGCATTCCGGCGTTCGAAAGTGCGAGCGAAAAGCGCCTACACGATCAGGTGATCAGGTTCGAAAAGCACTGCAAGACAACACCAGCAAATGATCGCCTTGGATGAATCCACAGGTCACGCACCCGTCAGCAGGCTGGTTCCCAGCGACACCATCATCACCGCGATCACGCCGTCGAGCACGCGCCACGAACCCGGGCGGGAGAAGAAGCCGGTCAGCAGTCGCGCCCCGAAGCCCAGGGCGACGAACCACACGCAGCTGGCCGCCAGCGCACCTGCTCCGAACTCCCAGCGCATCGCGCCGTAACCGGCCGCCACCGACCCGATGAGCAGGATCGTCTCCAGGTAGGTCTGCGGGTTCAGCCACGTCATGGCCAGGCACGTCATCGCCGCACGCCTGCGCGAACGCGTCTCGCCGGTGCCGGCCTCGAGTCCGGACGCGGGGCGCAGCGCCCGCCGAGCGGCGAGGAATCCGTAGCCGAGCAGGAAGCAGCCGCCGACTGCGGTGCAGATGGTGAGCAGCGTCGGCGAGCTGGTCACCAGCGTTCCGAAACCGCCCACTCCCAAGGCGATGAGGATGACGTCCGAGACGACGCAGATGGTCACCACCAGCAGCACGGCGTGCCGTCGCAGGCCTTGGCGCAGCACGAAGGCGTTCTGGGCGCCGATCGAGACGATCAGGGACATGCACGTGACGAATCCAGCGGACATCGGGAGCAGGGCGTTGGCCATGCACTCGACGCTAGGTCCAGGTCCGGGAACAGTACAGCTAAAGATTCTGAACTACCATTAGGTGATGTGAACTTCGATCTGCCCTTGGAGCACGTCCGGACGCTGCTCGCCGTGGTCGACGGCGGCACCCTGGACGCCGCCGCAGCCGCGCTGCACGTGACGCCGTCGGCGGTCAGCCAGCGGCTCAAAGCCCTCGAGCAGCGCACCGGACGCGTCCTGGTGATCCGCAGCAAGCCGGTGCAGCTCACCGACTCCGGGCAGGTGGTGGTTCGCTTCGCCCGGCAGCTGGCGCGGATGGAGGGCGACGTGGCCGCCGAGCTCGGCATGTCGGGCAGCGGCGCACCGAGCACGCTGCCCATCGCGGTCAACGCCGACTCGCTGAGCACCTGGTTCGTGCCTGCGCTGGCGCGGGTTCGCGAGGACCTGGGGATCTGCTTCGAGCTGCACCGCGCCGACGAGTCGCACACCACGACGCTGCTGCGGGAAGGCCGGGTGATGGCGGCGGTGACGTCGACGCCGGACCCCGTCCAGGGCTGCTCGGTGCGCCGGCTCGGGCACATGCGCTACCTGGCGTGCGTGGCACCGGCGCGGAAAGGGGCGCGGTCGCTCGCGCAGGTTCTCGACGAGGTCCCGGTGCTGATCTTCGACAGCCACGACGACCTGCAGGACGCCTTCGCACGCACGATCACCCGAGGTCGGGGCGCCGGTGGCCCCCGGCACTTCGTTCCCTCATCGGAGGGGTTCGTCGAGGCCATCGTGGTGGGCCTCGGCTGGGGGATGGTTCCGAGGGTGCAGGCCGACCCGCTGCTGAGGTCCGGTGCGCTGGTCGACATCGCACCGGACCGCGGAGTGGACGTGCCGCTGTACTGGCAGCAGTGGAAGCTCGACTCGCCCGCGCTCGCCGCCGTCGCGGACGCGGTGCAGGCCAGCGCCGCGACAGACCTGGATTAGCCGTTCGAAAAGGGAGCCGGGCGGTTTCCGCTACCCGCACTGCCGAAACACCCCCGCCAGCTCCTCAGGCCGGGTCGGTGAAGTTCGGAGTGCGCTTCTCCAGGTTCGCCGAGATCGCCTCCAGCTGGTTCGGCGTCCCGATCAGCGAGTGGATCGCGACCTGCTCGGCTTCGAATCCCTCGTCGAGCGGGATCCGGCCGGCCAGGTCGAGCAGCCGCTTGGACTCGCGGATGGCCTGCGGGCTCTTGCCCGCGATCTCGCGCGCCAGCGCCAGGGCCGCCGCGTGCGGGTCCTCCTCCACGCGGGTGGCCAGCCGCAGCGCGACGGCCTCCTCGCCGCTGACCACGCGGCCGGTGAACGTCAGCTCCTTGGCGACATCGCGGCCCACCAACTCCGGCAGCACCTGGGTGCCGGTCATGTCCGGGTTGATGCCCCACTTGATCTCCAGCACCGAGAGCCGGGCGTCCGGGGCGACCAGCCGGATGTCGGCGCCCAGCGCGATCTGCAGGCCGCCGCCGTAGGAGACGCCGTGCACCGCGGCGATCACCGGCTGCGGCAGCAGCGTCCAGATGTGCACGGCCTGCTGCGCGAGAGCCTTGGCGGGGCCGTCGGTCTCCAGGCGCGGCGGGCGGGCGCCCTCGGCCATCTCGCCGAAGACGCTGAAGTCCAGCCCGGCGCAGAACCCGCGCCCCTCGCCGGAGAGCACGACCGCGCGCACGCTGGAATCCGAGCGCAGCCGCTCGCCGGTGGCGACGAGCTCCTCGAACATCGCTTGGTCGATGGCGTTGAGCTTGTCGGGGCGGTTCAACCGCACGTCGGCCACTCCATCGGTGACGGTGCAGCTGATCCGCTCTGCTGTCGACACGGGCTCTTCCTCCAGGCAGGGTTGTGAAAACCGCGCGCTGCAGGGCGAAACCGTGCACGGCGGAACTTAGCGAACGTTAAGGGCCGTGCGTGCGCGCAGTCAAGATCGGGCGCCCGGCGCGTGCTTGTGCTCGTCGCCTCACTGTGCCTAGCGTCACCGACGAGTTCGCCGACCCCGGATGAGGTGGGATCTATGGCTGGGCCGATTCGGATCGCAGGGTTCTCGGGCTACCTGGGAGACAGGCGCAGCGCGCTCGACGAGGCGATGGCGGGAGATCCGGTCGACGTCCTCATCGGTGACTACCTCGCCGAGTTCACCCTCGCGATGCTCTCGGCCCGGCACCGCAACGACCCGTCGCGCGGATACGTCGAGTACTTCCTGACGCAGTTGGAACCGCACCTGCCCGCCATCGCCGAGCGCGGCACGCGAGTGGTCGTCAACGCGGGCGGGTTCAACCCGGCAGGGCTGGCCGAGGCGGTCCGGCGGCTCGTCGCCGAAGCCGGAGCGGACCTGCGGGTCGCCCACGTCGAGGGCGACAACGTGCTGCCGAGGCTGGATGCGCTGCAGGCCGAGGGGCACGACCTGGCCAGCATGGACACCGGCGAACCGCTGTCGAGCTGGCGAGGGCGACCGGTCGCGGCCAACGCCTACCTCGGCGGCTGGGGCATCGCCACCGCGCTGGGCGCCGGAGCCGACATCGTGGTGTGCGGGCGGGTCACCGACGCCTCGCTGACCGTCGGTCCCGCCGCCTGGTGGCACGAGTGGGAGCGCACCGACTTCGACCAGCTCGCGGCGGCCGTCGTCGCCGGGCACATCATCGAGTGCGGGCCGCACGCGACCGGCGGCAACTTCTCCGGCTTCGCCGAGATCCCGGGCATGGTCGCACCCGGCTTCCCGATCGCCGAGATCGACTCCGACGGAACGACCGTCATCACCAAGCACTCCGGCCACGGGGGAGCGGTCACAGTGGACACCGTGACCGCGCAGCTGGTCTACGAGATCGAGGGCCCGCGCTACCTCAACCCGGACGTCACCGCGCACCTGGACACCGTGCGGTTGAGCGAGGTCGGGCCGGACCGGGTGCAGCTGTCGGGCACCACCGGCTCGCCGCCACCGCCGACCACCAAGGTGGCGCTGTTCGCCCCGATCGGCCACCAGATCGTCACCACCCTCTACGCCACCGGTCTCGACATCGACGAGAAGGTGGCCTTGATCCGCGAGCAGGCCGCGGCGCTGCTGGACGACCCCGAGGCCGAGCTCGACGTCTCCGCGATCGGCGTCGCCGCCGAGGATCCGCAGCGGCAGTGGGACGCCACCGTGCAGGTGAGGATCATGGCCACCGCGGCAGAACGCGAACCGCTGCAGCGGCTGGTCGCCGGTGTGGGCCAGTTGTACCTGTCGAGCATCCCGGGCTTCTTCACCGACACCGCCGCTCGGCAGGCGGCGACGCCGAGCACGCGGATCGACTACTGGCCCGCGCTGCTGGACGTCGGTGCGGTCGGGCACCTCGTGGTCCTCGACGACGGATCCCGCATCGAGGTCGAGCCCTCCAGCGTCGTCGAAAAACCGTCCCAGCCGGAGCATCCCGATCCACCGGCGCTGGAACCGCGTGCCACTCGGCGCGTGCCGCTGGGACGAGTCGCGCACGCGAGGGCAGGTGACAAGGGCGGCAACAGCAACGTGGGTCTGTGGGTGTCGGATCCGGACGCCTGGCCGTGGCTGCGGAGCCTGCTCACCGCGGAGGAGCTGCATCGGCTGATGCCGGAGGCAGAGGGTCTGGAGATCGTGCGGCACGAGTTCCCGAACCTGCGCGCCGTCCACTTCGTGCTGCGCGGCCTGCTGGGCACCGGCGGGTCCAGCAACCTGCGGGTCGACCCGATCGGCAAGGCTGTGGGGGAGTTCCTGCGCGCCCGGCTGGTGGACGTGCCGGAGGAGCTCCTCTAGATCTCGCCGTTGAGGCCGTGAGGTAATATGCGTATGCCGCACGCAATAGGAGATTGCGCAGCGATGGGGTCGGGGCGGTTCGGCGGCATCGACTGGGGGTGATGCCGCCGAACCGGACTCGCGAGATCTCCGAACATGCCGTCCAGAACACGGGCTGTTAACCCGTTCAGCGTAGCCTCTACGCGCGACGCCGACGTCGAGCACGAGGATGGACAGCGATGACCGATCGACGCGTCCAGCCCAGTGGCGCTCAACTGCTCTGGGGCGACAGGAACCGCCCGCCGCGCGGGCCGAAACCGACGATGAGCCTGCCCCGCATCGTCGAGGCCGCCGTCCGGCTCGCCGATGCCGAAGGGCTGGAGGCGCTGTCGATGCAACGGCTCGCCGGCGAACTCGGCGTCGGCACCATGTCGCTCTACCGCTACGTGCCGAGCAAGGACGAGTTGACCAGCCTGATGCTCGACACGGCCATCGGCGCTCCACCGGACATCGGCAAGCGGACCGGTTGGCGCAGCGCGATGGAAACCTGGGCGCGCGCCAACGTACGCGTCTTCGAACGTCACCCGTGGGCGTTGGCGCTGGTGACCCGGCCGCGGGTGATGGGGCCGAACGAGGTCGGTTTCCTGGAAGCGGGACTGGCGGCTCTGCGCGGTACCGGGCTCGGACCGGCCGACATGCTCAACACCGTGCTGCTGGTCAACGGTTTCGTGCGGGGCAGCGCCCCCTTCGTGGCCGACCGGGGTTCCGACGGGCCGCAGATGATCAGCGCGACGATGCTGGCCGAGTTCGGTCAGCAGGAGGCCTTCCCGACGGTCTGCGAGGTCATGGCCGCGGTGGCGCAGCGCCGCCCCCGCAAGGCCGAGGTTCCGTTCGAGTACGGCCTGCGCCGCGTCCTCGACGGCATCGCCGCCCGCATCGAACAGCTCTAGAGGACCTCAGCGCGCCGAGGGGATCGCGGCGCCGTGGGTGATGGGCAGCGGGAGCACCGGCCTGTTTCGGTGGGAGTCCATGATCGAGATCGCGGTGGCAGTCTCGCCCTTGCCCAGCGCGTCGATCAGCATGCGCTGCTCGCCCACCAGTCTTCGCCGAGCGCCCTGGTCGTAGAAGTGGACCGAGCGGTACGGCTCGGTCATGGTCCATATTCGCTCGATCTCGTCGACGATCAGGTCGAGCCGGGAACTCCGGAAGATCACGAAGTGGAAGTCGTGGTCGAGCTCGGTCATCCGCAGCACGTCGGTGGCCTCCGCGGCGGCCTCGATGCTCCGGTTGAGTTCGCGCAGGTCGACCAGCTGCGCGTCGCTGAACCGCGGAACCCGGCGTAGCACCGTGGACTCCAGCGCGGCGCGCATCAGGTAGGACTGCTGCAGCTCGTCGGAGGACAACCGGGTCACCGTGTAGCCCACGTTCGGCTGGTGGCGCACGACGCCTTCGGCCTCCAGCGACTTGAGGGCCTCCCGGATCGGAACCCGGCTCACGCCCAGCCGTTCGGCCAGCGCCTCCTGCCGCAGGGGCTGTCCCGGAAGCAGTTCCTGACCGCGCAGCATCCGCCGGATCTGATCGACGGCGCGCCCCACCGAAGTTCCCGCCATTGCACACGCTCCGCGCTCGACTGGATCGGTGCCGGGATAGTAACGCACCGTGTTCGGCGTCCTACGCGGAGCTGCGGTGTCCGTCAGTCGATGCGTGCCCGGTGCGCGGCGGCTATCGTGCGTTTCGTATGCCCACCTCCTCACCGCCGGGCGGAGACGCCGCGCCGAACCCCTGGCAGCCGCTCTTCGAACAGGCTGCGGCAGCCATGGCGATCATCGACTTGCAGGGGAAGTACCTGCACGTCAACGATGCGTTCTGCACGATGCTGGGGTACCGCCCGGAGGAGCTGGTCGGTCGCGACTACCGCAGCGTGACGCACCCCGATGACATCGACGTCGAGGGCCCGATCGAGTCGGACGTGCCGCTGGAGAAGCGCTACATCCGCTCCGACGGGACCGTGATCTGGGCGCTGGTCTCGCGCGCGTTCATCCGGGATGCCCTCGGCACCCCCGTCTACTTCCTCTCCCAGAGCCAGGAGATCACCCGCCGCCGCGAGGCCGAACTGCTGTGGCAGCGCAGCTTCGCCAACGCTCCGATCGGCATGGCGCTGCTGGATCTCAAGGGGTACTGGACCGAGGTCAACGACACGCTCTGCGACATGCTCGGCTACACCCGCGAAGAGCTGCTCGGCAAGCACTTCAGCGAGGTCACCTTCGAAGACGACGACGAACGGGGCCGCGCGGCGCTGGAGGATCTCGTCCACGGTGCGGTGGAGAGCGTCAACATCGAGAAGCGCTACCGGCGCAAGGACGGCCACGCGATCTGGATGCTGATCCGCGCCACCGCCGTTCCCGGGGCCAGCGGGAGGCCCGCCTTCGTGGTCAGCCAGTACGACGACATCGGCGAGCGCCGCCTCGCCGACGCGCGGTTGGCGCAGCTGGCGCTGCACGACCCGCTCACCGGGCTGGCCAACCGCACGATGCTGGCCGATCTGATGGACCTGGGGCTCAGGCGGATCGCCCGGGGAGACGGGATGCTCGCTGTCATCGTGGCCGATCTCGACGAGCTCAAGCCGCTCAACGACCAGTACGGCCACCTGGTGGGGGACAAGGTGATCATCGCCGCAGCTCATCAGCTGCAGGAGGCCGTCCCCGGTGGCGATGCGGTCGCGCGCCTCGGCGGCGACGAGTTCGTCGTGGTGGGCCTGGTCGAGAGCGCGGCCGAAGCCGCCGAGCTGCGGGATCGCATCGAACAGCGCCTCAACACGGAGGTGACCGTGGGCGGAACGACCTTGCGGCTGCGCACCAGCGTCGGACTTACCGTCACCACCGACCCGCACACGACCCGGGACGAGTTGGTGCACGCCGCGGACCAGGACATGTACGAGCGCAAGCGCCGCCGAGGCGCGGCCCGCGACTAAGGAGCGGCGAGTTCGTCGAGCGCGGGCTCGATCGCCCGGTGGAACGTGGGGTAGGCGAAGA
Source organism: Saccharopolyspora sp. NPDC049426 (assembly GCF_040676935.1). NCBI lineage: Bacteria > Bacillati > Actinomycetota > Actinomycetes > Pseudonocardiales > Pseudonocardiaceae > Saccharopolyspora > Saccharopolyspora sp. NPDC049426. The sequence continues at coordinate 20,982 of NZ_JBFAPZ010000014.1, read as the reverse complement.
TCATCTCGCTGAGGCGGGTGATCGGGACCTCGGCGTGCACCGCGACGGCCAGCGCGCCGACGATCTCACCGCCGGACGGGCCGACGGCCGTGGCACCGACCAGGACACCGCGATCGCCGTCGGCGACCAGCTTCACCAGTCCTTCGTTGCCGATCTTGTGGATGAAGCCCCTGGTCGATTCCGGTAGCCGGGAGATCGCGGTGCGCACCCGGTCGAGCTCCGCGACGGCGCGGGTCTCGGTCAGCCCGACCGTGGCGACCTCGGGATCGGTGAAGGTCACCGACGGCATCGCGCGGTAGTCGGCGGGGGTGACCTGCTCGCCGAGGATGTCGGCCGCCGCGATCCGCGATTGGTAGACCGAGGTGTGGGTGAACGCTCCGTGCCCTGTCACGTCGCCGATCGCCCAGACGCCGTCGGTGGCGCGCATCCGGCCGTCGACGGAGATCGTTCGGGCGGTGTCGTCGAGGCCCACGGCCGCCACGCCGAGCGCGCCCAGATCCGTGCGCCTGCCGGTGGCGACGAGCAGGTGATCGGCCTCGAACTGCTCGCCCTCGGTGGAGATCTGGAAGAGCCCGTCGTAGGACACCCGCTGCACGGCGCTCCCGACCCGGACGCGCACCTCCTCGGCCAGCAGGCGATCCGTGATGACCTCGGCGGCCTCCGGCTCGGACAGCGGGAGCAGTTGCGACTGCGCCTCGATGATCGTGACCTCGCTGCCGAACCGGGCGAAGACCTGCGCGAACTCCAGCCCCACCGGGCCGCCGCCCAGTACCACGAGGGACTGCGGGACCTTCTCGATCGACACGGCCTCGCGGTTGGTCCAGAACGGAGTGCCCGCCAAGCCCTCGATCGGTGGAACGGCCGGCTCGGTTCCGGGGTTGAGCACGATGGCGCGCCGAGCCCGCAGCACCTGCTCGCCGACCGTCACCTCACCGGGAGCGGTGATGCGCCCGACTCCGCGCACCAAGCGGCCGCCGGTGCCCTCGAACCGGCGGACCGCGATCTCGTCGTTCCATCCGGTCGTGGCCTCGTCGCGGATGCGGGTGGCCACCGGGGACCAGTCCGGCCGGACGGTCGATGACCCGGCCAGCTCAGGTACGCGGCGAGCTTCGGCCAGCGCGTCGGCGGCGCGCACCATGATCTTGGTCGGGATGCAGGCGTAGTACGGGCACTCGCCGCCCACCAGGCGCGACTCGACCCCGACCACCGACAACCCGGCACGGCCGAGCCGGGCGGCCACGTCCTCGCCACCCGGCCCCATGCCGATCACCACGACATCGACCTCGTCGGCCACCTGGCCCACCCCCGCTCTCGTCCTCGCCCCCAGCGCACCACTGGAGGCGCGGGAACGCTAGCCGAGCGCTGTGCGCAGCACCGCGTGGACCTCGCGCATCGCCTCGGCCGCGACCGGCATCGCTTCGGCGTCGGGGGCGAAGCCGTGGAACAGCCCGGGGCAGTGCTGGGTGGTGGTCGGCACGCCGGCTTCCTCGAGCCGCTCGGCGTAGCGCCTGCCCTCGCTGCACAGCGGATCCATGCCCGCGGTGAGCACGTGCGCGGGCGGCAGGCCGGTGAGGTCGTCGGCGCGCAGCGGGGAGGCGTAAGGGTGGTCGCGGACCTCCAGGTCGGGCGCGTACTCGTCCCAGAACCACATCATGTGCTGCTTGGTCAGCAGGCAGTCCGGCCCGCTGTCCACGTAGGACTGCGTGGTGAAGTCGTGGTCGGTGACCGGGTAGATCAGCAGCTGGAAGGCCAGGTCCGGGGTGCCGCGCTCCTGGGCCTGCAGGCAGGTCACCGCCGCGAGGTTGCCGCCTGCGCTGTCACCGGCCACGGCCAGCCGGGACGCGTCGCCGCCGAGCTCGGCGGCGTGCTCGGAGGCCCACACCGCGGCGGAGTACGCGTCTTCGACGGCGGCGGGGTAGCGGTGCTCGGGTGCGAGCCGGTAGTCGACCGAGATCACGATCGCCTCGACCGCGTTGGCCAGCGAGCGCGCCAGTCCGTCGTGGGACTCCAGGTCTCCGAAGACCCAGCCGCCGCCGTGGAAGTACACCAGCAGCGGCAGCCCGGTCCTGGTGCTCGGCCAGTAGATCCGCACCGGGATCTCCACGCCGTAGGAGCCCGGGATCACCCGGTCCTCGACGCGCTCGACCTCCTGCCGCGGCCTGTCGTCGCCTCTGGCCGCCGAGAGCCTGCGGGCCGTCGCGGCGTCGGTCACCTCGCCGCCGAGGTCGGGGAACAGCTGCTTCGCCTGTGCGACGAAGGGTTCGGCTTCCGGGTGCAGCGGCATGGTGTCCTCCACGGGCAGGCTCGACCGGACTTGTAGTCCGGCTTGAGATGTAATCCGACCCGGCCCCGGGTGGGCATCGGCCAGTTGAGCGATCGTTTTCCCGCATCTTGGGAAGCACTTATCGTGTGGCAGATCACAAATTTGTCGCTGAACAGCCCGTAGCGCCCGTTCACCTCCTGGTAGCACCATCGATACAGGTACGCCTGCCTGCGCGGGGATCTGGAACTGGATCGTTCCGAGCAGAGGGTTGCGCACGGTGGTCGCGAAGATCGACTCCGTGATCGCGGCCACTCCCGTACCTGTATCGTTCGCCACAGGACGAACGTTGCCTGCAATTGAAGGGGAACGGATCAATTGGGTGCGACGAACGGACACCGGACGAACGGGACCCGGAAGCTCAACAGGGTCGTGATTCGCTTCGCCGGTGACTCCGGTGACGGCATGCAGCTGACCGGCGACAGGTTCACCTCGGAGGCCGCTGCCTTCGGGAACGATCTGGCGACGCTGCCTAACTTCCCGGCCGAGATCCGGGCCCCCGCAGGCACGCTCCCGGGTGTGTCGAGCTTCCAGCTCCACTTCGCCGACTACGACATCCTCACTCCCGGCGACCGGCCGGATGTGCTGGTGGCGATGAATCCGGCTGCGCTGAAGTCGAACCTCGGGGATCTTCCGCATGGTGGGATCTTGATCGTCAACACCGACGAGTTCACCAAGCGCAACCTCACCAAGGTCGGCTACGACGCCGACCCCCTCGAAGGCGAGGTCCTCGACGACCTCTATGCGGTGCACAGGGTGCAGATGGGGACGCTGACCCAGGGCGCGCTGGCGGACACGGGTCTGGGCAAGAAGGACGCCGAGCGCTGCAAGAACATGTTCGCGCTGGGTCTGCTGTCGTGGATGTACCACCGGCCGACCGAGGGCACCGAGCGGTTCCTGCGGGAGAAGTTCGCCAAGAAGCCCGACATCGCCGAGGCCAACGTGCTGGCCTTCCGCGCGGGCTGGAACTACGGCGAGACGACCGAGTCGTTCGCGGTGACCTACGAGGTCGCTCCGGCCAAGCTGCCCGAGGGCACCTACCGGCAGATCACCGGCAACACCGCCCTGGCCTACGGGATCGTGGCGGCGGGGCAGCGCAGCGAGCTGCCGGTGTTCCTGGGCACCTACCCGATCACCCCGGCCTCCGACGTGCTGCACGAGCTCGCCAAGCACAAGAACTTCGGCGTGACCACCTTCCAGGCCGAGGACGAGATCGCCGGTGTCGGCGCCGCTCTGGGCGCCTCCTTCGGCGGTTCGCTGGGCGTGACGACCACGTCGGGTCCTGGTCTGGCGCTCAAGTCGGAGACCATCGGCCTGGCCGTCGCGCTGGAGCTGCCGCTGCTGGTGTGCGACATCCAGCGAGGTGGCCCGTCGACCGGTCTGCCGACCAAGACCGAGCAGGCCGACCTGCTGCAGGCGCTCTACGGGCGCAACGGCGAGTCGCCGGTGCCGGTGCTGGCGCCGTGCTCGCCCGCTGACTGCTTCGAGATCGCGTTGGACGCGGTGCGGATCGCGCTGGAGTACCGGACGCCGGTGCTGCTGCTGTCCGACGGAGCGATCGCCAACGGCTCCGAGCCGTGGCTGATCCCCGACGTGACGTCGCTGCCGGACCTGAGCGTGGAGTTCGCGACCGAGCCCAACGCCACCGACGGCTCCGGCGAGTTCTGGCCCTACGTGCGCGACGAGGAAACCCTCGCCCGCGAGTGGGCCGTGCCGGGCACGCCGGGGCTGGAGCACCGGGTCGGTGGTCTGGAGAAGGCCGATGGCAAGGGCAACATCTCCTACGACCCGGACAACCACGACCACATGGTCCGGTTGCGGCAGCGCAAGATCGACGGCGTGACCGTCCCGGACCTCACCGTCGACGACCCGAGCGGCCAAGCCCGGGTGCTGGTGCTGGGCTGGGGATCGTCGTTCGGCCCGATCGGCGCGGCGTGCCGCCGGGTCCGGGCCCAGGGCCTGCAGGTCGCGCAGGCGCACCTGCGCTACCTCAACCCGATGCCCGCCAACCTCGGCGAGGTGCTGCGCGGCTACGACGAGGTGATCGTGCCGGAGATGAACCTCGGCCAGCTGGCGATGCTGCTGCGCGCCCGCTACCTCGTCGACGTGCAGTCCTACACCAAGGTCGCCGGCCTGCCCTTCCAGGCCGAAGAACTGCAGAACGTGCTCACCGATGTCTTGCAGGGGGTGTCCGCGTGACCGCCACCGAGCTGGGAATGCCGTCGCTCGGCGGGCTGGCCGGGGTGCCGGCCGCTGATGCGCCGCAGAAGGCCAAGGACTTCAAGTCCGACCAGGAGGTCCGCTGGTGCCCGGGGTGCGGCGACTACGTCGTGCTCAACGCGGTCCAGTCGTTCCTGCCGTCGTTGGGGCTCAAGCGCGAGAACATCGTGTTCGTCTCGGGCATCGGGTGCTCGTCCCGGTTCCCGTACTACATGAACACCTACGGGATGCACTCCATCCACGGGCGCGCCCCGGCCATCGCGACGGGTCTGGCGACCTCGCGGCCGGACCTGTCGGTGTGGGTGGTCACCGGTGACGGCGACGCGCTGTCGATCGGCGGCAACCACCTGATCCACGCGCTGCGCCGCAACGTGAACCTGAAGATCCTGCTGTTCAACAACCGGATCTACGGGCTCACCAAGGGCCAGTACTCGCCGACGAGCGAGGTCGGCAAGGTCACCAAGTCGACCCCAGCCGGTTCGCTGGACTACCCGTTCAACCCGGTGTCGCTGGCCCTGGGCGCGGAGGCGTCGTTCGTGGCGCGGGTGATCGACTCCGATCGCGCGAGCGTCACCGAGACGCTCAAGGCCGCCGCCGAGCACCGGGGCAGCGCGCTGGTGGAGATCTACCAGAACTGCCCGATCTTCAACGACGGCGCCTTCGACGTCCTCAAGGACAACGAGGAGAAGGAACGCCGGATCGTCTCGCTCACCCACGGCGAGCCGATCGTGTTCGGCCCGGAGGACGAGCGCTACGGCGTCGTGCAGGGCCCGGACGGGCTCCGCGTCGCCAAGCTGTCCGAAGTGGACTCCACCGACGTCGTGGTGCACGACGCCGAGCGCGAGGACCCGTCGCTGGCCTTCGCCCTGTCCCGTCTCGGCGGCCAGGACCTGAGCCCGGCGATCACCGGTGTCTTCCGCAACACCGTCCGGCCCACCTACGACGACCTCGCCCGCGAGCAGGTCGTCCAGGCGGCGGATTCCAAGCCCGCGGACCTGCAGAAGCTGCTCAACGGCAACGACACCTGGACCATCTGAGCGAGCCCGGTGACGACGAAGAGCCCCACCGATCGGTGGGGCTCTTCGCATGTTCGAGGTCCGCGCCGGAGGACGGCCTTCAGCGGGTCACAGGACCGCTTCGATGAGGTGCGGGCCCGATTCGGTGAAGGCGCGGCTCAGGGCGGTGCGGAGTTCCTCGCCGGTGGTGGCGCGGGTGGCTTCCACGCCGAAGCCCCGCGCCAGCCCGAGCCAGTCGAGGGCCGGGTCGGCGAGGCTGGTCATGGACGCCGCGGCGGCGCCGGGATCGTCGATGCCCGCGCGCCGGAGCTCCTCGTCGAGGATGCGGTAGCGCGAGTTGGAGCAGATCACCGTGGTGACGTTGAGGTTCTCGCGCGCTTGGGTCCACAGCGCCTGGACGGTGTAGGCGGCGCTGCCGTCGGCCTGCAGGTTGATCACCGAGCGGTCCGGGCAGGCGATCGCGGCGCCGGTGGCCACCGGCATCCCCATGCCGATGGCGCCGCCGGTCTGCGAGAGCTCGCAGTGCGCGGGCGCGGCGTCGGCGATCGCGGGATAGGCCGCTGAGGACGAGACGCCCTCGTTGACGATGATCGCGTTCTCGGGCTGGGTCAGCACGATCGCCGCCGCGATCGCGTCCGCGTCCAGCGCCCCGGTCGGAGCCGTCACCTGCAGACGCTCGGCCTGCGGGAGCTTCTCGGCCGCGCTGTCGGTCGCCTCGGCGAGCGCGGCCAGGGCGTTGAGCGCGTCGGAGTCGGCATCGGCCAACTCGTGCACCTTCACGCCGTCGGGCAGCGGATGGCTGGGCTGGCCCTTGTAGCCGAAGAACGACACCGGGGTGCGCGCCCCCACGAGGATCAGATCGGAGAACCCCTCGAACGTGGCGCTCATGGCCTCCGGGAAGTAGGGCAGCATCCGCACCGGAGGGATCTCGGGACCGCGCTCCACGCGGGCGCTGCCGCGCTCCGCGAGGACCTCACCGCCGGCCTTCGCCGCGATGCGCACGGCGGTGCGGATGCCCTCGGGATTCTCCACCGCCTGCCCGCCCAGCAGCAGCACCGGGCGGCGCCCGGTCGCGAGCACCTTGGCGATCTCGGCGATCCGCTGCTCGTCCACCTGCGGGCGGTCGGGCGCGGCGGGCACCTCGACCGGCATGGAGCCCTGGCTCCACATGTGGTCGGCCGCGGCGATGAGCGTCGCCGGCAGCCGGTCGCGCAGCGCCGCTAGGTACGCCTCGGCGAACTCGCCCGCAGCGGCCGACGCCGACGTCGTCCGCCCCACCCAGCCCGACACCGGACGGGCCAGCGACTCGATGTCGCTGTTCAGCGGGGCGTCGGCCGACTGGTGCCAGGACGCGTGCTCGCCGATCAGGTTGATGATCGGGGTGCGAGCGCGGCGCGCGTTGTGCAGGTTCGCGATGCCGTTGGCGAATCCCGGCCCGAGGTGCAGCAGCGTCAGCGCGGGCGTGGAGGTCATCCGGCCGTAGCCGTCGGCCGCACCGGTCACCACGCCCTCGGACAGCCCCAGCACCGCGCGCACCCCGGATTCCTGGTCGAACGCCTCGACCAGCGGGATCTCGGTGGTGCCGGGATTGGCGAAGCAGACGTCGACACCGGCGGCGGCTGCGGTGGCCAGCAGACCTTCGGAACCCTTCACGAGCACTCCTACGGCGCGTCGGAAACCCGGACCGATCTCATGCTCACCGCCCGGACGGTGACCGGCAAGACCTCACTCGGTGTGCGCGAGCAGGTGCTGCAGCAGCAGCCGCGTCAGGGACTCGGGTGCTTCCTCGGGGATCCAGTGCGAGACCTCCTGCAGCATCTCGAACCGGTAGGGGCCGGTGACGTGCTGCTCGGTGGCCAGCGCGGCGGTCGACCCGACGGCGACGTCCTCGGTGCTCCACACGAACAGGGTCGGCACGGTGATCGGGCCGATCTCCTCGTTGAACCGCGACGCCCGGTACCAGTTGAGCGCGCCGGTGAGCGCGCCCGGCTCGGTGAGCCGCTGCACGTAGTCGTCGACGTGGTGTTCGGGAACGCCGGGGTAGTAGATGCGGCGCAGCTTGGCGGCGTTGTCGGCCAGCAGCGTCTTCTCCGCCGTGGAGGAGCGCAGCGCCTGCATGTAGGCCGAGCGCTGCTGCTGGTCCTCGTCCTCGCGGACCGCCCGGGTGAAGGCGTCCAGGTGCGGGATCGACACCGCCGTGAGGGTGCGGATCCGTTCGGGGTGCTCGGCCGCGGTGGACCAGGCCACCGCCGAGCCCCAGTCGTGCCCGACCAGGTCGAAGCGGTCCCAACCGAAGTGATCGGCGATGGCCAGCACGTCACCGACCAGCTCGTTCATCCGGTAGTCGGCGACCTGCTCCGGGCGCACGCCGGGGGAGTAGCCGCGCTGATCGGGTGCGACGGCGAAGCACTCGGCGCCGCCGAGGACGCCCAGCTGCTCGCTCCACTCGACCGCCGCTTCGGGGAAGCCGTGCAGGAGCAGCACCGGGCGCCCTTCCTCGGGGCCCGCGGTCAACGCGTCGAACTTGCCCGCCGGCGTGGGGATCTGGATGTATTCGGCCACGGGCCCCACCCTAACGGTCATCGAGGGGTTGGAGGTTTCCGCTGAAACCTCCACCCCCCGAACGGCAGGCGGTCACTCGGCGAGGCGGTAGCCCCAGCTCCCGGTGTGCGTCTGCCCCGGCCGCAGGACGATCAACCCGTCACCGGTGACGAAAGCGTTGGGCGCCAACGTCATCGGTTCCACGGTCAGCCCCGCCCGGCCCGGCCGGTCGGTGCTGGGATCGTCGTCGGTGTAGACCTGCAGGTACCGGTGGGTCTCGTCGACCCACAGCTCGACGTCGACGTCCGGCCGCCCGAAGCGCACCACCGCTTCACCGCCCGAGTGGTGCAGGCCGGTGAAGGCGGTGTCCATCTGCGTGCCGCCGATCGGCCGCGCGGTGCGGAAGTCGTAGTCGGTGCCCTCCACCTGCGCGGTGCCGGTCGGGATGAGCCGGTCGTTGACCACGTAGTAGGTGTCGGCCGGGACCTCCAGCGCGATGTCGTCGATCCGGGTGCCCGGAGCCGCCGCCAGGTAGGTGTGGTTGGCGGTGCCGAACGGCGCCGGGCCGCGTCCGACGTTGGTCGCCGACAGGGTGCTGGAGAAACCGCGGTCGTCCACCCGGTACTCGATGCGGAACGCCAGCTGGAACGGGTAGCCGTAGTCCGGCGGCAGGACGTGTTCGAGCACGATCGAATCGGCGCGGTGGTGCACCGGCGACCACTCCACGAAACTCATCAGCCCGTGCAGCGCGGCGTCGCGCTCCGGTTCGTTGATCGCGACCTGCAGCTCCTGGTCCTCGAAGGTGTAGGCGCCGTGGTCGATCCGGTTCGCCCACGGCAGGATCGTCTTGCCCTGGTACCCCTCGTCGACGTCGTCGGGGTCGTGGGTCAGCAGCATCTCCTGGCCGCCGGCCTTCCAGGACAGCACCGAGGCGGCCACGCCGCCGACGACCACCCGGTGCGTGCCCGCGCCGATCTCGTAGAGGTGCCCGCTGGCCGTCGGGGGAACGCCGGGCGCGGCCTGCGCGACGCCGGGCAGGGCCGCCATCGCACCGGCCGCTCCCGCGGCCCCCAGCAGCGCACCACGTCTGTTGATCTTCGTCGATCTCATCGGACTCCTCACCGGCTCCCCGCCTCGATGGCGGCGGTGTTGTGCGCGCGCACGGAGGCCAAGTCCGGTTTCATGATCTGCCGGTCGTAGGTGAGGAAACCGTTGACCTCGTTCTCCACGTCGGTGGTCTGGGTGTAGATCGCCGCCGACAGGCCGTTGGCCCCGATGATGCGCGCCAGCTCGTCGCTGACCTCGCCGTAGCGCCGGGTCAGCTGCTCCCTGCTCTCGGTCATCTCGTACGCGCTGGGTTCGCCGGGCCACAGGTGGCCTTCCTCGGCCAGGCCGAGCCCGCCGTACTCTCCGTCGACGATCGCCCGGCCGTCCTTGACCGTCGGCGCACCCGGACCCACGTAGGTGTGGTCGTCGTAGATGTCGCCCGCGCCGCTGTCGGGCAGCGAGTAGCAGCAGTTCACCCCGCTGGAGGGGTTGATCAACCGGGTCGGGTCGGTGCGCCGGGTCAGGTCGGTGATCTCGGCGGTGTCGAACTCGCCCCAGCCCTCGTTGAACGGCACCCACGCCACGATCGAGGTCGAACTCCGCAGCTGATCGATGATGCCGACCCACTCGGCGCGGTAGTTGGCCTTCATCTCCTCCGACGGCGGCGGGCTGTCCTCCGGCGGGATGGACAGGTCGATCGGCAGCGACGGCATGTCCTGCCAGACCATCAGGCCCAGCCTGTCGGCCCAGTAGTACCAGCGCGCCGGTTCGACCTTGACGTGCTTGCGGACCATGTTGAAGCCCAGTTCCTTGGTCTTGTCCAGGTCGAAGCGCAACGCCTCGTCGGTCGGCGCGGTGTAGATGCCGTCCGGCCAGTAGCCCTGGTCCAGCGGACCGTGCTGGAACACGATCTTTCCGTTGAGCGCCATCCGCGGTCGGCCCTGCTCGTCGTTGACCAGACCCGTCGTGCGCAGGCCGGTGTAGCTGCCGACCTCGTCGAGCACGGCTCCGTCAGCGCCCAGCAGCCGCACCGTCAGGTCGTAGAGGTACGGGTCGTCCGGGGTCCACAGGTGCGGTTGCGGGACGTCCACGCGCATCGGCTCGCCGGCCGGGCCGTTGGTCCTGGTGACCTCCTGGCCCTCGGCGTCGCGCACCGCGACCTCGACCTGCTCGCCGTTGTCGGCGGCGGCGGCATTGGCGTTGATGCCGAAACCGGTGAGGTCGGGGGTGATGTCGAGCCCGGCGATGTGCGCCGGGGCGACGGGTTCGAGCCAGACCGTCTGCCAGATGCCGGAGGCGCCGGTGTAGAGGATGCCCCCGGGATCGCTGCGCTGCTTGCCCACCGGGTGCGGCTGGGTCTCGTTGCCGTCGGAGACGGCGACGGTGAGCTGCTGCGGCGCACCGGGTTTGACGGCATCGGTGATGTCGGCGGAGAAGGCGGTGTAGCCGCCCTCGTGCACGGCGACCTGCTTTCCGTTGACCGAGACCTCGGCGCGCTGGTCGACGGCGCCGAAGTGCAGGATCAGTCGCTGGCCGGACCAGTCGGCGGGCACGTCGAAGGTGCGCTCGTAGAGCATGTGGTCGTCGTGGCGCTGCACCCCCGAAAGACCGGATTCCGGCGGGTAGGGGACCAGGATCTGCTCGGTGGCGTTGTCGCCGCCGGTGTAGTCCCACAGGCCGTTGAGGTTCAGCCAGCGCTCGCGGGTCAGCTGCGGGCGCGGGTACTCGGGCAGGGCGTTGTCGGGGCCGACCTGGTCGGTCCACGGCGTGGTCAGCGGTGGTGTCTCGGGTTGCCAGGCTGGTTCGGGTGCGGCCATCGAAGCGGGTACTCCGGAGAAGGTGAGCAGGAGGGCGGTGGCAATCGTCGTGACAGGTCGGAACACGGTGTCCTCCTTGACGCCGGAAATTCCGAAAGAAAATCACCAGTAATCAACAACAATGACCACAACCACACGAAGAGTCAACGCCGATGAGCAAGGACCCGCACATCGGAGCAACCGACTCGGCTCGTCGGAGTGGCCGAGCCCGTCGTGGACATGGTCCACTTCTCGCCCCGGCAGCGCAGCCGGGACGAAAAGGGTGCCGGAGTGTTCGGCGAAGCGACGGCGAGTGCGCCTGGCGAGACGTTCCTGGCCGCACGCGACTACCTGCTGCGGCATCGCGAGGACTAATCCTGGCCGCGATGAAGCTGGGTGCGGTGATCATCCCCGCGACCCCGCTGCTGGGCTCGGCGGACCTGCGCGACTGGGTGGATCGCGGCGGGGTGCGGCACGTGGTGACCACATCGGACGACGCGGCGAAATTCGCCGACTTCCCGGGTGATTACACCCGCGTCGCCGTCGGGTCCACCGTGGAGGGATGGCACTCGTACGGCGAGAGCGCGGGATCAGGGGAGGGTTTCACCCCCGTGGTCGCCACCAGGGCCGACGATCCGATGCTGCAGCACTTCACCCCGGGCACCAGGGCCAAGCCGAAATTCGGTCAGCACACGCACGTCTCGTACCCGGTGGGTCATCTGTCCACGATGTACTGGATCGGCCTGGAGCCCGGGGACGACGTCCACTTCAACATCTCCTCGCCGGGCTGGGCCAAGCACGCCTGGAGCAACGTCTTCGCGCCGTGGAACGCCGAGGCGACGGTGTTCATGGTCCTGCTGGACCCGGCGACGGGGGAGGAGGCCGAGGAGGGAGAGATCTGCCTGGCCCTGCAGCCCCGGGGGCTGGGCCTGATGACCGGCTACGCCGACGACGCCGAGCGCACCGACGAGGTCACCCGGGGCGGGACTACCACACCCGGGACGTCGGATCCCGGGACGCGGACGGCTGCATCACCTACGTCGGGCGCACCGACGACGTGTTCAAGGCCTCCGACTACCGGATCTCGCCGTTCGAGCTGGAGAGCGTGCGGCTGGAGCACGACGCGGTCGCCGAGGCGCCGGACGCGCTGCGGTCGTCGGTGCCCAAGGCCTACGTGGTGCTCGCCCCCGGTCACGAGCCCGACGAGCGCAGGGCGGAGTCCGTCCTCCGGTTCGCCAGGGAGCACCTCGCGCTCTCCGGCAAGATCCGGCGGGTCGAGCTGCGCGGCCGGGAGAGCGATGTGCACGATTCGGGGGAGCGCGCGCGGGGTGAGTACCGCGACGAGGACTTCCCCGGCCTCAAGGGCTGACTGGGCGCCGCTGACGCCGTGGTCCGGGCCGGGTTCGCTCCCGGCTCGGATGCGGTGCCGGCGCCGCGCGGCGTGCTGGATCGGTTCGGCGTTCCAGGGGCGGATGCACCGATTGACGGGTAGTCCGGAAAAAGTTATGGCGCCGCGGACATGAAAGCCGTAACATCCGTGCTCCGCTCTTCGATGCAAGGGTTACGGGGAGCAAAAAGTCAACCGCCGCATCGGCTATTCACAAAATCTTTGTCGATCGGAACTCTTGAAATTGCGCGAACATTGTGCTATATCGGGCGCGCGTTAGTGTACATCTTCCGGTTTTTTATTGCACTCACGTGATCGTTATCCACCCCAAAGCGATCTCCAATATCCGCTGGTGGTCGCGCATTTTTTCACCCAGGGTGACAATGGGAATCACGCATTCATCGCATTGCGGTGATTACCGTCACACGTTTGTACGCTTGCTTCGTGATCTCCTTCGCCTAGGTTGGTTAAGCGACGCACGGAAATGCGTCACGCCGGTTGGCAAGGGTGCCGACCGAGTGCGATCGGCGTTGGTGCTGCGGCCTTGAGCATTTTCTCGGCTGCCCGCGCCGGTCGGAGGTGTTGCCTTTTTTCGCAGTGGCGACCCGCACGGCCGCGAGACAAGATGCTCGCGGCACGGATTTGCGCATGCCTGAAGTGCGTGGGCTGGCGCATGACCAACGTGAGTGGTGGGAGTGAAAATGGCCAAGAGCGTGGACGACTTGACTTCTGACGAGGCTGGTTCGCCTGACACGGCCGATCTGGTGGCACGTGAAGAGCAGGTTTTCGGCGAGAATCCGTTGGAAGTCCGCGAGTCGGACCACTACACCCACGAGTACGTCGGTGGATTCGTGGAGAAGTGGGATGATCTGATCGACTGGAAGAAGCGCTACGAGAGCGAGGGCAGCTTCTTCATCGATCAGCTCAAGGCTCGTGGTGTCAAGTCCGTCCTGGATGTGGCCACCGGAACCGGGTTCCACTCGGTCCGGCTGCTGGAGGAGGGCTTCGAAACCGTCTCCGCCGACGGCAGCCCGCAGATGCTGGCCAAGGCATTCCAGAACGGGCTCGAGTACGGTGGGCACATTCTGCGCGTCGTGCACGCCGACTGGCGCTGGCTGAATCGTGACGTCCACGGCGAATACGACGCGATCATCTGTCTCGGGAACTCGTTCACGCACCTGTTCTCCGAGCGCGACCGCCGCAAGACGCTCGCCGAGTTCTACGCCATGCTGAAGCACGACGGCGTTCTGATCATCGACCAGCGGAATTACGATTCCATTCTGGACGACGGATTCAGCTCCAAGCACACGTACTACTACGCGGGTGAGGACGTTTCCGCGGAGCCGGATTATGTTGATGAAGGTCTGGCGAGGTTCAAGTACACCTTCCCGGACAAATCTGAATTCTTCTTGAACATGTACCCGCTCCGGAAGAATTACGTCCGCCGCCTCATGCGCGAGGTCGGGTTCCAGCGGATCGACACCTACGGCGACTTCCAGGAGACCTACCAGGAAGGCGAGCCGGACTTCTACATCCACGTCGCGGAGAAGAAGTACGTCGAGGAAGACGACCTCGCCGACGTCTACTCGACCGCGGTGCACACCGCCCGCGATTACTACAACTCCGAAGACGCGGACAATTTCTACTACCACGTCTGGGGCGGCAACGACATTCACGTCGGCCTCTACGAGACCCCGGACCAGGACATCGACACCGCCTCCCGGCGCACCGTCGAGCGGATGGCCTCCAAGGTAGAGATCACCCCGGACACCCGGATCCTCGACATCGGTGCGGGGTACGGCGGCGCGGCCCGCTACCTGGCCAAGACCTACGGCTGCAAGGTCTCGTGCCTGAACCTCTCCGAGGTGGAGAACGCCCGGAACGTCGAGTTCAACCGGGCCCAGGGGCTCGACGAGCTCATCGAGGTCAAGGACGGTTCCTTCGAGGACATCCCGTTCCAGGACAACGCGTTCGACATCGTCTGGTCGCAGGACGCGATCCTGCACAGCGGTGACCGCCCGCGCGTGCTGGAGGAGGTCAGCCGCGTCCTCAAGCCGACCGGGTCCTTCCTGTTCACCGACCCGATGGCGGCCGACACCGCCAAGCGCTCGGAGCTCGGCCCGATCCTCGATCGGCTGAGCCTGGACACGATGGGATCGCCCGGCTTCTACCGCCGCGAGCTGGCCCGTCTGGGTCTGCAGAGCTTCGAGTTCGACGACCTGACCGAGTACCTGGCCATCCACTACGGCCGAGTCCTGCAGGAGCTGGAATCGCGAGAGGGTGATCTTGCCGACAAGATCAGTGACGCCTACCGCACCAAGATGAAGACCGGCCTCAAGAACTGGGTGTCGGGGGGCAAGGCGGGGAACCTCGCGTGGGGCATCATTCACGCCCGAGTGTGAGGTCCCCCGGGTAAACAACCTGACTACCGTACGCAAGGATCAAAGCTGCAAAGCTTGTGAGGTGAGGAGCAGTCGTGAGTGAGATCAACCGCCGGTTGTTCACGAGTGAGTCGGTGACCGAGGGCCACCCGGACAAGATGTGCGACGCGATCAGCGACTCCATCCTGGACGCGATGCTGGCTCAGGACCCGGCTTCGCGCGTCGCCGTGGAGACCCTGGTCACCACCGGCCAGGTGCACGTCGCCGGCGAGGTCACCACGAAGGCCTACGTCGACATCCCGACCCTGGTCCGCGAGAAGGTCCTGGAGATCGGCTACGACTCGTCGGTGAAGGGCTTCGACGGCGCTTCCTGCGGTGTGAACGTGGCCATCGGGCAGCAGTCCCCGGACATCGCCCAGGGTGTCGACGAGGCGCACGAGAAGCGCGTCGAGGGCAGCGAGGACGAGATCGCCAAGCAGGGTGCCGGCGACCAGGGCCTGATGTTCGGCTACGCCTGCAACGACACCGACGAGCTGGCGCCGCTGCCGATCACCCTGGCGCACCGCATGTCGCGTCGCCTGACCAACGTCCGCAAGGACGGCACGCTGCCGTACCTGCGCGCCGACGGCAAGACCCAGGTCACCATCGAGTACGCCGGTGACCAGGCCGTTCGCCTGGACACCGTGGTGCTCTCGACCCAGCACGCCGAGGAGATCGACCTCGAAGGCCAGCTGGTCGGCGACATCCAGAAGCACGTCATCGCGCCGGAGCTGGAGCGGGCCGGTCTGGACTCGGGCGACGCCCGCGTGCTGATCAACCCGACCGGTCGCTTCGTCGTCGGTGGCCCCATGGGTGACGCCGGTCTGACCGGCCGGAAGATCATCGTCGACACCTACGGCGGCATGGCCCGTCACGGTGGTGGCGCCTTCTCGGGCAAGGACCCGTCGAAGGTCGACCGCTCCGCTGCCTACGCCATGCGCTGGGTGGCCAAGAACGCGGTCGCCGCCGGTCTGGCCGGCCGCATCGAGGTCCAGGTCGCCTACGCGATCGGCAAGGCCGCCCCGGTCGGTCTGTTCGTGGAGACCTTCGGCACCGAGAACGTCGACCCGGTCAAGATCCAGGCCGCGGTCAACGAGGTCTTCGACCTGCGTCCCGGCGCCATCGTCCGTGACCTCGACCTCCTTCGGCCCATCTACGCCCCGACCGCGGCTTACGGTCACTTCGGGCGCAGCGACGTCGACCTGCCGTGGGAGAAGACCGACCGCGCCGAGGCCCTCAAGAGCGCTGCCGGTCTGTAAGAGCGGAACGGCGAACGCAGCGGTGCCGACGGGCACCTGAGGCGGTCCTCCTGCACCGGACGCCTCGACGGGTTCACGACGTCGAGGCGTCCTCGCAGGAGAACCGGCCTCCGGGCCCGCGACGGTGCAAGCTGCTCAGGGGCCGGGCGAGCGGCGGTTGCGCCGCTGCCACGGCCGCGAGCCATTCCACGTGTCCTCCGGGCACTACCGACGAAGCTGTCGCAGGCTGCGGGGCGCCGACCACATGGCAGTTCCCCGCGGCCTGCCCTGGTGAAGGAGTTATGAAGTGCGGATTGCGGTGACCGGTTCGATCGCCACCGACCACCTGATGTCCTACCCCGGTAGGTTCACCGACCAGCTCGTGGCCGACCGGCTGGAGCAGGTCTCGCTGTCGTTCCTGGTGGACGAGCTGGAGGTGCGTCGCGGCGGCATCGCCGGCAACATCACCTTCGGCCTCGGCAAGCTGGGTGTGACCTCGACGCTGGTGGGCGCCGTCGGGCAGGACTTCAACGACTATCGCGCGTGGCTGGACCGGCACGGCGTGGACACCGAGTCCGTGCACGTTTCGGAGACCAAGCACACGGCGCGCTTCCTGTGCACGACCGACACCGATCTCAACCAGATCGCCTCGTTCTACGCCGGTGCGATGGCCGAGGCCCGTGAGATCGAGCTCAAGCCGGTCGCCGACCGCCTCGGTGGTCTGGAGATCGTCGTCATCTCGGCCAACGACCCCGAGGCGATGGTGCGCCACACCGAGGAGTGCCGGGACCGCGGCTACAACTTCCTCGCCGACCCGGGCCAGCAGCTGGCCCGCATGGAAGGCGACGACATCCGTAAACTCGTGGACGGCGCGCAGTACCTGTTCACCAACGAGTACGAGCACGGCCTCCTGCTGCAGAGCACGGGCTGGACCAAGGACGACGTCCTGGGCCGCGTCGGCAAGTGGGTCACCTCGCTCGGCGCGAAGGGCGTCCAGGTCGAGGCCAAGGGCGAGCCGACGCTGCTGGTCGAGCCCCCGAAGGAGAAGCAGAAGGGCGACCCGACCGGTGTTGGCGACGCGCTTCGCGCCGGCTTCCTCGCGGGTCTCAAGGGCGGCCTGAGCCTGGAGCGCTCGCTGCAGCTGGGCTGCACGCTGGCGACCGTCTCGCTGGAGACCGACGGCCCGCAGGAATACGACGTCGAGCCGGATTCGTTCCTGGCTCGCATCGCCGAGGCCTACGGCGACGAGGCTGCCGCCGAGGTCGGGCCGAAGCTGCGCTGACGAACGGGGAGTAGCGGCATGTCAGACCACGATCCCAGCGGGTTCCTGTCCGCCATCGACGAGCGCGTGCTCGTCGCCGATGGCGGCATGGGAACCGCGTTGCAAGCCTACGACCTCAGCTTGGACGACTTCGCCAACCTGGAGGGCTGCAACGAGATCCTCAACGTGACCCGGCCCGACGTGGTGACCTCGATCTACCGGGGTTACCTGGACGCGGGCTCGGACGCGATCGAGACCAACACCTTCGGCGCCAACTGGGCCAACCTGGCCGAGTACGACATCCCGGAGCGCATCCGGGAGCTCGCCGAGGTCGGCTCGCGACTGGCCCGGGAGGCCGCCGACGAGTTCTCCACGCCGGACCGCAAGCGGTTCGTGCTGGGCTCGATGGGACCGGGTACCAAGCTGCCCACCCTGGGGCACGCGCCCTACGCGAAGCTGCGCGACGCCTACTACGAGCAGGCGCTGGGCATGCTCGACGGCGGTATCGACGTCTTCCTGGTCGAGACCTCGCAGGACCTGCTGCAGACCAAGGCCTCGATCGTGGGCGCCAAGCGCGCGATGGCCCAGACCGGCCAGAAGCTGCCGATCATCGCGCAGGTCACGGTGGAGACCACCGGCACGATGCTGGTCGGTTCCGAGATCGGCGCGGCGCTGACCGCGCTGGAACCGCTCGGCATCGACCTGATCGGCATGAACTGCGCGACGGGTCCGGCCGAGATGAGCGAGCACCTGCGGGTGCTGGCGCAGAACTCGCGCATCCCGCTGTCGGTGATGCCCAACGCCGGCCTCCCGGAGCTGGGCCCCAACGGTGCGGTGTACCCGCTGCAGCCCGAGGAGCTGGCCGAGGCGCTGTCGGGCTTCGTGCGCGACTACGGCGCACGGCTGGTCGGCGGCTGCTGCGGCACCACCAACGACCACGTCCGCGCGGTGGCCGAGGCCGTGGGCGGCACCACGCCCACTCCGCGCACGCCGGAGATCATCCC
Organism: Saccharopolyspora sp. NPDC049426; assembly: GCF_040676935.1. Classification (NCBI taxonomy): domain Bacteria; kingdom Bacillati; phylum Actinomycetota; class Actinomycetes; order Pseudonocardiales; family Pseudonocardiaceae; genus Saccharopolyspora; species Saccharopolyspora sp. NPDC049426. Next base: position 2,732 of record NZ_JBFAPZ010000014.1, on the reverse strand, counting down.
GTCGGTGTCGTCGGTGTACCAGAGCGTCCCGTTCGAGCAGGACGCCTCGATCCTCAACGTCGGTGAGCGCACCAACGCCAACGGGTCGAAGGCGTTCCGCGAGGCGATGCTCGAGGAGCGCTACGAGGACTGCGTCGAGATCGCCAAGGCCCAGACCCGCGAGGGCGCGCACATGCTCGACCTGTGCGTGGACTACGTGGGCCGCGACGGCACGCACGACATGCGGGAGCTGGCCTCGCGGCTGGCCACCGCCTCGACGTTGCCGATCATGGTCGACTCCACCGAGCCCGACGTGATCGAGGCCGGTCTGGAGCACCTGGGCGGGCGCTGCGCGGTCAACTCGATCAACTACGAGGACGGCACCGAGCCGGGCGGCCGGTTCCAGCGGGTCATGGAGATGGTCCGCGAGCACGGTGCGACCGTCGTGGTCACCTGCATCGACGAGGAAGGCCAGGCGCGCACCAAGGACTGGAAGCTGCGCGTCGCCGAGCGGATGATCGAGGACCTGACCACCAACTGGGGTCTGGACGAGTCCGCGATCATCATCGACTGCCTGGTCTTCCCGATCACCACCGGTCAGGAAGAGGTCCGCAAGGACGGCATCGAGACGATCGAGGCCATCAAGGAGCTCAAGAGGCGCCACCCGGCGGTGCAGACCACCTTGGGTCTGTCCAACGTGTCCTTCGGTCTGAACCCGGCCGCGCGCCAGGTGCTCAACTCGGTGTTCCTCAACGAGTGCCGCGAGGCCGGGCTGGACTCGGCGATCGTGAACTCCTCGAAGATCCTGCCGATGAACAAGATCGACGAGGAGCCGCGCAAGGTCGCCCTGGACCTGGTCTACGACCGGCGCGAAGGGGAGTACGACCCGCTGCAGAAGCTCATGGAGCTCTTCGAGGGGCAGACCGCGAAGTCCTCCAGCGCCTCGCGCGCCGAGGAGCTGGCCAAGCTCCCGCTGTTCGAGCGCCTGCAGAAGCGGATCATCGACGGTGAGCGCAACGGCCTCGAGGACGACCTCGAAGCCGGCATGCAGGAGAAGCCCCCGCTGCAGATCATCAACGAGGACCTGCTCGGCGGCATGAAGGTCGTCGGTGACCTCTTCGGCTCCGGTCAGATGCAGCTGCCGTTCGTGCTGCAGTCGGCCGAGGTCATGAAGGCGGCGGTGGCCTACCTCGAACCGCACATGGAGAAGGACGACTCCGGCGGCAAGGGCAAGCTGCTGCTGGCCACGGTCAAGGGCGACGTCCACGACATCGGCAAGAACCTGGTCGACATCATCGTCTCCAACAACGGCTACGACGTGGTCAACATCGGCATCAAGCAGCCGATCAACGCCATCATCGAGGCCGCCGAGGAGCACAAGGTCGACGCGATCGGCATGTCCGGTCTGCTGGTGAAGTCCACCGTGATCATGAAGGACAACCTGCAGGAGATGAACTCCCGCGGGATCTCCGACAAGTACCCGGTGATGCTCGGTGGCGCGGCGCTGACCCGCTCCTTCGTGGAGCAGGACCTCGACGAGGTCTACGAGGGCGACGTGCGCTACGCCAAGGACGCCTTCGAGGGCCTGCACCTGATGGACCGCCTGATGGCCATCAAGCGCGGTGACTCCCCGGAGGAGGACGCCGCCGAGGAGGCCAAGAAGGCCGAGCGCAAGGAGCGCCGCGCGCGTTCCCAGCGCATCGCCGAGAAGCGCAAGGCCGAGGCCGGTGACGAGCCGGGCTACGACGACACGACGCGGTCCGACGTGGCCGCCGACGTCGAGGTCCCGACTCCGCCGTTCTGGGGCTCGAAGGTGGTCAAGGGAGTCGCGGTCAACGACTACCTGCAGCTGCTGGACGAGCGGGCCACGTTCTTTGGGCAGTGGGGTCTGCGCGGTGCCAAGAAGGGCGAGGGTGCCTCCTACGAGGAACTCGTCGAGTCCGAGGGCCGGCCGCGGCTGCGCCACTGGATCGACGAGCTGTCCACGCAGGGCATCCTGCAGCACGCGGCGGTGGTCTACGGCTACTTCCCGTGCGTCACCGAGGGCAACCACCTCGTGGTGCTGGACAAGGAGGAGCCCGACGCCCAGGAGCGGCACCGGTTCTTCTTCCCCCGGCAGAAGCGCGACCGCCGGCTGTGCCTGGCCGACTTCTTCCGCACGCGGGAGCAGGCCGAGCAGACCGGACAGGTCGACGTGCTGCCGATCCAGCTGGTGACCATGGGCCAGCCGATCGCCGACTTCGCCAACGAGCTGTTCGCCAAGAACGCCTACCGGGACTACCTGGAGGTGCACGGCATGGGCGTGCAGCTCACCGAGGCGCTGGCCGAGTACTGGCACCGCCGCGTGCGGCGCGAGATGGCCTGGGCCAACGGCGGCAACGTGGCGCAGGAAGACCCCTCCGACGTGCGGGAGTTCTTCAAGCTCGGTTACCGAGGCGCCCGCTACTCCTTCGGCTACGGCGCGTGCCCGGACATCGAGGACCGGGCCAAGCTCGTCGACCTGCTGGAGGCGGAGCGGATCGGGGTCGTGCTCTCCGAGGAGTTCCAGCTGCACCCCGAGCAGTCGACCGACGCGATCATCGCGCACCACCCGGAAGCCAAGTACTTCAACACCTGATTCCGCTGGTCCATCAGCTGCTGTTCAGAAAGAAATAGAAGGGAAGTCATGAGCGTCAAGTTGCAGAAGGTCAACGGCCTGGAGTTCGCCGTGCGGGACCTGGGTCTGGCCGAGGCCGGTCGGCATCAGATCCGTT
>NZ_JBFAPZ010000013.1:162629-209627 GCF_040676935.1 Saccharopolyspora sp. NPDC049426 | reverse complement strand
GATGCCTGCTCGGCCCAGAACGCCTCGCGGTCCGCATCGGCCTGGCCGTAGAGCGCCGACGTGGCGTTGGCCTGCGCCGCGAAATCCTCGGACGGCGGGAACGTCCTGCTTTCCGTCAGCAGGTTGTCGAGCGTGTTGCTCTGCCCGTCGGGCTGACTCATTGCCCAGAACCTCCCTGGAGATGTGAATGCAGTGCTGGGGGGAACCGTAGTGCGATCTGGTTCACTGCAACAGAGGTTTCGCTTGATTGGTTCAGACCATTCGGTCGCAACGGACCGAATTCCTACCGTCACTCTCCGGTTCCGAAATGCTTCCGCTGCGTTGTCCTGCGGTAACGCAGAGTCGAACACGTGCAACGTGGCTGCAACTGTGGCACAACTCGCACACGGGCCGCTCACCGGGGTTTCCGGTACCGGCCGGTAGCGTCTTGACCCGTGAACGACAAGCCATCGCTGGCACCGCTGCTGGAACTCGACGGGGTCACAGACGCGGTGGCCGCCGCACGCGCCGCCATCGACGAGGTGCACCGGCACCCGGCCAACCGGCGCGGCTGGCCCGCGACCGCCGCCGAAGCCTCCGTGCGCGCGGCCCGCGCGTCGGCCGCGGTCGCGGGCGGTGCCACCGAGATCCCCGAGTCCGGAGAGGTCAGCGACCCGCTGCTGGCCGGATCGCTGCGCGTCGCTGAGGCCATGGGCACCCTGCTGCCCACCTGGCAGCGCGCGCCCCGGCAGGCCCTGGCGCGGATGCACGTGCTCGCCGCGAGCGACCTCGTCGACGACCCCGACCAGCTCGGCCGTCCGCACGCCGACCCGGTGATCGCCGAACGGCTCGACCTGCTCAGCGAGATCATCACCGAACCCAAGGCGCACGGCGCCGGGCCCGTGCTGGCCGCGGTGGTGCACGGAGAGCTGCTCGCGCTGACCCCGTTCGGTCACGCCGACGGCGTCATCGCCCGCGCCGCGGCCCGGCTCGCCGTCATCGGCAGCGGTCTGGACCCCAAGGGCCTCGTCGTCCCCGAGGTCGCCTACTTCCGCAGGCAGGAGGACTACACCGAGCGCGCGCTGGGCTTCGCCACCGGTGACCCCGACGCGGTCGCGGCCTGGATCGTCCACTGCTGCTCCGCGCTGGAAGCGGGTGCCCGCGAGGCCGCCTCCATCGCCGACGCCGTTCAGGAGGGCTGACGGTGAAGAAGGTCCTGATCGACTGCGATCCCGGCATCGACGACGCGCTGGCGCTCGCGCTCGCGCACGGCGATCCGCGGCTGGACGTCGTGGGCATCACCGCCGTCGGCGGGAACGTGCCGCTGGAGTTCACCACCGAGAACTCGCTTCGACTGCGCGACTTCTACGGAATGACCGCGCCGGTCGCGCGCGGTGCCGGTCGGCCCCTGGTGCGCGAGGGCATCAACGCCGGGAACGTGCACGGCGTGATGGGTCTCGGCGAGGTCGTGCTGCCGGAGACCGCGACCGAGCTGGACCCGCGCCACGCGGTCGACCTGATCATCGAGACGCTGGCCGCCGCTCCTGGCGAGATCAGCCTGGTCGCGACGGGTCCGCTGACCAACATCGCGCTCGCGGTGCGCAAGGAGCCGCGGATCGTCGAGTGGGCCGCCGAGTTCGTGATCATGGGCGGCGCCTACACGCGCGGCAACCGGACTCCGGCGGCCGAGTTCAACGTCATGGCCGATCCCGAAGCCGCCGCAGTGGTCTTCGAAGCGGGCTGGACGACGGTCATGGTCGGGCTCGACCTGACCCACCAGGCCCGCGCGAACGCCGAGGTCCGCACCCGCTTCGCCGGTCTCGGACGGCTCGAATCCGAGCTGCTCACGCCGTGCCTGGACTTCTACGGCCGGTTCCCGGACTACCAGGAGCTCGGCCCGGCGATCCACGACGCCTGCGCGATCGCCTACCTGATCGACCCGACCCTGATGGACGCCGTGCCCGCGCGGGTCGACGTCGAGACGCAGGGCCGGTTCACCTCGGGGATGACCGTCACCGACTTCAAGGCCCCGCCGGAGTTCAGGAACGCCCTGGTCCCGACCACGCTGGACCAGGGGCGCTTCTGGGGTCTGATGACCGAGGCGTTCGAAGTCGTCGCCAAGTCGATGGCCTGACGGGCGGCGCGGGCGCCGAGGTCTGGAACCTCGCGGCTCGCACCGCCTGCGGGCGTCTTCAGCCCTCCAGGCTCCGGAGGGCGTCTCGGACCTGGCCGTCGGCCACGGCGAGGGCCGCCGCCGAGCGCTCGACGTCGGCGCCGGAGAGCAGGTGGACCAGGGCCGTCTTGAGGTCGTCGCCCGCCGCGGTGAGCGCGTCGGCGCACGCCTGCTCGGACTCGCCGGTCGACTCCTGCAGGATGTTGATCGTGCGTCCGCGCAGCTTGGCGTTGGTCGCGAGCATGCTGACCATGAAGTTCGAGTAGACCCGGCCCAGCTTGATCATCACCGCGGTCGAGAACGAGGTGAGCACCAGCTTCTGCGCGGTTCCGGCCTTCATCCGGGTCGAGCCGCTGATCGGCTCCGGGCCGGTGTCGGCGGCGATGACCACGTCGGCCGGGACCTCGCCGGGGTCCGGGTTCGAGGTCAGCAGCGCGGTGGTGGCGCCGATCTCCTTCGCGGCCGTCAGCGCCGAGAGCACGTACGGGGTGCGGCCGGAGGCCGCCAGGCCGAACACGAAGTCCTTGTCGGAGCCCTGCGCGCGGATCTCGCGGGCGCCCGCGTCCTCGTCGTCCTCGGCGTTCTCCACCGCCTGCTGGTAGGCCTCCGGGCCGCCTGCCTGGTGCGCGATGAACCAGTCCGGCGGGGCGTTGAAGGTCGGGATCAGCTCGGCGGCGTCGAGCACGGCCAGCCGCCCCGACGTTCCCGCGCCCACGTAGTGCACCCGGCCACCCGACCGCAGCGCCGCCACCGCGAGGTCGACCGCCTCCGCCAGCTCCGGCAGCACGCGGCCGACGGCCTCCGGCACCGTGCGGTCCTCGCTGTTGAACAGCTGCAGGACGTCCAGCGTGGGCAGCAGGTCGATGTCGCGGGTGTTGGGGTTGGTCTGCTCGGTCGGCGATGCGACGCGGATCGCGTGATCCCGGGTCATCCATGCCTCCTGTTCGGTTGTTCGAGGCCGGCCGTGGCGCGATGCATCACGCCTCTTTGTGCCGACGCCGATCGGGGCGACTGCCGAGGCGGTGTCCGGAGACGGCCTCGCGCGTCGCTTCCAGCGCCGTTTTGGTCTGCTCCAGATGCCGCTGGGCGACACCGATGAACAAGCAGTCGATCACGGTCAGCTGCCCGATCCGGCTGGCCATCGCCCCGGACCGGTACGTCGTCTCGCGCACCGCCGTGGTCAGCACGTGGTCGGTGATCTCGGTGATCGGGGAGCGCGCGAAGTTGGTGATCGCTCCGGTCGTGGCGCCGTGCCGCTTGGCCTCGCGCAGCGCCTCGACCGTCTCGGTGGTCGCGCCGGTGTGCGAGATGCCGATCGCGACGTCGCCGGGTTCGAGCACGGCGGCCGAGGTCAGCGCGTTGTGCGTGTCCGACCAGGCGAAGCTGACCAGTCCGATGCGGTGCAGCTTCTGCTGGAGGTCGAGGGCGACGAATGCGCTGGCCCCGACGCCGTAGACGTCGATGCGGCGCGCGGTGGCGACCGCGTCGACCAGCGCGTTCAGCGATGCGGCGTCGAGCTGGCCCGCGGTCTCCTCGACGGCCTTGGCGTCGGCGTAGCCGACCTTGGAGATGATGTCGCCGAGGCCGTCGTCCGGGCCGATGTCGCCGCCCAGCTCCCGATCGCGCGTCGAGGTGCGCGCGGTGTCGGCGGCCAGGGCGATCCGCAGGTCCGGGTATCCTCCGACGCCGATCGCCTTGCAGAACCGGGTGACGGTCGTTTCACTGGTCCCGGCCGCCTCGGCGACCTCGGTGATGCTGCGGCGCGAGATCGAGGCGGGGTCGGCGAGCACGATGTTGGCCACGCGCTGCTCGGCCCGCGCGAGTCCGGGCAGCAGCGAGCGAATCTTGACGAGGGGACTGCCCTCGTTCGATTCAGCGGAGATTTCCGTAATGGCCATGTGGGAAACTTACTAACCGTTTCTTGTGCAGGTCAATGCATATCTCACGTATCCGTCGGGAAGACGGTTCACGCACGGGTCCAGGTTGCATCTCCGCCGCGCAATTCGATGAGGGCTAAGTACCCGGTCCTCGAGATCGACTTGTACACCTGCTCGGCCGCTGCCCGCCGCGCGATCTCGTCATCTGACCGGAACCCGCCTCGCGACCGCCTGAAACATCCGGCGCGAACACTCCCGGCTGCACGCGCGCTCGGCAGAGGAGGGGTTCGATGGTCGTCGGTTCACCACGGGAGGACGTGGCGCGAGATCAGGCGGTGCGCGAAACGCTGGAGGACTACACGCTCCGCTTCGCGCCGCGCAGTTACCGGCGCTGGAAGCCTGGCGTGGTGGCCACGACCGCGCTGGGCGGCATCGCCTACCTGGCGGACTTCTCGATCGGCGCGGGCATCGGCCTGAGCTACGGCACGCTCAACGCGCTGGTGGCGATCCTGGTAGCCGCGTTGATCATCTTCGTGACCGGTGTGCCGCTGGCCTACTACGGCGCCCGCTACAACATCGACCTCGACCTGATCACCCGAGGCGCTGGGTTCGGCTACTACGGATCCGTGCTGACCAGCGTGATCTTCGGCAGCTTCACGTTCATCTTCTTCGCCACCGAAGGCGCGATCATGGCCCAGGGGCTGCACGTCGGGCTGGGTGTTCCGCTGTGGCTCGGCTACCTGATCACCACGCTGGTCGTCGTGCCGCTGGTCATCTACGGCATGAAGGCGCTCAGCAAGCTCCAGGTGTGGACGACGCCGCTGTGGTTGCTGCTGATGGTCGGACCTATCGGCTACCTGGTGGTCGTCGACCCGAGCTCGGTGAGCGACTGGCTGGCCTTCGCAGGCGAGGAGGGCGGTGGGCTCAACGCGGCGTCGGTCATGCTCGGCGCGGGCGTGGCGCTGTCGCTGATGGCTCAGATCGGCGAGCAGATCGACTACCTGCGGTTCATGCCGCCGCGCACGGAGGCCAACAAGCGCTCCTGGTGGCTGTCGACGCTGGTCGCGGGCCCGGGGTGGGTCGTGTTCGGCGCCATCAAGCAGGCCACGGGGGCTTTCCTGGCGTTCTTCATCATGGGTGTCGCCGGGGCCGCGGCGACCGAGCCGGTGCAGCAGTTCCTGGGCGTCTACGAGCTGTTCCTGCCCGCGTGGCTGGCGATCCCGCTGGCCGTCGTGCTGGTGGTGCTCAGCCAGGTCAAGATCAACGTCACCAACGCGTACTCGGGCTCGCTGACCTGGACGAACTCCTTCACCCGGATCACCAAGCACTACCCGGGCCGGATCGTGTTCGTGCTGGCGAACCTGGCGGTCGCGCTGATCCTGATGGAGGCGGACATGTTCGCCTTCCTGAACTCGGTGCTGAGCTTCTACGCCAACTGCGCGATCGCGTGGGTGTGCACGGTCGCCGCCGACATCATGATCAACAAGTTCGTGCTGAAGCTGTCGCCGAAGGAACCGGAGTTCCGGCGCGGCATGCTCCACGCCGTCAACCCCGTGGGCGTCACGGCCTTCCTGACCTCGGCGATCGTCTCGATCGCGATGTACTTCGGCGCCTTCGGCGAGGCGGTCGCGCCGTACTCGCCGATCGCGGCGGTGGTGATCGCGGTCGTGCTCACCCCGGTGATGGCGATCGCGACCCGCGGCCGGTTCGCCTTGCGCCGCACCGATGACGGCATTCCCGAACCCCGCTTCGACGTCGACGGCACGCCCGTCGCGACGATCTACACCTGCGACTACTGCTCGCAGGAGTTCGAGCGGCCGGACGTGCTGGCCAGCGCGGAGCCGGGCAAGATCATCTGCTCGTTGTGCGTGACGACGGACAAGACCGGAGCTCTGGTGCTACCGGCGTCCTGAGTCAGCGCGCAGCGGGGTTCCAGCCGTCGAGGTGCAGCTCGGTGGAGTCTCGCTCGGAGTCCAGGAGGGTGCGGTCGCCGTCGGCGGCCTTGAGGCCGTCGACGTTGACCCCGCGGCCCTCGTACTGGGCGTCGACGGTGTAGCGCCAGCGCAGCTGGACCTTCTTGCCCGGATCTGCGGGAACCTCGCCGTTGACCTTCCACCAGGCGCGGTGCCCCGAACCTGCCAGCGCCGGCTGCGGGCCCTCCGGGGCGCCGGGACCGGACGCGGTCAGCGGCACCGGCCGCCAGTTCACCCCGTCCGAGCTCGACTCGACGGTGAGGGCGTCCGTGCCGTCGGCGTCCTGCTGGGTGTCGACGAAGGCGTCGAAGGACACCTCCAGCGGCCCGTTCGCCGGGCCCAGCGGCGCGCTGGTCAGCGTCGCCGCCCGGGGCGCGTGGAACGATGCGCGGCCGTGGCGGGGGAAGACCGCCAGCGCGCGGGCCATACCCTGCGCGAGGGTCTGGCGCGCGCGGTTGTTGGAGCCCCACTCGCGCGACGGGTGCACGCGGTTGGTCAGCAGCACCGCCACTGACCGCGACGCCGGGTCGATGACCAGCGACGTCCCGGTGTAGCCGGTGTGCCCGGCGGTGCGCGGAGCGCTGAGCCCGGCCATGTACCAGCGCTGGTCGAGCTCGAACCCGAGACCGTGCGAGTTCCCGGGGAACTCGGTGTTGAAGTCGGTCAGCATCTTCTCGACGGTGCGCTCGGAGAGGATCCGGGTGCCGCCGTAGGTCCCGCCGTTGAGCAGCGTCTGCCCGAGCTTCGCGAGGTCGTCGGCGGTCGAGAAGACACCGGCTTGACCGGCCACGCCGCCCAGCGACCAGGCGTTCTCGTCGTGCACCTGGCCGCGCACCATGCCGCGCGGCGGGTCGGTCTGGAACTCGGTGGCCGCGATGCGGTGCAGCTGGGACTCCGGCGGGTTGTAGCCGGTGTCGCGCATGCCCAGCGGCTTGGTGATCCACTCCTGGACGACCTGGTCCAGCGGGTGCCCGGTGACCCGCTCGACCAGCACGCCGAGGGTGATCATGTTCGGGTCGGAGTACTCGTAGTTCGTGCCCGGCGGGTGCTCCGGGGTCAGCGCCATGACCGACGGGATGCGCTGCTCCGGCGGCAGCTTCCACAGCTGCACCTCGGCCTGCAGCCCGGAGGTGTGGGTGAGCAGCTGCTCGACGGTGATGCCCTGCTTGCCGTTGACGGCGAACTCCGGCAGGTGCTCGGCGACCGGATCGTCCAGCGAGATCGTGCCGTCATCCACCAGCTGCAGCGCGGTGATCGAGGTGAACAGCTTGCTGATCGAGGCGACGTCGAAGATCGTGTCGGCGCGCATCGGTTCCTGGTCCTGCGCGGGGAGCTCCGTGCCCTTGTCGTCGGCGTAGCGCAGCTGCTCACCGGCGGCGGTGCGGCTGACGACCACGCCGTCGTGCGCGAGCAGGCCCACAGCACCGGCGTACATCGGGTGTTCGAGCTCGGGCGTCTTCTCGGTCCACGCCGCGAGCTGCCGCCACGCGTCGTCGATCGGCTTCGGGTCGAGTCCGATGCCCGAGGGCGTGCCGTCCTGCAGCAGCGTTTCGGCGGGCGCGAAGCCGTCCTGGGGACGGTCGAAGTGCCCTGCCGCCCGGCCCTGCGCGGCCACGGCCGAGCCGCCCAGCGCGGTCAGCGACAGCAGCGCCACGGCCGCCAGCGCGGTCTTGCCCATCCAAGGCCCCCTCAGCGGTACAGCAGGTAGGGATCGCGATGCCGGCGGAAGTCGACGACGTCCTGCCGCCAGGAATCGGTGATCTCGCTCACGTCGGCGCCCGCATCCACCATGCCGCGCAGCCGGTCCGAGCCGGACAACTTGTCGACCATCCCATCCTCTCGCCAGGCGAAGAGCTGAGGATAGAGCCGTCGGGCTGTGACCAACATCGCAACGGTGAGGTGGATCGGGTCGAGATCACCCGTGCGGTGCAGCTGCACGCCACCGCAGGGCTGCTCGGCGTGCTTGGAGAACGTCGGGACGAAGTAGGTCTCGCGGAACCGGACGCCCTCGATGCCCAGCTCGTTGAGCTCCTCGGCCCACTTCCAGTCGATCCCGGGCGCCCCGATGATCTCGAACGGACGCGTCGTGCCGCGCCCCTCGGACCACGTCGTGCCCTCGAACAACCCGGTTCCCGGGTACACCGCGGCGGTGTCCGGGGTCGGCATGTTGGGGCTCGGCGGAACCCACGGCAGGCCGGTGTCGGCGGTGCGTCCCTGCCAGCCCTCGACCCGGATCACGTTGAGCTGCGGCAGCGGCGAGGGCAGGTGGACGCGGTCGAACATCCGCGCCAGCTCGCCGACGGTCATGCCGTGCTGCTGCACGATCGGCAGCTCACCGACGCCGGAGGCGAACCGCGGGTCCAGCTGCGGCCCGGCGACCAGCGGACCGACGGGGTTCGGCCGGTCCAGGACGGTGAACCCCAGGCCGAGCTGCTGGGCGGCCTGCATCGCCGTGTACATCGTCCAGATGTAGGTGTAGAAGCGCGCGCCGACGTCGGCGATGTCGAAGACGACCTGCTCGACACCGGCCTTGCGGAACAGCTCGGCGAGCTTGGCCGCGTCGGCGCCGTAGGCGTCGTAGACCGGCAACCCGGTGCGCGGATCTCGGTAGTCGCCCTCGGACCCGCCGGCCTGCGACGTGCCGCGGAACCCGTGCTCGGGCCCGAAGACCGCCGCGATGTCGACCTTGCCGCCCGCGTGCATCACGTCCACCAGGTGATCCAGCGAGGACAGCACGCCCGTCGGGTTGGTGACGATGCCGAGGCGGTGTCCGGCGAGGTCCGAGAAGTCCCTGCTCGCCAGCACGTCCGCGCCGGTGCGCACCGCTCCGGGCGCGATCTGCGCCGGCTTGGCCGCGCAGGCCGAACTGGACGCCACGCCGACGGTCGGGACCGCCAGGGCCGAGGCGGCGAGGAAGCGCCGCCTGCCGATTCCGCTCATGCTGTTCACCAGGCCAAACCGAAGCCGAAGGGATACCTGTCGGTTCCAGGCTTACCAGGCTCGGGCACCGGGACCGGCAGCTTGCCCGCGGGCGTGGCCTCGCCGAAGAGGACCTTGGCGACCGATTCCATGGCGACCGGCTTGTCGGAGTAGCTGGCGATCCAGGCGGGCACGTCGACGTGGGCGGCGTCGTAGGGGTCGCGCACGGCCACGGCCACGACCGGCTTGCCGGTCGCCTGCAGCGCGCGCACGAGGTCCAGCTGCCCCGCGTTGTCGGGGTTCCAGGCGGCGCTGGTCAGCACCACCGCGACGTCGTGGGCCTTGGCCTGCTCGACGGCCTGGCCGATCTGCTCCTGCGTCGGCTTGGTGCCGGTGGCCAGCGCGGAGCTCTGCGGCCCGCGCGCCCGCACCGAGTCGGACAGCGCCTTCGCGCCCCGCTCGCTCGCGCCGGTCACGAACACCTTGCCCGGCGACTTCAGCGGCAGCGCGGCGTCGTTGCGCAGCAGCGTCGTGCTGCGGTCGGTGATCCGCTGGGCGTCGGCGAGGTGCTGCTGGTTGCCGACGACCGAGTCCACCTCGGACACGTCGACGAACGGGTTGGCCAGCACGCCCCGGCCTTCCTTGAGCTTGAGCACCCGCGAGACGCTCTCGTCGATGCGCTGCTCGGTGAGCCGGCCGTCGCGGACGGCCGCGATCACGCCGTCGATGGCGACCTGCAGGTTCTGCGGCATCAGCATCACGTCGGCGCCGGCCTGCAGCGCCAGCACCGGGATCTCGGAATCCGGGTGCTGCTGGCGGACGCCCTCCATCTGCAGCGAGTCGGTGAACACCACGCCCTGGTAGCCGAGCTCCTGGCGCAGCATCCCGGTGAGCACCTTCGGAGCCAGCGTGGCCGGCTGCCCGGAGTCGTCGAGCTTGGGGACCACGATGTGCCCGCTCATCACCGAGTCGGCGTTGGCCGCGATCGCTTCCTTGAACGGCGGCGCGTCCAGCTGCTCCCACTGCTGCCGGTCGTGCTCGATGACGGGCAGCGCGGTGTGGCTGTCGGTGTTGGTGTCGCCGTGCCCCGGGAAGTGCTTCACCGAGGCCGAAACGCCTTCACCGGCGGCTTGGGCGTCTTCGTAGCCGCGTACCTGGGCAGCGGTGAACTGCGCGGCCAGCGCGGGGTCGGAGGAGAACGAGCGGACGCCGATCACCGGGTTGGCAGGGTTGACGTTGACGTCACCGCTGGGCGCGAAGTTCATGTTCAGGCCCATGGCGCGCAGTTCCTGGCCGGTGATGGCCGCCGCGCGCTCGGCGTCCTGCGGGCTGCGGCCGGCGCCGAGCGCCATGTTGCCGGGCAGCTGGGTGACGGGCTCGGTGATCCGGGTGACCTGGCCCTGCTCCTGGTCGGTGGAGATCAGCAGCGGCACCTGCGCGCCCGAACTCGTCGCCGCGGTCTGCAGCCCGTTGGACAGCTCGGCGATCTGCTTCGGGTCGTAGAGGCTGTTGGACCAGGTGAAGTGGATGATCCCGCCCAGGTGGTACTTCTGCACCACCTGCGCCGGGGTGTCGACGCCGAACTCCTCCCGGTTGACCGGGTCGGGCGTGTCCGCGGTGCGGCCGTAGGCGTAGGTGACGAACAGCTGCCCGACCTTCTCCTCCAGGGTCATCTCGCTGAGCAGCTCGTCGGCGGTCTGGGCCCGAGGTTCCAAAGCGCTCCCGGTGGTGGTCAGAGCGGCAGCTCCCACGGCCAACGCGCTCAACGCGACGACGGCGCGTCGGGTTCGGCTCTTCAGGGCCACGTCGGCCTCCCTGCACCAGGCGGAAACTGTTCACCACAAACGCGGACAAATGAGGAAATTACTCACAGGAAAAGGGGAGGTCAACGATGAGGACTGATCCAATCGTTGATTCTTGCTTCCTGGATTGCGCATGGCGCTGCGGCGATCCTCGGTGAGATGCGGCGAGCGGAAAGCGATTTCGTCGCTCACCCGGCCTGGGTCGGCGGCCTGGAGCGCACAAAAGAGCGGCGCCCGTGCTGGGCGCCGCCCTCTCTGCGCGAGCTCTTGGGTTACCAAGCGTGCTGTTCGTCGTAACTTTCGGGCTAGGCGTCCGGCGTCCCGTGACGCAACCCTGTGCACGACAGCCTTATGTGCGGCGACGCGTGGGTGCTCCAAGTCTCGCGCGCGGAGCCTGAGAGGGGTGGACGCTGTTTCTCCTCCACAACGTCCCTGGCCAAACAGGGTCCGCACTTCCTTTGTAGACCGTGATGCCCGTCACTGCAAGGGTCCTTCAGGGCGAACCGGGGAGCGATCTACCTGCGTTTCGGTCACCGTCGGCGACGCCAGGCGCGCACGCCCCACCAGGTCGCGCCGGCGGCCGCCACGGCGCTGAGCCCGACGCCTGCGGCCGTGACGGCGGCGCGGGACGGGGTGGGGATGCGGGCGCGCAGCGAGACGGGGTGCTCGAAGGCCAGCGAGGGCCAGCCGCGCTGGACCGCTTCCTTGCGCAGGCCCCGGTCGGGGTTGACGACGGTCGGGTTTCCGACGGCTTCTAGCAGCGGCATGTCGGTGACCGAGTCGGAGTAGGCGTAGCACTCGCCGAGGTCGTAGTCGTACTTGTCGGCGAGTTCGCGGGCGGCGACCGCCTTGTTCTCGGCCGAGCAGTAGAAGTCGACCTCGCCGGTGTAGCGGCCCTCGGAGACGACCATGCGCGTGCCGGACCAGTGGTCGGCGCCGAGGAGCTTGGCGATGGGGGCGACGACCTCCTGGCCGGAGGCCGACAGCACGACGATCTCGTGGCCCTGGTCCTGGTGGTCGGTGATGAGCTGGGTGGCTTCCTTGTAGACGAGCGGGTCGACGATGTCGTGGAGGGTCTCCTCGACGATCGCGTTGACCTGGTCGATGTCCCAGCCGGTGCACAGCGACGTGATGTGCGCGCGCATCCGGTCCATCTGGTCGGCGTCGGCGCCGGCGAGCATGAAGACGAACTGTGCGTAGGCGCTCTTGAGCACCGCTCGGCGGTTGATCAGCCCTTCTTGGAAGAACGGGCGGCTGAAGGCGAGCGTGCTCGACTTGGCGATGATGGTCTTGTCCAGGTCGAAGAACGCGGCCACCCGGCGTCCGGAAGCGGCGGCGGGGTTCGCGGGCTCAGTCACGCCGACAGCATACGAGTCGCGTCGACGTGTCATTTCCAGGCTGGTTCCGGTCATGTGCGCACGATCCTGGGCTGTTTGTCCGGTGGGGTGCTTTGAGAGAGCGATTTTTCACACACCGTGTGGTTGTCGGAAGGTTGGTCGCCGTCCGGGTTGGTTTTTCTGCCACGAATGAATGGGTCGGGCCAGTTTGTCGGGCACTGAGAGCAAAGACGTTCCCTCAAATGGACGGGAGGCATTACTAGCGATCTGCGGGATACAGTGTGGGGAGTCCGGCAAGACCGGACCAGTTCAGCTCGACCCCCCGGAGCTGAACTACGACGGCCCCCGCCCCTCCCCCCTGGCGGGGGTCGTCTCGTATTCGGATGCTCCCACCTGCGCGGAGTTCGTGCTCGCGCAACAGTCTTCGGTCGAGCGAAATGTGAATTCACTTCATTTCTTATGCGGCCCTGGTGCAACTCTTTCAGGGAAGACGAGTTATCCACAGCGAACGGGTTCATCCACAGATTTCGGAAATCGCTTGGCAGCCGACAGGGGCTCCGTCACTTTGGATAACGAGCGGCCATTCGCGGCACAACGCTCCTTCTTCCGGCCCATGCGGAAGTGGTTTTCCTCCGAAAAGTCCTGATCCAGGGAGCTCGTCATGCCCGCGGCAGCCCAATCGCCCACCCCGGAGACCGCGCGCCCGCTGCTGGTGGTGCGCGACGCCGAGCTGGCGGAGGAGGTCTCGCGGCTGGCCGCGGCCTCCGCCGGAACGATCGAGCGCGCGCCACGGCTGCTGCCCGCCGCGTGGCGCGTGGCGCCGCTGGTGCTGCTCGACGAGCCGACCGCCGCCGCGTGCGCCACCCACGGCCTGCCGCGCAGACGCGGCGTCGCGCTGCTCTGCCGGACGACCGGTGAGCGGCTGTGGCGGACCGCGTTCGACATCGGTGCCGAGCGGGTGCTGACCCTGCCCTCGGACGAGCACGAGCTGATCGAGCTGCTGGCCGACGCCGCGGACGCACCCGTCGGCGAGGGGCGTGTCCTGGCCGTGCTCGGCGGATGTGGTGGTGCGGGCGCTTCGGCGCTGGCCACCGCCGCCTCGGTGGTCGCCGCCCGCTCCGGCGGCCGGTCGCTGCTGGTCGACTGCGACCCGTTCGGCGGCGGTCTGGACCTCGCCGCGGGCATGGAGCGCGACGAAGGCGTGCGCTGGTCGGGCCTGTCGGTCGGCACCGGGCGGCTCGGTGCCGGAGCGCTGCGCGAGGCGCTGCCGAAGAAGCGGGTCGGACGCGGAGAACTGGCCGTGCTCGCCTGCGACCGGGACCGGACGCCGAGCGGACTGACACCGGAAGGCGTGCGCGCGGTGCTCGGAGCCGGTCGCCGCTCCGGCGCGACCGTGGTGTGCGACCTGCCGCGCTGCCCGGCACCGGGCGACTCCGACGAGTCGGTGCTCGGCGACGCCGAGCTCGTGGTCGTCGTGGTGCCCGCGGAGGTGCGCGCGTGCGCGGCGGCGGCGCGGGTCGTCGCCTCGGTGACCGAACGCGCGGGACGCCGGGTGCGACTGGTGGTGCGCGGACCGTCCCCGGGCGGCTTGCGACCGCGTGACGTCGCACGCGCCGCCGGCGCGCCGGTGCTCGCCACGATGCGACCACAGCCGCGCCTGCCCGCCGTCGTCGACCGCGGTGATCTCGTCACCGCGCTGCACCGCCGCAGTCCGCTCGCCGCGGCGGCCGGTGCGGTGCTGGCCGAGCTCGCCTCGGCGGAGTCGCCGGTACCGCGCTGAACCCCCGTTGAACCCAGGCCGATCTCGCTCGATCGGCCATGCCGTCCTGCCGCTTTCCGGCCGGTGAAGGGAAGGTCCGTGATGTCCGTGGATCGGGAACTGCTCGCGCGGGTGCGAAATCGACTGGTGGGCAACGGCTCGCCGCTGAGCCCGGCAGCCGTCGCCGAGGCGGTCCGCGCCGAATCCGGCGGACTGGTCGCCGATGCCGACGTCCTCGCCGCTCTGCGCGTCGTCCAGCAGGAGTTCTCCGGTGCGGGAGTGCTGGACCCGCTGCTGGACGATCCGGCGACCTGCGACGTGCTGGTCACCGCGCCGGAGAAGGTGTGGGTCGATCGGGGGGACGGGCTGCGGCCCGCGCCGGTGCGCTTCGCCGACGAGGACTCCGTGCGCCGACTCGCGCAGCGCCTGGCGATGTCCACCGGGCGTCGGCTCGACGACGCCCAGCCGTGGGTCGACGCCTGGATGCCGCAGCGCGGCACCCGCGCGGTCCGGCTGCACGCGGTGCTGCCACCGGTCGCCGGGGACGGGACCTGCATCTCGCTGCGGGTGCTGCGCCCGGCCGCGCACGACCTCGCCGCGTTGCAGCGCGCGGGGACCTTCGACGAGCGCAGCGCCGCCGTGCTGCGCGAGATCGTGGTGCGCAGGCTCGCGTTCCTGATCACCGGCGGAACCGGCAGCGGCAAGACGACGCTGCTCGCGGCGATGCTCGGCGAGGTCGGGGACCGCGAGCGGATCGTCTGCGTCGAGGAGGCGGCCGAGCTGCGTCCCCGGCACCCGCACGTGGTGCGACTGCTGACCAGGCCGCCGAACGTGGAAGGCGCGGGTGAGATCGGCGTCCGCGAACTGGTGCGGCAGGCGCTCCGGATGCGGCCGGACCGCCTGGTCGTCGGCGAGGTGCGCGGTGCGGAGGTACGCGAGCTGCTCGCCGCGCTCAACACCGGGCACGACGGAGGCGGCGGCACGCTGCACGCCAACTCGCCGCGCGAGGTGCCCGCCCGGATGGAGGCGCTGGCCGCGCTCGGCGGGCTGTCCCGCGATGCCCTGCACAGCCAGCTCGCCGCCGCCGTGCAGGTCGTGCTGCAGGTGCGCCGCAGACGCCTCGCCGCGATCGGAGTGCTCCACCGGTCGGGTGATCAGGTGACCGTGCGACCGGCCTGGGAGCGCGAAACCGGTTGGGACGTGGGCCGCGCGGAGCTGGCGGCGTTGCTGGAGTCCAGGGGAGGTGCGCTGCCGTGCTGATCACGAGCGCCCTGCTCGCCGCGACCGGCCTGCTGTGCTGGCCCGCGATCACCACTCGCCACCGGCTTCCAGGACTCGGGCGCGCACCGCTGAGGCTGCCGAGGCCGAAACGCCTGCTGCCGCTGGCGACCGGTGTCGCTGGATTCGCCGTCGCGGGCCCGGCGGGCTCGTGCGCGGCGATCGCGCTGGCGCTGCTCGCGGGCAGGTACTTCCGCGAAAGCCGCGACGAGCGGCGGGAACTCGCGCTCGACGACGAGTTCGCCGAGGCGATGCGGCTGCTGGTCGCACAGCTGCGCGCGGGCGCGCACCCGGCGAACGCGGCGGAGGGCGCGGCGGCCGAAGCCGGTCCCGGCGTCGCCGCGCTCTTCCGGGACCTGGCGGCGACCGCTCGGCTCGGCGGCGACGTGTCCGCGCTGGCTGGACGACCACGGGCGCCGGTGCGACGGCTGACCCGGGCCTGGGACCTGGCCGAACGGCACGGTGTGGCGCTGGCGGAACTGCTGGACTGCCTGCGCCGCGACGTCGAGCGGCGCACCGGCTTCCGCCGCGCGGTGGCCGCGAAGATGGCCGGTCCGCGCGCCACGGCGGGAGTGCTCACCGGCTTGCCGGTGCTGGGCCTGGGCTTCGGGCAGGCCGCCGGTGCGGCGCCGCTCGCGGTGTTCGGCAGCGGTCCCGCCGGGCAGCTGCTCCTGCTCGTCGGGGTCGCCCTGCTGATCGCCGGGGTGCTGTGGAGCTCCCGGCTGACGAGGTCGGTGGTGCGGACATGAGCCAGGTGTGCGCGCTGCTCACCGCCGCTGTGGCCGTGCTGCTGGTCCCCGTCGACACGACCCGCCACCGGCTGGGTCGGCGTCGTAGCCCACCGGCGGTACCGCGCCCCCGGCGCGAGGAACGGGCCGATCCGCTGGTGCTCGCCGGCGGATGGGACCTGCTGGCGGCGGGAATGCGGGCGGGGCTGCCGGTGCCGGTGATCGTGCGCGCCGTGGCGGTCGAGGTCGGCGGCACCGCCCGGCGGACGCTGAACGAGGTCGCCGACCACCTCGCTCTCGGCTCGGACGCCGCTGCCGGGTGGGAACCGGCGCTGCGCGACCCGGACACGGCCGAGCTCGCCCGCGCGGCGCGGAGAACCGCGCGCACCGGCAGCGCGCTCGCCGACGTGGCGGCCGAGCTCGCCGACCGCGCGCGGGCGCGCAGCTCCGAGCTGGCCGAGGTGCGCGCTCAGCGCGGTGCCGTGTGGATCTCGGCGCCGCTGGGGCTGTGCTTCCTGCCCGCGTTCCTGTGCTTGGGAGTGCTCCCGGTCGTGCTCGGCATGTTCGACCGGATCCCGATCAATCCACTGTAGACACGAGGAGAAGACGATGCGGAATCTCATCCGGCGGCTGCGGGCCGCGCTGACCGGTGACGACGGCATGTCCACGGCGGAGTACGCCGTCGGCACGCTCGCGGCCGTGGCGTTCGCGACCACGCTCTACGCCGTGGTGACCAGCGGTTCGGTCGAAGAGGCGCTGACCGGCCTCATCCAGCGGGGGCTGCAGGGAGCCGGAACGTGAACGACCGGGGATCGGTGACCGTGGAGGCGGCGCTGGGCATCTGCTCCCTGGTCGCCGTGTTCGGGTTGCTGCTGCTCGGCGGGATGGCGGTCCTGGGCCAGCTGCGCTGCCAGGACGCCGCCGTCGAGGCCGCCCGCCTGCTCGCCCGGGGAGACGCGCCCCGGGCGGAGCAGGCGGTGCGCGCCATCGCGCCCGTCGGCGCCCACTACGCCCACGTGGTCCGCGGTGACCAGGTCGAGGTGCTCGTCAGCGCGCACTGGTCGCGCGCCGACGCCGTCGCGATCCTCGAACCGGGGGAGGCCGGATGAACGATCGCGGTTCGGCGACGGTGCTCGCGGCGGTCCTGTCGCTGGTCGTGCTGGTGCTGCTGGGGTGGCTCGTGCAGTTGGGCACCGCCATCGCCGCCCGGCAGCGGGCCGAAGGCGCCGCCGATCTCGCCGCGCTGGCGGCTGCGGTTCACGTGATCGGTGGACCCGAACTCGCCTGCGCGCAGGCCCGGCGGGTGACCGGCGGGATGCGGACGCGCCTGCTCACGTGCACCCTGACCGGTCGAGAGGTTCGCGTCGAGGTGGCCGGGGAGCTGCCCGGACCGCTGGCCGGACGGCAACCGCCGAGCGCACGGGCTCGCGCCGGACCGGTCCCCGGTTGAGCCGCGTGTATTACGCGGGCAGTGCGACGAGCGGTCGGCGAGCGGTCCGGCCGGCAGCGGAGCGGTCGGCGAAGCGTCACCGTCACTGCCATGGATCTTTCAGCGCGTGTGTTGGATCTTTCACGTTCGTCGTCGCCGAACGACCGGTCGTCGCACCGGGTCTGTACGCCCCGGGGCTGGATGACGTTTCTTTGAATGTGTGAGCGGCGAGCCCAGGTTCGCCACGAACCGAGGTCCACCCGACAAGGAGGTCGGGGGATCGGCCGGAACCCCGAAATCCGGCCGGTCGACCTCAGGGCGCGAGGTCGTTCACCGCTGAACGAGGAGGCGGAGACACATGCAATGGTCTGCGGAGAGGTGGCAGAGCTCCTTCCGCGGCGTCCCGGCCCACCCGGCCGGGCTGACCAGCAGCCGGATCGACCTGCGAGTGCAGGCAATCGACTTCGCGTCGCGTGGTTGGTCGGTGTTGCCCGGAACCTTCCCCCGAGATGGTGAGTGGCTCGGTCGCCGAGGCCGCCGGCTGCACGGCCCGACCCCCGTGCGGGCCGACTGGCAGGACGGCCTGGGGGCGGACCTGCACGAGGTCCTGGCCTGGTGGGACGAGCACCCCTACAACCTGCTGCTCGCCACCGGTTTCCAGGCCGAGGCCATCGAGGTCGACATCGCGATCGGCAGGCGGGCGGCGAAGGCGCTGCGCGCAGGCGGATTCCCGGTGCCGATCGTGGCGACCCCGACCGGCAGCTGGTTCTTCCTGATGTCCCCTGGGGGTCGGCTCAACGGCGAGCTGGCCGAGCAGAGCGGAATCCGCTTGCACAGCAAGGGGAGTTGGGTTCCGCTGCCACCGTCGGTCTACCCCGGCGGTGCGGTGCACTGGAGGGTCAAGCCCGATGTGTGCGCCTGGCAGCTGCCCAGCCCGGAGTTCGTCCAGGACGCGCTCCGGACCGCAATCGAGATCGATGACCAACCGGAGAACGTGGCGGAGGTTCTCGCAGCGAGCAGGTGATCCTGCGGCCGTGATGCACCGAACTGGTCCGGTTTTCCGCGCCCAGGGCCCCGGCCCGACCGGTCACGAGATTCCCGCGAGCACGCACCAGCCAGACCAAGTGCTCATCGTGCCCGGTCGGGCGGCCCACCCGGACCGCCGGTGCTACCCCCGAAGCACGGCCGAAACCGCATCGAGAACAGCCACCGCCCCTGCCTTGTCCAGCGGTTCGTTGCCATTCCCGCACTTTGGTGACTGAACGCAGGACGGGCATCCGGCCGGGCAGTCGCAGGAAGCGATCGCTTCCCGCGTCGCGGCCAGCCATGGGACCAATGAGGCGAAACCGCGGTCGGCGAATCCGGCTCCACCCGGATGGCCGTCGTGCACGAACACCGTTGCCTCCCCGGTGTCAGCGTGCAGAGCGGTTGAGACCCCGCCGATGTCCCATCGATCGCAGGTCGCGAACAGCGGTAGCAGGCCGATCGCCGCGTGCTCGGCGGCATGCAGCGCGCCGGGGATGCGCGCCGGTTCCAGCCCGGCGCCCCCCGGCGCGCTGCCCATCAACAAGTCCTGACCCACCGTGTACCAGACGGCGCGCGTGCGCAGCGTCTGCGCGGGCAGGTCCAGCGGAACCTGGTCCAGCACCTCGCCGGTCGGGCGTTTCCGCAGGTAACCGATGACCTGCGAGGTCACCTCCACCTCGCCCAAGTGCACCGTGACCCCGGCGCCGGTGTCGTGGCTCTCGACGGTGCGCAGCACGGAGATGTCCACGTCGTTGCGCGGCGAGGTGGTCCAGTCCGGGCTCTCCTCGTGGACCAGCGTGATGGCCGCGTCGAGGTCGAGCTCGTCGACGACGAAGGACTCGCCGCGATGCAGGTACACCGCTCCCGGATGCACCGTCGAGCAGGCGGAATCGGGATCCACCGTGCCGAGCATGCGCCCGGATTCGCCCTCGACGACGGCGATCGGCGGGCCGCCGGAGCCGCGCAGCTCGACGTTGCGGTGCGGGCGTTCCCGGGCGGTCCAGAACCAGCCGTGGGGGCGTCGCCGCAGCACGCCGTTTGCGGTCAGCGCCTCGACCGCTCGTCGCGCGGGTTCGCCGCCGAAGACCTCGAACGACTCCTCGGTCAGCGGCAGCTCGGCCGCGGCGCAGGCCAGGTGCGGCTCCAGCACGTACGGGTTGGCGGGGTCGAGCACGGTCGCCTCGACCGGCCGGGACAGCACGGCGGGCGGGTGGTGCACGAGGTAGGTGTCCAGCGGGTCGTCACGCGCCACGAAGACCACCAGCGCGCCGTCCCCGTCGCGCCCTGCGCGTCCGGCCTGCTGCCAGAACGAGGCGAGGGTGCCCGGGTACCCGGCGACGACGACGGCGTCGAGGCCGGAGATGTCGACCCCGAGCTCCAGCGCGTTGGTGGTGGCCACGGCTCGCAGTTCCCCGGTCAGCAGCGACCGTTCCAGCTCGCGGCGATCCTCGGGCAGGTACCCGCCGCGGTAGGCGGAGACCCGGTCCGGCAACGAGGAGTCCACTTCGGACAGCGCGCGTCGCGCGGCGAGCGCGGCGAGTTCGACACCGCGCCGGGAGCGGATGAAGGCCAGCGTGCGGGCGTCCTCGATGACCAGCTCGGTCAGGATCCGCGCGGCCTCCGTGCCGGCGTGCCGGCGGACCGGGGCGCCGTTCTCGCCGACGAGGTCGTCCAGCAGCGGCGGTTCCCAGAGCGCGACAGTGCGCGCCCCGCGCGGCGAACCGTCCTCGGTGATCGCCCGGCAGCGCGCGCCGGTGAGCCGTTCGGCGAGCTCCGCCGGGTCCGACACGGTGGCCGAGGCAAGCACGAACACCGGGTCCGAGCCGTAGCGGTTGGCTATCCGCCGGAGCCTGCGCAGCAGCAGCGCGACGTGCGAGCCGAACACGCCCCGGTAGGTGTGGCACTCGTCGATCACGACGTGGGTGAGCCTGCGGAAGAAGTGCGCCCAGCGCCCGTGCGACGGCAGCACGCCGAAGTGCAGCATGTCGGGGTTGGTGAAGATCCACCGGCCGTGCTGGCGCACCCAGTCCCGCTCGGCCTGCGGGGTGTCGCCGTCGTAGCTCACCGCGCGGAGCTCGGGGAGCTCCAGCTCGGAGATGCTGCGCAGCTGGTCGGCGGCCAGCGCCTTGGTGGGGGAGAGGTACAGCGCGGTGGCCTTGGGGTCGGCCAGCAGCTGCGAGATCACCGGCAGCTGGTAGACCAGCGATTTCCCGGACGCGGTGCCGGTGGCGACGACGACGTTCTCGCCGTCGTGCACCGCTTCGGCGCCCTCGACCTGGTGGATCCACGGTTCGTCCGCGCCGCGCGCCTGGAACGCCTCGACGAGCCGGGGCGGTGCCCACTTCGGCCAGTCGGCGGTCTGGGCGGGCCGGGCCGGGCGGTGCTCGACGTGCGTCACTGGTGACTCGTCGGCCGGGATCCCGGCGAGGACGCGGCGGAGCAGCCGCTGTCCCTTGTCCTCCTCGCGCACGTCGTTCAGCCTTGCACAGCTCTGATCGGCGCCCGCACAGGTGTTCCCCTCCGCGAGTCGGCTCATGTTCCACCTTCGGGGCAACTTCGGAGCGTGTTTCCGGGGGATGGACGCGTCCTCGCGGATCCCGCTGCGACACGCCATACCTCATGTCACCCGATCGGTCCAAATCGAAATATGTCCGAACAGGGGATCAAGTCCCTTCTGGATCGATTATTCGGTAACAGATCTGCACGTCGAGGAGAGTTGCGTATCACACCGTGAGGTAAGCCACTCGGGGTCTGAATAGACTCCCGGTTCACGACGTCGCCACGGACGGCCAGCGAACGATCACGGGCCGTACCGGGCGGGGCCGCCTACCGCGCATCGGGGCCCGGTAAGAGCGTGCGGGGCCGCCGGTGTGAGAACCGAGCACAACCCAGGAGGACGGATGTCCCTGCTCACCCCGGTCCAGCATGGCTGGGCCCAGGGCGCTGCACCACCGAGCTCGCAGTCCCGGATGGACCTCGCCCAGCAAGCCACCGGAATCGAGCTCGCAGGCATCGACTACGCAGTGGTCGGTGCCGTGATGGTCATCGCCCTCGCCGCACTGGCCTTCGGCTACGTCCTGATCAAGGAGGTGCTCGCCGCAGGGCAGGGCACCGCGAAGATGCAGGACATCGCCAAGGGCGTGCAGGAAGGCGCGTCGGCGTACCTGAACAGGCAGTTCCGCACCTTGGCGATCTTCGCGGTCGTGGTGTTCCTCGTGCTGTTCGCGCTGCCCGCCGAGACCATCGGCGAGCGCATCGGCCGATCTCTGTTCTTCCTGTTCGGCGCCGCGTTCTCGGCCACCATCGGTTACCTCGGCATGTGGCTGTCCACCCGCGCGAACGTGCGCGTGGCCGCCGCCGCCCGCGAGCCCGGTGAGGGCCGCGAGAAGGCGATGCGCGTGGCGTTCCGCACCGGTGGCGTGGTCGGCATGATGACCGTCGGCCTCGGCCTGTTCGGCGCCGCCCTGGTGGTGCTGGTCTACGCGGGCGGCGCTCCGCGCGTGCTGGAGGGCTTCGGCTTCGGCGCCGCGCTGCTGGCGATGTTCATGCGAGTCGGCGGCGGCATCTTCACCAAGGCCGCCGACGTCGGTGCCGACCTGGTCGGCAAGGTCGAGCAGAACATCCCCGAGGACGACCCGCGCAACGCCGCCACCATCGCCGACAACGTCGGCGACAACGTGGGCGACTGCGCAGGCATGGCGGCGGACCTGTTCGAGTCCTACGCGGTCACGCTGGTCGCCTCGCTGATCCTGGGCACCGCCGCGTTCGGCGCGCACGGGCTGCTGTTCCCGCTGATCGTGCCCGCGATCGGTGTGCTCACCGCGGTCGTCGGCGTCTACATCACCAAGGCCCGCACGGGTGAGAGCGCGCTGACCGCGATCAACCGCTCCTTCTACATCTCGGCGGGGATCTCGGCGGTGCTGTGCGCGATCGCCGCGATGCTGTACCTGCCCAGCACCTTCGCCGAGCTCACCGGCGTGTCGGAGGAGGTGCGAGCCACCCCGGGCAGCCCCGCGCTGGTCGCGCTGATGGCCGTGGTCATCGGCATCCTGCTGGCCGTGGTCATCCTGAAGCTGACCGGCTACTTCACCGCCACCGAGCACCGCCCGGTCCAGGACGTCGGCAAGTCGTCGCTGACCGGTGCGGCCACGGTGATCCTGACCGGTCTGTCGGTCGGCTTCGAGTCCGCCGTCTACACCGCGGCGGTCATCGCCGCGGCCGTGTTCGGCGCGTTCCTGCTGTCCGGTTCGCTGCCGGTGGCGCTGTTCGCGATCGCGCTGGCCGGTTGCGGTCTGCTGACCACCGTCGGCGTCATCGTCGCGATGGACACCTTCGGTCCGGTCAGCGACAACGCGCAGGGCATCGCGGAGATGTCCGGTGACGTCGAGGGCGAGGGCGCGAAGATCCTCACCGAGCTGGACGCGGTGGGCAACACGACGAAGGCGATCACCAAGGGCATCGCCATCGCCACGGCGGTGCTGGCGGCGACGGCGCTGTTCGGTTCCTACACCGACGCCATCGGCGCCGCGCTGGCCGACGTGGCCGGCGAGCTGTCTGCATCGGAGTTCCTCGTCTACGCGCCGAACGTCCTGGTGGGCGTGGTCATCGGTGCCGCGGTCGTGTTCCTGTTCTCCGGTCTGGCGATCAACGCCGTGTCCCGCGCGGCCGGTGCCGTGGTCTACGAGGTGCGGCGCCAGTTCAAGGACAAGCCCGGGATCATGGACGGCTCGGAGCGCCCGGAGTACGGCCGGGTGGTCGACATCTGCACCCGCGACTCGCTGCGGGAGCTGGCGACTCCGGGTCTGCTGGCGGTGCTGGCGCCGATCGCGGTCGGGTTCGGCCTGGGCGTCGGCCCGCTGGCCGGGTACCTGGCCGGTGCCATCGCCACCGGCACCCTGATGGCCATCTTCCTGGCCAACTCGGGTGGTGCCTGGGACAACTCCAAGAAGCTGGTGGAGGACGGCTACTACGGCGGCAAGGGGTCCGAGGCGCACTCGGCCACGGTCATCGGTGACACCGTCGGCGACCCGTTCAAGGACACCGCCGGTCCGGCGATCAACCCGCTGCTGAAGGTGATGAACCTGGTGTCGGTGCTGATCGCGCCGGCCGTGGTCTACTTCGCCGTCGGCGAAGCGGCCAACCCGGCGGTGCGGATCGGCATCGCGGTGGTGGCGCTCGCGGTGATCGTCGCGGCCGTGGTGATCTCCAAGCGGCGTTCGACCGCGATCGCGGACGAGCCCGCGGACGACAAGACGATCAACGGCGCTCCCGCCTAGATCGGCCTCCACGATGGGCGTCACCCGATCCGGGTGGCGCCCATCGCTGTGAGCAGGACGATCGCTGCGACGGGTGACCCCGGGTTCACCGGGAGGTGTGGCGGTACGAGAGAGTCCGAGCGCACAGCGAGAGCTACTCCGATCCATGTGAGGAGTTCGCAATGAGGTTCCGTGCGACGTCCCTCGCGGCGCTCGCGGCCATCCCGCTGGCCCTGAGCGCCTGCGGTGCGGCACCAGCGCCCGCGCCCGCCCCGGCTCCGCCGAAGGCGGCAGGCCCGGAAGGCATCGAGTGGGCAGGCCGGTTGTGCGGGCTGGTCAACGACTTCTCCGCGTCCCAGAAGAACTTGCCCGCGGTGGACAAGAGCAACACCCAGGCGATGAAGAACTCCGTGGTCGCCCGGCTCGACACGGCGAGCAAGACCGCCGATGACACGGTCCGCGGGCTGCAGGAGCTGCCGCCGTCCCCGATCGAGGGCGGTGACCAGGTCAACCAGGGCATCCGCGACGGCTTCGTCCAGATCCGCGACGTCCTGGTGGGCGCCCGCGCCAAGGCCGACCAGGTCGACCCGAACGACAAGCAGAAGTTCACCGAGGGCATGACCGCCCTGCAGACGGAGCTCCAGAAGAGCTCTCAGGTGGACCTCAACAGCAAGTTCGGCGCCTTGGAGAAGAACCAGCAGCTCGCCGGCGCGGCCAAGCAGGCCCCGGGCTGCAAACCGTTCTTCAACCCGGCCCCAGCCCAACCGGCCCCAGGCCAACCCGCCCCGGCCCAACCAGGCCAACCCCAGTAACTCTCCTGACCTGCGTGGACGTCACGATTTCAATGGAAATCAGGAACCGGAGTTCAGTGGAATTCGGTGCACCGATTTCCATTGAAATCGTGTCCACCAGGCGTCGGGACTCAATCGATCGGGTTACGTTGGTGGATAATCTCGAACTGCTGTTCTAGCATCCCGATCGTGGACCAGCTGTCCTTCTACTCGGCAGAGGCTCGGCGGGCGGACGTCGCCGACCTCGCGGGCATGCTGTGCGGACCCGGTCAGGCCGTGGGGTTCGGCCGCGGGACCGCGGCGCGGCTGTCGGTGGTCGTGGACGCCGAGTGGCGCGCCCGCTGCCTGCTCGCCGCCTGCTCCGAGCGGGGAGTGCAGGCCGAGCTCGGCCGGTCCGACGAAGGACGGCCGCTGGTCCGCACCGCGTTCCGCTCCGACCTCACCGGCTTGGCCGCGCACTGGCTGCGCGGCGCCGTGAAGTCTGTACCGTCGGGATTCGTGCCGGACGGTTGGGCGCTGCGCATCTGGGCGCTCGCGGCGGGCACGGCGGACCACAACGGCTACCGCCTCGGGCTCGACCCGCACGCTCCCGACACGCACGAGCCGCTCGCAGCGGCCCTGCGCGGCTGCGGCCTGCCGACCAAGACCGTCGGCGTCAGGGCGGGCGGACCGGCCCTGCGGGTGACCGGTCGCAGACGCCTGGCCAGGCTCGCCGAGCTGGTAGGACCGCTGCCCGATGGTGCGATCGAGGGAATGATCCCGCTCGTCTCCTGAGCGGGTTGACGCACATCACGCCAGGTCACGAAACGGAACACCTAAGTAACCCGATACGTTCGTACAACAGGACGTCGACGAATATCGACGTGTTATATGCAACCCTGTGCCTTCCCGGTGCGGCACGGCCAACCGTGCGGCGCGCACACTCCAGGGACACGAACGGATGGGCGCCGGGTGCAAGGGATGCTTCCGGAAGAAGAGAGCAGGTAAGCGTTGGCTGGGTCGACACGAACGAAGAAGGCCGGCGGCGGGGCCGGTCGGGCTTCGGGGTCTCCCAACGGGAACGGCTCCGCTACCCGGCGCTTGGTGATCGTCGAGTCACCGGCGAAGGCCAAGAAGATCGCCTCCTACCTCGGCTCTAACTTCATCGTGGAGTCCTCGCGTGGGCACATCCGCGATCTGCCGCGCAACGCCAAGGACGTGCCCGAGAAGTACAAGGGCCAGGCGTGGGCGCGACTGGGTGTCGACGTCGAGAACGACTTCGAGCCGCTGTACCTGGTGAGTGCCGACAAGAAGTCGACGGTCACCGAGCTCAAGGACGCCCTCAAGCAGGTCGACGAGCTCTACCTCGCCACGGATGGTGACCGCGAGGGCGAGGCCATCGCCTGGCACCTGCTGGAGACCCTCAAGCCGAAGGTCCCGGTCCGCCGGATGGTCTTCCACGAGATCACCGAGTCCGCCATCCAGGCCGCCGCCGCCAACCCGCGCGACCTCGACCAGGACCTCGTCGACGCCCAGGAGACCCGCCGCATCCTGGACCGCCTCTACGGCTACGAGGTCAGCCCGGTGCTGTGGAAGAAGGTCATGCCGAAGCTCTCGGCGGGCCGCGTGCAGTCCGTGGCGACCCGCGTGGTCGTCGAGCGGGAGCGGGAGCGCATCCGCTTCGTCTCCGCCGAGTACTGGGACATCGCCGCGACCATGGACGCCGGCCCGGACGCCTCGCCGCGTCGCTTCGGAGCCCGCCTGGTCTCGGTGGACGGCTCCAAGCTCGCCACCGGCCGCGACTTCGGTCCGGACGGGCGGCTGAAGAACTCCGACACCAAGGTCCTCACCGAGGCCGAGGCCCGGCAGCTCGCCGGGGCGCTGACCGACGCCCAGCTGCGCGTCTCCAGCGTCGAGGAGAAGCCCTACACGCGTAAGCCGTACGCGCCGTTCATGACCTCCACGCTGCAGCAGGAGGCCAGCCGCAAGCTGCGCTTCTCGGCGGACCGCACGATGCGCACGGCGCAGCGGCTGTACGAGAACGGTTACATCACCTACATGCGTACCGACTCCACGACGCTGTCGGAGACGGCGCTCGCGGCGTCGCGCAACCAGGCGCGCGACCTCTACGGCGAGCAGTACCTCTCGCCGCAGCCGCGGCAGTACAACCGCAAGGTCAAGAACGCGCAGGAGGCGCACGAGGCGATCCGCCCGGCGGGGGAGAGCTTCCGCACGCCCGGCGAGGTCGCCAACGAGCTGTCCAACGACGTCGACGGCTTCAAGCTCTACGAGCTGATCTGGCAGCGCACCATCGCCTCCCAGATGGCCGACGCGAAGGGCACCACTCTGTCGGTGCGCATCAGCGGCACCGCCACCAGCGGTGAGGAGTGCACCTTCGCCGCGTCCGGTCGCACCATCACCTTTCCCGGCTTCCTCAAGGCCTACGTCGAGGCCGTGGACTCCGAGGCGGGTGGGGTCGCCGACGACGCCGAGTCGCGGCTGCCGCAGCTCGCCCAGGACCAGTCGATCACGGCGCCGGAGCTGGAGCCCGACGGGCACACCACCAACCCGCCGCCGCGCTTCACCGAAGCGAGCCTGGTCAAGACGCTCGAAGAGCTGGGCATCGGCCGCCCGTCGACGTACGCGTCGATCATCAGCACCGTGCAGGAGCGCGGCTACGTGTGGAAGAAGGGCTCGGCCCTCGTTCCCTCGTGGATCGCGTTCGCCGTGGTGGGGCTGATGGAGCAGCACTTCGGCAGGTTGGTGGACTACGACTTCACCGCCGCCCTGGAGGACGAGCTGGACGGCATCGCGGAGGGGCGCGAGGAGCGCACCCGCTGGCTGGCCGGCTTCTACTTCGGCGGCGAAGTGGGTCCGGAGGACTCGATCGGCCGTGCCGGCGGGCTCAAGAAGCTGGTCGGTTCGTCGGTGGAGGAGATCGACCCGCGCGCGATCAACTCGATCCCGATGTTCGACGACGAGGACGGGCGGACCATCTACGTCCGCGTCGGCCGCTACGGGCCCTACCTGGAGCGGACGCTGGAGGACGAGACGGCGCAGCGGGCGAACCTGCCCGACGACCTGCCGCCGGACGAGCTGACCGTGCAGATCGCCGAGAAGCTGTTCGCCACTCCGATGGAGGGCCGCAGCCTGGGCACCGACCCGGAGAGCGGTCACGAGGTCGTCGCCAAGGAAGGGCGCTTCGGTCCGTACGTGACCGAGGTGCTGCCGGAGGGCGACAAGTCCAAGCCGCGCACGGGCAGCCTGCTCAAGTCGATGTCGCTGGACACCGTGACGCTCGACGACGCGCTGAAGCTGCTGTCGCTGCCGCGCGTGGTGGGCACCGACCCGGAGTCGGGCAACGAGATCACCGCGCAGAACGGCCGCTACGGCCCGTACCTGAAGAAGGGCACGGACTCGCGGTCGCTGGAGACCGAGGACCAGATCTTCTCGATCACCCTCGACGAGGCGCTCAAGATCTACGCGCAGCCCAAGCAGCGGGGCCGTCGGGCCGCCGCCGCGCCGCTGCGCGAGCTGGGCGAGGCTCCTGACACCGGCAAGGCCCTGGTGATCAAGGACGGCCGGTTCGGCCCGTACGTCACCGACGGCGAGACCAACGCGTCGCTGCGCAAGGGCGACGCGGTGGAGGAGCTGTCGATGGACCGCGCCGTGGAGCTGCTGGCGGAGCGCCGGGCCAAGGCTCCGGCGAAGAAGAAGGCTCCGGCGAAGAAGTCCACGGCGTCCAAGTCGACCGCCTCCAAGTCGACCGCCTCCAAGTCGACCGCGTCCAAGAGCACGGCGGCGAAGAAGACCACCGCGTCGAAGTCCACCGGCACCAAGACCGCGGCGTCGAAGTCGACGGGCACCAAGACGGCGGCCAAGAAGTCGACGTCGTCGAAGTCGACCACCTCGAAGTCCTGACCGCGGAGTCGGTGCGGCATCGTAGAGTCGTGACCCGATAGCTCGGCACGAGGGAGTTGACGCGATGCGCACCGGCGCTCCGGAGGTACCCGCGACCGGGGTCTGGGCGGAGGTCGTCGGCCAGCCCGACGCCGTCGGCACCCTGCACGCGGCGGCCGACGCGGCGCGTCGGCAGGTCCGGGGTGAGCCGGTGCCGCCTGGTGCGATGACGCACGCGTGGTTGTTCACGGGCCCGCCGGGTTCCGGTCGTTCGATCGCCGCTCGTGCCTTCGCCGCCGCCCTGGAGTGCGAGGATCCCGAGACTCCCGGATGCGGGAAGTGCACCGCCTGCCGCACGGTCCTGCACGGCACCCACGCGGACGTGAAGCTGGTGGTGCCGGAGGGCCTGTCGATCTCGGTGGCCGAGATGCGCGCCCTGGTGCAGGCCGCCGCGCGGCGCCCGAGCACCGGGCAGTGGCGCGTGGTGCTCATCGAGGACTCCGACCGGCTCACCGAGGGCGCGGCGAACGCGCTGCTCAAGGCGGTCGAGGAGCCGCCGCCGCGCACGGTGTTCCTGCTGTGCGCGCCGTCCGACCACCCCGAGGACGTCTCGGTGACGATCCGCTCTCGGTGTCGCGTCCTGCAGTTGCGCACGCCCCTGTCCGGCGCGATCGCCGAGGTGCTGCGCGAGCGCGACGACATCGAGCCGCAGCTGGCGGAGTGGGCGGCGGAGGTCTGCGGCGGGCACATCGGTCGCGCCCGTCGGCTGGCCACCGACGAGCTGGCCCGCGAGCGCCGCGAGTCGGTGCTGCGCATCCCGCTGGGCCTGCAGCGCTTCGCCGACGTGTTCACGGCGGCGTCCGGACTGGTCAAGCTGGCCGAGACCGAGGCGGTCACGGCGAACGAGGATCGCAACGAGTCCGAGCGCGAGGAGCTCAAGACCGCGATGGGCGCGGGCGGGACCGGCAAGGGCACGGCGTCGGCGACCCGGGGCGCCAACGCGGCGTTGAAGGAGCTGGAGAAGCGCCAGAAGTCCCGCACCACCCGCTCCCAGCGGGACGCCCTGGACCTCGCCCTGGTGGACCTGGCTGGTTTCTACCGGGACGTCCTGGTGACCCGCACCGGTTCGCAGGCGGTCCTCAACCACCCGGATTTCGCCCGCGCGTCGGCGAAGGCGGCTGCGGAGTGGACGTCGGAGTCCACCTTGCGCCGGCTGGAGGCGGTCCTGGAATGCCGCACGGCCCTGACCCAGAACGTCAAACCGCTGATCGCGGTCGAGGCCATGCTCGCCACCCTGTTCACCGGGTGATCCGTCCGGTCAGTGCTTGGCGTTCCGGCGGGGCAGTGCTGCGACGAGGATCGAGCCGAGGAGCAGCAGTCCCGCGCCGGTCCAGAAGATCGGGACCGCGAAGTAGCTGCCGCTGGTCAGCGCGAGCGGTTCGGTGCGCGCCTGGTGGTAGGCGGCCGGTGTGGCCTCCGCTCCGCCCGCGGCGCCGGCGACGGGGGGATCGCAGTTGACCCCGCCCGCGGGAGCCGCGGCCCGCGCGACCTGCTCGCCGAAGGAGATCTGGGCAAGTGCGGTGGGCAGTCCCAGCTTGGTGCCGTCGAGCAGCTTGAGGTCGAAGAGCCTGGCGGTGCCGCGGATCTCGTTGCCCATCGCCTCCCGCTTGAGCTCGCCGAGGCTCAGCCGCAGCACGCCGAGGTCCAGAACCCGTTGGTCCAGGCCGGGGATCGCGGGGATCGGCACGTCCGCGGTCGGGTTCGCCGCGTCGAGCACGGCGATCTCCCGGCCGCCCTGGCTGATGCGCAGCACCGGGGCGGAGTGGTCGACGCGGGTGGTGGCGGGATCGCCGGTCGCGGTGGCGACCACCACCGGC
This sequence comes from Saccharopolyspora sp. NPDC049426, assembly GCF_040676935.1. Lineage (NCBI taxonomy): Bacteria > Bacillati > Actinomycetota > Actinomycetes > Pseudonocardiales > Pseudonocardiaceae > Saccharopolyspora > Saccharopolyspora sp. NPDC049426. The sequence goes on along the minus strand of NZ_JBFAPZ010000013.1, from coordinate 179,545 downwards.
CGTCCCACGACGTCGACCGAGATCTCCTGCGGCGAACCGCTGAACAGCTTCACCTGCGAGATCTGCAGCTCCGACGTCGAGGTCACGGCCTTGCCGGTCTGCCCGGGGACGTCGGCGAGCCGCACGCTGGAGCGCGCCTCGGCGATCGACGGGACCTCCAGCACGGAACCGCCCAGCCCGGGGACCTGGTCGAGCGCCGAACCGGAGGCCATCGAGTAGCGCGCCTCGGACAGCGGAGCCACCCCGCACGGCCCGGTCTCCTGGTTCCACCGCGCGTGCACGGTGCCGTTCAACCCGCTGAGCCTGACCAGCTGGTCGGCGGGGGACGACGGCGGAGTCAGGGCGCTGGTGGTCGGCGCATCGTGGTCGGACAGCGCGTTCTGCGAGAGACCGCCCGGGACCTGCGGGACGTAGCCCATGATGCCGACGCCGAACGGCGAGGCCTCGGCGACGGAGTGCTCGTGGGCGAGGTAGGCCTCGGAGTTCACCTGCGCCAGGGCGCGGCCCATGCCGGCTTCGAGCACGGCCTGCTTGGGCAGCTTGCTCTCGAACTCCGGGTCGTTGAAGAACGCGTCGCCGGGCGCGGTCTCGGGCAGCAGGCGCACGATCCCGAGCATCGTCCCGGCATCACCGATGACCGGCCGCGGGATGTCCTCCTGAACGCGCCCGGGAGGTTGGTTCGGGTCCTGCGGCCGCGGCGTCGGTGTCGTGGGGTACGCGCTCTGCGCGATCGCTGCGGGCATCGACATCCCGGCGATCGCCATGGTGATCGCCGCGCAGGCGCACAGCCGACGAAAGGCGCGCATCCGACATCCTCCGTGATAGGCGTCACTGCCTCGGTGGATGTATCAACGATCACAGCAGCGTTCGGTGACGCCTGAGTCACACCCGGCTGACGGCGGCGAGCGGGATCTCGCCGGAACCCCGCGGGACCAGCCGCAACGGCAGGGACAGCGGAGCCTCGGTGGCCGCCGATCCGTCGATCTGCTTGAACAGCTCCTCGGTCGCGGTCCGGGCGACCGCGGCCGGGTCCTGGTCGACGACCGTGACCGCCGGGTAGAGCGAGTCGGCCATCGGGAAGTCGCCGAAGCTGACGAACGCGATGTCGGTCCGCCCGCGAGCGTGCAGCGCGGGCACGACGCCGAGGGAGCAGCGAGCGTTGGAGGAGAACACCGCGGTCGGCGGGTGCTCCGAGCGCAGCAGCTCGTCCAGCGCGCTGCGCGCTTCCGTCGCGCTGGAAATGCCGGTCTTGACGAGGTCTTCGCGCACTCCGACGCGGGATTCCTCCATGGCGCTGCGATATCCGCGAACCCGCTCGGCGGTGGTGTAGACGTCGGGCCGGTCCCCGATCAGCGCGATCTCGGTGTGACCCGAGTGCAGCAGGTGCTTGGTCGCGGCCTGCGCGGCACCGAAGTCGTCGCCCAGCACGGTGGCGCCGAGCCCGTCGGCGGATCGGGCGGGGCGATCGACGAACACCACCGGGGTCTGCCCGGCCGCCGCCCGCAGGTAGCTCTGGTCACCGCTGACCGGAACCATGATCAGGCCGGAGACTTGGCGCTGGAGCAGGCTCTGCACGAGCTTGTGCTCCCGCTCCGGGTCGCCACCGACGCTGGAGGCCAGCACGACGTGGCCGCGTTGCAGGGCGTGCTCCTCGATGACGCTGGCCATCGTGGCGAAGAACGGGTCGGACAGCGATTCCAGCACCACGCCGATGGCTTCGTCGCGTCCGACGCGCAGCGAGCGGGCATGGAAGTTCGGCCGGTAGTTGAGCTCGTCGATGGCGGTCTGCACCTGTTGGCGGGTGGCCTCGGAGACCCCGGCGGCTCCGTTGATCACGCGGGAGACGGTCTTCGGGCTCACTCCGGCCGCAGCGGCCACGTCGTAGAGCGTGGCGTTGCCTGTGCGCACGCCTGCTCCCTTCCGCTCGGGCAGTGCCGGTCGAGCTCGGCGAGTTGTTCGGCCATCGGAGTTGTCGCATCGACTCTAACGTGCTGCGCGACCGGCTCGATCGGCCGCGTGGCCAGCAGTTTCGCCGGATCGTTCAGCTTGGCGGAATCGCGCGAGGCGGCCCGCTCGCGCATCCTGGCCAGGATCAGTTCCGGCGGGCAGTCCACCCACACCAGCAGCGGTTCGGCACCTGCCGCGCGGAGCCGCCCGGCGACGGCGGACCACCTGCCCGGGTCGGTGCGCTCGGCGGTGAACGGGGCGACGAGCACCGCCGAGGTGCCGACCCGCAGCGTGTCCACGGCGGTGTCGAGGAGCGCCGCGTAGCGGGCTTCCCGCACCTCCGGGTCGTCCAGGCGGGCGCCGAACCGCTCGGTGAGCGGGCCGGTGATCACGTCGAGGTCGAGCAGGGCGGCCGAGTACCGCTCGGCCGCCGCTGCGCCCAACGTGGTCTTGCCGCTGGCCGGCTCACCGGAGATCAGGAGCGCGACCGGTGTCACTTCCGCGCCCTCGCCCGCAGGATCTCCTCGACCTCTTCCAGCGTGCGGTTGCGGGTCTCCGGCAGGTACTTCTTCAGGTAGAAGAAGCCGATCAGGCCGAAGGCCGCGTAGAGCCAGAACAGGCCGCTGGGGGTGAACGCCTCGAACGCGCTCAGCACCGTCAGCGAGATGATCAGGTTCAGGCCCCAGTGCGTGAACATCCCGAAGCTGCCCGCCTTGCCGCGCAGCGCGGTCGGGAAGATCTCGCTGTTGATCAGCCACATCGCCAGACCGATGCTGGCGGAGAACATCGCCTCGTAGATGATCAGGAAGGCCACCAGCGCCACGGCCCAGATGCCGCTGAGGTCGGTGACGGCGTAGAGCAGTCCGATGACGACCAGCGACACCACCACGCCGCCGAGTCCGACCAGCAGCAGCGGGCGCCGCCCGACCCGGTCGATCAGCAGCAGGCCGACCAGCGTGAACGCGACGTTGGCGACGCCGATGCCCACCGACGACAGGATCGCCGCCGATTCACCGAAGCCGGCCTTGGTCAGCAGCGTCGGCGCGTAGTAGGTGATCGCGTTGACGCCGACCAGCTGGTTCACCGCGGCCACCCCGATGCCGAGGTAGATCGCGGGTCGCAGCGAGGGCCGGAGCACGTCGCGGTAGGTCACGTTCCGCTCGGCGGTCACCGCTGAGGACAGCGCGGTCAGCTCCGACTCGACGCGGTCGGCGCCGACCACCTTGCGGAGCACGGCTCTCGCGTCGTCCAGGCGGCCTCGGGAGACCAGCCAGCGCGGGCTCTCCGGCAGCCTCAGCAGACCGACGAACATCAGCAGCGACGGCACGGCCGCCAGCCCCAGCATCCACCGCCAGGCCGCGGCCTCCGCGAGCAGAAAACCGGCCAGGTAGGAGAACAGGATGCCGGAGCTGATCATGATCTGGTTGATCGAGACCAGCCGCCCGCGGCTCTCCGGTGGTGCGATCTCCGCGATGTAGGCGGGCACCGACAACGAGGCGGTGCCGATCGCGAAGCCGAGCAGCAATCGAGAACCCAGCAGCGTCGGCAGGTTCGGCGCCACCGCCGAGATCACCGCGCCGACGGTGAAGACCAGGCTGGTGATCGACAGCGTCCGGCGGCGGCCGAGGTTGTCCGCGACGATGCCGCCGACCGCGACGCCGACGATCGCACCGACGAGCAGCGACGCCACGACGATCTGCTGCCACATCTCGGAGAGCTGGAACGCCGGGGCGATGTAGAGCAGCGCTGCGGAGATGACACCGGTGTCGTAGCCGAACAGCAGGCCGCCGAGCGCGGCGACCGCGGTCGCGCCGACGACGGCTCGTCTCGCGGGGGCGGGGGTGGGTGGGGTGACCGGTGTGGAGACCACGGTCGGACCTCATCTCTCCGGCTTCGTTGCCGGTGAAGTTCCTGTTCCTGAGGGTTTTCGGGAGCGGCTCAGTCGTCGGCGATCGCGGTCCAGGGCGTGGCCCTGCCGTCGATGACGGACGCGCAGGCGTCCAGCCGGCGCCTGGCGGTGTCGGAGAGGAAGGGGCGCCGCTCGGACGGCTCCAACGCCACCGCGTCCTTCCAGAACGCGCGGCCCGCGATGAATCCCGAGGCGCCGCCCTCGTCGCACGAGATGCGCAGCACCTCCTGGAACTCCTCGAACCCGACACCGGCGGAGAGCACGACCCACGGCACGGTGACCGCTTCGGCGATCCGGCGGCAGGCCTCGGCCGAGCCCGGGTACTCCAGCTTCAGCAGGTCGGGCTTGAGGTCGTTGAGCGCGCGGGCGGCCTCGATGATCGCGTCGGCGCGGGCCTCGGGGGTGAGCTCGGTTTCGCCTGGCAGCCGGTAGATCAGGTTCTCCACCACGGAGGGCACCCCGTCCGCGCGGCAGTCGGCGACGACCTGCGCGGTGGCGTCCAGCGCCTCGGCGGACACGTCCCGCCCGCCGAGCGAGCGGTCCCGGTCGGCGCGCAGCTGGACGAGGAACTTCACCGCGTGGCCGCCCATGTCGCGCACCCACGCGGCGTTCTGCGCGGGTTCGCGGCGGGTGAGCGGTTCGTCGCCGAACTTGCCGCGCTCGGACGGTTCCGCGGCCACGGCCAGCCCGGCGCCGGGGGCGAGGTTGCCGTCCGCGATCGCTGCGGGAACGCCGAAGTCGGGGTCGACGAGCAGGCCGCTGGCGCTCGGGGAGAGCCCGGCGATGACGTCTCCCTTGAAGGTGCGCAGCACGTCGTCGTCGACCGGCTGGTCGGCGGCGGTGAACATGCGGCGCAGGGTGTTGCGCTGGTCGAGGGCCACGATGGCGAAGGTGCCGTCGGATCGCGCGATGTCGGCGAGGGTCACAGCTGAACTCCTGTGGTTGTGAGGGTGTTTCCGGTGAATTCGCGGGCGATGTCCACTGCGGACACCCCGGTCTCGCCTGCGGCGAGCCGGGCGGCCTGCGCGGCGAAGAGGGCGGCGCCGTAGGCGCTGGGCTGGTCGACTCGCGCGTACTCGACGGCGGGCAGGCTGCGCTGCTTGGCCGCGCGGAAGCTGCGCATCCGGGTCCACCCGCCTGCGGCGGTGACGTGCTCGTGCGGCCCGGCCTCGGCGGACATCAGCTCGATCACCGCGTCCGTCTCGGCCATCGCGTGGCCCAGGGCCGCCGACCAGGTCGTCAGGGGCGTGACGTCGGATCCGACGAGCTGGACCGAGACGTGCTCGCTGCGCGCGTGCGCACCGCTGATCACGACCGAGCCCGTCGAGCCGGGACTCGCGACGGCCTGCTCGTCGAGCTCCGCACGCGCCCGCTGGTCCTGGCGTCCCAGCAGCGCGAGGACCCGGTCCAGCAGCAGCCCGCCGCGGGTGCCGCCGAGCAGGATCCAGCGGTCCGGCAGCACGTGCGCGCCCTGCGCGACGCCGTTCGCCGTGAGCCGTCGGCGCTGGTCGTCGCGCAGCGGAGCGGACACGACGCGCAGCAGCGCCTCGGAGGTGCCGCAGGAGTCGAAGAGGTGCTCCCCGTGCCAGACGCCGCTGGCGACCGAGGCGACCGGGTGGTCGTGCCCGGCGACGGTGAGCACCGCTCCCCGGACCGCGTCCGGGACGCCCGGGTGGTCGACCCGGCCGATCGGGGTGCCCGCGGTGGTCAGCGGCGGGAGCGCGGAGGTCCGCAGGCCGAGCTGCTGGAACGCCGGTTCCCACGGTCCGCGCGCGCCCTGGTCGAGCAGCCCGGTCCGGGAGGCCAGCGAGGGTTCGGTGACGGCCTCGCCGCCCAGCGCCGACGCGACGAGTTCCGGTACGTTGAGCCACTTCTCGGCGAGGCGTGGCGAAATCTCGCGCGCGGAAAGCCAGTTCAGCTTCGCGAACGAGCACAGCGGGCTCAGCGGCAGACCGGTGCGCCCGCTGAAGGTGTCGACGAGCTCGTCGGGGAGCAGCGCCAGCTCCTCGGCACCGCGCTGGTCGAACCACGCGATGACGGGGTGCAGCGGGTCTCCGCCGCGGTCGAGCAGCACGCCGGACTCGGCCATGCCGGTGACGGCGACTCCGACGACGGTCAGCCGCCGCGCGGATTCCTCGGCCACCCGCACGGCTCCTGACAGCGCGGACAGCACGCGATCGAGGAGCACGTCGACGGGCAGTTCGCTGCCGCCGCCCGCGCATCGGTGCCAGTCGGTGGCCGTTCGTTGGACGCTCAGCGTCACACCGCTCAGATCGGCGACGAGCGCCTTGATCTCGGTGCTTCCCACGTCGACGCCCACGACCGCCTCGGTCGTCGCGAAGCCCACCCCGGCACCTCCTCGCTGGTCGCGCGGCCGCTCCGCCGCTCTCGGAGGCCACTGAACAGGGTGCTGGACATCGATGTCAAAGCTTTTTCGATACAGTTCGGACATCGATGTCAAATCCGAGCCCGGGGGGTCCCGCTGAGCTCCGGATCAGGCCAGCTACACTTGTCCGCGCACTGCCGCCTTAGCTCAGTCGGCCAGAGCGACGCACTCGTAATGCGTAGGTCGGGGGTTCGATTCCCCCAGGCGGCTCCACCGCGACCGGCCACTTTCCGAGAAATCGGGAGGTGGCCGGTTTCGTTTCGCCCCTCCGGTAGGTTCGGCGGGTGGAATTCGTGCCGCTCGCCTCGTTGCTCGGTGTCGTGATCGTGGAGTTGGGCATGGTGCTGACTCCCGGTCCCAACATGGTCTACCTCGCATCGCGTGCGACCTCGCAGGGACGGCGCGCCGGGCTCGTTTCCTTGGCCGGGGTGGGGCTGGGGTTCCTCGTCTACCTGGTCGCCGCCGCTGCGGGTCTGTCGGCGCTGTTCGTGGCGGTGCCGGAGGCCTACCACGTGGTGAAGCTGCTGGGCGCCGCCTACCTCGCGTGGATGGCGTGGCAGATCCTGCGCCCCGGCGGTGCGTCGCCGTTCGAACTGCGCGATCTGGTGCCGCACTCGCCTGCTCGTCTGTTCGGCACGGGCCTGCTGACGAACCTCCTGAACCCCAAGATCGCGCTGCTGTACACCGCGCTGATCCCGCAGTTCGTCGATCCCGCGCTCGGTGCGACGTGGTGGCAGTTCCTCCAGCTCGGCATGGCGCAGATCGTCGTCGCCGTGACCGTCAACGGCCTCATCGTGCTCACCGCCGCCGCGCTCGCCGGGTACCTGGCCCGACACCCCCGCGTGCTCCGCGCGCAGCGCGTCGCCTCCGGCACCCTGCTGGGCTTCTTCGCCGTCAAGATGGCCACCAGCCGCCCCAGCTGATCCCGAAGCGGCAGAAGACCGCAGGTCACCCCCAGTGACCTGCGGTCTTCGCTGTTGTGGGACCTGCGGCTGCTCGATCCCGAGGTTCTGGACCCCCTCGCCGCCGCCTTCGCCGAGCGGGCCTCGACGGCCTGCGGCGTGGTCGTGCCGGCGGCGTCGAGACAACCGCCGGTGAAAAGCCGGGGCCGCGACGGTCTTCGTCCGTACGACGCAGCGGCCACGCCGAAGGTTGTTCGCACGGAACGAGATTTCTCCTCGGGTGCGCGCATCGCGGGTGCGGTGCGGTCGACGGATCCGCATCTGGTGGACGAGCGGCTATCGTGTGACGCCCGGTGCCCGGGAGGGCTCGGGGTGGCAACCGTGGAGGTCGGGATGGTCGTGGGGTTCGAGGACGTCGTCGCCGCCGCGGAGCGGTTGGAGGGGGTCGCCCACCGGACTCCCGTGCTGCGGTCCCGGTTGATCGATGAGCAGCTCGGGGCCGAGGTCTTCTTCAAGGCCGAGAACTTCCAGCGGATGGGGGCTTTCAAGTTCCGCGGGGCCTTCAACGCCGTGTCGAAGCTGTCCGAGGAGCAGCGGCGGGCCGGCGTGGTGACCTACTCGTCCGGGAACCACGCCCAGGCGATCTCGTTGGCCGCTCAGCTGCTGGGGGTGCCCGCGACGATCGTGATGCCGCATGACGCTCCGGCCTCGAAGGTGGCCGCCACCAGCGGTTATGGCGGCAAGATCGTGCGCTACGACCGCTACTCCGAGGACCGCGAGGAGATCGGGGGCGCCCTGGCCCGCGAGCAGGGGCTGACGCTCATCCCGCCCTACGACCACCCGGACGTGATCGCCGGGCAGGGGACCGCGGCCAAGGAGCTCTTCGAGGACGTCGGGGACCTCGACGCGTTGTTCGTGCCGCTCGGCGGAGGTGGGCTGCTGTCCGGGACGGCCTTGGCCACCAGGGCTTCGTCTCCCGGGTGCCGGTTGCACGGGGTCGAGCCGGAGGCCGGCGACGACGGGCTCCGGTCGTTGCGCAGCGGGGAGATCGTGCACATCGACACGCCCCGGACCATCGCCGACGGCGCGCAGACGCAGCACCTCGGCGCGCACACCTTCGAGATCATCCGGCGGGACGTCGACGACATCCTGACCGCGAGCGATGACCAGCTCGTCGAGGCGATGAAGCTGTTCGCGACCTACCTGAAGATCGTCGTCGAGCCCACCGGGTGCCTCGGGTTCGCCGCCGCCCGAGCCGCCGCGCCGGAGTTCGAGGGCAAGCGGATCGGTGTGATCATCAGTGGCGGCAACGTCGACCTGGAGCGCTATGCGGATCTGCTGGGTAGCTAATAATCAGTCACGTGACTTAAGCTGGCGCGCATGAGTGCCGCGACCTCCCGGGCAAGTGCCACCAAGGAGCGCATCCTCGACGTCGCTGAACGGCTCTTCGCCGAGCAGGGCGTCTTCGCCGTGTCCAACAGGCAGATCAGCGAAGCCGCAGGTCAGGGTAACAACGCCGCCGTGGGCTACCACTTCGGGACCAAGGCCGACCTGCTGCGCGCCATCGTGCGCAGGCACGCAGAACCCGTCGAGGCCAACCGCGAGCGGCTGCTCGGTGAGATCGGCGACTCCCGCGACGTGCGCGACTGGCTGACCTGCCTGGTGCTGCCCTCGGTCGAGCACCACGCCTCGCTGCGCGGCTCGACGCTCGCGCGCTTCTCGGCCCAGCTGATGAGCGACCCGGCGCTGCGCGAACTCGTCGTCGCCGAGGCGTTGTCCGGGCCGACGCTCATGCGCGTGATGGACGGTCTCAACAACTGCCAGCCGGACCTCCCACTGCGCGCCAAGATCGTGCGCAACGACATGACCCGGCACGTGCTGGTGCACATGATGGCCGAGCAGGAACGTGCCCTCGCCGAGGGTTCGGCCCGGCTGACCTGGGAAGAAACCGCCCAGAATGTGATCGACGCGCTCACCGGCCTCTGGCTGGCGCCCGTCACCGAGTGAGCCGGAAGAGGACACCGAACGTGAGCGAAGTTCTCGTCGTGGGTGCTGCGGCAGCCGGGTTGACCACCGCGGACGCCTTGCGGCGCAAGGGTTTCGACGGATCGATGACGGTGCTGGGCGCTGAATCCCACCCCCCCCTACGACCGGCCGCCGCTGTCCAAGCAGGTGCTGGCAGGGCAGTGGGAGGCCGAACGGACCAGCCTGCGCAGCCCCGAGGTGTTGGAAAAGCTCGACGCGGAGTTCGTGCTGGGTGATCCGGCCGTGGCGCTGGACGTCGCCGCGCGCACCGTGCGCACCGAGTCCGGACGCGAGCTGCGAGCGGATTCGGTCGTGGTCGCCACCGGAGTCCGCCCGCGCAGGCTGCCCGGTCAGGACGGGCTCGCCGGGGTGCACGTGCTGCGCACGCTGGACGACAGCGTCGCGTTGCGCGCCGACCTGCTGGCCGCGAAGCGGCTGGTCGTGGTCGGGGAGGGCGTGCTCGGCAGCGAGATCGCCGCGACCGCGAGCGGGATGGGGCTGGACGTGACGCTGACCGGCCCGCTCGCCGCGCCGATGGCGGCCCAGCTCGGCCCGGGAGCCGCCGCCGCGCTGGGAGCGCTGCACAGCGATCAGGGCGTCCGGCTGCGGCTGGGTGCCGCCGTCGACGGCCTGGTCGGCGACGGCGGTCAGGTCAGCGGGGTCCGGTTGGCCGGCGACGAGGTGCTGCCCGCGGACGTCGTGGTGGTGGCCATCGGCGCTGATCCGGTGACCGGCTGGCTGGAGGGCAGCGGGCTGAGCCTCGACCGCGGGGTGGTCTGCGACTCCCGGTGCCGCGCGGCCGACGGGATCTACGCCGTCGGTGACGTGGCCCGGTGGGACCACCCGGAGTTCGGGGTCATCCGGTTGGAGAACCGGACCAACGCGAGCGAGCAGGCGATGGCCGTCGCCGACAACATCCTCGGCGGGGACCGCGCGTACCGGCCGGTCCCGTACTTCTGGACAGACCAGTTCGACGCGAAGATCCACGTCCACGGGGTGCTCTCGCCCGATGACGAGGTGACCGTGGTGGAAGGCGACCGCGCCGAGCGGCGTTTCGTCGAGCTGCACCACCGCGGTGGCCGGGCCGTCGGCGTTCTGGGCTGGAACATGCCCAAGCAGACCCGGCAGCACCGCAAGGCGCTGGTGGAGGCGCTCACCGCGGGGGCGTGAGCGCCGCCGCTCAGTGGACCGCGACGAGGTCGCGGGCCTCTTCGTCCTGCTCCATCTCGACCCGGACCGCGGCGATCTGACGGCGTCCCCAGCGTTCCGAGAAGCCGTAGCGGTTGCCGAGCTGGGCGCCGGTGATCGGCTCGCCGATCTCCAGCGAGAGCCGGTAGTCGCGGCGCGCGAAGGTCCGCTTGTCCTCGTCGCTGAGCGGGTCCGCGGGAACCGGTGGCAGCGTGAGGGTCTGCTCCGAGAGGTGCGGTCGCTCGTGCGACTCGGTGGAAGTGGTGTCCTCCGAGCGATTTTCGTCGAACTCGTCGTCGCGCTCGGCCGTCTCCGGTTCCGCTGCGGTGGTTTCGCGCTCCTCGGGCGGGGGCCCGACGTCGCGGACGACGGACTCGCGCACGACGGGTTCGCGCGCGGCGGGTTCGCGCGCGGCGGGTTCCGGGCGGGTCTCGGCGGCCTGCGGCGGGAGCTCCTGGGTCGGTCGAGGCGGAGCGGGCGCGCGCTCGGCCGGAACCGGTGCTGGTTCCGGGGAGGTGGAGGCGATCGCCGCGGGCCGCATGGCCTCGTCCTGCTTGCCGAGACCGGCGATCTCCGAGACCGGGATGTCGGTGACCTGGCGGCGGAAGGCCCCGGAGGTGCCGTCGCGGTCGACCAGCCAGCGCAGCACGAGCAGTCCCGGGCGCAGACGCAGGCGGCGCTTGCCGTGGCGTTCCTCGAAGTCCGCGCGCAGCTCGGCGAGCACGACGTCGAAGACCGCGACGGCGGCGACCGGCAGACCGGCGGCGACGATGCGCGCTTCCGGGGTGAGCTGGTGGATCCAGTTGATCCACGACGAGATCGCCGTGAAGGTCCACATCAGGAGCCGGCCGCGCACGGCGCTGCGGCCGTAGATCGAGGCGCGGTAGGTGATCAGCGTGGCGCCGAAGGCGGCGCCGTCGAAGGTCGCCGGGATCAGCCAGGCGGTCCAGTAGCTGAAGCCGACCATCTGGTCTTGGCCGTAGGCGTGCAGGCCGACGAAGCTCGCACCCCAGCCCATGAGCGCGGCGAGGGCGACGAACCCCAGGGCGGCGCGGGAAAGCCAGAGCCCGTGGCCGGATCTCGTACTCGGTTGCTCGCTCAACGTCGGTCCAATGCAGCCGGGTCATCGCGGGACCCGCTGATGGTAGACAAACACCACTCGATCAGGTGACAACACCAGAGCGCTCGGCATGCATTGTTATTGGCGACTTCTCGCCAAGACCACGAACACCCCAGTTCAGAGCGATCAGATCGCAGTTGCGAAGAACTGGAGTGATCCGGAGCTCACCTCTCGGTCCGGAACGGGACCGTGAGCCACGGGCTGCCGTGCTCGGTCAGCAGCGCGCGGTGCGCCTCCAGCACGTCGGTGTAGGTGGCGCCGAACGCCTCGTCGTCGAAGTGCAGGCAACGGCCCAGGACGTAGCCGACCGAGAACTCCGCCCACGACGAGTAGCGGGACCGCACCTCCTGCCCGACCAGGTCCAGCGCCTCGTACATCTCGGCCTGCGTGGCGTACCGGGCACCGCGCCCCCAGCGGGCCATCTTCGACGCCCTGCCCAGGTCCCAGGCGGCGACCGTGCGCACGTGGCCGCTCGGCGGCAGCAGCTCGTCGGCGCGGAACCGCGCCTCGTACCGGATGATCTTGCCGACCAGCCCGCACAGGAAGTCCGCGTAGGAGTCGACCTCCGGGCTCCCGCCGCGCTCGGCCGACGCGCCCGGGACGTTGGCCGCGATGTTGTTGCGGATCGTGGCGTCCACGCACTCCCGCCACCGCTGCGGATCCACCTGCGGGCCCTCGGTGCTGACCAGGAAGTTCCGCGCGCCCAGCACGAAATCCCAGTCCGAGGTGCTGACATCGCAGTTGAGCAGCCGGTTCTGCAGGTTGATCCAGTCCTGGCGCACCTTCACGCCCCAGCCCTCGGACAGCCGCTCCACCTCGCCGCTGTAGCCGAGCCCGTGCCAGTCCAGGTTGTTCCACGCCTCGCCGTTGAGGAAGCACAGGTGCGCGCCGCAGGCCAGGCCGTGCAGCAGCTCGGTCGGCTCCGCGCCCCCGCTCAACCGGGTCACCAGCCGGTTGCCGCTGAAACCCGGTGCGCCGAAGCGCTCGTAGGCGGCCTGCCAGCGCTCCCGCTCCTCGTCGGTGACCTCCAGGTACAGCTCGCACGGGGTGTTCGCGTTGACCGCCAGCACGTCGACCTCGTCCGGGATGATCTCCGACAGCGCGCGCAGCGAGACGAACTCGTACACCAGGTAGGGATGCGGCCGCGGCAGCATGTCCTGGGTGTAGACGAAGGTCGCGATGCGCCCGTCGCCCAGCGTCGAGGTCACCATCTGCCGCTTCGCCGGGTTGCTGTGCGCGTGCACCAGCGCCACCGGGTGGTACACGCCGGTCGCGGCCACCACGCACAGGTAGGACCAGGGATCTTCGTCGAGGATGGCTGAGCAGAGCGCTCTTTCGACTGCGGTCGGCGGAACGAACGGTTGGTCCTTGGGGATGATCGGGACGATCTCGTCGTGGTCGTCGACCTCACCCACGGTGTAGTACGGGCCAGAAGCCCCGCCGAGCGGAGGAGTCACGGGCACGAACTTACTCAGCGCCATCGGGCGAAGCCGCCATCTGCGACAACTTGCCAACGGGGCTGATCACGCGATCTTTCACGACGCCGCGAGGGCTCGTTCGAAGTCGTCGATGAGGTCTTCGGGGGCTTCCACGCCGACGCTGATGCGGATCAGGTCGTCGGTGACTCCCAGGGCGAGGCGGTCCTGCGGGCTCATGCCCGCGTGGGAGGTGGCGGCCGGTCGCGTGATCAGCGATTCCACCCCGCCGAGGCTGGGCGCGTCGAACGGCAGCCGAAGGGCGTCGATGAGCTTCTGCGCCGCCGCGACCCCGCCCGTCGGGCGGATGCTGAGCATTCCGCCGAAGCCGTCGAACAGCTCCGCGGCGCGCGCGTGGTCGGGGTGGGAGTCCAGACCTGGGTGGTTGACCTGCTCGATCTCGGGCCGCGCTGCGAGGAGCTCGGCCAGCCGCAGCGCGTTCTCGTTCTGCGCGCGCACGCGCAGCGCCAGCGTTTTCAGGCCCCTGGCCAGCAGGAACCCGGCGTGCGGGTCGAGGCTGCCGCCGAAGTGGTTGGCGGTGGTGCGGGCGCGCTCGACGTGCTCGGTGCCTCCGACGATCGCGCCGGCCACGATGTCGGAGTGCCCGTTGAGGTACTTCGTCGCGCTGTGCAGCACCAGGTCGAAACCGACGGTCAGCGGGCGGAAGTTCACCGGTGTGGCGAAGGTGTTGTCGATCAGGCTGATCAGCCCGTTCGCCCGCGCGAACGCCGCGATCTCGGGCAGCCTGCCGACCCGGACCAGCGGGTTCGTGATGCTCTCGACCAGCACCGCCTTGGTCCGCGGGGTGCGCGCGGCCTCCCAGGTGTCGGGGCGCTGCGGGTCGATGAAGGTGTAGCTCCAGCCGAAGTCGGCTGCGTGGTGGGTGAGGAAGTCGTGCGTGCCGCCGTAGAGGCAGTCGCCGACGAGCAGGTGGTCGCCGCTGCGCAAGACGCTGTGCAGCGCGGTGGAGATCGCGGCCATCCCGGACGCGGTGGCCAGCCCCGCTTCGGCGCCCTCCAGGGCGGCGAGCTTGTCGTGCAGGTAGGACTGCGACGGGGTCGAGTTCAACCGGATGTAGCGCAGGTCGTGGTAGTCGGTTCCGCTCGGCACCGAGTACACCGTGCCCTGGTAGATCGGGTACACCACCGATCCTTCGGGGCCTGGCCGGCGTTCTCCGCCGTGCACCGCCAGCGTCTCGATGCGGTCCTCGTCCATGCTCGACCCCTCCCGTGCGCGACCTGCTCGTCAGCCTAGGAACGCGTCGACGCGCCGGAAAGCCCACCGGGTTTGACCTGATCGGGTGACTCTCGGTTGGGTGGTAAGGCGTTCCGGGCGCTGAACCGGAAATTCCTTCACCGCCGTGCACCCTGCGTGGCCCCTCCCCGAACCGAGCGGGACGGGCGTCGCACCGTTCACCGGTAATCGCGACCACAGTGGACCCTGGGTGCTCGAATCGATTCTTGTGGTGGATGCGCGGACCGGTCCACCCATTGTCGATGAACACAAGTCGGGCTCCGGAGAACGGTTATTCGGGAATGCGCTGAATGCCTCGCTCCGCTTCAATCTTTTCCGGGCTGCCCCGACGCCGGATGAATTCGTCCGGCGTATGCCAACAGGATTCACCGAGCCGGAGGCGCAGGGCGCCGATGGCGCCAGGAGTGAAAACACAATGGCATTGCGAAGAAGACCCGTACTCAATGATGTTCTTGGTTTCCTGATCACCGCCGGACTCTGCGCCGGTGGAATAACCGCAGCGACGGTCGCTGTGCAGGATGCCCACCCCGAGCGGAATATCCCGGCCGTGCGCGAGGTCGCGCACACCGCGGCCGTCCCCCCGATCGAATCCGGACCACCAGCTCCCCGACCCGACCCCTGGCTGGCCCCCACGCGCGGCGTGATCAGCAGCGGGTTCGAGATGCGGTGGGGCGAGATGCACAAGGGCGTCGACATCGCCAACGACGTCGGCACCCCCATCAGGGCCGCCTCCGCGGGCACGGTCATCGATTCCGGTCCTGCCAGCGGCTACGGGCTGTGGATCCGGATCGCGCATCCAAACGACACCGTTTCCACCTACGGCCACATCGATTCGGCCTACGTGCCGGTGGGCCGAAAGGTTCAATCCGGTGATCTCATCGCCGCCATGGGCAACCGAGGTCAATCCACCGGACCGCACCTGCACTTCCAGATCGAGATCAAAGGGCAAGCGGTCGACCCCGTCTCGTTCTACGGGGAGCCGCGGTTGCTGACCCATTGGCCCGCGGAATAGGAACGCGAGCGTCCAGCGCGTTAACCCTGGTGAAGTAGCTCCATCGCATCGGCGCGCCGCCGGATCACCGTTCTGCCACCCGGTTGAACGGTGATCCGGCGGCGCTGCCACAGTGTCCTGACCCGGAACCGCCCAGCACTCTCCGGCATCGCGCCACTCACTGTTATCACTGCCGGGTATTGCGAGGTTCGCGGCGTTCGAGGCCAGCGGTGATCACTCGGCGCAATCGATGATGGACCCAAAGGGCTAGTCGAGAGTCACCCTCCTGGCCGATTGTCGTGGAACTCCGGGAGCTACTTCGATCGCACTAACGCGCTGGAAGGACATGTGATGGAGCGAGTGGATACGGCCGGGATCGTCGGCGGTGGGGTGCTCGCCGAGGACCGCCGGCAGGGGGACTGGGAGCGTCGAATCGCCCAGCGCTCCGAGGAGCTCTACCGGGAGCGCATCGTGCAGCGGTTGCTGCTCGTGTGGGCCGTCCCGGGAAACCTGCTGCTCGCCGCGGTGGGGGCAACGCTGCTGGCGTTATCGACCTCGGTGGTGCCCGCCGCGGTGACGTTCGTGATCGCCACCGCGTCCGCGGGCGTGGCGGCGGTCTACGTCTACCGGCAGCACTTTAAGGTTCGCGCGGTGGACACCGACCTGCGCGCGCTCGAAGGCGCGCACCGCGACATGCTGTTGGACGAACTGGGGACCGGCGACCTGCTAGACGCGCACCGGCGCTACCGGGCGCAGCTGCCGGAGCTGATCGAGCGCTACCGGCACGAGGCGCGCAGCGACCGCTGGAAGGACAGCGCGCTGCAGGCCGTCGTCATCGGCGGATCGATCGTCGCCGCCACGGCGACGGCGATCGCGGCCGCGGTTCCGGAGCTCCGCTGGTTCGCCATCGGGCTGAGCCTGCTGGTGGCGGTCTCCGCGGCGTACGCGGGCTACACCAAGCACCGCGACCGCGCCGCCTCCTGGCAGGAGACGGCCGACGCGCTGGAGCGCGAGTACGAGTCCGTGGAACTGCGAGTGGGGCGCTACCGCCGATTCGGTTCCGAGCGCGAGGCGTACGCCGAATTCGCCGAAGCCGTCGAGGCTTTGCGCGCCGAACGGGCTCGGCGATTGCCGTCGGGAGTCAACGACGGGCTCATGCAGTAATCAAGATCGGTGGGCCATCCCTCGATCGTGAAAAGAATGCCGCGCAAGGCGATCACCGGTTGTTGATATTTCCTACTGGCGTGATCGCTGAATAGTGTCAGGTCGTTCTTCCGTAATCTCCGCCGGGCGCACAGGACTCGGCCTGTGCAGAGAGGAGCATTGCGATGAAGCGCACCTTTACCGCGGCGGCCGCCGTACTGGTCGGTGGCGCCGGCGCCGTCGGCTTCGCAGCCACGGCCACAGCTGCCGAGACCCCGCAGCTGCCGGCATCGCTGCCCACCGACAACGGCGCGGCGAACACCGCGTTCCACGCCGCCGGAACCCTCGCCTCGGCGCAGAAGACCGTCGGTGACGTGGTTCCGCTCGAAGAGCACCTCACCGGCCGCTCCGGCGACCCGGTCAGCCAGGTCGTCGGCGGCACCCCCGCCGCGGGCCTGCTCAAGCCGGTCGTCGAGACGGTGCAGAACGCCAGCACCGGTCACACCCACAACCTCAACCCGGCCTCCGCGCTCGACGAGGCCCCGCTTCCGGTCGGTTCCACGCTGCCCGCGGGCG
>NZ_JBFAPZ010000013.1:0-162532 GCF_040676935.1 Saccharopolyspora sp. NPDC049426 | reverse complement strand
GCAAGAGCGGACTGCCCGGTCTCGACGCCCTCGGCCCGGTGAGCGACGTCGTCGGTGGCCTGCCGGTCGCCGACGCGCTGCCCGTCGGCAAGAGCGGACTGCCCGGTCTCGACGCCCTCGGCCCGGTGAGCGACGTCGTCGGTGGCCTGCCGGTCGCCGACGCGCTGCCCGTCGGCAAGAGCGGTGCGACCGGTGCCCTGCCCACCACCCTGACCGGCACGCTGCAGCAGGTCACCCAGTCCCCGCAGACCAAGCCCGGCCAGCTCCCCACCAACGTCGTCGGCGACACGGTCAGCAACGTGGCGCAGGGCAACACCGAGCTCGGTGGCGCTCCGCTGCCGACGGGCAAGAGCGACCCGGTCGGCGGTCTGGCCGGTGGCCTTCCCGTCGTCAGCGACGTTCAGGGCATGACCGGTAAGAGCGACCCGGTCGGCGGCCTGGCCGGTGGCCTCCCCGTCGTCAGCGATGTCCAGGGGATGACGGGCAAGAGCGACCCGGTCGGCGGCTTGGCCGGTGGCCTCCCCGTCGTCAGCGATGTCCAGGGTCTGACCGGCAAGACCGGTGCCCCGCTGGACAAGGTCAACGACGTCGTCTCCCACGGCCCGCTCGGCTCCACCACTCAGCTCGGCAACTGACATCCCCGATCCTGCCCGCCCGTCGACGCGCCGGCGCGCCTCCTACCCGCCGGTCGAACCGGGCGAACGTCCCCCGAAGCAACGAGTTTCACGCCTCGCCACACCCCTCCCGGCGAGGGCGTGACCTAAAGGGCGGTGCGCGCTTCCCGGCGCGCGCCGCCCTTTTCGCGCTCGTGCCCGCTCGGCGACGGTTTCACAGCTCCACGACGCCCGCCGAGCCGTTGACGGTGATGGTCTGGCCGTCGGTGATGCGCGCGGTGGCGTCGGGAACCCCGACCACCGCGGGGATTCCGTACTCGCGGGCGACGGTGGCGCCGTGGGAGTTGGGTCCGCCCATCTCCATGACCAGCCCGGAGGCGGTCAGGAACAGCGGGGTCCAGCCCGGGTCGGTGGACGGGGCGACGAGGACGTCTCCCGGGGTGAGCCGGGCGTTCGCGGGGTCGCGGACGACCCTGGCGATCCCGGTCACGGTGCCCGCCGAGGCGGACGTTCCGCGCAGCGCGTTCCCGCTTTCCGCCGTGACAAGCAGGGTTTCGGGCTCGGTGCCGTCGGAGAGCAGCAACCTGGGCAGGTGCTTGCGGCGCAGCTCGCGCTCGTGGGTCGACCGCCGGGCGGCGATCAGCGCGCGGTGGTCGACGCCGTCGATCAGCTCCGAGAGTTCCTCGTAATCCAGGAAGAACACGTCCGACGGATCTGAGATCCGTTCGTCCGAAGCGAGTTCGTCGCCGATGTTCCGAAGGTGTCTCCGCGCGGCGGCGATTCCGAGGACGGCGCAGTACTTCGGCAGTTCGCGCATCCCCGTCAGCTGCCGAACCCGGTCGAGCAGGAAGTTCGCGAGCCCGGCGTGCACGCGGTTGTGCAGCCGGGACACGATCTCGCTCGCCTTCACCGCGGCCTCTTCGGCGCGCTGCCGGAAGCGCTCCGCCGCGTCGTGCCCGGCTTCGCCGGTGCGCGCGTAGTTCTCGACCAGCGCAAGCACTTGGCCGGGTTCCTCCGACCAGCGCGGCAGTCCCGCGTCGATCTCTCCCGCCGTGCGATGTCCGTGCGTGGCCAGGAAGTCGTCGAGCGCGCGGAGGACGTCGGCGGGGAGGGCCCGGTCCCGGTAGCGGGCGGGGAAGTCGGCGACGTCGGGTCCGATGTGCTGCGCGATGGCCCACAGCTCCAGGTCCATCTCGGTGGTCACGTTGTGCGGGATTCCCGACAGGACCTCGTGGATCTCCGCCTCGGTCGCGCGGACCAGCCTCGGCAGCAGCCGGCTGAGCAGAAGGATCGGCATCATCCGGGGAGCCACCCACGCCATGCGCGGGGCGGTGCTCCGCAGCAGCGCGTGCCTGGCCGTGTCCAGTCGTTCTCGCGCGGTCCTCGGTTCTGGCGAGGAGAGCTCGGCGCGGAGCTCGTCGACCCGGCGGAACGCCTCGGCTCGTGCGCCTGCGGGATCGCGCAGTACCCCGGCGAACAGCAGCGGAATCCGGTTGCGCGCGAGCAGGAGGCCGAACGCGCGCAGCGTTCGCGCGGTCGCGCCGGGCTTGCGCGGCAGCCGCGGATCGTTCAGCAGGGACTCGTAGACGCGACCGGTGCGCGCCTCCGCGGCCGCCATCAACCGGGGCAGCAGCCAGCGGCCGACCCGGTTCCCGGTGGTGCCGGTGATGTCCAGGAGCAGCCACCCGTCGACGGGCCGGAACGGCGCCGGCCGCTCAGCCGGCGCGGACAGGCCGAGTTCGCGCAGCACACCGGTGGCCAGCAGACCCAGAGTCGCCACGCCCATCGGCGTCAGCGGCCGGTAGACGCCCTGCGCGACGTTGACCGACAGGTACATCCGCAGCCCGTCCTCGGTCTCGGCGGGCAGCGGGAACAGCGTGGTGATCGGCCGCGACTGGGTCAGCCACACGCCGTCGGCCCCGATCGCCCACTCCAGGTCCTGCGGCGGGCCGTAGTGCCGCGCCACGTCCTGGCCGAGCTCGGCGAGTTCGCGGGCCTGCTCGTCGCTGATCGACGCGGTCCCGGACTCCTGGGCGACGGTCTCCACCCCGCCGCTCGCGACCGCGCGGACGCTGGTGGGTTTGTCGCCGAGCCGCTTGGTCACCCGGTCGCCGGAAACCACGAAGTGGTCCGGGGTCACCGCGCCGGAGACCACCGATTCGCCGAGCCCGGTGTTGGCGTCGATCACGCAGGACGCCCGGTTCCCGGTGACGGGGTCGGCGGTGAACAGCACCCCGGCGGCGCTGGCGTCGACCATCTCCTGCACGACGACCGCGAGCCGCACCGAGGAGTGGTCGATCCCGTTCGCCTCGCGGTAGGAGACAGCGCGGTCGGTCCACAGCGACGCCCAGCAGCGGCGGACCGCGTCCAGCAGCGCTTCGGCGCCGACGACGTTGAGGTAGGTGTCCTGCTGGCCCGCGAAGCTCGCGTCGGGCAGGTCCTCGGCGGTCGCCGAGGAGCGCACCGCGACCGGGCCCGCGCCGAGCTCGGCGTAGGCGTCGGTGATCGCGGTGGCCAGTCCCGGTGGGAGAGCGGTGGCGGTGATCCGGTCGCGGATCTCGGCCGCTGATCCCGGCAGCCCGTCGAGGAGGTCCGCGACGCGGCAGACCTCCTCGTAGGCGGCGGTGGTGATCACGAATCCCGGCGGCACCCGGAACCCCGCCCCGATCAGTTCGCCGAGGTTGGCGGCCTTGCCGCCGACCACCTCGCCCGTTCCCGCGCGGACCTCGTCGAGTCGCAGCACCGGCACGGCGACCACCCCCTCGTGAGTCAGCTCGAAGATAACTCCGCTGCGCCCATGAAATCAACACCCGTTGAATTTGGGGCCATCAGGGTGATCTCCGGCCGGGCCGCCATCATGATCTCGCCGCACGGGCATCCCTTCCTCGGAGGAAGGAGTGCGATGACGTGGCTGATGGTGGCCGTGGCGGGAGTCGCGGCGGTGGGAGTGGCGCGGTGGCTGCGGCGGTACCTGGCGCGCCGGCGTGCGGTGGCGCGCGCGAAGGTCGAGATGAACTGGTTCTACCAACCGCAGGAGCGGCGGCCCTACGTCCGGGGCTGTGGAAAACACGCGTCGGCCGACCCCGTGGTGTTGCTGCGGCGGATCGACGGCTCACCCTTGGGGAGTGTGCCGCGACCTGCGAAAACACGGCATCGATGAGCGGTCTTCCACAGGTTGTCCCCAGTTGTCCACAGGGGTGGGGAGAACTGTCCACAGACTGTGGAGAACTCTTCCGACACGAAAAGACCCTCCACGCGTCCGCGAGGAGGGTCTTCCGGTGTTGCCCAGGAGTGGCGTCAGTGGCCGGTCTCCTTGGCGCGCTCGTAGGACTTCTTGATCTCGGCCTCCGCCTCCGTACGGCCGACCCACGTGGCGCCCTCCACGCTCTTGCCCGGCTCCAGGTCCTTGTACACCTCGAAGAAGTGCTGGATCTCCAGCCTGTAGAACTCGGAGAGGTGGTGGATGTCCCGCAGGTGCTCCTGACGCGGGTCGTCCGAAGGAACGCAGATGACCTTGTCGTCGCCGCCCTTCTCGTCGCGCATGCGGAACATGCCGATGGCGCGCGACTTGATCAGGCAACCCGGGAAGGTCGGCTCCTGGACCAGCACCAGCGCGTCCAACGGGTCGCCGTCCTCACCCAGGGTGTCGTCGACGAACCCGTAGTCGGCCGGGTACTGCGTGGCGGTGAACAACGTCCGGTCGAGACGGATACGGCCCGTCTCGTGGTCCACCTCGTACTTGTTCCGGTTCCCCTTGGGGATCTCGATCGTGACGTCGAAGTCCACGCGGTTCCTCACTCGTCTTGCGTCGGATGCAGTCCGCACGCTCGCGCGCGCGACCACGTCTAGTGTGGACCACGCTCGGCGCCCTGGCCCCACCGCAGTGCGAGAGCTCGCAATCTGGCAGTCTGACCTCCAGTCGAGGAGGAGCACGTGCCCGAACCCCAGAACACCCGGGGTGAGGTGTCCGAAACCGACGTCCAAGCGGCCTCGCCGGGCGAGGATGACCGGCCGCGCACCGCTGCGCCGTCCCCGGATCGAGCTGCTGAGACGTCGGAGAACACCCCGCCCGCAAGCAACCCGGCGGAGCGCCAGGCGAGCACCGAAGTCGGCGACGCCGCAGGACCCGGCTCAGCCGAACCCGACGCGGGGAAGACCGGTTCGAGCGCGCCCGATTCTGGGACCAAGACCACATCCGCCGACGCGCCCACCGCCACCGTCCGGGTCGCGGGAAGCCTCTTCGGCGACGACTCCGAGGGCAACGGCGCCAGCAGCACCGTGAAGCTCGCCAAGGCCGACGTGAAGAGCTCCGTCGCCGAGACGCAGAAGCTCACCAAGCCCGCGGCCGAGGATGCTGGAGCCGACGAGGAAGCCGCGACCGCAGCGGATTCCGAGGACGAAACCGCTGATCAGGAAGGCCCTGAAGGGACTTCCGACGAGGTGACCCCGGAGGACGAGCCGGCGGACGAGGCGGAGGCCGCCGAGGAGCCGACCGCTCAAGGCGAGCCGTCGGACGCGACTGCCCAGGAGCAGTCGTCGGACGAGACCTCCGAGGACGAGTCCTCGGAGACCACCGCCGAGGACACGACCGAGGACGAGACCGCCGAGAAAGCGACTGCCGAGGACTCGGGTGAAGACGCGAGTGCCGAGGCCCCGGGCGAGGAACCGGCCGCCGAGGACTCCGAGGCCACGACCTCCGAGGACGAGAACTCCCAGGACGAGGCGCCCCAGGACGAGGCGGCCGAGGAGCGGACCGAACCGGAGCCGGTGCCCGAGGACGAGCCCGCCGAGGACGCGTCGGAACCGGAAGCGTCGACCGAGCCCTCCGGTTCCCAGGGCGAGGACGAGCCCGAACCCGCTGAAGACGAGGTCGCAGAGGCCGACGACTCGACGGAGGAGGGGGAAGCAACCTCCCCGGACACCGTCGAGGACGAGACGTCCGAGGTGGCACCGGAACCTGCGCCGTCCGAAGTGGAGCCCGAGTGGCCTGCTGAGCAGACGCAGATGATCGCCGTGGTCCCCGCGGAGATGCCCGAGGCCGAGGCGAAGCCGGCGGTCGAGCCGGAAGAGCGTCCGGCGGAGAGGACGCAGCAGATCTCGCGGTCCGCGCTCGACGAGGCGCTGGCCGAGCCCGGTGGCAAGCAGGAGCCGCCGGAATCCGCAGCCGAGCAGACCAGCCGCATCGACCTCAAGGACCTGCGGGCATCGGCTCCGCCGGAATCCTCGGCCGAGCAGACGCAGTGGATCGACCAGATCGACGTGGACGCCCTGCGCACGGCTTCCGCGTCGGACTTCGCCGGTCTCGCCGCCCCGCAGGCCGAGCCGACGGTCGGGATCGCGCCGCCCGCGCCCGGCCCGCGGGCCCAGCAGCCGCCGCAGGCCCAGCAGTCCTACGCGCGGCCGGAGGACTTCGCCGGGCTCGCGACGCCGCAGGCGCCGTACCAGCCCGACGACACCACCGACCCGTTCGCCCCGCGCGCCGTGCCGCAGCACGTCCCGCAGGAGCAGCCGGTCGGGACGAAGACCGCCCGCAAGGGACGCGGCCCGCTGATCGGCATCGCGATCGCCCTGGTCGTGCTGCTGGGGGCCGGTGTCGCGTTCGGTCCGTCGCTGGTCGACGCGCTGAGCAAGGCGCAGATCGCCGACCCGCCCGCGCCGGTCCGGCTCGACCCCGAGATCAAGCCGCTGGGGCAGAACGCACCCGCCCCGGCGCAGTCCGGGATCAGCGCCGCGCTGGCCGCTCCGGCGGCCAACCCGGCGCTGGGCACGCTCGGTGGCGTCGTCATGGACGCCCGCACCGGCAACGTGCTGTGGCAGCAGAACCCCGGTCAGCCGCTGATGCCGGCCTCGACCGGGAAGCTGCTGGCGATGAGCGCGGCCCTGCTGACCCTCGACCACGACGCCCGCCTGACGACCAAGGTCGTGCGCGGGAACCAGCCGGGCACGGTGGTGCTCGTCGGCGGCGGCGACCCCACGCTGTCCTCGCTGTCCGGCGACCAGGAGTCGGTGTACCCGGGCGCGGCGAAGCTGGACGACCTGGTCTCGCAGGTCAAAGCCGCTTCCGGCGGGAACGTGAACACGGTTCTGGTCGACACGAGCCGCTACCGGGGGCCGACCGCGGCTTCCGGGTGGCTGCCGCAGGACGTGGCCGCCGGGTTCTACTCGCCGATGGAGCCGGTGATGCTCGACGGCGGCCGGGCGGATCCGACGAAGGACTACAGCCCGCGCACCTCCACTCCCGCCCTGCAGACCGCTCAGGAACTGGCGAAGCGACTGGGCGGCGCGACCGCAGCGCAGGGCAACGCCCCGGCCAACGCGCAGGTGCTCGGTCAGGTCCAGTCGGCGCCGGTGAGCGAGCTGGTCGAGAACGTCCTGCTGCACTCCGACAACATCCTGGCCGAGGCGCTGACCCGCGAGGTCGCCATCGCCACCGGCAAGGAGCCGTCGTTCGCCGGTGGGACGAAGGCGGTCCTCGAGGTGTTGCAGCGCAACGGCTTCGACGTCACCGGAACCTCGATGGCCGACGGCAGCGGCCTGTCCATGGACGACCGGATCACCCCGCAGCTGCTCGGGCAGCTGCTGCACAGGGCGACCGCACCGGCCGGGCCGGACGGCGCGCTGCCGGAGTCCTCGGCGAAGCTGCGCGACCTGCTCCCGGGCATGCCCATCGCGGGCGGCAGCGGCAGCCTCGCCGACCGCTACCAGGGCAGTGCCGGCCAGGGCTGGGTGCGCGCCAAGACCGGCACGCTCGACGGGGCGAACAGCCTGGCCGGATCCGTGGTCACCCAGGACGGTCGACTCCTGGTCTTCGCGATGATGTCCAACGGCACCGGCTCGTCGGTCGCCCGCCCGGCTCTCGACGCGCTCGCGGACGCCCTGCGGGGCTGCGGCTGCCGCTAGGTCTCGCCGAGCGGGCGCGCCTGTCCAGGGAGAATCCTCCGCACGTTCCGGTACCTGACCAGTTCCGCAAGGTGACCACCGGCCATTTTGGAAGTACGGTCGGTGATGTGAACGCCCGACCTGCCACCCTGCCGTCGTCCGCCGAGGTGCCTCGGGCGCTGGACTGGAACGTCGCCGTGAGCACCGCCGTCCGGTTGATGAAGCCGGGGCCGGAGATCCCGCGAGCCGAGGCGGCGCGGGCGGTCCGCTCGCTGCGGCGTTTCAGCGTCGACGCCGAAACGCACGTCCGCGAGACGACCGGCCTGGGCCTGGACCTGCCGATCGCCGAAGGTGACGTGGTGGACCGGCCGGCCTGGGTGCGCGGTGCGGCCTTCGGCCTGGCCGAGCTGACCGGGGCAGCGCTGTCGGCCGCGGACTCGCTCCCGCCGCGCGGTGGCGAACTGCTGGGCGAGATCAGCGCGCGCAGCGCGGGCGTGCAGGCCGGGGTGGTGCTGGCCTACCTGGGCGGCAAGGTCCTCGGCCAGTTCGACCCCTACGGCGAGTCCCGAGTCGAGGGCCAACGCGGGCGGTTGTTGCTGGTGGCGCCGAACATCGTGGCCGCGCAGCAGTCGCTGGGCGTGCCCGCGGACGACTTCCTGATGTGGGTGTGCCTGCACGAGTCGACGCACCGGTTGCAGTTCAACGCCGTGCCGTGGCTGCGCGAGCACTTCGCGGCGAGCCTCGGACAGCTCCTCTCGCAGATGGAGGGCGGTTCCGCCGAGCTGCTGACCAGGCTGCCGAACGTGGTGCGCGAGGCCCGCACGGCTCGCCGCTCCGAATCCAGCCCGGGGATGCTCGGTGTCCTGGAACTGCTGCAATCACCGGAGCAGCGCGCCGCGCTGGACCGGATCATCGCGATCTCCACGCTGCTGGAGGGCCACGCCGATCACGTCATGGACGCCGTCGGACCGCAGGTCGTGCCCAGCGTCGGCACCATCCGCCAGCGCTTCACCGACCGCCGCAACGGTGGTGGTCTGCTCGACCGCATCCTGCGCAGCCTGCTCGGCGTCGACGCCAAGATCCGCCAGTACGCCCAGGGCGCGGCCTTCACCGACCACGTCGTGGACCGGATCGGCATGACCGGCTTCAACGCCGTCTGGGCGCACCCGGACAACCTCCCGACCAGGGCGGAGATCACCGCACCGGACAGCTGGATCCGCCGCGTCCACGGCTGACGGGCCTCCCGCGCGGATCCGGGCCGGGTGGGGAGAATCGGAGGATGCCGCCTGAGCCCGTTGTGAGCGAGACCCGGACCGCCGTGCGGCGGCTGCTGGAATCCGCGGAAGCGGCTCCGTTCAAAGGCGCGCCGCTGGTGGTGGCCTGCTCCGGTGGAGCGGATTCGCTGGCCCTGGCCGCCGCGGTGGCGCACGTGTCGCGCCGGACCGGGGCGAGCGCGCAGGCGATCGTGGTGGATCACGGCTTGCAGGTGGGCTCCGACGTCGTCGCAGAGCGGGCCGTGGAGCAGCTGGCCGGACTCGGCCTTCCCGCGCAGGTCGTGGAGGTCGAAGTGGATGGCATGGGCGGTCTGGAGGCGGCGGCGCGCAAGGCGCGCTACGCGGCGCTGCGGGCCGAGCGCCCGAGCGGCTCGCTGGTGCTGCTCGGCCACACCCTCGACGACCAGGCGGAAACGGTGCTGCTGGGGCTCGGCCGCGGCTCCGGACCGCGCTCGATCGCGGGGATGCGCCCGCTGGACCCGCCGTGGGCCCGCCCGTTCCTGAACGTCCGCCGGGCCGGCACCGAGGCCGCCTGCCGGGCTCAGGGCCTCGAACCCTGGCAGGACCCGCACAACGCCGATCCCCGCTTCGCCCGTGTGCGGTTGCGCACAGAGGTTCTTCCGCTGCTGGAAGACGCGTTGCAGGGCGGGGTCGCGGAGGCGCTGGCCCGCACCGCCCGCCAGCTGCGCGAGGACTCCGACGCCCTGGAGGCCGTCGCCGCGGCCGAACTCTCCCGCGTCGGCGCCGATCACGGCCTGGATTGCGAGCGGTTGAGGCTCGTCCCGGCGGCGGTCCGGCGGCGCGTGCTGCGGGACTGGCTCCGATCCGAGGGGGTGCCCGAAATGACTGATGCGCACCTGCGCTCGGCTGACGCGCTCATCGCCGAGTGGCGGGGTCAGGGCGGTCCTGCGCTGCCGGGTGACTTTGTGCTGCGCCGGGCGCATGGCAGGCTGCGGGTGGAGACGGCGGACCGCAAGCCGCCGAATGGCTGAGGGTGCACCGGCACG
This sequence comes from Saccharopolyspora sp. NPDC049426, assembly GCF_040676935.1. NCBI lineage: Bacteria > Bacillati > Actinomycetota > Actinomycetes > Pseudonocardiales > Pseudonocardiaceae > Saccharopolyspora > Saccharopolyspora sp. NPDC049426. The sequence goes on along the minus strand of NZ_JBFAPZ010000013.1, from coordinate 152,758 downwards.
ATCGTCGGGGCGGGTCTCCGGCTTGGGGAATTGTTGATCCGACAAGAGGGGAAGCCGAGCCGTGTACGACGGCGATATCGCTTCTGTGCTCATCACCGAGCAGCAGATCAAGGACAAGGTCGCGGAGCTGACCAAGCAGGTCGACGAGGACTACCAGCAGGGCGGTGATCTGCTGCTGGTCGGCGTGCTCAAGGGCGCGGTGATGTTCATGACCGACTTCGCCCGCGCGCTGCCGCAGCCCGCGCAGCTGGAGTTCATGGCGGTCAGCTCGTACGGCTCGTCGACGTCCTCGTCGGGTGTGGTGCGCATTCTCAAGGACCTCGACCGCGACATCGCGGGCAAGCACGTGCTGATCGTCGAGGACATCATCGACTCCGGCCTGACGCTGTCCTGGCTGCTCAAGAACCTGCGGTCGCGCAACCCCGCGTCGCTGGAGGTCTGCACGCTGCTGCGCAAGCCCGACGCCGTGCAGGTGGACGTGCCCGTGCGCTACGTCGGTTTCGACATCCCGAACGAGTTCGTCGTGGGCTACGGTCTCGACTACGCAGAGCGCTATCGTGATTTGCCTTATATCGGCACGCTCGACCCCAAGGTCTACACCTCAGGCGTGTGATGCGGAGATTTCGATCGTCCCGCCCGCTCGGGGCGGGGCGATCCTAGTAGGCTGGGCGCCCTGTGCTGGGCGCGGCATGGTCGTGCCCGCGCATCGGCCGGTACGCTGGTCTGAAGGGGTTGACGGCGGGGTGTCCGCATCGGGTGCCGTCACCCGAAGTAACAGTCAGGGAGGGTCGAGGCCGCCCGTCGGCCGCAAGTGAATGGACCGAAAGCGCCTGCTCCGCAACCCGCTGCTGTGGATCCTGACAGCGTTTCTGTTGATCTACGCGTTCAGCGTGCTCTTCGACGAGACTCGTGCCTACCGCGAAGTCTCCACCTCGCAGGCCCTGGAACAGATCGCCCAGGGCAAGGTCAAAGAAGCGACCATCGAGGACAAGGAGCAGCGGGTCCGGCTGACCCTCAACGACGGCCAGAACTTCCAGGGCAGCAACCAGCTGATCGCGAACTACCCCGCCGGCGCCACCGAGCAGGTGGTCGGCGAGATTCGCAACTCCCAGGTGCCCACCTGGAACACCAAGGTCACCCAGGACTCGTTCTGGGTGCAGATGCTCTTCTACCTCGTCCCCATCGGCCTGCTCGTGCTGCTGCTGATGTGGATGATGAACAACGTGCAGGGCGGCGGGAACCGTGTCCTGAACTTCGGCAAGTCCAAGGCCAAGCAGCTCACCAAGGACATGCCCAAGACGCTGTTCGGCGACGTCGCCGGCGCCGATGAGGCCGTCGAAGAACTGCACGAGATCAAGGACTTCCTGCAGAACCCGGGCCGCTACCAGGCCCTGGGCGCGAAGATCCCCAAGGGCGTGCTGCTCTACGGCCCGCCCGGTACCGGTAAGACGCTGCTGGCCCGCGCGGTCGCAGGTGAGGCCGGGGTGCCGTTCTACTCGATCTCCGGTTCGGACTTCGTCGAGATGTTCGTCGGTGTCGGTGCCTCCCGCGTCCGCGACCTGTTCGAGCAGGCCAAGCAGAACGCGCCGTGCATCATCTTCGTCGACGAGATCGACGCGGTCGGCCGCCAGCGCGGCGCCGGCCTCGGCGGTGGTCACGACGAGCGCGAGCAGACGCTGAACCAGCTGCTCGTCGAGATGGACGGCTTCGACTCGCGCGGCGGCATCATCCTGATCGCCGCCACCAACCGCCCGGACATCCTGGACCCGGCGCTGCTGCGTCCCGGTCGCTTCGACCGGCAGATCCCGGTCTCGGCGCCGGACATGCGGGGCCGCAAGGCGATCCTGGGAGTGCACTCCAAGGGCAAGCCGCTCGCCCAGGACGTCGACATGGACGGACTCGCCAAGCGCACGGTCGGCTTCTCCGGTGCCGACCTGGAGAACGTGGTCAACGAGGCCGCGCTGCTCACCGCCCGCGAGAACGGCCAGCTGATCAACGCTGCCGCGCTGGAAGAGGCGGTGGACCGCGTCGTCGGCGGCCCGCGCCGCAAGAGCAAGATCATCTCGGAGCGGGACAAGAAGATCACCGCCTACCACGAGGGCGGACACGCCCTCGCCGCGTGGGCGATGCCCGACCTGGAGCCGGTCTACAAGCTCACGATCCTGCCGCGCGGCCGCACCGGCGGTCACGCGCTCGTCGTCCCCGAGGACGACAAGGACATGATGACCCGCTCGGAGATGATCGGTCGCCTGGTGTTCGCGCTCGGTGGCCGTTCCGCGGAGGAGCTCGTGTTCCACGAGCCGACCACCGGCGCCTCCAGCGACATCGAGCAGGCGACCAAGATCGCCCGCGCGATGGTCACTGAGTACGGCATGACCGCCCGGCTGGGCGCGGTCAAGTACGGCAAGGAGGAGGGCGACCCGTTCCTGGGTCGCACCGCCGGCCAGCAGCCGAACTACTCGCTGGAGGTCGCGCACGAGATCGACGAGGAGGTGCGCCGGCTGATCGAGGCCGCGCACACCGAGGCGTGGGAGGTGCTCAACACCTACCGCGACGTGCTCGACGACCTCGTGCTGGAGCTCATCGAGAAGGAGACGCTCAACCGCAAGGACCTGGAGCGGGTCTTCTCGCGGGTCGAGAAGCGGCCGCGGATCACCGCGTTCAACGACTTCGGCGGGCGCACCCCGTCGGAGAAGCCGCCGGTCAAGACCCCGGGTGAGCTGGCCAAGGAGCGCGGCGAGCCGTGGCCCCCGGTCGTGGAGGAGCCGACCCCGGCGCCATCGCAGAACGTCCAGAACGGGACCGCTGCTCCGGCTCAGGAGCAGACCCCGGCGGGCGCGGGCGCCAACCAGGGATCGGTGCAGATCCAGCAGCCGCAGTCGGGCCAGCAGGTTCCCTCCGCGGTCCCGCCCAACTACGGTGCACCTCCTGGATGGACCCCGGCGACCAACCCGTCCGGTTCGAACTACAACTGGACGCCTTCTTGGGAGCGCGGTCAGCAGTCGTCCGAGCAGGGTGAATCGCAGTCCGAGCGGCCCGAGGGCCAGGACTCGGGCAGGGATAACGGCAGCGGCAACAACGGCCGCTGATACTGGCGGGCGCAGCGCCCGCCAGGGCGCTGCCAAGCCAGTGGAGGAAAGCAACAGTGACCAGTGCGGTCGACGAGCCGATCGGGGCGGGGGACTCCCGCCCCGACGGCTCTTCCCACCTTCCACAGTTCGACCAGGCGCGCGCTGAGGCCGCGATCCGGGAACTGCTCATCGCAGCCGGTGAGGACCCCGAGCGCGACGGCCTGAGGGAGACGCCGCAGCGCGTCGCCCGCGCGTACCAGGAGCTGTTCGCAGGGCTCTACACCGATCCGGACGAGGTCTTGGACAAGACCTTCGACGAGGCGCATGAAGAGCTCGTCCTGGTGCGCGACATCCCCGTGTACTCGCAGTGCGAGCACCACCTGCTGCCGTTCCACGGCACCGCGCACATCGGCTACATCCCGAACTCGCAGGGCCGGGTGACCGGGCTGTCCAAGCTGGCCCGGCTGGTCGACCTCTACGCCAAGCGCCCGCAGGTGCAGGAGCGGCTGACCTCGCAGGTCGCCGACGCCCTGGTGCGCAGGCTGGAGCCGCGCGGCGTGATCGTGGTGATCGACGCCGAGCACCTGTGCATGGGCATGCGCGGGGTGCGCAAGGCCGGTTCGACGACCACGACCTCGGCGGTGCGCGGCATCTTCCGCAGTTCGGCTTCCTCCCGCTCCGAGGCGTTGTCGCTGATCAGGGGGCGTTGATGCACCCGAAGCTGCCGAACCCGGCGCGCTGCGCGGTGATGGGCATCCTCAACGTCACGCCGGACTCGTTCTCCGACGGCGGGCGCTACCTGGACCGCGCGGCGGCGGTGGCGCACGGCGTCGAGATGCACCGGCTGGGCGCGGACATCATCGACGTGGGCGGTGAGTCCACCCGGCCCGGTTCGGAGCGGGTGGACGCGGCCACCGAGATCGAGCGGGTGCTGCCGGTCGTGCGCGAGCTGGTCGAGGAGGGTGTGCCGGTCAGCGTGGACACCACGCGCGCCAAGGTCGCCGAGGCGACCGCGGGAGCGGGTGCCGCGGTGATCAACGACGTCTCCGGCGGGCTCGCCGATCCGGCGATGGCGCACGTCGCGGCCGACACCGGGCTGCCGTGGGTGCTGATGCACTGGCGGGGTCACAGCAAGGACATGAACTCCCTCGCCGAGTACGGCGACGTGGTCGCCGACGTGCGCGAGGAGCTGTTGCGGCAGGTCGACGTGGCGGTGCGCGCGGGTGTCGCCGAGGAAGCGATCGTGCTGGACCCGGGCTTGGGCTTCGCCAAGACGGGCAGGCACGACTGGCAGCTGCTGCAGAACCTCGACGGCCTCGTCGACGTGGGTTTCCCGGTTCTCGTGGGTGCCTCTCGCAAGCGGTTCCTGGGAGCGCTGCTGGCCGACGAGGGCGCGCCGCGCCCGCCGGAAGGCCGCGAGACGGCCACGGCCGTGGTCTCGGCGCTGTCCGCCGACAGGGGAGCGTGGGGTGTGCGGGTGCACGACGTGCGGCGCTCGCTGGACGCGGTGGCGGTGACGGCCGCCTGGCGGAGCGGAGGCGAGTGCGTTGGCTGACCGGATCACGTTGACCGGCTTGCAGGTGCGCGGCAACCACGGCGTGTTCGACCACGAGAAGCGGGACGGCCAGGACTTCCTGGTCGACATCACCGTCTGGCTCGATCTGGGCGACGCCGCGGCGACTGACGACCTCACCAAGACGCTGCACTACGGCGAGCTCGCCGAGATGGCGGCCGGGATCGTCGGCGGCGAGCCGCGCGACCTCATCGAGGCGGTGGCCGCCGAGATCGCCGACGAGGTGATGAAGGACGAGCGGGCCTACGCCGCCGAGGTCACGCTGCACAAACCGCACGCGCCGATCCCGCTGTCCTTCGCCGACGTCGCGGTCACGATCCGCCGCTCGCGACGGGGCGGCCGCGGCAACGTGGTGCCGGCGTGAGCCGAGCGGTCCTGTCCCTCGGCTCGAACCTCGGTGACCGGCTGCGCTACCTGGGGCTGGCCGTCGAGGGTTTCGCCGAGGAGCTGGTGGCGGCCTCGCCGGTCTACGAGACCGCGCCGTGGGGCGTCACCGATCAACCGGACTTCCTCAACGCGGTCCTCATCGTCGAGTCCCCGGACGTCGACGAGTGGGGCTGGCTCCGCCGGGCCCAGGCCCTGGAGCAGCAGGCCGAGCGCATCCGGGAGCAGCGCTGGGGCCCGCGCACCCTCGACGTCGACGTGGTCGCGGTGGACGAGGTCCGCAGTGACCACCCTGACCTCGTGCTCCCGCACCCGGGCACCCCCACCCGAGCCACGGTCCTCATCCCATGGCTCGCGCTGGACCCCGAAGCCCACCTCCCGGGTCACGGCAGCGTGGCCGACCTCCTCGCCGCCCTCCCCGAGTCGGACCGCGACGACGTCCGCCGAAGAGACGACCTCACCCTCCACTAGGGACGCACTCAGGACCCACCTCCCGCAGGCGCCCACGTTCGCTCCACTGAGTCCTGTCCTCACGCCATCACTCCCGCGGTCTCCCAGATTTCAGTGGATCTCCGGTTCCCGATTTCAGTGGAACTCCGGTGCCCGAGTTCCACTGAAATCCGTCTTCTGGGGAGCTGACCGCCGGGTTGGAGGAGGTGGGATGCTGGTGGGGTGTCGCCGCGAAGCACTGAGCAGATGTCGTTCACCAAGCCCGGGCAGTTGGTGGCCGCGGGGTTGGTGGCGGCCGTGGTGGTGTTCCTCCTCTCCCAGCTGATGTACGGCGAGCTGCCGCCGTTGCCGTTGCTGGCGGGAGCGACGTTGTTGCTGATCGCCGTGGTCGACGTGGTGCTGGCGGCGGTGTTGCGGCCCCGCGTGCGGCGCAAGCCCGGGGTGGAGCCGGTCGAGGCGCTGACGGCGGCGCGGGCCGTGGCGCTGGCGAAGGCGTCATCGCTGGCCGGGGCGATCATGGCCGGTGCCTGGATCGGACTCCTGGCGCACCTGCTGCCGATGATGAGCTCGGTGCAGGCCGCGCGGTCGGACACCTTCGCCGCCATCGTCGGGTTGATCAGCGCCGGAGCCCTGATCGGCGCGGGACTGTGGCTGGAGCACTGCCTGCGGAATCCCGATGAGCCGGACGATCCTCACGAGGACGAGTGAGACCGCCCACCCCCTGGGCTGTTCGGAGCAGTCACCGTTCCGCTGCCGCGAGCAATGTCCGAATGGATTGGCGCACCTTCAGATCTCGAACTGGTAAACGCCTTGTACGGTGGGCGCCATGTCCGAGCGCGGCACTACCGAGTCCGACCCCGGCAACGGGCGATCCACCCTCCTCTGGGGCGGTGCGCTCGTGCTCGCGGCGGCTGCCACGTCGCTGCTGGTCCTCAGCGACGACGCTCGGATGCTCCGCCTGGGCCTGATCGCCGCGCTGTGGGCCGCGCTGCTGGGCGCGTTCGCGGTGGCGCGGTTGCGGCACCGGGTCCTGGAGAGCGAGCAGGCCGCCGCCGATCGGCAGCGGATCTACGAGCTGGAGCTGGAGCGCGAGATCGCCGCGCGGCGCGAGTACGAGCTGGAGGCGCAGGCGGAGGCTCGGCGTCGCGCGTCCGAGGAGTCCGACGGTCAGATCCGCGCGTTGCAGGCCGAGCTGGCGAAGTTGCGCACGACGCTGGAGCAGGTGATCGGCGGTGACGTGCTCTTCGAGCGGGTCGCGTTGCGCGCGGAGTCCACTCGGGTGCGTTCGCTGACCGAGCGTCCGCAGGGCGAGACGCAGCTCGTCCAGCACCGCCCGCAGCGGCCGAAGACGATCCAGCAGCCGGTCCAGCAGCCGGTCAAGCAGCAGGCGGCCCCGGCTCCGGCCCCGGCTCCGGCCGCGGCCAAGACGGACGTGATGGCCCGGCTGTCCGGCGAGGTCCCGCTCGACCAGCCGAAGCCGCAGGCTCCGAAACCGCAGATGGCCCAGGCCTTTCCGAGTCGTCCGGCGCCGCAGCGACCCGACCGCACGGCCTACGAGAAGCCGAGTCCCGAACCGGCGGGCGCGCACACGGCGGGCACGTCGGTCAACGACCTCCTCGCCGCCTACGGCGGCAGCGCCGACGGCCAGCCCCGTCGCCGTCGTCGGTCGTGAGTTCCACGCCGGACAACGGTCAGGGGAACAAAAGCGAACCATTCGGTCAGTCGCGAATCGGGTTCTCTAGGGTCTGGGGCGTGTCGAGTCATGATCACGCGGAGCCGATCGCTGACGTCTCCCGCGCGCGCCGGTTGCAGAGCCGCAAGCACCACGCCGTGGGCTGGCCGATCGCCGGCTTGATCCTGCTCGGGATGATCGGGCTGGTCATGCTGGGGATCACGACGTCCAAGGTCGGCGCGCTGCCCGCCGTGTTCGGCGCGGTCGCCGCGCTGCTGCCGGTCGGTGTCGTGGTGGCCGCGACGGTCTGGATCGACCGCTGGGAGCCCGAGCCGCCGATGCTGATGGTCGGCGCGTTCCTGTGGGGCGCCGGCGGTGCGACGGCCTGCTCGCTGCTGCTCAACAACACCTCGCAGTCGGTGGCGCACCTGCTGCTGGGCCAGGCCGATCATCGCTTCTTCCTGACCGCGGTGATCGGGCCGCTGGTGGAGGAGGCCGCTAAGGCCGTGTTCGTGGTGGGCCTGTGGATCCGCCGCCGCGCGGAGTTCAACGGCCTGGTCGACGGCATCGTCTACGCGTCGCTGACCGCGGCCGGCTTCGCCTTCACCGAGAACATCCTGTACTTCGGCAAGGCCTTCGCCGACGGCGGTGTGACCGGGGGAGCGGTCGTGGCGCTGTTCGTGCTGCGCGGTGTGCTGGCGCCGTTCTCGCACCCGCTGTTCACCGCGATGTTCGGCATTGCCGTCGGTTTCGCCTGGGGCGCTCGCACCCGGATCCAGCAGCTGGGCTGGCTGATCGCCGGCTACCTGGTGGCGGTGCTGCTGCACGCGGTGTGGAACTCGGCGACGTTCCTCGGCGGGGCCGGTTTCATCAACGTCTACTTCTTGATCATGGTGCCGGTGTTCCTCGGCACGTTCGCGCTGATCGTGTGGCAGCGCAAGCGGGAGCAGCGCATCGTCATCGCGCAGCTGCCGAAGCTGGAGCGGGCCGGACTGGTCGCGCGCAGCGAGATCGACCTGCTGGCGAGCCTGACCGGCAGGCAGGGCTGGCTGCGCAAGGTCAAGCGGCACGCGGGCAGCCAAGCCGCGAAGTCGGTGCGCGACTACCAGATCGCGGTCACCGAGCTGGCGTTCCTGCAGCACCGCTCGGAGGCCGGCCGCACCACGAGCGCCGCCCGCCGCGCCCGCCGGGAGAAGCTGATCGCCGACCTCAAGCAGGCCCGCCGTTCGGCGGCGGGGCGCCAGGAGGCCATCCAGACCGCCAGGATCAACATCGGCGAGCTGACCCGCCGAGTCCCGAAGCCGCGCGAGTGAGCACCAGCGAGCGGCGCCGCTTCGCGGGGTGATCGAACGAAGTATTGAAAGGGTGGTTCTCGCCACCTTTCACGGTCTCGGAGTAGCCCCGGCACCGGGTGTTGGGGCTACTCTCGCGGCGCTGTCTGGTACCCGGTAGCGGGACTGGAACGGTATTGGAGGGAACACGTGGCGATGTCTGCTGAACCCACGGGCCCACGGCTGCGCGTAGGAGTGATCTCCGCTGGTCGTGTGGGCGCCGTGCTGGGCGCCGCGCTGCAGCGGGTCGGGCACGAGGTCGTCGCGGTCTCCGCCGTCTCGGACGCCTCGCTGCGTCGCGCGGAGGAGCTGCTCCCCGGTGTGCCGGTCGAGCCGCCGGACGCCGTCGCGGGCAAGGCCGAGCTGCTGGTCCTGGCGATCCCGGACGACGCGATCCCGGGCATGGTGCAGGGCCTGGTCACCGCCGACGCGCTGCACGGATCGCAGCTGATCATGCACACCTCGGGCTCGCAGGGCGTGACCGCGCTGGAGCCGGCCGCCGCCATCGGCGCGTTGCCGATGGCCATGCACCCCGCGATGACCTTCACCGGCCGCGCCGAGGACGTTCACCGCCTCTCCGACGCCTGCATGGTCATCACCGCCAACGAGCTCACCGGCTGGAGCGTCGCGGAGAGCATCGCGATCGAGCTGGGCATGGAGCCGGTGCGCCTGCCCGAAGAATCCCGCCCGCTGTACCACGCAGCCCTCACCCACGGCGCGAACCACCTGATCACGCTGGTCAACGAGTGCCAGCAGCTGCTGCGCGACGCCGGGGTGGAGGTCCCGGGCCGGGTCATGGCGCCGCTGCTGTCGGCGTCGCTGGACAACGCGCTGCGCTTCGGCGACCGGGCCTACACGGGTCCGGTGGTGCGCGGCGATTCGGGAACCGTGCGCGGTCACCTGCGCGCGCTGTCCGACGCCGATCCGGACGTCGTTCCCGGCTACCGGGAGCTGGCTCGTCGCACGGCGGTCCGGGCCGAGCGCAGCGGCCTGCTGCGCGGTGACGTCGCCGCGCGGGTGCACGAGGCCCTCGACGAGGAACAGGCTTGATCCGCGATCTTCGCGGCGGAGACATGGAGTCGACGATGACCAACAACCCCGGCTACCAGCGCGGTGAGCTGACCGTGCACGCCGATCCGGCGGAGCTCGCGCGCGTCACCCGCGCCCTGCGGGCGACCGGCCGCAAGGTGCACCTGGTTCCCACGATGGGCGCGCTGCACCGCGGTCACCTGGAGCTGATCAAGCGGGCGAAGCAGGACATCAACGCCGTCGTGGTGGTGTCGATCTTCGTCAACCCGCTCCAGTTCGGCCCGAACGAGGACTTCGACCGCTACCCGCGCAACTTCGACGCCGACGTCGAGGCGTGCCGCGAAGCAGGCGTGGGCCTGGTCTTCGCGCCGACCGTGGACGCGATGTACGGCGGCGGACGTGAGCTGTCGGTGCACGCCGGGCCGCTGGGCGAGGAGCTGGAGGGCGCGACCCGCAAGGGGCACTTCGACGGGATGCTGACCGTGGTGCTCAAGCTGCTCAACATCGTGCGCCCGGACCTGGCGTTCTTCGGCGAGAAGGACTACCAGCAGCTGGTCCTGATCCGGAAGATGGCGCGGCAGTTCGACCTGGACCCCCAGATCCAGGGAATCCCCACCGTCCGCGAGTCCGACGGCCTGGCGCTGTCCAGCCGCAACGTCTACATCGACGAGGACCAGCGGCGTGCCGCCCTGGCGATCTCGGCGTCGCTGACCGCGGGTGCGCACGCCGCCGTCGGAGGCCCGGAGGCGGTGCTCAAGGCCGCGCACGAGGTGCTGGCCACCGAGCCCCTGGTGCAGCCCGACTACCTGGAGCTGCGGGATCCCGAGCTGGGCCCGGCTCCGGCCTCGGGTGAGGCACGACTGCTGGTCGCCGCGAAGGTCGGCGCCACCAGGCTGATCGACAACGCGATGGTCCTGCTCGGCGAGTGAACCGGCCCCTAGGAGGTCAGCGATGTTCCGCACGATGTTGAAGTCCAAGATCCACCGGGCCACCGTCACCCAGGCCGACCTGCACTACGTCGGTTCGGTGACGGTCGACAAGGACCTGATGGAGGCCGCGGACCTGCTCGAAGGGGAGCAGGTCGCGATCGTCGACGTCACCAACGGCGCCCGGCTGGAGACCTACGTGATCACCGGCGAGCGGCGTTCCGGGGTGATCGGGATCAACGGCGCCGCCGCGCACCTGATCGAGCCTGGTGACATCGTCATCCTCATCGCCTACGGCGTGATGGACGAGCTCGAAGCCCGCAACTTCAAGCCCAAGGTGATCTTCGTCGACGCCGACAACAAGCCGGTCGATCTCGGGGTCAACCCCGGTCATGCGCCGGAGGGGTCGGGTCTGCTCTCCTCCCAGGCCGACGCTGAGACGGACGACGCCGCGAAGCTGGATGCCCTGCTCCAGCAACCGGAGAACTGATCAAGAACTGCAATGCGCGGCGCTACGGCTGTCCTCCCCGGAGAACGTCTGCGAACCCGCGGCGGTGCCGGTTGCTCAGGTGGGCTGAGGAGAAAGCACCTTCGGCGCTTGCCTGACGTCTGCTTTTGTGAAGGGATAGCTCGTGCTGCTGGCCATTGACGTCGGGAACACCAACATCGTCCTCGGGCTGTACGACGACGTCGATGACCCACCGGATCTCGCCGCGACGCTGGTCCGGGACTGGCGGATGCGCACCGAGCCGCGGATGACGGCCGACGAGATGGCGCTGACGATGCGGGGGCTGATCGGGGACTACGCCGAGCGGATCACCGGCATCGCCGCGCTGTCCACGGTTCCAGCGCTGCTGCGCGAGCTGCGGGTGATGCTGGAGCGCTACTGGACCGACGTGCCGCGGGTGGTGGTCGAGCCGGGCGTGCGCACGGGCGTTCCGCTGCTGGTGGACAACCCGAAGGAGGTCGGCGCGGACCGCGTGATCAACACCTTGGCCGCGCACCACCTGCACGCCACGAACTGCGTGGTCGTGGACTTCGGCACCTCGACGAACATCGACGTCATCTCCGCCAAGGGCGAATTCCTCGGTGGCGCCTTCGCCCCGGGCGTGGAGATCTCGCTCGACGCGTTGGCCTCCCGGGCGGCGCAGTTGCGCAAGGTGGAGTTGGTCCGGCCGCGCTCGGTCATCGGAAAGAACACCGTTGAATGCCTTCAATCCGGAATTCTCTTCGGATTCGCGGGCCAAGTCGACGGACTCGTCCGCCGAATCGTGGAGGAGCTCGAAGCCACCCACGGAGGCCCCACCACGGTGCTGGCCACCGGAGGCCTCGCCCCGCTGGTCTTCTCCGAATCCACCACGATCACCCACCACGTCCCGGACCTGACGCTCCTGGGCCTGCGCCTCGTCTACGACCGAAACTTCCGCTGACCAAAAAGCCACGGAGTGGCAAAGCCTCCACCGTCAGGCGAGCGGCGAAGCCGCTTTCTCCTTCACCACCCGAGCAACTCGCACCGCCTGGGGTTCTCAGACGACGTCTGAGGTCCCCCACCCGCACCGCTAAGCAGGCCGCTCGAATCCCGATTAACACCACTACGTACCCTGTTTTGCGTGACTGACCAGGACACTTCCAATCCCCCGGCAAGCGCTGACGGCGTCGAAGACCTGCCGGAACAGATGCGGATCCGGCGGGAGAAGCGGGAGCGCCTGCTCGACGCCGGAGTCGACCCGTACCCGGTGACGCTGCCCATCACGCACGGGCTGGCCGAAATCCGCTCCGCCCACGGGGGCCTGGAGCCGGACACCGCGACCGGCGAGCAGGTCGGCGTGGCAGGCCGCGTGATGTTCCTGCGCAACACCGGCAAGCTCTGCTTCGCCACGCTGCGCGCCGGCGACGGGACCGAGCTGCAGGCGATGCTGAGCCTCAAGCAGGTCGGTGAGGAGTCGCTGACGTCCTGGAAGGGCGAGGTGGACCTCGGCGACCACGTTTTCGTGCACGGTGAGGTGATCACCTCCCGGCGCGGTGAGCTTTCGGTGATGGCCGATGAATGGCGGATGGCGGCGAAGTCGCTGCGCCCGCTTCCGGTCATGCACAAGGAACTCGGCGAGGAAATGCGAGTCCGCCAGCGCTACGTCGACCTGATCGTGCGCAAGCAGGCCGCTGAAACGGTGCGCACCCGGGCCGCGGTGCAGCGCTCGCTGCGTGATTCCTTCGAACAGCGCGGATACATCGAGGTGGAAACCCCGATGCTGCAGACGTTGCAGGGCGGTGCCGCCGCTCGCCCCTTCACCACGCATTCCAACGCCTTCGACATCGACTTGTTCCTGCGCATCGCGCCGGAGTTGTATCTGAAGCGCTGCGTTGTCGGTGGGATCGAGAAGGTTTTCGAGATCAACCGAAACTTCCGGAACGAAGGCAGTGATTCTTCCCACTCGCCCGAGTTCGCAATGCTGGAGTTCTACCAGGCGTACGCCGATTACAACGACATGGCCGATCTGACCAGGTCTCTCATCCAGGAAGCGGCCGAACGAGTCTCCGGTTCTCAGGTCGTCACGTGGTTCGACGGAACCGAGTACGACCTCTCCGGTGAGTGGGCGACGCTGACGATGTACGAGTCGTTGTCGGAAGCGCTGGAATCCGAGGTGACCCCGGAAACTCCGGCTGAAGCGCTGCGCAAGCACGCGGACGCGCTCGGGCTGCAGGTCGATCCGAAGATGGGTCACGGCAAGCTGGTGGAAGAGCTGTGGGAGCACACCGTCGGTGACCATTTGACGGCTCCCACCTTCGTCCGCGACTTCCCGGTGGAGACCTCGCCGTTGACCCGTCAGCACCGCGAGAAGGCGGGCGTTGCGGAAAAGTGGGATCTCTACGTTCGCGGGTTCGAGCTGGCGACCGGTTACTCGGAACTCGTGGATCCGGTTGTGGAACGGCAGCGGCTGGAGGAGCAGGCCGCGCTCGCGGCGGCCGGAGATGTCGAGGCCATGCCGGTCGACGAGGACTTTTTGCGCGCTCTGGAGTACGGAATGCCTCCCAGCGGTGGGGTGGGAATGGGTATCGACCGGTTGTTGATGGCGTTGACCGGTCTCGGTATCCGGGAGACGATCCTGTTCCCGTTGGTCCGCCCGGAATGACCCGATCAGGGTGGCTCAACAGAATTTTGTGGACAGGATGAGTGCATTATCGGAGTCCCTGCGCTAACCTGACCCCAGAATGTGTCGGCGACGGCTATTGGCGCACTTCCAAGTGTCGCTGCCGTACTTGCCCAAGTGCGGCTGGCGTTCTGGCGAGGGGGTTTCCGCTCCCGGCAGATGGTTGCTGTCCCGCCAAAGCACAATTTTTTGCTCGGGGAGGACTTCGAAGATGGCGCAGAAGGTCACTGTCACCCTTGTCGACGATCTGGATGGTGGGCAGGCCGATGAAACCGTTGAGTTCGGATTGGACGGCGTGTCGTACCAGATCGACCTTTCCGCCGACAATGCCGGAGATCTGCGGGAGGCGCTGGCGAACTACGTCTCCAACGCGCGGCGCGCCGGTGGCCGGAAGAAGCCGGGTCCGCGTCCGGGTGCGGCCGCGCGTTCCACTGGTGGTTCCACCAGTGCGGACCGCGAGCAGAACCAGGCCATTCGGGAATGGGCGCGCAAGCGCGGCCTGAAGGTGTCGGACCGCGGCCGTATCCCGGCCGACATCGTGGAGCAGTACCACCAGGCGAACTGAAAGTCGGTTTCAAGAGGCGTTTGCCGGGTCGTCGGGGCCCGGTAAACGCCTTTTGTTGCGTTCGGATAACTCATTTACGCGGTTTCCCCCGATTGATCAACTCTTCCTGGAAAACCGCTGCCATAACGGCCCGGGTGGCGCGACCGCAACAGGTCTTCAACTTTTCGTCCGAGGCATCGAACAACTCCCTCCGCCGCGGCTGTGATGGCCAACATCCGAACCCGCCCTGTTGGTGCGGCTTAGGTTGTCCTAACCTGGGCAACGTCCGGGTGAACACCGAAGGGGAGTGGGACGTGGCTCGAACGGAGGCTCTCGCCGAGCCGCCCACGTCGGAAACCGCGTCCGCCGCACCTGGTGAGCGCTTGAAGCGCAGACGCTCCCGCCGCCTCACCGGCATCGGGATCCTGCTGCTCGTGCTGCTGGCCAGCGTCGTGCTGAGCATCGCGGTCGGCGCCAAGACGATTCCGCTGGCCGAGGTCTGGAGCGGCCTGGTCGCGCCCGGCGGCAGCGAGAACGACCTGATCATCCGAGAGCTGCGGATCCCGCGCACCCTCGCCGGCGTGCTGGCCGGTGCCGCGCTCGGCCTGGCCGGTGCGCTGATGCAGGGCCACACGCGCAACCCGCTCGCCGACCCCGGGATCCTCGGCATCACCCAGGGCGCGGGGCTCGGCGTCGTGCTCGCCGTCTACACCTTCGGCATCACCACGCTGTTCGGCTTCATCTGGTTCGGCTTCGCCGGCTCGTTGATCGGCGCGCTGGCGGTGTTCGCGATCGGCTCGATGGGCCGCGGCGGCGCCACTCCGGTGACGCTGGCGCTGGCGGGCATGGCGATCAGCTCGCTGCTGCACGCGATCACCTCGGCCCTGGTGCTCACCGACCAGCAGACGTTGGACACCTACCGGTTCTGGAAGGTCGGCTCGATCGCCCTCACCGATGCGTCGGTGCTGCCGCAGGTCGCGCCCTTCCTGGTGGTCGGGCTCGTGCTGGGCCTGGCCAACGCGACCAGCCTCAACGCGCTGTCGTTGGGCGAGGACGTGGCCAGCTCGCTGGGCCACCGGGTGGCCTGGGCGCGCCGCGCCGGGATCGCCGCGGTGAGCGTCCTGGTCGGCGCGGCGGTCGCGGTCTGCGGGCCTATCGGCTTCGTCGGGCTGGTCGTGCCGCACGTCGCCCGCTACTTCACCGGTGCCGACTACCGCTGGCTGCTGCCCTTCGCCGCCCTGCTCGGCTCCTCGATGGTGCTGCTGGCCGACGTGCTCGGCCGCATCGTCGCCCGGCCGGCCGAGGTGCAGGTGGGCGTGATGCTGGCGATGGTCGGCGCCCCGTTCTTCATCGCGCTCGTGCGACGCCGGAAGTTGGTGCGGCTATGACGGCGACCGTTCAGGACCGGCCGGTCGAGGAGGTCACCGGGCGGCGGCCGCTGCGCGTCGGCCCGTTCTCCGGCGTGTTCCGGCTCCGGCCGCTGCTGGCGCTGGTCGGCGGGCTCGTGGCGCTGCTGGCGGTGTTCGTCCTCGACGTCGGGATCGGCGAGTACCAGATCAGCCCGACCGAGGTGCTCAGCACGCTGTTCGGCGGTGGCGACCGCGCGCAGTCGATCATCATCTGGGAGCTGCGGATGCCGCGCGGCCTGACCGCGCTGCTCGTGGGTGCCGCGCTGGGTCTGGCGGGCGCGATCATGCAGGCCCTGGCCCGCAACCCTCTGGCCAGCCCGGACATGCTCGGCATCACCTGGGGCGCCGGGTGCGCCGCGGTCGGGGTGATCGTGTTCGCCGGAACGGCGGGCAGCCTCTCCGGTGCGCTGTCCGACTACGGGCTGCCCGTGGTGGCGCTGGTCGGCGGCCTGGTCACCGGCGTCGCGGTGTACCTGCTGGCCTATCGGCGAGGGGTGGATTCCTACCGGTTGGTGCTGGTCGGCGTGGGCGTCAGCGCGCTGGCGGGCAACGCCGTCTACTGGCTGCTGACCGTCGGCGACGTCAACGACGCCGGTCGCGCCATGGTGTGGCTGACCGGCAGCCTCAACGCGCGCGGCTGGGAGCACGTGGTGCCGACCGGCATCGCGCTGGCCGTGCTGGTCCCGCTGGCCCTCGTCGGCGCCCACGTGCTGGGTGCGCTGCAGTACGACGACGACACGGTGCGCGGGCTCGGCGTGCGGATGGACCTGGCGCGCGGCTTCCTGCTGTTCGCCTCGGTGGTGCTGGCCTCCATCGCCACGGCGGCGGCCGGTCCGATCCAGTTCGTCGCGCTGGCCACCCCGCAGATCGCGCTGCGGGTCTCGCGCACCTCGCGCCCACCGCTGCTGACCTCGGCCGTGCTCGGCGCGGCGTTGGTGGTCGGTTCGGACGTGATCGCCCGGACCGCGTTCGGCGACCTGGAGCTGCCGGTCGGCATCGTGACCGCGATCCTGGGCGCCCCGTACCTGATCTACCTGCTCATCCGTCGGTACCGGGAGGTCCGAGCATGACCGCGTCCGCCTCTACCCGCCCCGAGCAGGACCAGGCCCGGGCTGTCACCGACCGCTTGCGGGCTTCGGACCTGAAGCTGGCCTACGGCGAGCGCGTCGTCGTCGACGGCCTCGACTTCGAGGTCGCGAGCGGCACGATCACGGCGGTGATCGGCCCCAACGGCTGCGGCAAGTCGACGCTGCTGCGCGCCCTCGGCCGCCTGCTGCAGCCGCAGCGCGGCGAGGTGCTGCTGGACGGCAAGAAGATCCACAAGATGTCGACCAAGGAGGTCGCCCGGGTCCTCGGCGTGCTGCCGCAGTCGCCTGCGGCCCCGGAGGGCCTGACGGTGGCCGACCTGGTCGCGCGCGGACGTCACCCGCACCAGTCCTGGTACCGGCAGTGGTCCAGCGACGACGAGTCGGCGGTGGCCGAGGCGCTGGCCATGACGGGCATCGGTGACCTGGCCGAACGCACCCTCGACGAGCTCTCCGGCGGTCAGCGGCAGCGCGCCTGGCTGTCCATGGCGCTGGCGCAGGGCACCGACCTGCTGCTGCTCGACGAGCCCACCACCTACCTCGACCTCTCGCACCAGGTGGACGTGCTGGAGCTGGTCGGCAAGCTGCACGACGAGAGCGGCCGGACCGTGGTGATGGTGCTGCACGACCTCAACCTGGCCGCCCGCTACGCCGACCGGCTGGTCGCGATGAAGGACGGCGCCGTCGTCGCGTCGGGCGAGCCGGACCAGGTGCTCACCGAGGAGCTCCTGGCCGACGTCTTCGACCTCCGGGCCCGTGTGATTCCCGATCCCGTGGCGGGTACTCCCATGGTGGTCCCGATCGGGGGAAGGCGGACCGGAGAAGGGTCCGGCGCTCAGGCGTGAACACGGTGCGTCACGATCCGACGCGCGCTGTTCGCGCTCAGCGGAACGGCGCCGAGATCAGGAATCCTGCAGGCCAACGCGCCGTTGGGCATGGTGCCGGACAAGAATGTGGCGTAGCGGGCACGGACCGCGACCGGGGTTGGCTACTACAGTGGTCCCCAAGAGTGCTGAACCCGTCGTGGATCGCGGCGTAGCGCTAAAGCCGTGTCCCGGAACTAGACCGCCGGCGCAGCAGTCAGGGAGTGCGAATGTTCGAGAGGTTCACCGACCGCGCGAGGCGGGTGGTTGTCCTGGCCCAAGAAGAGGCCCGGATGCTCAACCACAACTACATCGGCACCGAGCACATTCTCCTGGGCTTGATCCACGAGGGTGAGGGTGTCGCCGCCAAGGCGCTGGAGTCGCTGGGTATCGCGCTTGAGGGCGTGCGCCAACAGGTCGAGGAGATCATCGGCCAGGGGCAGCAGGCCCCCAGCGGACACATCCCGTTCACCCCACGGGCCAAGAAGGTGCTGGAGCTGTCGCTGCGGGAGGCGCTGCAGCTCGGCCACAACTACATCGGCACCGAGCACATCCTGCTCGGGCTGATCCGCGAGGGCGAGGGCGTCGCCGCCCAGGTGCTCGTCAAGCTCGGTGCGGACCTCAACCGGGTGCGCCAGCAGGTGCTGCAGCTGCTGTCCGGCTACCAGGGCAAGGAGCCGGCGGAGGCCGGCGGCCGCGGCGAGGGAACGCCGTCGTCGTCGCTGGTGCTGGACCAGTTCGGCCGCAACCTGACCCAGGCAGCGCGCGAGGGCAAGCTCGACCCGGTCATCGGCCGGGACAAGGAGATCGAGCGGATCATGCAGGTCCTCTCGCGCCGCACCAAGAACAACCCGGTGCTCATCGGTGAAGCCGGTGTCGGCAAGACCGCGGTCGTGGAGGGCCTCGCGTCGCAGGTCGTCAAGGGCGAGGTGCCCGAGACGCTCAAGGACAAGCAGCTCTACACGCTCGACCTGGGTTCGCTGGTCGCCGGTTCCCGCTACCGCGGTGACTTCGAGGAGCGCCTGAAGAAGGTGCTCAAGGAGATCAAGACCCGCGGCGACATCATCCTGTTCATCGACGAGATCCACACGCTCGTCGGTGCCGGTGCCGCCGAGGGCGCGATCGACGCCGCGAGCATCCTCAAGCCGATGCTGGCCCGTGGTGAGCTGCAGACCATCGGTGCCACCACGCTGGAGGAGTACCGCAAGTACGTCGAGAAGGACCCGGCTCTGGAGCGCCGCTTCCAGCCGATCCAGGTCGGCGAGCCGTCGTTGGAGCACACCGTCGAGATCCTCAAGGGTCTGCGGGACCGCTACGAGGCGCACCACCGCGTGTCGATCACCGATGGCGCCCTGGTGTCGGCGGCCAACCTGGCCGACCGCTACATCAACGACCGGTACCTGCCGGACAAGGCGATCGACCTGATCGACGAGGCCGGCGCCCGGATGCGCATCCGCCGCATGACCGCCCCGCCGGACCTGCGCGAGTTCGACGAGAAGATCGCCGAGGTCCGCCGCGAGAAGGAGTCCGCGATCGACGCGCAGGACTTCGAGCGGGCCGCCCGCCTGCGGGACGAGGAGAAGCAGCTCCTCGGCCAGAAGGAGGAGCGCGAGAAGCAGTGGAAGGCCGGTGACCTGGACGTCGTCGCGGAGGTCGACGACGAGCAGATCGCCGAGGTGCTGGCCAACTGGACCGGCATCCCCGTCTTCAAGCTCACCGAGGAGGAGACCACCCGTCTGCTCCGCATGGAGGATGAGCTGCACAAGCGGATCATCGGCCAGAACGACGCGGTCAAGGCCGTGTCCCAGGCGATCCGCCGCACTCGCGCCGGCCTGAAGGACCCGAAGCGCCCGTCCGGTTCGTTCATCTTCGCCGGTCCGTCCGGTGTCGGTAAGACCGAGCTGTCTAAGGCGCTCGCGGAGTTCCTCTTCGGCGACGACGACGCGCTCGTGCAGATCGACATGGGTGAGTTCCACGACCGCTACACCGCCTCGCGGCTGTTCGGCGCCCCGCCCGGGTACGTGGGCTACGAGGAGGGCGGCCAGCTCACCGAGAAGGTCCGCCGCAAGCCGTTCTCCGTGGTCCTTTTCGACGAGATCGAGAAGGCCCACCAGGAGATCTACAACACCCTGCTGCAGGTGTTGGAGGACGGTCGTCTCACCGACGGCCAGGGCCGCACGGTGGACTTCAAGAATACGGTGCTGATCTTCACCTCCAACCTCGGAACGCAGGACATCTCCAAGGCCGTCGGCCTGGGCTTCTCCAGTGGTCAGGGCGCTGAGTCCAACTACGAGCGGATGAAGTCCAAGGTCAACGAGGAGATGAAGAAGCACTTCCGGCCGGAGTTCCTCAACCGGATCGACGACGTGATCGTCTTCCACCAGCTCACGGAGTCCGAGATCGTCCAGATGGTCGACCTGCTCTCCAACCGCGTGGAGAAGGCGCTCAAGGGCAAGGACATGGCCCTGGAGCTCACGGACACGGCGAAGAAGCTGCTGGCCAAGCGCGGGTTCGACCCGGTGCTGGGCGCGCGGCCGCTGCGCCGGACGATCCAGCGGGAGATCGAGGACAAGCTGTCCGAGAAGATCCTGTTCGGCGAGGTCGAGCCGGGGCAGATCGTCATCGTCGACGTCGAGGGCTGGGAAGGCGAAGGGCCGGACGACAAGGCCCAGTTCACCTTCCGCGGTGAGCCCAAGCCGTCCGCGGTGCCGGACGCTCCGCCGGTCGGCGTCTCCGCCCACGGCGAGGACAAGCAGGACAACGGCAACACCGAGTCCTGATCCAGGACGCGAAAAACGGCCCCCGCACCACTCGGTGCGGGGGCCGTTCGCCGTCTCGGGCCGGGTTTCACCGGGCCCAGATCAGCGGATCCGGCGGATCTCCTCCGTGGGGTGGTCGGCCTGCACGCGGGCGAACTGGACCGTGGGCGCCTCAGCGATCGCCTGGTCCCGGCGGTTGTTGCGGATCCGGAGGGCCACGAAGACCACGACGGTCAGCACCGAGGTGATCAGCACGGCCCGGGACAGCAGCCCCGCGTACTGCTCGACGAGGTACCAGTGCTGGCCGAGCAGGTAGCCGGCGAACACGAAGATCGTGTTCCAGATCAGGCTGCCCAGCGTCGTGAACAGCGCGAACGTGCTCAGCCGCATCTGCTCCACCCCGCAGGGCAGCGAGATGAAGCTGCGGAACAGCGGGATCATCCGGCCGAAGAACACGGCCTTCACCCCGTGCTTGGCGAACCACGCCTCGGTCTTGTCGACGTCGGAGAGCTTCACCAGCGGCAGCTTCGCCGCGATCGCGCGCGTCCGCTCCCGGCCCAGCTTCGCGCCGAGCCAGTAGAGCGCGAGGGCGCCGACCAGCGAGCCCAGCGTGGTCCACAGGATCGCCCCGAGCAGCGACATGTCGCCGCGGCTCGCGGTGAACCCGGCCAGCGGCAGGATCAGCTCGGACGGGATCGGTGGGAACAGGTTCTCCAGTGCGATGATCATGCCCGCGCCGGGACCGCCGAGGGTTTCCATCACCCCGATGACCCAGGCCGTGAAGCCGGTGGGCTGGGCGGACGTGGCGGCTGTCGTCGTCAGATCCATGCGGGGCGAACTCCGGGGGTCGTTTGTCCGTTTATTCCATGATTCCAGCGGATTTCGGTGTTTCGCCCCGAGCGCGTGTGACCTGTGGCACTCCTCGGCGTGTCCGATGATCTTCGGCGGGCTGGGACGCAACCATTCGGGGGCGTCGGACGTCCGGATGGCCGGGGGCTGGGGAGCAGACGGAGGCAAGGATGACGCGCACGGCGCACGAGGTGGTCGACGAGCCGGTGGACGACGACGTCGCCCGCAAGCCCGGCGGTGGCTGGATGACGGCGCTGCTGTCGCTGCTCACGCTCGCCTTCCTGTGCTGGGCGGCGCTGCCGATCGTCGAGCTCGACGTGGAGCGCTACACCGTGGCGCTGACCGCGCTGACCCCGTACGCGGTGGTCGCCGGGGCGGTGCTGGTGCTGCTGGGACTGCTGCTGCGGCGCTGGCTGAACGTGCTCTTCGCGCTGCTGGCGACGGCCGCGCTGATCTACACCGTCGTCCCGCGCGTGCTGCCGGACCCGGTGGCGGCCGAGGGCGAACCGCTGCGCGTGCTGTCGGTCAACACCTACTTCGGCGGCGCCGACGCGGCTGAGATCGTCGAGGAGGTCCGGGGCAGGCGCGTGGACGTGCTCAGCCTCCAGGAGCTGACCCCTGAGATGGTCGCCGAGCTGGATCGGGCAGGCCTGTTCGCGGAGCTGCCGAACCGGGTCCTGCAGCCGGGCCCGAAGGCCGATGGCACCGGGATCGTCTCCCGCTACCCGCTCCGCGAGCTCGCGCTGGTGCCTCGGACGACGCTGGCGCAACCGTCAGCGCTGGTGGACGTGCCGGTGGGCCGGGACGTGGAGTTCGTGGCGGTGCACCCGCTCTACCCGATGGGCGCCGACACCGCGACGGTCTGGGCGCACGACCTGGTCGCGCTGCCCGAGCCCTCGCTGGCCGGGCAGCCGCGGGTGATGGCGGGCGACTTCAACGCGACCCTCGACCACACCCGGCTCAAGGACCTCATCGGCCGCGGCTACCTCGACGCCGCCGCCACGGTGGGCGCGGGTCTGACGCCGACGTGGCCCGCGAGCTGGACCGCACCACCGGTCGCCATCGACCACGTGCTGTCCTCCGGCGGCGTTCGCGCGGAGGACTACGAGGTCATCGACATCCCAGGCAGCGACCACAGGGCCGTGTTCACGACCCTGCGCGTCGCCGGCTGATTCACTTCTCCGGGTGCGAGCCCAGCACGACCTCGAACTCCAGCAGGCTGGAGCCGGAGGCGACGGGGTTCTTCCGCTCGCCTGCGTGGGCTTCCTTGGCCGGGCCGTTGGCCCAGTTCTGGAAGTCCTCCTCGGTCTCCCACTTCGTGTAGACGAAGTACCGGTCGTCGCCCTTGACCGGGCGCAGCAGCTCGAATCCGAGGAAGCCGGGAGCGTCGTCGACCGAGCCGTGGCGGGAGGCGAAGCGCTTCTCCAGCTCCGGGCCGGCACCTTCGGGAACCTCGATCGCATTGATCTTCACAACAGCCATGGCTCAACCCTACGAGCGTTTCCCGCCGAGCACCGTGTCTCGTCGATCTCACTGCCGTTGTTCACAGCTCGATCTGCGGGTGCAGGCGTCCCAGCGTCCACGTGCGCTGCCGGTGCACCACGAGGGTCGTCAGCAGGACCACCCCCAACAGCACGCCACCCAGCACGGCCACGTCCCGGTACAGGTGCATCGCCAGGCCGCCGGAGATCGTCACCCGCAACCCGTCGACCAGGTAGGTCATCGGCAGGAACGGGTGGATCGCCTGGAACGGGCCCGGTGTCGTCTCCATCGGGTACAGACCACCGCACGCGGTGAGCTGCACGATCAGCAGCACCAACGACAGCAGATCGCCGATCGCGCCGAGCGCGGTGCGCAGCAGGTGGTCGATGGACACGAAGGTCACCGCCGCCAGCGACAGGATCCCGAGCGTCCAGGGCACGTGCACCGGATCGAGCCCGAGCCCGAAGTTGACCACCGCGAACAGCACCAGGCCGCCGATCACGCCGAGCGCCGCAGCGGGCAGCAACCCGGCGACGGCGATCGAGAACGGGTTGATCCTGTCCGCCAGCGCCCGCAGGTTGACCGGCTTGAGCAGCAGGTACGCGAACAGCCCGAACACCCACAGCGCGATCGCGAAGAAGAACGGGGCCAGACCCCGCCCGTAGACGTGAGCGGGGTTGAGGTTCGCGGTGCGGATCTCGGTCGGCGAGCCCAGGACGTCGGCCGCCTGCGCGACCTGGGTCGGGTTGGTGGGCGGGATCCGGCGCAGCGTGTCGTTGATCATCTTCTGCAGCTCCTTCGAGCCGCCGTTGAGCTGACCCGCGCCCGTCTGCAGCACGTTGCCGCCCGCCACCAGCGAGTTCAAGCCGCCGGTGATGCCCTGCGACCCCGCCGCCACCTGCGTGGTCCCGGAGTGCAGGGTGTCCACCGGCGCGGTGATCGACCGGACCCGCTCCTGCAGCGGACCCATGCTGGCCTGCAGCGCCCGCGCCCGGCGGCTGGCCTCCTCCGCGGTCCGCAGCGACTCCCGCGCCCGGGAGTCCGCCGCCGAGGCGCCACCGGCGAGTCGGCGGGAGGTGTCCAGGGCCTGCTGGTAGACCGGATCACCGCGCAGCTCGGGGTGCGACGAACCGAGCCGCTGCACCGCGGAGAGCCCGTCGGCGGCCTGCTGCTCCAGCAGCCCCGTCGCGGTGGAGATCGACGTCAGCCCGCTGACCGCGACACCGCTGGCGTTGACCAGCGCGTTGACCGCACCGGGGAGCTGATCGGTGGTGAAGTCCGCGACGCTGTTCAGCTGGCGGTCCAGCTGGCCCGTCGCCGCCGAGATGTCCCGCACGCCGTTGGAGACCAGGCTCGTGCCGTCCCGCACCCCGCCGAGACCCCGGGTGAGCGCGGCCGTGCCCTGCCTGCTCAGCTCGGTGCCTTCGACGAGCCTCTTCGACGCCTCCGAGGCGGCGTGCAGCTTCTCCCGCATCTGGCCGAGCTCGCCGTAGAGGGCGCGGGCGTAGCTGGCGTGCGCGGCGGCGTTGATCTGGTTCTGCAGCTCGGTCTCGACGGTGTCGGCCATGATCCCGGCGATGTAGCCGTTGGCGTCGTTCTTCGTCAGCCGCACCGCCGCCCGCTTCGGATCACCGTCGGCGGCAGCCGCCAGCTTGGCGCTGAAATCGGACGGGACCTCGATGACGAAGTAGTAGTGCCCCTCGGCGAGCCCGCGCCGAGCCTCGGTGCCTCGAACGAAGCGCCAGTCGAAGACGTCGTTGACCTTGAGCTGCCTGATGAACTGCACGCCAGCGTCCAGGTGCTCCCCGTGGCGGTCCACCGCCCGGTCGTTGTTGACCACCGCCACCGGAACCCGGTTGAGCTTGCCGTAGGGGTCCCAGTTCGACCACAGGTACAGCGCCCCGTACAGCAGCGGCACCAGGATCAGGACCAGCGGGACCAGCCGGAGCAGCGTGCCGCGGAAGCGCCGCAACTCCAGCCAGGCGAGCCGAACGGCCCTCACCTGGCGGCCTTTTCCGCCAGCTCGATCTCCGCGGTCGGCTCGTAGAACCGGCCGGCGGGCAGGCGCACCACGTTGACGTCACCGGGAGGGCGGTCGGTGGAGCTGGCGATCACCGTCATCCCGATCCGCGTGACCTCGCGCAGCGCCGCCCACACCCGCGCCCGGCCGGACTGGGTGAGGCCCGCGTCGACGTCGTCCACCACGATCCCGGCGGGCGCCGGGGCGGCGGCGAGAGCGACCGCGAGCAGCAGCTGCTCCTCCGCGGGCAGCTCGCCGACCAGCAGCGACCGGTCCACGTCCAGCCCGACGAGATCCAGACCCAGTTCGATGGAGGCCTTGTTGGTGCCGCTGATCAGCCTGCGCTCGGTGATCGCCTCCCGGACCCGGTGCCGCTGCTCCAGCTCGCAGCCCGGTCGCAGCCGGGCCGGTCGGATCAGCTTGCGCACCTTGCGGGCCTTGCGCGGCAGCGGGAACCCGTCGACGTCCAGCTCGCCGGTGATGATCCGCAGCCGCCCGCACAGCACCAGCAGCAGCGACGTGCGCCCGGAACCGCTCGGCCCGGTCACCACGGTCAGCGAACCGGGCTCGACGCGAAGATCCAGGTTGGCGAACACGACGCCTTCCGGTCCCTTCGCGGCGATCCCGTGCGCGAGGATTCCCGCGCCGAGGACGTACATGAACCCTCCTCCTGCGGTAGTGGAGGTCCTGCACGTCCAAAGTGGCCGTTCAACCCAAGGTCGGCAACTTCAGCGGAAAAGATCGTGGTCGGCCCGCTGGGCGGCGTGGTTGCTCAGGTGAGGCGAGGAGGAAGCGACTCCGTCGCTCACCCGACGACTACCTGGTCGTCAGAAGGGTTTCCGCGTCTCCGGTGCCGGTGTTGACGATGCTGATCTCGCGAACCGCGGCGCGCACCGGCTCGGGCGGGAGCAGGGTGCTGAAGGCGGCGGCCAGCTGGTCGGTGTCGAGGCCCTCGGCGAGCACGCAGCAGGGGATCCAGGCACCCGGGAAGTAGTAGGCCGACGGGTTTTTCACCTTGCCCGCCAGCACGTCGTGCACGGCCGAGTGCACCGCCAGCAGCTCGGTGTCGACGACCGCGCCCAGCAGCAGCATCCGCTCGTCACCGGGCAGCGTGCCCAGCGTGTGCAGCCACAGATCGGGGATCGACAGCAGCTCCAGCTCGCCGCGCAGCGCCTTGCGCGCCGGGGCAGGGATGCTGCCCGCGACCGCGAGCGTCACCCTCGGACGGTCGCCGGCGCCGGGGATTCCGGCTTCGCCGAGGCGTTTCCAGAGGTCGCGGATCCGCCCCTCGGTCTCGTCGTCGAAGTGGAACACCAGCGCGTCGGCCATCAGCGCTCTCCGGGGAGCGCGAAGCGGCCGTCGTCGGTCTGCTCGACGAGCCCGTCCACCAGCAGGGAGTCCAGGCAGCGATCGCGCTGACCGGCCTCGTTCCACGCGGCGTCGAGCTGATCGCGGGTGACCGGGCCGGTCGAGCCGCGCAGCACGTCCAGCAGCCTGCCGCGCACCTGCCGGTCGGTGCCCGCGAACTTCTGCACCTTCTTCGGCGGGCCCGCGTAGGCCGGTCGGCCGTTGTGCTGCCAGGCGCAGTCGGCGGCGATCGGGCACCGCTCGCAGCTCGGCGAGCGGACCGTGCACACGACCTGCCCGAGCTCCATCAACGCCGCCGACAGCCTCGCCGCGGGCGCGTCCTCGGCGGGCAGCAGCGCGTCCACGTCGGCGAGATCGCGGTTGGTCGACGGCGGACCCGCGTCGCCGGCGCCGTGCACCGCGCGGGCCACGACCCGGCGGACGTTGGTGTCGACGACGGGAGCGCGCCTGCCGTAGGCGAAGGCCGCGACGGCGCGAGCCGTGTAGGCGCCGATGCCGGGCAGCGCGAGCAGGGTGTCCACATCGGAGGGCACCACGTCGCCGTGCTCGGCGGCGATCGTCGCGGCGGCCTCGTGCAGGCGCAAGGCGCGACGCGGGTAGCCGAGCTTGCCCCACGCGCGCAGCACTTCGCCCTGCGGTTCGGCGGCGAGGTCGGAGGGGCGCGGCCAGCGGCGCATCCACTCCTCCCAGATCGGCTGCACGCGGTTGACCGGCGTCTGCTGCAGCATCGTCTCGCTGACCAGCACACCCCAGCCCGTCACGCCCGCGGCGCGCCAGGGCAGCGGGCGGGCGGTGGCGGTGAACCAGTCGGCCAGGGCGTCGAGGTCGAGCCGGGTGTCGGCTCCTGTGGTGGGAGTGTTCATGGCGTCTTCAGATACTGCCAGGCGATCGGTGATCGCCCGAAAGAAGCCCGTTGATCACGTTCAGCAGTAGTGGATACGCCCCATCGGGCGATCATCTAGGGGTCCATTCAGAGTATCCGTCGGGTTACGGTCGGTTCGTGCTTGATCCGAACGGCCCGTTGCCCCCTGCGGTGTACTGGCGCCGCCGCGCCGTGGCGATATCCGTCTCCGTGTTAGTCGTGGCACTGCTCGGGTGGGGCGTGGTCGCCCTGACCACCGGCACCGGCGAACCGTCAGCCACGACGCAGCAGCACACGGCCAGACCGCCGGAACAGCCCGTGGCGGTGGCCGCCGACAGCGGGCCGGAGGCGTGCCCGGACCAGACGCTGCGGGTGGCCTCCGAAGCCGGGCATCCGACGTTCCGGACGGGCGAGCGGATCGGACTCGCCGTCGTCGTCATCAACATCGGCCCCCGCCCCTGCGTGCGCGACCTCAACCGGATGCTCCGCGAGATCGAGGTGACCACCCCGGCCGGGCGCCACGTGTGGTCCAGCAACGACTGCTACGCGGAATCGACCAACGAGCGGCCGGTCCTCGAACCCGGCAAACCGGTCCGCAACGACGTGCTCTGGCAGGGCCTGAGCTCGGAACCGGGCTGCACCGCCCGTCAGGAGCGGGTGCCGCCCGGCGACTACCTGGCCGTCGCCCGGCTCACCTCGATCGCCAGCGCGCCGACCCCGTTCCGGGTGATCCCCTAGTCCGAATCCTGCTTGCGGCGGCGGACCAGCTTCAGCGCGTCCTTGATGGTCGCGACCTCGGTGACCTTGATGCCCTTGGGCAGCGGCCCCGGATCCGGTGGCACCAGCGCGCGGTCGAACCCGAGCCTCGCGGCTTCCGCCAACCGCCGCCCCACGCCGTTGACCCGGCGGATCTCACCCGCGAGTCCGACCTCGCCGATCACCACCAGGTTCGGCGGTAGCGGCCGTCCTGTCTGGGAGGACGCGACGGCCATCGCGATCGCCAGGTCGGCGGCGGGCTCACCGATCTTGGTGCCCCCGACCGTCGCGGCGAACACGTCGTGCGAGCCGGTCGGGATGTGCCCGTGCTTGCCCAGCACCGCCAGCATCATCGACACCCGCGCCGAGTCCAGCCCGCTCACCGACCGGCGCGGCATGGCCATCTCGGTCTTCATCAGCAGTGCCTGGATCTCCACCAGCAGCGGGCGCTTGCCCTCGACCATGACGGTCACCGCTGTTCCGTCCACTGCGGCTTCCTGCCGGTTGATGAACAGGCCCGACGGGTCCAGCACCTCGGCGATGCCGTCGTCGCGCTGCTCGAAGCAGCCGACCTCGTCGGACGGGCCGAACCGGTTCTTCACGCCGCGCAGCATCCGCAGCGAGGAGTGCCGGTCGCCCTCGAACTGCAGCACCACGTCCACCAGGTGCTCCAGCACCCGAGGCCCGGCGACCGCGCCGTCCTTGGTGACGTGCCCGACCAGCACGACCGGGAGCCCGCGCTCCTTGGCCAGCGCCACCAGCGCCGTGGTCACCGCGCGCACCTGCGTCACGCCGCCGGGACTGCCGTCGGCGTCGGGCGACTGGACGGTCTGCACGGAGTCGACGATCAGCAGGCCGGGCTTGACCGCGTCGACGTGCCCCAGCACCGCCGACAGGTCGCTCTCGGCGCCCAGGAACAGCTCGGGGTGCACCGAGTCGGTCCGCTCGGCTCGAAGCCGGACCTGACCCGCTGATTCCTCGCCGGTGACGTACAGGGACGCGCCGGGGGAGGACCCGGAGGCCCATCGGTGCGCGACCTCCAGCAGAAGTGTGCTCTTCCCCACACCTGGCTCTCCGGCGAGCAGCACGACGGCTCCGGGCACGATCCCGCCGCCCAGCACCCGGTCCAGCTCGCCGATGCCGGTCGACACCGACCGCGCCGAGTCCAGGTCGACCTCGGCGATCGGCCGCGCGGGGGTGCTCGGCGCCCCGGCCGAGACCTTCGCCAGCGCAGGCCGGGCGGGCGCGGCCTCCTCGATGGTTCCCCACGCCTGGCACCCGGGGCACCGGCCGACCCACTTGGCGACCTCATGGCCGCAATCGGCGCAGCGGAACGCAGGACGAGGAGAACGAGTCTTGGGCGGCACGCGCCGAGGCTATCCACCCACCCCGACGATCACCCCAGCCGACTCGCGGACACCAACCTCCCAAGAGCGATGCCCCCGACCGCCCCCAGCGATCCACACGGCCGTAATCGGGTCCCGGAATACGGCGGTAATCCGGGTTGGGGGTTGGGTGGCGTGGGGGAGAAGGGGTGTGAACGCGCTGAAGCCCGGGGCGCTTGGGGCGCTCCCGGGCTTCAGGTGAGGTGGTGGGTCAGTGACCGCCGCCGGCCTGGTGGCCGCCGGGGGTGGGGCTGCCGTGCTCCGGGCGCGGGTTGTGGTCCTCGCCGATCGGCACCTGCACGGTGACCTGACCGGCCTGCGCGAACACGAACGTCACCGGGACGGTCACGCCGGGCGTGATGTCCTGCTTGAGCCCGTTCAGCGTGATCTGCACCGTGCGCTGACCGGCGCTCGCCGGCTGCGCCGACGGTCCGGTCGCGTGCAGAGCGGTGCGGCTCGGGAGGTCGCTGGTGCCGCTGACCTGCGCAGATGCCGCGTACGGGCTCGTGACCTGCACCAGCTTGTCGTTCGGGCCCTGGTTGCTCAGGACGAGCTCCAGCGGTGCCGACGAGCCGGCGCGGTAGAACGCGCCCTCGGTCGGGAAGGAGAGCGTGGCGTTGCGGACGGCGACCTGCTTCGCGTCACCGCTGCCGCCGTTGACTGCGGCGACCTGCGTGTCGGTCTCGGTGATCTGACCGGCACTGCAGCCAGCGAGGGCGACGACGGCGCCGAGTCCGAGTGCGGCCGGGATCAACCGCAGGCGGACGGCCTTGAGGTGCTGAGGGCGGCTCACGGTTGCAGCGTCCCTTCCTGATTGCCGGACAACCACGTGGAGCTTAATCCCCGCCCCCCGGGGGTCGTGCAGGGGCTTGCCGAACTACGTATCGCGGAGCTCCGACAGGCCCGGGAGACCACCCGTCTGGACGGTCCATAGTGGATGGTTTCACAGGGCCGAAAGGAGCTGCATTGCACGTCGGAGCAGGTCTTGTCAAGTCCCGTCCATGCTCTGACCTGCGATTACGGATGGCGAGGTGGTCGAAGCCCGGTTGCCTTACGTGGTAAAGTGGGGGTAGCGAAAGGGGCAGAGGACACATGGTTTTCAAGGTCGGAGAGACCGTCGTCTACCCGCACCACGGTGCCGCGCTCATCGAAGCAATCGAGACTCGTGTGATCAAGGGCGAGGAGAAGCAGTACCTCGTCCTCAAGGTCGCGCAGGGCGACCTGACGGTGCGCGTTCCCGCGGACAACGCCGAGATCGTCGGTGTTCGGGACGTCGTCGGTCAAGAGGGTCTGGATCGAGTCTTCGACGTGCTGCGGGCCCCGCACACCGAAGAGCCCACGAACTGGTCTCGGCGGTACAAGGCCAACCTCGAGAAACTCGCCTCCGGCGATGTGAACAAGGTGGCCGAAGTGGTGCGCGACCTCTGGCGACGCGAGAAGGATCGTGGCCTGTCCGCAGGCGAGAAGCGAATGCTGGCGAAAGCCCGTCAGATCCTGGTCAGCGAATTGGCGCTGGCGGAGGGCACTGACGAAGGCAAGGCGGAAACACTGCTGGACGAAGTCCTCGCCGCCGCGGTTTGATCATCGGAACGGCTGAAGCGTGAGCGTTGTCGCGCTGGTCCCCGCAGCTGGTCGCGGGGTGCGTCTGGGGCTGGGCACGCCCAAGGCGCTGGTTCCGGTGAAGGGTGAGTCTTTACTGCTGCGCGCGGTCCGGGGCCTGCTGGGCTCGGGCTGCGTGCAGCACGTCGTGGTGGCATCGCCGCCCGACCAGGTCGAGGTCGTGGCGGCCGAGCTCGCCACGCTGCCGAACGCGCACGTGGTGCCAGGCGGTGCCGAGCGAACCGACTCGGTGCGCCTGGCGCTGAACGCTGTCGCGGAGGTGGCTCCGGATGCCCGCGTCGTGCTGGTGCACGACGCCGCGCGGTGCTTCACCCCGGCGACCATGATTCGCGATGTCGTGTCCGCGGTGGAGGCCGGTGCGCCCGCCGTGATCCCGGTGCTCCCCGTGACGGACACGATCAAGAAGGTCGACGAGTCGGGAACGGTCGTGGAGACCGTCGACCGCGCACCGCTGCGCGCGGTGCAAACCCCTCAGGGCTTCAACATCGACGTGCTGCGGCAGGCCTACGCCGCCGCGGGCGACATCGCCACCGACGACGCCGGGCTGGTCGAGCGCGTCGGGGGCAAGGTGCGCACCGTCGACGGGCATCCCGACGCCCTGAAGATCACGACCGCGTTCGACCTGGCGATCGCCGAGGCCGTGCTGGCCACCGAGGAGAGTTCCCCCAAGTGACTGATCGTCTGCCGTTCGTCGGGCAGGGTGTCGACGTGCATCCGGTCGAGGCCGGGCGCGAGTGCTGGATCGCCGGGCTGCAGTGGCCGGATGCGGACGGCTGCGCCGGGCACTCCGACGGGGACGTGGCCTCGCACGCGCTGTGCGACGCGCTGCTGTCGGCGTCGGGCCTGGGTGACCTGGGCGCGGTGTTCGGGACCGGCGACGATCGCTGGGCCGGCGCGCACGGCGCGGAGCTGCTGGAGGAGGTCCGCTCCCGGATCGACGCCGCCGGGTACGCGATCGGCAACGCGGCTGTTCAGGTGATCGGCAACGCGCCGCGCATCGGCAAGCGTCGCGAGGAGGCGCAGCAGGTGCTGTCGAAGGCGGTCGGAGCTCCCGTGTCGGTCGCGGGCACGACCTCGGACGGGCTGGGCCTGACCGGGCGTGGCGAGGGCATCGCGGCGGTCGCGACCGCGTTGGTTTTCCGCTGAGTAACGGGCAGGTACCCCGGTGTGTCGGGTAGTTGGAGTCCGGGAAAACTCAGGGGCCGCGCTCTTCTGATCAGGGGTCCGGGCGCGCGATGCTCGAATCATGTTGATCGAGCGGAACCGGTGGGTGCGTCGGCTGCTCGTTGTGCAGCCCTTGGTGTTGTGGCCGGTGTCGGTCGTGCTCTGGTCGCTCGGCGACGAGCTCGACCTCGCGCTGGCGGTCGTGCTGCTGTGGCTGAGCGCCTCGGCGAGCGTTGCGGCCATCGTCCTCCCGATGAAGAACGACCAGAGCCGCCACTTCCACAATCCGGAATCTCGGATCCAGTGCGGGCAGTTCTAGCCTGACGAGGGCGTCGATGTTCGCTCCGGATCGGCCTGCTCCCGGAGCGGGGCGCGGCGAACGGGGGAAATCCTCGTTCCTGGTCGTGAGGTTGGCCGCATGTTCATGTCCGCTTCGCCGAACCCGCATACCGTTGCAGGTGTGACTCTGCGAGCGGTGATCTTCGACTTCTCCGGCACCCTGTTCCGCCTGGAGGAGAACCCGTCCTGGTACTCCGACCTCACCGACTCCGACGGCAGCCCTTTCGACCTCTCCGCGCAGGCCGAGATCATGCGCCGGATGACCGCTCCGACCGGTCGGATCACCGAGCTCGGTGACGAGTTCATCGAAGCCTGGGAGAACCGCGACCTCGACCCCGTGCTGCACCGCAAGGTCTACGTCGAGGTGCTGCGCAGCTCCGGAGTCCCGAACGCCCAGGCCGAGAGCCTCTACGCGCGGCTGATCGACCCCGATCAGTGGACCCCGTACCCGGACACCGCCGAGGTGCTGCGCCGGTTGCACGAGCAGGGCGTGAAGGTCGGCGTGATCAGCAACATCGCCTTCGACATCCGCCGGGCCTTCGACCGGCTCGACGTCAGCAAGCACGTCGACGAGTTCCTGCTGTCCTACCTCGAAGAGGTGATCAAGCCGGACCCGAAGATCTTCCTGCGGGCCTGCGAACGCCTCGGCGTCGCTCCGGAGGAGGCGCTGATGGTCGGCGACAGCGTGGAGGCCGACGGCGGCGCGGCCGGTGTCGGATGCAAGGTCGCGATCGTCGACCCCGCTCCCACCACCGAGCGCCGGACCGGCTTGATCGACGCGGTCGGAGATCTGCTGAGCTGAGGCGTCCCACCTTCCAGATCGCCCTTGACGACAATCGGCCTGTCGTGATTGCCCCGAAGTGCTTCCCCGTACCATCGGGGGCGTGAGCCTGCACCTACATGACACAGCGACCCGCACGACGCGCGAGTTCCACCCGCGCTGCGACGGAGTGGCGTCGATCTATGTCTGTGGTGCCACCGTGCAAGGCGTTCCGCACGTCGGCCACGTCCGCAGCGGGCTGAACTTCGACGTGCTGCGGCGCTGGTTGCAGCACTCGGGCTACGACGTGCGCCTGGTGCGCAACGTCACCGACATCGACGACAAGATCCTCACCAAGGCCGCCGACGCCGGTCGGCCCTGGTGGGAGTGGGCCTCCACGCACGAGCGCGCTTTCGAGTCGGCCTACGACCGGCTGGGATGCCTGCCGCCGTCGGTGCTGCCGCGCGCCACCGGGCACGTCACGCAGATGATCGACCTGATCCAGCGCCTGATCGACAAGGGTCACGCCTACGCCTCCGGCGGTGACGTCTACTTCGACGTCGCCTCCTACGGCGACGAGTACGGTCGGCTGTCCGGGCAGCGCCTCGACGAGGTGCAGCAGGGCGAGTCGCTGGCATCCGGCAAGCGCGACCCGCGTGACTTCACGCTGTGGAAGGCCGCCAAGCCGGGTGAGCCGAGCTGGCCGACGCCGTGGGGTCACGGGCGTCCGGGCTGGCACCTGGAGTGCTCGGCGATGGCCACCTTCTACCTGGGCGGCGAGTTCGACATCCACGGCGGCGGCTTGGACCTGGTGTTCCCGCACCACGAGAACGAGCTCGCGCAGTCCAACGCGGCGGGTGACGGGTTCGCGCAGTACTGGATGCACAACGCGTGGGTCACCATGAGCGGCGAGAAGATGTCGAAGTCGCTCGGCAACGTGCTGTCCATTCCGGCGGTGCTGGAGCGCGCCCGCGCCGTCGAGCTGCGCTACTACCTGGTGACACCGCACTACCGGTCGACGATCGAGTTCTCCGAAGAGGGCCTGAAAGAGGCTGCTTCGGCGTTCGGCCGGATCGAGAACTTCGTCCGCAAGGTCGTCGACCGCACCGGTTCGGTCGAGCCGAGCGAGGTCTCCGAGGACTTCGCCAAGGCCCTCGACGACGACCTGGGCACGCCGCAGGCCACCGCAGCCGTGCACGCGGCGGTCCGCGAGGGCAACGCCGCGCTGGACCGCGGTGACGACGAGGCGGCCCGCGCCGCCGCCTCCGCGGTGCGCGCGATGACCGGCGTGCTCGGTCTGGACCCGCTGTCGCCGCAGTGGGCGGAGGACGGCGGCAACGCCGCGCACGACGCGCTCGGCGAAGCCGTGCGGTTGGTGCTCGAACAGCGCCAGAAGGCGCGTGCGGAGCGCGACTTCGCCACCGCCGACCTGCTGCGGGACCGGTTGCAGGAGGGCGGGATCGCCGTCGAGGACACCCCCGACGGTCCGACGTGGACATTGAAAGACGGGTAACTCGTGGCCGGCAACGACAAACGCCGCGGTGGTGTGCGCAAGACCAACAAGAAGGGCATGGTCGTCGGCTCCGGCGGGCAGCGACGCCGCGGTCTCAAGGGCAAGGGCCCGACGCCGAAGGCCGAGGACCGCGTCACGCACCCGGCCAAGCAGCGCGCCGACCAGCGCGCCAAGGCCGATCAGCAGCGCGCGAAGCGCCAGGCGTCGGCCGAGAACTCGCCTGAACTGGTCGCCGGGCGCAACCCGGTCGTGGAGTGCGTCCGCGCGGGCGTCCCGGCCACCGGCATGTACGTGGCGCAGGGCATCGACGTCGACGACCGCGTCACCGAGGCGGTCCGCGAGGCCAAGAACCGCGGCATCCCGGTGCTCGACGTGCCGCGTCTGGAGCTCGACAGGTTGACCAGCAACGCGATGCACCAGGGCCTGGCCCTGCAGGTGCCGCCGTTCGAGTACGCGCACCCCGGCGAGGTGCTGACCGCCGCGACGGACACCGGTCTGCCACCGCTGATCGTGGCGCTGGACGGAGTCACCGACCCGCGCAACCTGGGCGCGGTGATCCGCTCGGCGGCCGCGTTCGGCGCGCACGGCGTGGTCGTGCCGCAGCGCCGGAGCGCGGGCATCACGGCGGTGGCGTGGCGGACCAGCGCGGGCACGGCGGCGAAGCTGCCGGTCGCCAAGGCCGTCAACCTGACTCGCACGCTCAAGGACTACAAGGAAGCCGGGCTGATGGTCATCGGCCTGGACGCCGATTCCGACATCACCTCCGACGAGCTGGAGCTGGCCACCGGCCCGCTCGTGGTCGTCGTCGGTTCGGAGGGCCGGGGCCTGTCCCGCCTGGTGCGGGAGACCTGCGACCAGACGGTGTCGATCCCGATGTCCGCCGGTGTCGAGTCGCTCAACGCCTCGGTCGCGGCCGGTGTGGTGCTGTCCGAGGTGGCCCGGCGGCGCCGGATCAGGTGAGGGTGAGAGCCCGGTCCATTCCGGGCATGCGGCGTGCGGGCCTCGGTTAGGCTCCTTCTCCGGTAACCGACCGAGGAGGCGTGGGCCTCCCGCAACCGAGGCCCTTCATGTCGTTCGCTTCACCGCTGTTCCTGTGGTTCTTCCTGCCGGCCGTGCTCGCGGTCGTCCTGGTGGCACCTCGAAGCGGGCGCAACGTCGTGGTCGCGGTCGCCAGCCTCGTGTTCTACGCCAGCGGTGCGGGCGGCACGACGTTGTTGCTGCTGGCGTGCATCGCGGTGAACTTCCTGGCCGGTCGTCGCCTGGAACCGGGTGCCGAATGGC
This sequence comes from Saccharopolyspora sp. NPDC049426, assembly GCF_040676935.1. NCBI lineage: Bacteria > Bacillati > Actinomycetota > Actinomycetes > Pseudonocardiales > Pseudonocardiaceae > Saccharopolyspora > Saccharopolyspora sp. NPDC049426. The sequence continues at coordinate 117,114 of NZ_JBFAPZ010000013.1, read as the reverse complement.
CGGGCCAGCGGGAACGCCGCAGGTGGCTGCTGGTCGGCGTGGTCGCGTTCAACCTGACGATCCTGCTGGTCTGGAAGTACGCGGGATTCGCCACCGAGCAGCTGGCGGTGCTGGCGCGCTGGTTCGGCGGCGACTACCCGGTGCTGCAGCTGGCGCTGCCGATCGGGATCTCGTTCTACACGTTCCACCACATCTCCTACGTGGTGGACATCTACCGGGGCGAGCGGCCCGCGCTGCGCGACCCGGTCTCGTTCATCACCTACATCGCGATGTTCCCGCAGCTGGTGGCGGGTCCGATCGTGCGCTACCGGGAGATCGCCGATCAGCTCCCGCAGCGCCGCACGCACCGGCTCGACGACATCGCGGCCGGTTTCCCGCGCTTCGCGTGGGGTCTGACGAAGAAGGTCGTCATCGCCGACACGCTGGCGCCGATGGTCGACGCCTGCTTCGCGACTCCCGCTCACGACATGACGTTCGCGATCGCCTGGCTGGGCGCGATCGGCTACACCATGCAGCTGTACTTCGACTTCTCCGGCTACTCGGACATGGCGATCGGGCTGGGTCGGATGCTGGGGTTCCGGCTGCCGGAGAACTTCGCGCGGCCCTACTCGTCGGTGACGATCACCGAGTTCTGGCGGCGCTGGCACATGTCGCTGTCGCGCTGGTTCCGCGACTACGTCTACATCCCGCTCGGCGGCAACCGGCTGGGCACCGCGAAGACCTACCGGAACCTGACGATCATCTTCGTGCTCACCGGTTTCTGGCACGGCGCGGCGTGGACGTACCTGGTGTGGGGGCTCTTCCACGGCTCGCTGCTGGTGCTGGAACGCCGTTTCGGCTGGTCGACGGCACCCTCGGACTGGCGCTTCCGGCTGGGGCGGCGGGCGTTGACGATGCTGCTCGTGGTGATCGGCTGGGTGTTCTTCCGCGCCCCGGACCTGGGCAGCGCGCTGGGAATGCTGGGGCACATGCTGGTGCCGGACCTGGCGGGGCTGACCGACATCGTCTCGGCTTCGGTGACCCACCAGCGGCTGTTCTTCCTGCTGGTCGCGCTGATCGTTGTGCTGCTGCCCGCGGGCTCGGGAACCGGCCCGTTCCTGGAGGCCGTCCGCACCCGCGAGGCGTACGCGGTGCGCGCGACGGTCCTCACGGCGGGCCTGGGCTACTCGGGTCTGCTGGTGGCCACCGGCACGTTCAGTCCGTTCCTGTACTACCAGTTCTGACGAACATCGCGCCATGACCAGGGGTTTTGGTGCTGCAATCCCCCCTTTTGAGGGGGTCAGGCCGTCACCAGGCCGTCTGAACACAGAAGCGCCCCGAGCCGGGGGTACCGAGTCGGGGCGCTGATCAGTGGCGGCCGAAGACGGTGTCAACAGCACGTTGCGTCCGCTCCAAGCTGGAGGGCATCAGGTGCGTGTACACCTTCAGAGTGAAGCCAGGGTCGAAGTGTCCAAGGTAGTCGGACAACGCCCGGATGTTCTCGCCCTGGTCCAGAAGGATCGACGCGAAGAAGTGGCGGAGCGCGTGAAACCCGTCACGGCGAGTCGGCTTCTCGACCCCGGCGCGTCGTACGGCAGGCTTCCAGATGTCGGTGTTGAACGGGTACCGGATGACAGCACCCTCGTTCCTGTTCGTGACGAGAAGCTTGACCGTCATCGGCTCGCCCTCATCGGGGTCCTTCCAGGGAAGCGTCACTTCAGGCGCTCCGAACTCGTTTATGTGCTTTGCGATGTTCTTTTCGATCTGGTTCGCAACGGGGACCCGCCGGATCTTGCCTCCCTTTGGAGGCGCGAACACGGGCTTCCCCTCGATGAGCTTGACCTGGCGCCTGACGGTGATATAGCGGTCTTCACCAATATCGTCGGGCGAGAGCCCGAAAACCTCGCCTTGGCGTAGTCCGCAGCCAGAACCCAGATCCACCGCAATGCGGTATCGGGCAGTGATCGACTCGCGGATCTTGAACACAGTTTCCTCCGGCCAGGGCTCCACCTTCGTCGAACTCGCCGGAGGCTTGGTGACGGACCTTGCCGAGCAGGGGTTCTTGGTGATCAATTCGTCGTCGATCGCAAATGAGAAGACTGACGAGACGTGCGTGAATATGACTCGCCGGTACGTGTCCGCGAGCCCCTGCTTCTGAAGACCTCTGTCCCACGCCTGAATCCGCGAAGGGCGGATGTCCTTGATTGGGTTGTCTCCGAAGTGGGGGAAGACGTGGTTCCGCAGACGGGTCTCCACAGCCTCATGAGTCGACCGGTCGAAGGTTCGAGAGTCAAGCCAAGACTTCGCCACACTGCGGAACGGAACCTTGCCCGAATTCGGGTTGACGAACGACCCACGCTGCTTGTCGGCCTCCACCGATGCGAGGAAGCTCTCAGCCTCTTTCTTCTGTCCGTCCGGATATGAGACGGAGTGCTCGTTCCCATCCAGGTCCAAGTATCGAACCTTGTACCGCATCCCCTTACCGAATAGCGTTGTCTTTTCCCGCTTTGGGCGACCCCGCGAGTCCAGCACCGGCTTTCCGGCCTCATCCTTTGCTGGCTTCCACCAGCGGTCCTGCACGTGTCCCATCGTTCTCTCCTTTAGTCGAACCAGGTCTCTACTTCGTCGGCCTTGTAACGCAGGTGTTTCCCGACTTTTCGTGCAGGAGGGCCATACTTCTTCTTTCTCCACTCATAAAGCGTCTGCACCGGGATGGCGTAAAAGTCGGCAACCTCGTCCGGGCTCAGCATTTTTCGCATGGCCCTAGTCCCTCCTTTCACTGTCGAACCGACGCTTGCGTTCTTCGCGTTGGCGTTCGGCTATGGCGGCGGCGAGTTCGCGTTCTTCGGGGGTGCGGTGGCCGACGCTGACCAGGGACCAGTCGTTGATGACGGTGATCGAGTCGTCGGTGACCCCGAGCTCGGCAAGCACTTCGTCGTGGCGGTAGCGGCGGCGGTCGTCGCGGATCTGCCGGAAGGGCACGGAGTAGTAGCAGGATTTGGTGAGGAAGTGGCCTCGGAAGGCGAGCATGTGCGCCCAGTGCCGGGGTTTGAGTGCGTCCAGCGGGTCCGGCTTGTCGCCCTGCTCCGGGTGGAGTCGATGCCAGAGGACGGTGCGGCTGACTTCCCCGCCGTTATTGCAGGTCGCGCAGTACTGGGCGTGCTCGCATCCGCAGCCCTCGGGGGCGTGGAAGCCCTCGGGGTGGCAGTCCGGGCAGGGCACGGGGGTGACGAGGTCCCAGGCGGTTTGGATGATCCGCCGGTGATGCTCGGTGACGCGGAGGCGGTCGATGTCTGCTTGGGTGCGGATGCGGCGGTCGACGGCTTCGCTCTTGCCGGTGCCCTTGGTGGCGTATTTGGCCACATAGGACGCAAGCCGATCGTCAGTGATCACGCCCTGGTCGTCTTCGACCTGTCCGGCGTCGGCGGGCCGGATGGGGCGGATGTCGATCTGCTCCCCAAACGCCAACTCCCACGTCTGTCCGTCGACCTCCGGGGAGGTCAGGACCGTGTTGGCGTGGGCGAGGCGGATGGCGTCGGTGAGCACATCGGAGGTGACCCACCTCGGGGTCGGATCCCCCGCACCCTCCGGCCCATCCAGACGCAGGACGGCGTGGAAGTGGATCACGCCCCGGCGCTGGAACTCGGCGACCTTGGCAAACGACAACCGCGCGTGCTCGGCGAACAGGCGCTGCGGGAGCCCGGCGGCTTGGGCGAGGTAGCGCTTGAGGTAGGTGGTGAAGCGGTGCCACAGGTCCCCGGCGTGGGCCTGCCACAAGACGTGGCCGGTGTAGTCGTAGCCCTCGGGGTCGAGGGGCTGTCCGATGCGGGGGTCGTCGGGGTGGTGGTACTCGCCGCAGCGGCACGGGATCGCCTTGCCGTGAGGGGCCCGGCGGTTGTGGACCGGCCCGAACGACGGGGCGGTCAGCGTCAGGAACATGCGGGGCTTGTCCGCGACCGAGGCCGGGATGCCCTTGGTCTCGCCGGTCAGCCCGGCTTTGAGGAGGTGGAAGGCGTCGGCGGCGTAGCGATCCGAGCAGGCCACGCACACCGATTCGCGGCGGTTGCCGCACGGAACGGTCACGTGTCCGGACCGGGAGGCCAAGGCCGTGCCGGTGGCGGTGTCCTGAATGGCCCACTGTCCGGACAGGCGGATCGGGTGAGTGCAGCCGCCGGTCATAGCGGCCTCGGTGCGCCACTGCTGAAAACCTGCGGCGCGGGCGCGGCGTTGGAAGCCGTCAGCGACCAGCGCACGGTAATCGTCGGCGGTCATAAACGTAGTCGGTGACATCTCCACCTCCTGACAAGGTCAGAGGCGGGACACCACCTGACCGATCTGCCCGGTGATGTCCCGCCGAGCGATCGGTGCTGTTCAGTTGTGCGGCAACGGCTTTTACGCGAGAGCGTGGCCGTTGGTGGTGCTGTAGCTGGCCGCGATCTGTTCCGCCTTGTCGGCTGGGACCTTGATCACGGCGTGAACGTCATCAGCGGTGAACTCGCGTCCCTCGTCGCGGGCGCGGGTGTAGGCCGCCTGAACGGCCTTGACCATCGGGGGCGGGAGCTTGGGCCCCTTGCTGACCGCCTTCGGGATCTCAGTGGTTGGCGTGGCCACCGGCGTTGGTGGTGCCGGTGATGCGGCCGGAGTGGCCGGACGCGGGTCGGGAGCTGGAGCCGGTGTCGGCGTCGGTTCCGGTGCGGGGATCTCCGCCGGGGCGGCCTGCCCGATGAGCTGGTGGACAGGCACGGCGGTGATCTGGGCGCGGAACGCCGTGGTGGTGCCGGTGCGGTCGACCAGCCAGCGCAGGACCAGCAGCCCCGGGCGGAGCCGGAACTTGGTGCGGCCACTACGGGCTTCGTAGTCCGCCCGCATCTCCAACAGCACGATGTCGAAGACCGCGACCGCCGCAACCGGCAACCCAGCGGCGACCAGCCGGGTTTCCAGGGTGGGCTGGTGAATCCAGTTGATCCACGAACTCACCGCCGTAAATCCCCACATCAGCAGCCGTGCGCGGAGGGCGGAGCGGCCGTGGATGGAGGCTCGGTAGGTCATCAGGGTGCAGGCGAACGCGGCTCCGTCGAAGGTGGCCGGCACGAGCCACGCGGTCCAGTAGGTGAATCCGGTCATGGAGGTCATGCCGTATTCGTGCAGTCCCACGAAGCTCGCGGCCCAGCCCATCACCGCCGCCAGCGCCACCAAACCGAGCGCGACCGGCGAGAGCCACAGGTGCGCCTTGCTCTGGGGCGTGTCCTGATCCATCGCCTTCACCCCTTTACTCGGTGCTGGGGGTGAACAGGGCGTACAGGCCCCGCACGGCCAGGATCACGCCGATGCCTCCGGCGATGGCGTAGGCGGGACTGACCAGCAGCCACACCAGAGCCAGGATCGCGGAGATGAAGGCCAGTAACACCAGGACGGTCTTGATGGCCTTACCGGTCAGTTCCACGTGGACAACGGGCTTCATGACTTCGTTCCTTCCTCATCGGTGAACAGCGCGTACTGATTGGGGTGGTTGGCTTCGAGGGCGGTGGTCTGGATCTGGACGCCATCAGCGATGAGCCGTTTGAACTGCTCGAAGCTCATGTGGCATTCGGCGCCGGGCTTGTCGTCGTCGCAGGGCCACGTGATCGCGACCGTGACCCCGTCAGAGCCGGGGTGGAGCGAGACGATTGCGTGCGGGGCTCCTGCGTAGAAGTAGGGCGTCAGGTTCACGGGTTTCCTTCCTTGCCTCAGGCGGCGTCTTCGTCTTCGTCGCGGCGGAACTCGACAACGTTGGAGGTGTCCTCAGTCGGTGCCGGGCAGGTGCGCACGAGCTCCTCGATGTCCTCGTCGGCGACATTTCCGGCCCGCACCCGGATGGGGCGGCGGGTGTACTGGTCGACGCGGAAGCCGATCCCGGCGTGGTCTTCATCAGCGGGGATCTCGTCGGTCAGGGCGCCCTTGACGCGCATGCCGTCGCCGAGGGTCATGTCGGCGTGGTTTTCGGCGGTGGTGCGCAGGCAGATCCGGCGGGTGAACAGATCCCGAACCGGCAGGATGTCCTTGGTCGGCTCCTGTAGGTAGGCGCAGACCGCGAACCCGGAGGCGCGTCCTTGGGTCATGATCTCGGCCAGCAGCTTCACAGCGGCGCGAGTGACGCTAGAGCTGCCGAGGGCGGTCATCATGGCCAGCTCGTCGATCATCAACACCCGCAGAGGCGTCTCGGTACTGACGCGGACCTTGCGGAGCCCCTCGTCTTTGAGGAAGCGCTGCGTGGTCTTCATGTCGTTGCGGAAGGCCTCGATGACCTGCAAGGCCTTGTCCGGGTCGTCGGCGTACTTGTTGAACAGCGGTCGGGCGTTGCCCGCTTCCATGCCGCCCTTGAGGTCGCACATGTCGACTCGCACAAGGCCGTCGCGGATCGCCGGTCCCATCGCCCGAAGTGGGTTCCACATCAGCGAGCTCTTGCCCGCCCCAGCAGCGCCGACACCCAGAAGGTGGTTGCCGAGGATCGGTTCGGTCCAGTCGTTGCCGTACTCGTCTTCGCCGAAGTACAGCGCCGACAGATCCACGTCGGAGGAGTCCGCGGGGATCTCGGCCGGGTCGATGAACTGCTCGAACGGGTTGCCCCGCACGACGGTCAGCGCGATGAGGCCGGGCTTGACCTTCACGATGCCCAGGGCGTCGGCCCGCAGCGCCATCGACAGCTCGTCGGCGGCATCCTGGAACTTCTTCAACGACTGACCCCGCAGGACCTTCACGTACAGCGTGTCGATCGACGGCGAGGCGGAGCGCACGCGGACCAGGCGGGGGACCTCGATGTGGCCGGTCCGGCGGTTCTCCCGGCCGAACTCGCAATCGATCATCAGCCCCCGCCAGCGACGGCCCACGTAGCGCAGCCATCTGCGGCGGAACGAGCGCAGCACGGGGGCGCCGAAGCGGTCGAAGGTCTCGGGGTGTCCGCGATACCACGACAGCCCAGCCGCCCCTACTCCGGCCAGGGCGGTTCCGGTGGTGACCGGTCCGAGCTCGACCACGCTGGCGGCCAGTGCGGCGGGTGTGCCGGTCATGCCGGGGTGCCGGGCCATCCACGAGGCCGCACGCCACTCCATGCCCTTGCGTCGGTTCACCAAAGCCATTGCGGATCAACTCCATTCAGAAAAAGGGGCTCGGCCACCAGCACGAAGCCAGCAGCCGAGCCCCTCGGGGAAATGCGGGTTACTTCGAGTTGTTGATCTGGGCGTCTTCGAGGTCGACCTTGTAGTTCGCCACCGTGCGCGCCAGCTCGTCGTGGTCCTTCTTGAACCCCGCCGTGCGCACCTGCAAGCCCTTCATGGCCTCGCGAAGCTTGCTCATGGCCTTGTCGATGTCCTCGATCACCGCCGTGACCTGATAGCTGTTGTTGCTCATCCTCAGACCCTCCAACCCTTCGACACGAGTTCCTTTTCCCACTTCACCGTCGACGCGTGAAACGCGGTCAACTGCACAGCCGCCTTTGCGTGCGCGCCGTCGACCTCATCGCGACCCGGAACCCGCCAGTCGGTCTCGCCGGGCTCTTGGATCTTCTTGTGGAGCTTTTTAGCCTCATCCAACGCCGTGCGAACCAAAGCAACAGCGGCCATCAGGTCGCGGTACTTGTTCATGGCGTGGCGATTCGCAGCCTGAACCTGCATTGCCTAACCCTTCCTTTCGTTAGTTCGTTCTCCTTTCATTCCGGCCTGATCCGGAGCGAAAGGCGGTGCTCGTTCTGAACTCAATTGACCTTCCATGAATGCGGGCAGTCCTGGCACTGCGCGGTGCCGTCGGGATCAACGAAGTAGAACCAGTGCGCACACCCACTCACGCCACCCGCCCCCTTTCTCTCTCGTCGCTGCTGTTCCAGGGATTGGCCAGTGCCTCCCAGCGGTAGGCGGCCTGCTTTGATCTGCGCGGCACTAGCACTGATCGGGCGGAGCCCTGGTAGCGGCCGTAGCGCACGTGGTGCGTGCCGCCGATCTCCAGCCAGCGCGCCTCGATCAGCTGGTGCACGGCCGCGTCGATGTGGTCCGGGACCTTCTCCACCTCGTCGTTGCTGAGGCGCTTGTAGACGTCCTCCCGGATCCCGACCAGCACGAACCCGATACGCGAGGCCGACCGGAGGACCTTCTCGATCAGGTCCATGTCGTTAATCGGTGGCCGGGACTCCTCCCGCTTTGGCAGCGGGGCCACCGGGTTGCCGAACAGATCCGTTTCACCGTCCATCCCTGCTCACCCCTTCTCGGAGCCCAGGCAGCCGGAGCCGTGGAAATCAAACCCACCCATGACCCTCACCTCCGTTCACCTCGTGGTTGCAGAACTGGTCGCCGGAGTGCCGATACCGCATCGGGTCGATGTGGCAAGCCGGGCAATAGCACAAAGACACTTGAAACCACTTCCTTCTCTTATTAATTGATCACTTCGTGGCGCACAACGTGCACATCACCTGCGAACCCCACACGGGCATTCCGCAGCCATTCGCGCACGACGCGGTGCTGCTCTCCTGGTAAGGCGGCATCGAATTCACCCCCTTTCTCGCTAGCCCTTGCGAGAGTCCATAAAGGCCCCGGGAAACTGCTTCCCCCGGGGCCAATAAGGCCTCTCCGGCGCACGTTTTCGCGCCGAAAAAGGCATAGCTCGGCCCACTCTTGAATTCTCAAACAACAAGCAGCCTGAATAAGGCTTAGAAAAAGTCAGATGGGAATGGTCAGAATGCGGGGCTGGTCAGGCAGCGGCCGGGATCTGGGCGTTCGCCGGGGCGAGCCCGTTGGCCTTGAACGCCAGGCCCGAGCCGTTGTCGTTCTCCCAGTGGCTGACCGTCGCGTCGATCAGCTGGACGTAGACGCCCTCCTCGAAGCCCTCACCGGGGTCGGCGGTCAAGGTCACCTTGATCTCCTCACCCTTGCCCGGGAACTCGCCCGGCTGCACCCGGCGCTTCGCGAACAGCGACACCACGAACTGCTGCACGCCCTCGCGGTTCTTCACGAACTCCTGCACGCCGTCCTTCTCGCGGGTCTTCTCCTGCGGAGCCTCGGTGACCATCAGCTTGTAGCCCTGCATGTTGACCGGGATGTTCCTCAGCATCTCTGCCTCCAGCTAGATCTTCTCGGCTGTGTTTACCCCCCTAAACACCTGCGGCGCAATCTGTTGTTGAGGGGGTCTAAACACCAAGGTAGGGCGTTGGCCCTCGGCTGTCAAGGGGTCTAAACTCCGGGTGTGACCACCAAGGACGAGTTCGAAGCCGTGCGGAGGGAGACTGACCCCATCCGCCGAGGTCAGCGCGCCACAGATCTCATCACGATCTATCAGCAGCGTGCTACGGAGCTCGCCCGGCTGCGCAAGGCAGCGATCGAAGAGGCCCACCGTGAGCTGGGGATGAGCTACACGGAGATTGCAGCGGGTCTCGGCATCACCAAGGGCCGTGTCACACAGATCAAGCAGTCGGCTGCGGCTGCTCAGCGCGCCTTCTTCGGTGTGGGGCCAGTGAGCATCGGTATTCCGTACCGGTACCAGGTCACCGACCGCGAACGCCCGCTCATTGCCGCCGAGGACGCGGAGACGGGGGAGCAGCTGGAATCGCTGCTGGCCGCACTGTCATTCACGGTCGATCGATACCAGATCGGTCCGGAAACCGAAGCCGCGCCGGAAGGCGACGGTGTCGTGGTCTGCGGCCCGAAGTCCGCCCCAATCGGTGCCGAACTGCTTGATGAAGACCCCGTCGCGACGCTTATCAAGGACGGCGGTCGGTGGTGGTTCGAACACCGCGATTCAGGGGAGCGGTTCGGCTCGCCTGCAGATGACGAGACGCCGCAGCACGCAGACCTCGGGTACTTCGCGCGTCATCGTTATGACGGTCGGGTCGTCGTGCACATCGCCGGCATCCACGCTATCGGGTCGCTTGGAGTCGCTCACTACCTCACGGGCAACCTCGCCGACCTCTACCGCCGGGTCGGCGACGTGTCCTTCAGCGGAGCTGTGCGCGCAACCTACGACGGCCTCACCATCACCAAGAGCGAACTCGTAGGAGGCCCTTATGCCTGGTGAGGTCGCATCTGTAGCGACCGCCCAACTTCCTGGTTCCGAGAACAGCGACGACAAGATCTTCGTGACCAGGAATGCCGTCCTCGTCCTAGACGGAGCATCCGCGTTCATACCGGTTCCGGTCTCGGCGAGCAGGTATGCGGCGACCCTGGGCAGCCGCCTCAGCCGTTCCCTGGAGGAAGCCCCCGAGGCAGACCTCTCCAATCTTCTGGCGGTCGCGATCGAAGAGGCGGCAGCGGAACTGAACCTGAGTGCTGGGGAATCTCCATCAAGCACGGTGGCCATCGTTCGTCAGCGCGGTGATCTGGTCGACACGCTCGTGCTCGGTGACAGCGCGATCGTGCTTCCGAGCGGAATTGTCACCGATGGGCGGATCGACGCCCTGAACCTGGGGGAGCGGAGCCGGTACCAAGAGCGATTGGCCCAAGGGACTGGCTACGACGAAGATCACACGCAGCTGTTGCGTGAACTCCAGAATCAACAGGCGAAGCATCGAAACCAGTCCGGGGGATACTGGATCGCCGAAGCCGACCCCGCCGCAGCAGCGCACGCTCTCACTGCGACTCACCCGGTCCAGTCGACGCCCTGGGCGATTCTCCTGACCGACGGTGCTCTAAACACGGCGCGTCATACTGGCCTCGACAACTGGCCGGACCTAGCGGCAGCCGGTCAGTCCGCGCTGCTGGCATTGCTTGATCGCCTGCACGAATGGGAAGAGACCGATGATCCGGACGGGAAGCTCTTTCCGCGCTCTAAGCGGCATGACGACAAGGCCATCGCTGCTGTCCGCTTCAGGTAAGCCCCCGGCCAGGACGCCCCACGACCGCATGCTGTAACTGAACCCCGACGCAGTCGTCGACCGGATCGAGGACCCGACCCCAGATCTTGATTTTGATGCACTGCGCGTGTGTTCAGAGTTTCTTTTCTTCATCAAGGGCGGCCCCTGCGGGGCCGCCTACCTGCTGTTTCTCTGGCCGGGGCAGCGGGACACCGGGCGTGCGGCCTCCGGCCGGTCCCGGCGCCCGCGCCCCGGCCAAACGGGTAGGCAGGCGGCCCCGCACCGCCAGAAGGGTCCACGCTCAGGCGCAAAGAGATGTCCTCGCCGGACGGGCAGGCCAACAGGGTGAGGGGGACAGGCACATCGGCTGCGGTTCGGTCGTGGCTGCTCTGTCCTCACCCCATCGACCTCCACAAGGGCTATCAGCCCGCGTCAAGGGGGCAAGCTTGAGTGCCGGCATCTCCCGCTGACATCGCCGGTTGCCCCCTTGACACGGCCTGATGAGGGCTTCGCCAGGTCGACGGGGTGAGGACAGAGGCCCTCCCTTGCATGTAGATAGCGCCAACGTGAACCGTAGGTCAATCACGGCGAGCAATGTCAGTGCAGGCTGCGACGCTGCCGACATGAGCCCTTGGAATCTTCTTGTCCTCGATAAAGCCCTTCGCGCCAGTTGGGCGGCTGATACCTGTTCCCCGGACGACCTTGAACGCGCTGGCTGGCAGGCCGACAATCCGGCGTGGGGCCACTGCGACATCACAGCGTTGATCGTCAACGACATCTTTGGCGGAGACCTTGTGCTTGGCGAGGTCCACTTCAACGGGGAACAGCACGGCTTCCACTGGTGGAACCGGCTTCCCACCGGCGTTGAGATTGACTTGACGCGCGAGCAGTTCCAGCTCGGCCAGACTGTCACCGCGGACCGTGTGGTTGAGCGCCCGCCGGGCCCACTTCGTCGACATGAGGAGTATCTCCTCCTGCGTGAGCGCCTCAGCCAGCACCTCGGTGACGTTCCTGGCCCTGTTCTTTGAGAACGGGCGGCATCGATATCGCCACGACCGTGCCAGGCGTACTACTGGCTTGGCATCAGACGTGCGTCGGCGACTGGTGGGCGCTCGCAACCTTCGAACTGACGAACCGCACCGGTAAGTCTCGGTTTGTCGTGCGGTGTCTGATCGGCTGACCCCTCCATCAGCCGAGGCCGTCCACAGGCCGTCAGGCCGTCGGCAGGCCGTCTGAGACCACCCAACAACAACCAATTTCACCAACCGCCAGCGACGGAAGTCCGCAGGTGACAGGCTTACTCACCGGGCTTTGCCCTGGTCGTGATTTGCTGGCCGTCTGTACTACCAGTTCTAGGAGCTGTTCATGGATCAGGTTCCAAGAGGGCGTGAGCGACGTGAGGATTCCTGAGCTGCCGCCGGTGCACGAGGCGTGGTTGCCGCGGGAACACCCGCTGCACCGGCCTCGCCACGGCAGGCGCCAGCTGGTGGCGTTGATCTGCGCGTTGGCGTTCTTCAGCGCCCCGTTGAGCAGCTGGTTGTTCGGCGCGCGGCCGGAGCAGCTGGAGAACCGGCCGCTGGCCGAGTTCCCCAGCGTCACCGAGGGTTTCGGCTTCTTCACCGGTCTGAACGGGTGGGCCACCGATCACCTGCCGTTCCGCAAGGGCGCGGTGCAGGCGGTCAACGCCATCAGCAGGGGAGTGTTCGGCGAACCGGCTCCGCTGGCGGGCGGCTCGCACAGCTCGCCGGTGGGCGCGGGGCAGGTGGACGCGAAGCCGCCGATCGACGAGAGCGTGTTCCCGCCGGTCATCGAGGGCGAGAACGGTTGGCTGTACCTGGGCCACGACGTGTCCTACCGCTGCGTTCCGTCCCGCTCGACCCAGGAGGTGATCGCCGGGCTGCGCGCCTGGCGGAAGGCCGTGGAGTCGTCGGGGCGGAGGTTCCAGCTGGTCATCGCCCCGGACAAGTCCACTGTGTACCCGGAGCACCTGCCGGAGACCTACCCGGGGGAGGACTGCTCCGTCGCCGAGCGGGAGGCGTTCTGGCGCGAGGTCCCGAAGGCGACCGGGGCGATCGATCTGCGCGCCCCGCTGCGGCAGGCCGCCGAGCGCAACGGGCGCCCGATCTACCACGACATCGACACGCACTGGACCCACGAGGGCGGCGCGACGATGGTCTACCAGCTCGCGGAGAGGCTGTCCCCGGGGATCACCGGCACGTGGAAGATGGCGCCGTCGCGGCAGTACCCGCACACCGCGGACATCCCTGACCTGCTGGGGCAGGACCGCACGGTGCCGATCCAGGCCTATTCGCTGGCGCCGGACGGGGGAGAGGACAACACGCAGTTCAAGCCCAGCGACTTCCACCAGCCGCTGCACCTGAAGTCCTCGCCCAAGCCGGGCATGATCACCAAGCCGGTGCGCGTGGTGGGCGATTCGTTCAGCCAGTTCGCCAGCCCGTACCTCGCCGCGACCCACACCGACATCGCGATCACGCACCCCGACAACGTCACGACGAACGCCCAGGCCACGGCGAACTTCCTGGCGGAGGGCGAGACGATCACCTTCGAGCTCTCGGAGCGCTTCGTGGCCGGAGGCAGGTACCCCCTCCTGGACCCGGCTGCGGCAGCGGAGGTCGGCGGGGTCCTCGCCGCTCACCCCGTGAGGTGAGGGCAGTGGGCGGTTCTGGTCCGAACCGACCGGTCAAAACGGACGTCGATCATGGCCGGTTCGGACCAAAACCGCCCCTTGGCGACCAACCCTTCCGGATCAGCGCCTCATGGGGGTGAAGTCCCTGGAGGCGACGTGGTTCGGTCGCGGGGACTTGGCCGCGAAGGGCTCGACCAGGGCGTTGTCCACGCTGTTGAACACGATGAAGATGTTCGAGCGCGGGTAGGGCGTGATGTTGTTGCCCGAGCCGTGCATGCAGTTGGAGTCGAACCACAGCGCCGAGCCCGCCTGGCCGGTGAACTGCTCGATCCCGTGCTCGTAGGCCAGCTTGGTGATGTTGTCCTCGGACGGGACACCGACCTTCTGCTGCTTGAGCGAGGACTTGTAGTTGTCCTCCGGGGTTTCACCAGCGCAGGACACGAACGTGCGGTGCGCACCCGGCATGATCATCAGTCCGCCGTTGAACGGGTAGTTGTCGGTCAGCGCGATCGAGATGCTGACCGCGCGCATGGCCGGCATGCCGTCCTCGGCGTGCCACGTCTCGAAGTCCGAGTGCCAGTAGAAACCCGTACCGCGATAGCCGGGCATGAAGTTGATCCGGCTCTGGTGCACGTACACGTCCGACCCCAGGATCTGCCGGGCGCGGTCCAGCACTCGCGGATCGCGGGCGAGCTCCCCGATCCGGTCGCTGATCTTGTGGACCTCGAAGATGGAGCGGACTTCGTTCGACGAACGTTCGACGACGGTGCGTTCGTCGTTGCGGACCCTCTCATCGCGCATCAGCCTCTCCAACTCCTGCCAGTGCGCCTGCACTTCGGCGGGGGACAGCAGTCCCTCCACCACGTGGAAGCCCTTGGCATCGTGAGCGGCCAGTTCGTCGCGCGCCGCCGGGCCGGTGCGAACACCGGACCAGACGGTCGGATCGGTCCGATCGAGCAGCGTCGAATCGGAGCCCCGGGTGGGGTAGCGGTCCGTGGTGCTCAGATCAGCGAGGGTCATGGGTTGCGCCTCCTTCGCGAATTCCCGCCGGAGCGGGCCGATGCCCTGGTGGACACCGCCCGCCGTTCTCGGTTCCTCGGTAAGAAGCGGCACACGTCAAGTGCCCGCGTTCCCCCACGTCAACGCGTGGGGAAAACCCTGGTGGTCAAAGACAGCGCGGCGGGTCCCCCTATTCTCCGGGTACCCGCCGCGCGCGTCGCTTAACTCAGCTGGCGACGTCGTCCTCGACGATCAGCGGGTAGACGCCGTTCTCGTCGTGGACCTCACGACCGGTGACCGGCGGGTTGAACACGCACACGGTCTTCATGGTCGTCTTCGGGCGGACCTGGTGCTTGTCCGCGTCGTTGAGCACGTAGATCGAGCCCGGCTTGAGCTGGTGGACCTCGCCGGTCGCCTTGTTCTCGACTTCGCCCTCACCCTCGGTGATGAACACGGCCTCGATGTGGTTGGCGTACCAGAAGTCGTTCACCGTGCCGGCGTAGAGCGTGGTCTCGTGCACCGAGAAGCCCAGCTTGTCCTTGGCCAGGAGAATGCGCTTGCTGCGCCAGTTCTCGGTCTTGATGTCGGCGTCGGTGTCCTCGATATCCGAGAGGTGCCGGACGATCACGTTTCCTCCTGCGAATCTTTGTTCAGTGGTGCACTGCGCGGGTACTCGCCCACACGCAGCTTGCCGCACGACGTGCCGGGGCCGGGAGAGGTGAAAGCCGATCGACGGCCTTTTCACCCTCCCGACCCCGTGAGCTCAACGTCGAATCAGGCGAGAACGGACTTGACGGAGTCGCGAACGATCGCCAAGCCCTTCTCCAGCTCCTCGTCGGAGATGGTCAGCGGCGGCATGATCTTCAGGACCTCGCTGGACGGACCGGAGGTCTCCATCAGGAGCTTCCGGTCGAACGCGGCCTTGGAGATCTTGCCCGCCACGTTGGTGTCCTCGAAGCCCAGACCGCGGGCCAGACCGCGGCCCTTGGCCATCGCGCCACCGTGCTCGGCGGCGATCTCCTCCAGCACCTGGCCGACGCGCTCGCCCTTGGCGATGGTGGCCTTCTCCAGCGTGTCGTCGGACCAGTACAGGCGGAACGCCTCGCTGGCGGTCACGAAGGCCGGGTTGTTGCCGCGGAAGGTGCCGTTGTGCTCGCCCGGCTCCCACACGTCGTGCTCCGGCTTGATCAGCGTCAGTGCGAGGGGCATGCCGTAGCCGCCGATGGACTTGGACAGGCAGACGATGTCGGGCTTGATGCCGGCCTCCTCGAAGGAGAAGAACGGACCGGTCCGGCCGCAACCCATCTGCACGTCATCGACGATCATCAGGATCCCGTGCTTCTGGCACAGGTCGTAGAGACCGCGCAGCCACTCGGGACGGGACGAGTTGATGCCGCCCTCGCCCTGCAGCGTCTCGACGATGACCGCCGCCGGCTCGTTGAGGCCCGAACCGCTGTCCTCGAGCATGCGCTCGAAGTACAGGAAGTCGGGCACCTGGCCGTCGAAGTAGTCGTCGTAGGGCATCGGGGTGGCGTGCACCAGCGGGATGCCCGCGCCGCCGCGCTTCATCGAGTTACCGGTGACCGACAGCGAGCCCAGCGTCATGCCGTGGAAGGCGTTGGTGAAGCTGATGATCGACTCGCGGCCGGTGATCTTGCGGGCCAGTTTCAGCGCCGACTCGACCGAGTTGGTGCCCGTCGGGCCGGGGAACTGGACCTTGTAGTTGAGGCCGCGCGGCTGGAGCACGTTGGAGCTGAAGCTCTCCAGGAACTCGGCCTTGGCCTTGGTGGCCTGGTCGAGGCCGTGGGTCACGCCGTCGCGCGCGATGTAGTCCAGCAGCTTCTGCTTCAGGGCCGGGTTGTTGTGGCCGTAGTTGAGGGCTCCGGCGCCCGCGAAGAAGTCGAGGTAGCCGGTGCCGTCCACGTCGTAGAGGTAGCTGCCGACCGCGCGGTCGAACGTGGTCGGCCACGTTCGGCTGTAGCTGCGGACTTCCGATTCAAGGGTGGCGAAGATGTCGTTCACGGATCCTCCGTTCGGCCGACGGCGCGCGGGCGCCCGGCGCTTCAGGGACGAACAAGATTGGGTGCTTGAGTCAGGCGGCGTCGAGCGGCCCGATGCGGTACAGGTCTTCCCCCAGATGCGAGTCGGGGAACAGGTCAGCGGTGAACAACTCGCTGCTGTTGATCTCTGCGGCTCGGTCGCGCGCCAGTGCGCTGAATAGCTTGATCGACGCGGCGTTGTCCGGGGTGATCGTGGTCTCCAGGAACCGCACGCCGCGCCCCTGCACGCGGTCGAGCAGGTGGTTCAGCAGCTTGCCTGCCACGCCACCCCCGCGCTGGGAGGCGTCGACGGCGATCTGCCACACCACGATGGTGTCCGGGGCGTCGGGCCGGATGAATCCGGTCACGAAGCCCACGACCGCACCGTCGACACGCGCCACCGCGGAGGTCTGCGAGAAGTCCCGGCACCACAGCAAATATGCGTAGGACGAGTTCACATCGAGCACTGCCGAATCTTGGGTGATCCGGTAGAGCTCTGGGCCGTCCGCGACGACCGGAGCGTCGATCTCCAACCGTCCGGCTGAACCGCTTCCGCCATTTCGATCTTCGTGCTTATGGCTCGGTTTATCGCCGGTCATGTTTTGCCAACTTAACAGAACATCCGTCTTGAGTCAGGTTCTGGCGCCTTTCTTCCGGCATCTACCAGGCGATTCGCAATTTTACACGTGAGAAGCACTACAGAAACGTTGATCCGTCGTCTCGGCCGGTGCTAGCCCCTATCTTCGGGGATTTGCAGGACAATTTCCGGCATGCTCTGACCTGCGCAAACGGAGAGTTGGCGAGTGAGTGATCAGCGCCGGGCAGGAAATCTTCCGGTGTTGCGAATACCGTCAGATCCGGTGGAAATGGCAGCGGGCGCACTCTCCGGGGCCGGCACGCCCCGGGCGAGTGCGCCCGCGTGTGGGAACCCGTGCCTGCGTCCGGGTCCCCGTGGGGGGAGGTCGATCAGACTCCGGCCAGCGACGAGATCCAGTCGCGGTACTCGGTGATGTTGACGTAGGCGGTCGAGGTCGCGCGGTCGCTCGTGGAGGCCACGCCGACCTGCTTGTCACCTGCGAACATCGGGCCGCCCGAGTCGCCGCCTGCCGGGATGCCGTCACCGCGCGAGGCGCAGATGGCCTGGCCGCCGCGGTAGTCGGTGCAGTCACCGTTGACGCCGGTCACGTTGACGTCGGCGACCTTGAGGATCGGCGCCTGGCACTCGATCTCGGGCTTGTCGGTGCAGGTCGCGCCCCAGCCGTAGGTCTGGACCGTGTCGCCGGTGTTGACGGTGCCCGCGTCGCCCAGCGGCGCGTAGTCGGTCTGCACCGCGTGGTCGATCTTGACCAGCGCGATGTCGGCGGTGTCGTGGATGTGCACCTCGCCCGGGATGGCGTTGGCGCGCTCGCCCTTGGTCTGGTCGACGTCGCCGATGTTGAAGCTCAGGCCGTTGCCGTCGGCCGCGTCGGCGACGCAGTGCTGAGCGGTGAGGACCCACTCGGGGGCGATGATGGACGCGGTGCAGGTCTCCTGGTCGTCGACGAACAGGCGGGCCGCCCAAGGCGCGCTGTCCACCTCGCGGCCATCGATGATGTACGGCTGGACGTCCTGCGGAGTGGTATCAGCTGCTGCCTGGGCGGGCACCGCCAGCAGGCCGCCGGCGATCACGGCACCGGCGAGTCCGGCGAGATTGCGGACGAGCGACACGTTGGTCTCCTTCGGTTCGCGGATTGGGCGAGGACCGAAATCGACCTTCACTCGACCGAGTGGCGCTGTCCATTGCTTGAGCACAACTCGCCAATTACCGGGAAATACCCGCGTGGCAATTCCACGTATTTCCCAACGGAATTCGGACTCCGCCGATCTCGACCGGCGACCGGGAGTCGTGGAGATCGTTCCGTCAGGCGGGATTTCGGCGCAACTCCCGGTATTCCTTGATCACCAGCACGATGATGACGATGTCCAGCACGGTCAGCACCGGCAGCACCCACGAGTGCGTCTGCACGCCGCGGACGAGCTCGAAGAGCACGAACAGCCCGAGCGCGGTGATCGCGGCCGGGTACCAGCGGACGGCCTTGCGGAGCAGCGCGATGACCAGGACGAGCTTGATGAGGCCGTGCACCAGCAGGTAGCCGATCACGAAAGCGCGGGCGCCACCGGTGAAGTGGCGCACGGCCTCCTCGAAGTGCCCGGCCAGCGGACCGGCCGGCGGGCCGAGGAGGTCGCGGGTCACCACCCCGTGCGCGATCCGCGTCAGCGCGCGCGGTGGGAAGAAGATCAGCAGCACGCCGCCGGCCAGCTGGCCCACGGCGTCCAGCCCCTTGAGCCACACGGCCGCGCGGAACAGCCGATCGGTCATCGTCACCTCAGCGCCCACGCCCCCATGATGTGCCGCATCGCCGAGGCGGACGCGCGGAGCCGCCGGGGCCTCGCGGGCTCCGGGGTCTCGTGGGCTCCGGGGTCTCGGGGGTTCGGACCAAGACCGCCCGCTGGTGAAGTCCCGCGCCCCGAGGAGTCCCTGCCCGGTGGGTCAGAGGACTTTGGTCATGAAGACGCTGTTGGGGTCCTTGCGGTATTCGGCGAACGGATCGCAGTAGGTGAAGCCGTGTTTGAGGTAGAGCTTGCGCGCCGGTTCGAAGAATTCGGCGGAACCCGTTTCGAGGCTCAGCCGGGTGTATCCCATGAGTTTCGATTCGCCGATGATGTGCTTCAGCAGTTGAGATGCAATTCCGCGATTCTTGTGCCAGGGGTCGGTTCGCATTGATTTGACCTCGGCGTGTTCAAGATCGATTTCTTTGATCGCTCCGCATCCCAGCACCGCGTTCCCCTCGCGCGCCGACCAGAACGTCACCCCAGGTCGGCGCAGGGAACTGAGCTCCAGAGCGTGCGTGCTCCCGGGAGGGGAGATCGCCCGCATCTCGCTGAGATGGCCGTGCAGGAAAGCCTCGATCTCCGGACCTGTCAGATCGTCAACGATAATGCGCACGAGCAAAACCCCACCAGAATTCACGATCGAAATCCGCTGGAACGGTATAGGTCGAGGTCGTCCGATGTCCAGCGCCCCTGTGGAAGTGATCTTCCGCCGTCGAAAAGCCAGGTCGTAATCGCAGGTTGGGGGCAGGTCGTTACTTTTTTGCTGGTCTTGGGACCAAATTTCACCCCGACGGCTGTGGCGGAACGGACACAGCCGTACCCGGTCAGTTAAAAGCCCTGGTCAGGTACGCTCGGAGCCGCTGAGGGGACTCGAACCCCTGACCATCCGCTTACAAGGCGGGCGCTCTACCAGCTGAGCTACAGCGGCGACGCACGAACGATGTGTGCGCGAACATCGTAAGCGCCGCCGCACCCGTGCTGGGAAGCGGCCGCGCTTGCCTCGACGACCAGGTGATGGAAGCCACAGATGCCGAGTGCAACGGTCCGCTCATGACAGGCGATGCCCGAGGGGAAGATCAGCCACGGCGGCGCCCCGTTCGCGGGGTGCGGCAGGAAGGAAAGACCGCGGTGGGAATCACGCAGCGCGCGCGTGGTGTGCTGCGGCGGCGCGACCCCGAGCAGACGATCGTCCCGGGCTCTCGCAACGTCGTCTTCGGGCCCTCGCTGCCCGACGAGTCAACCGTCCACCTGGTCCTGGACCTCGGCCTGCGCATCGGTGAGGTGCAGATGGCCAGCGGTGCCGGTGCCTCGGACGTCACCGCGACCATCATCGGCGTGGTCAGCGCCTACGGTCTGCCGCACTGCGAGGTCGACGTGATCTACACGTCGATCACCGTCTCCTGCTACCGGGGCACCGAGCAGCCGCCGATCACCTCGCTGCGCGTGGTCCGCAACCGCTCCATCGACTACACCCGGCTCGCCGACGTCGAGAAGCTGCTGCGGCGGATCACCGCGGGCGAGATCAGCGCCAGCGACGCCTACGCCGAGCTGGACCGGATCACCACCGCCCCGCACCCGTTCCCGCGCTGGGTGGCGACCCTGGCCTGGGCGGGCATGGCCGCGTCGCTGGCCGTGCTGCTCGGCGGCGGCGAGGACCCGTTCCTGCCGCTGGTCGCCGCGGGCACCACCGCCCTGGTCGACCGCATCGGGCGGTTGCTCAACAAGCGCGCCCTGCCGTTCTTCTTCCAGCAGGCCGTCGGCGGCGCGATCGCCACCAGCCTCGCGCTGGGCGCCTACGCCGCCGGGATGCTGCACGACCCGCCCTTGGCGATCGCCGCGAGCATCATCGTTCTGCTCTCCGGCATGACCGTCGTCGGTTCCATGCAGGACGCCATCACCGGCTACAACGTCACGGCGGCGGGCCGGATGGCCGAACTGGCGATGATGACCGCCGGGCTGATCGCGGGCGTGGTCCTGGCGCTGTACGTGGGACTGCGCATCGGCGGCGACAACGTGGCCGGGCTGGACGCCCAGTCGCTGGGCAGAGCCCAGGTGAGCACGCCGGCGCTGCTGCTGTCGGTGCAGATCCTCGCCGGTGCCTCCACCTCGGCGTGCTTCGCGCTGGCCAGTTACGCGCCGCCGCGCCCGCTGCTGATCGCGGGCATCGGCGGCGGTGTGGCGGCCGGGGTGCACGCGACGCTGATCGTGCCGGGCGGCGTGGAGCTGAACCCGGTGCTGGCCGGGGCCGTGGCGACGACCGTCGTCGGTTTCGCGGGCGGCATCGTCGCCCGTCGGCTGGAGATCCCGGTGCTGGTCGTCGCGGTCTCCGCCGTGTCGCCGCTGCTGCCCGGTCTGGCGACCTACCGCGGCCTGTTCGAGCTGTCGGTGCTCCGCAGCCCGACCGGTGTGGCGACGCTGATGCTGGCGGTGGCCACCGGGCTCGCCCTCGGTGCGGGCGTGGTGCTCGGTGAGTACCTGGCGCAGCCGGTGCGCAGCAGGCTCGGCCGGCTGGAGCGGCGGATCTCCGGACCGAGGCTGTCCGGCCCGCTGCGTCCCAGCAGGCGGCGCCTGGACTGAACGCCGACTTGCCGCGTTCCGCAACGGGGCCGAAGTTAAGGCCCCATCCGGACCGAAACACGCGGGTGTGTTTGGTCCACACGAAGCACGCGGCGGCGGTGCGGGTTAAGTAGCCTCACAACTACAGGTGGATACACGGCAGGAGGGTTTCCGGTGAGCGAGGGCGACGGGCCCAACAGGAGTTCCAACCGGGCGGACTTCGTAGTGGTCGCCAACCGACTTCCCGTCGACCTGGAGAAGCTGGAGGACGGCACCGAGCGCTGGAAGCACAGCCCGGGTGGTCTGGTCACCGCGCTGGAGCCGTTCCTGCGGGCTCGTCGCGGAGCCTGGGTCGGCTGGCCGGGTGTCGCCGACGTCGACGTCGAGCCCTTCGACGACGACGAGATGCAGCTGTACCCGGTCCGGCTGTCGGCCGACGAGTTCGCCGAGTACTACGAGGGCTTCTCCAACGCCACGCTGTGGCCGCTCTACCACGACGTGGTCGTGCCGCCGGTGTTCGACCGCTCCTGGTGGCACGCCTACCAGCGGGTGAACCGCCGCTTCGCCGAAGCGGCCGCGGAGGTCAGCGCCGAAGGCGCCACCGTGTGGGTGCAGGACTACCAGCTCCAGCTGGTGCCCGCGATGCTGCGCGAACTGCGGCCGGACCTGCGGATCGGCTTCTTCCTGCACATCCCGTTCCCGCCGGTCGAGCTGTTCATGCAGCTGCCGTGGCGGACCGAGATCGTGCGCGGCCTGCTCGGCGCCGACCTGGTCGGGTTCCACCGGCCCGGCGGCGCGCAGAACTTCCTCTGGCTGGCCCGCAGGCTCGCCGGCTTCGAGCCGAGCCGCGGCCAGGTCGGCGTGCGCAACCGGCCGGGTGTCGTGCAGGTCGGTGACCGGACCGTGCGGGTGGGCGCGTTCCCGATCTCCATCGCCTCCACCGAGCTGGACAAGCTGGCGCGCAGCAAGGACGTTCAGCAGCGCGTCAAGAAGCTGCGCGCCGATCTGGGCAACCCCCGCAAGATCATGCTCGGCGTGGACCGGTTGGACTACACCAAGGGCATCGACGTGCGGCTGCACGCGATGCACGAGCTGCTCTCCGAGGGCCACATCAAGGCCGAGGACGTGACGATGATCCAGGTCGCCACGCCCAGCCGGGAACGCGTCGAGCACTACAAGCAGATGCGCGAGGACATCGAAGGTCAGGTCGGCCGGATCAACGGACTCTTCGGGCGAGTCGGTCACCCGGCCGTGCATTATTTGCACACGTCGGTGAACAAGAAGGACCTCGTCGCGCTCTACGCCGCCGCCGACGTCATGGTCGTCACCCCGGTGCGCGATGGAATGAACCTCGTCTGCAAGGAGTACGTCGCCTGCCGCTACGACCTGGGCGGCGCACTGGTCCTCAGCGAATTCGCCGGAGCCGCCGCCGAACTCACCAGCTCGTTCTTGGTCAACCCCCACAACCTCGACGGCGTGAAGGACGCGCTGCTCGCCGCCCTGGAGATCGACGAGGCGGAGGGTCGCCGTAGGATGCGCGCTCTGCGTAGGCAAGTGCTCACGCACGACGTCGACCGCTGGGCGCGGTCGTTCCTCGAAGCGTTGGGCGCACCCCTCGTGGAGTAGCCGGCGGTAACCGGTCCGGAACACGGATCGCACGACGTCGGCGATACTGAGCAGAACCGGTCGCCAGCAGTCGGTCATCGCCGCGGCGAACCGGATCGATCCATCCAGACTTGACCCGCCCCCAAGGAGTATGGCGTTGACCGCCGAAGCCCTGCCTGCGGAGCTGCGACGCGTGATCGTGCAGCTCGCGCGGACGCCTCGACTTCTGGTCGCTTGTGACTACGACGGCACGCTCGCACCGATCGTGGCCGATCCGACTCAGGCCAAACCGCTACCCGAATCGGTGCACGCGCTGCGGTCGCTCGCCGCGCTGCCCGCCACCACCACGGCGGTGATCTCAGGTCGCGCGCTGCGCGACCTGGCCACCCTGTCCAGGCTGCCCGCCGAGGTCCACCTCGTCGGCAGCCACGGATCCGAGTTCGACGTCGGCTTCGTGCACGGCCTCGAACCCGAGGCCACCCAGTTGCGCACCGAGCTCCAGGTGGCCGTCCAGGACATCGTGCGCGGCCAGACCGGCGTGACGCTGGAGGCCAAACCCGCCAGCGTCGCGGTGCACGTCCGCCGCGCCGAGCACGACGTCTCGGAGTCCGTCCTCGACGCCGTCCGCAACGGCCCCGCGCAGTGGGACGGCGTGCAGGTCACCGAGGGCAAGGCCGTCATCGAGCTGGCCGTGGTGCAGACCGACAAGGGCAACGCCCTCGACGCGCTGCGCCACCAGGTCGGCGCCACCGCCGCGATCTTCCTCGGCGACGACGTCACCGACGAGAAGGCGTTCGCCCGGCTCCAGGGGCCTGACCTGGGCATCAAGGTCGGCGAGGGCGACTCGCTGGCCGCGCACCGAATCAGCAGCACCACCGACGTGGCCACCGTGCTGGCGTTCCTCATGGAGGAGCGGCGCACCTGGCTCTACGGCGAGCAGGCGCCGCCCATCGAGCGGCTGACCATGCTGTCCAACGAGCGCAACATCGCCCTGGTCACCCCGGACGCCCGGGTGACCTGGATGTGCCACCCGGGGCCCGACTCGGCAGCCGTGTTCGCCGACCTGCTCGGCGGGCCCGCCGCCGGTCACTTCAGCATCCGCCCGCACGTCGGCGGCAACGGCGGGCAGCGCAGCCCGCTGCCGCTCGGCCAGCGCTACGTGCCCAACACCATGACGGTCGAGACGCGCTGGTCGCGGCTGCTGGTCACCGACTACCTCGCGCACGGCACCGACAACCACCGCACCGACCTGGTGCGGGTCATCAGCGGCAGCGCCACGGTGTCGGTGGAGTTCGCGCCACGTCCCGAGTTCGGCCAGGTGCCGGTGCGCATCACCCCGGAGGCCGGGGGCCTGCGCGTGCAGGGCACCTCCGAGCCGATGGTGGTGTACTCGCCGGGCGTGCAGTGGGAGATCGCCTCCGACGGCATGCACCAGTCGGCGACGGCCGTCATCGAGCTCACCGAGGGCGAGCCGGTCGTGCTGGAGATGCGCGGCGGCACCGAAGACCTCATGCCCACCGACGAGCCCGCCCGCCGGGCCGAGGCCGAGGCGTACTGGTCGGAGTGGATGAAGACGCTGTCGCTGCCGGAGGTCGAGCGCGAACTGGTGGCCCGCTCGGCGCTGACGCTGCGCGGCCTGGTGCACTCCGAGACCGGAGCGATCATGGCGGCCGCGACCACCTCGCTGCCGGAGGAGATCGGCGGCGTCCGCAACTGGGACTACCGCTACTGCTGGCTGCGGGACGGCGCGATGACCGCTCAGGCGCTGGTCACGTTGGGTTCCAACGCCGAGGCGGAGGCGTTCCTGGACTGGCTGCACCGGGTGCTGGAGTCCGTTCCCGGCCCGGAGCGGCTGCACCCGCTGTACTCGCTGCAGGGCACCGGTCTGGGCCCGGAGGCCGTCATCGACAGCCTGCCCGGCTACGCCGGATCGCGTCCGGTGCGCGTCGGCAACCTCGCCGACCAGCAGGTCCAGCTCGACGTGTTCGGTCCCGTCGTGGAGCTCATCGCGCACCTGGCCCAGGCCACCGGCACGGTCCGGGACAACGACTGGGAACTGGTCACGGCGATGGCCGACGCGGTCAGCAAGCGCTGGTTCGAGCCCGACCACGGCATCTGGGAGGAGCGCGACGCGCCCCGGCACCACGTCTACTCCAAGGTGATGTGCTGGGTGACCCTGGACCGCGCGATCAAGATCGCCGGGGCCTACGGCCGCGAGGTCGAGGACGGCTGGGTCTCGCTGCGCGACCAGATCTCCGAGGACGTGGTGAAGAACGGCTGGCACCCGGACGTGCAGGCGTTCACCACCGCCTACGAGGGTTCCGACCTCGACGCGGCATCGCTCTACGTCGGGCTGTCGGGGCTGATCGACCCGTCCGACGAGCGGTTCCGCGCCACCGTCACCGCGATCGAGGCGGAGCTGCGCAGCGGCTCCACCGTGTACCGCTACCGGCGGGACGACGGTCTGCCGGGTGACGAGGGCGGTTTCCACCTCTGCGCGGCGTGGCTGATCGAGTCCTACCTGCTCACCGGTCGCCGCACCGAGGCGGAGGAGCTCTTCCAGCAGATCGTGGACACCGCGGGGCCGACGGGCCTGCTGTCCGAGGAGTACGACCCGATCGCGGAGCGCTCCCTGGGCAACCACCCGCAGGCGTACTCGCACCTGGGCCTGATCCGCTGCGCCCAGCTGCTGTCCGCCTGAACAACCCCCGGAACGGGCCGCTCACCGCTTCGGTGAGCGGCCCGTTCGCTTTTTCCGCCGTCGTTGGTCACGTTTCGGGGTTTTGGGCCACTCGGGTGATCTCCGGGAGATAACCTCGGCGCGAAAACGTGCGGAAGGGGCGTACCGGAATGACCGTGCTGCTGGTCGTCTTGGTGTTGCTGCTGGTCGTGGTCGCGGTCGTCGCCGTGGTGCTCGGGATGCGAGCGCGGCGAGCGGCCCGGCAGGGGGAGTCCAGGGCGGGAGTGCCGCAGGACCCCTTCGGGACCGGCGACCAGGACTCGTTGCGAGGTGATCCCCGTGCGCTCAAGGCCGGGGACATCGTGGAGATCCGCTCGACCACCTACACCGTGCGCGGGAGCCTCCGCCTCGACGAGGGCGGCTGGGGCTGGTCGGAGCACCTGCTCGACGACGCCAAGGGCACGCAGGTGTGGCTGGCGGTCGAGGAGGACCCGGACCTGATCCTCACGCTGTGGACGCCGGTCACCGGCGTCGGCGCCCCGGGTGAGCCGACCGTCGAGCACGACGGCCGCACCTACCGCTCGGGCGAGTCGGGTTCGGCGAACTTCCGCAGCGAGGCCACGACGGGTCTCGATGCGGAGGGAACCGTGCGCTACCACGACTACGAGACCTCCGACGGCGCGCTGCTGGGCTTCGAGTCCTACGGCGGCGCCGCGTGGGAGGCCACCGCGGGCGAGAGGCTCGGCCGCTACGACGTGCTCATCTACCCGACGGCGGATTGATCGATGAAACCCAGGTACTGGATCGTCATCGCGGCGGTGGCCGTGGTGATCGCCCTGATCGTCGGGCTCGTGATGATCTTCGCGGGTGGCGGCGGGGCGCGCGGTTACGTCGCGAGCAACTACACGCGCGCCGCGCACCTCGACATCGCCGGTGACGACGACAACGAGGCCTACACCAGCCCGAAGCCGCCGAAGACCGTCGCCGCCGAGATCACCGCCAAGTGGCGTCCGCAGGCGCAGTCCTCGGACGCCTCGGGCACCTACCTGCGCTACTCCGACGACGCCGTGATCATCCAGCCGCACCAGGTCGGATCGGTCATCCACCTGATGGACGCCGACCGCGCCTACCACCGCTACCACAGCCACGTCGGGCACGTGTGGGGCTGGACGTCCACGCGCGGCGAGAGCTTCCGCGGCGGCGGACCGGGAGTCGGCAAATGATGAGCGGACTCGCGCACCGACCACGACCTCCGCGGGCGGCTCCTGCCGGGCTCCCGCGCTGACGCACCACGACACGGGAAGGGCACACCACCTTGCTCAACGAACTGCTCGCCGGCCTGTTCGCCGCGGTCGCCTACGGGGTGATCGGCGTGGCGATGATGGCCCTCGGCTACGTGCTCGTCGACCTCGCCACCCCCGGCAAGCTGCGCGACCTGATCTGGGTCAACCGCAACCCGAACGCCGCGCTGCTGCTGGTCTCCGGGCTGCTGGGCGTCGGGGTCATCCTCACCACCGCGATCATGGCCAGCGCCGACGACCTGCTGCTCGGCCTGGTCGGCACGGTCGCCTACGGTCTGCTCGGACTGGTGCTGATGAGCCTGTCGTTCCTGCTCATCGATGCCATCACGCCGGGCAAGCTCGGTGACGAACTGGCCTCGCCGAACATGCACCCGGCCACCTGGGTGTCGGCTGCTGCGCACGTCGTGCTCGCGGTCCTCATGGCCGCAGCGATCTATTGACGACGACCGAAGCAGCTCCGGCGCGGGACGAGACCGCCGAAGCACCGCGAGGCCGCACCGCGCGGTTCGCGGTGCTGGTGGCGGTTTTCGTCTGCGCCGCGTGCGGACTGGTCTACGAGCTGGCGCTGGTCGCGCTCGGCAGTTACCTGATCGGCGACACCATCGGGCAGGCGTCGATCGTGCTGTCGCTGATGGTCTTCGCGATGGGCATCGGCGCGCTGGCCGCGAAACCCCTGCAACCGTGGGCCGCCGCCGCCTTCGCCGGCATCGAGCTGCTGCTGGCGCTGCTCGGCGGGCTCAGCGTCCTCGGGCTGTACGCGGCGTTCGCGTGGCTGAGCTTGTACCTCCCGGCGCTGATCGCGACGGCGCTGGTGCTGGGACTGCTGATCGGCGCCGAGATCCCGCTGCTGATGGTGCTGCTGCAGCGCATCCGCAGGCAGGACGCGGGTTCGGCGGTGGCCGACCTGTTCGCCGCCGACTACGTCGGTGGGCTCGTGGGCGGCTTGGCCTTCCCGTTCCTGCTGCTGCCGCTGTTCGGGCAGGTGCAGGGCGCCCTGCTGGTCGGGATGCTCAACGCCGCCGCCGGTCTGGGACTGGTGCTCACGGTGTTCCGCCGCGAGCTGACCAAGCGCGCCCGGCTGCTGCTGATCGGCGCGTCGATGCTGGTCGGCGGTCTGCTGCTGGGGGCGTACGCGTACGCCGACGACTTCGAGGTCACCGCGCGGCAGGCGCTCTACGCCCATCCCGTGGTGCACGCCGAGCGCTCGCCCTACCAGGACGTGGTGCTCACCGAGTCGGTGTCGCTGAGCGGGGCGAAGGACACCCGGATGTACCTCAACGGCGATCTCCAGTTCAGCTCGGTCGACGAGTACCGCTACCACGAGGCGCTGGTCCACCCGGCGATGAACGGCCCGCGCGGGCGGGTCCTGGTGCTCGGCGGCGGAGACGGCCTGGCACTGCGGGAGATCCTGCGCTACCCCGACGTCCGGGACGTGACGCTGGTCGACCTCGACCCGGCGGTGCTGGAGCTGGCCCGCACGGATCCGCGCGTGTCCTCGTTGAACCGCAACGCCTTCGACGACCCGCGGGTGCGCGCGGTGGCGGGCGACGCCTTCAGCTGGCTGCGGGAGAACCGCGAGCGCTACGACGTCGTCCTGGTCGACATGCCCGACGCGGACTCGACCGCGACGGCCAAGCTGTACTCGGCGGAGTTCTACGGCCTGGTCTCCCAGGCCATGTCCGATCACGCCCGCGCGGTCGTGCAGGCGGGGTCGCCGTACTTCGCGCCGAAGGCGTACTGGTGCGTCGAGGCCACGCTGCGCTCGCTGGGCCTGCGCACCACGCCCTACGAGGTGTCGGTTCCCGCGTTCGGGGAGTGGGGGTTCCACCTGTTCACGCAGGGGGAGGAGCCGCCGGAACCGCGTCTGCCGCAGGACGTTCCGCCGCTGCGCTCGCTCGACGCCGAGACCTTGCGCGCCGCCCAGACCTTCCCGCCGGACCGCGCCCGGCTCCCGGATCTCACGCCCTCGACGCTGATGCACCCCACGATCCTCGACTACGCCCAGGGCGAGTGGGCCAACTACTGACCCGCGCAGCTGGCCGGGTTGACACCCGCAGTCACCCCACCGGGTGGGGAATTCGAATTTCGCGCGAAATTCGAGTCCGAACTTTGGCGTTCAAATTTCGCGCGAAATTCGAATAGGGCTGGTCAGGGACTACGGTCCGAACCAGAACTCCTCGCCGGAGCGGGGCGGACCCGACGTCGAGCCGGTGATCAGCTGCGTTTCGAGCTGGATGTGCCGGGGACGGCTCGGTTCGGCGGTCTCCAGCAGGAGGCGGCCCGCCGCGCGGCCCTTCTCCAGCCAGGGCTGGCGGACCGTGGTGAGCCCGGCGCGCTCGGCGTCCGGGATGCCGTCGAAACCGGTGATGGTCAGGTCTTCCGGCACGCGCAGACCGCGGTTCCCGGCCTCGCGCAGCGCGCCGAGCGCCAGGATGTCGGAGGTGCACACCAGCGCGGTGATCTCCGGGTCGATCTCCAGCGCCTGAGCGGCGGCGGAGGCGCCCGAGTTGAGGGTGTGGTCGAAGCGCTCCACCACGGGCACCGTCGTCCAGTCCACGCCGGCTTCGCTGAACTCCTCGGCGAGCGCGGTCAAGCGGGCCTTCTGCACGTGGAAGCTGGCGTTGGCCTGCCGCTGCACGGTGGCCGGGCCGTCGTTGCGGCCGCGCGCCAGGCGCATGCACAGCACGCCGATGCGCCGGTGCCCGAGTCCGATCAGGTGGTCGGCGACGGCCTTGATGGCCTTGCGGTCGTCCGGTCCGACCCAGTCCAGGTTGTCCAGGCGCGGCTGGTCGCAGACCACCACGGGCACAGGGCGTTCCAGCACGGCGGCCAGGTGCGGGTCGTCTTCGGGAACGGAGTAGACGACGAACCCGTCGACACCGGCGCGGTGCACCGCCGCGACGTCCTCGCGCTCCGGGCTGGCCGGTATGAGGGTGAGGCCCTGGCCGGCGTCCTCGCAGGCGAGAGCGAGTCCTTCCAGGAATCCGACGGCGCCGGGGTCGCGGAAGGCGTAGGAGAGGTTCTCGGTGAGCAGCAGGCCGACGGCACCCGCCTTGCGGGTGCGCAGCGAGCGTGCGACGGGGTCCGGCCCCGGGTAGCCGAGCCGCCGCGCCGTCTCCAGGACGCGCTTGCGCAGCTCAGGGGACAGCTGATCCGGACGGTTGTAGGCGTTCGACACCGTCGTCCGGGAAACCCCGAGTTCCGCAGCGAGCGACGCGAGGGTCGCAGGCCGCCGGGCATTCGTTGACCGCGCCATGGAGGAACCGTAACGGTTCAGAACCCGAGCGTGAAGCGAGCATGACCTACGTCCCACTGATGTTCGAATGGTGAACACGGAGCGACGCGGAGTGATCACGCTCCGGAATTGGGACAGTCGGTGGGGTGACGTTCGGTCAAAACGACGCTACTTTCTCGGGGACCGATTGTAGTGAAGGGTGTCACAAATGGCTGAGGTCGCGTACGTCAACGCCTCCCGCGTCTACCCCGGCAGCCCGCCGGTCAAGGCGGTTGACCAGCTGGAACTGGACGTCGCTGATGGCGAGTTCCTCGTTCTGGTGGGGCCCTCCGGTTCCGGAAAGTCCACGGCGCTGCGCATGCTGGCCGGACTTGAGGACATCGACGAGGGTGGTATTTCCATCGGTGGCAACGATGTCACCAACACTCCGCCCAAGGCTCGGGACATCGCGATGGTGTTCCAGTCCTACGCGCTCTACCCGCACATGACGGTCGCCGAGAACATGGGTTTCGCGCTCAAGCTCCGCAAGGCGCCCAAGGCGGTCATCAACGAGAAGGTGACCGAGGCGGCGCGGATGCTCGACCTCGAGAAGTACCTGGACCGCAAGCCCAAGGCGCTCTCCGGCGGTCAGCGCCAGCGGGTCGCGATGGGCCGCGCGATCGTCCGCGAACCCAGCGTCTTCCTAATGGACGAGCCGCTGTCCAACCTGGACGCGAAGCTGCGAGTGGAAACCCGCGCCAACATCGCCGCGCTGCAGAAGCGGCTGGGCACCACGACCATCTACGTCACCCACGATCAGGTCGAGGCGATGACGATGGGCCACCGCGTGGCGGTGCTCAAGGACGGGCTGCTGCAGCAGGTGGCGACCCCGCGCGAGCTCTACGAGAACCCGGCCAACGCGTTCGTCGCGGGCTTCATCGGCTCACCGGCGATGAACCTCAAGACGGTCCCGCTGACCAGTGAGGGCGCGGTGCTCGACGGCACCACGGTTCCGCTGTCCCGCGAGGCGCTGGCCGCTGCCGGCGACCTCAAGGAGGTCACCTTCGGCGTCCGCCCGGAGGCCCTGGAGCTGACCTCCAGCGAGGCCGACGGTTTGGACATGACCGTCGAGCTGGTCGAGGAGCTCGGTGCGGACGCGCTGATCCACGGCTCGATGTCGGTCGGCGGCTCCTCGGAGCGCTTCGTGGTCCGCGCCGACGGCCGCACGCCTCCGGCCCTGGGCCAGCAGGTCAAGGTCGCCCTGCGCGACGCGGGCGAGGTGCACCTGTTCCACCCCGAAACGGGTGAACGCCTGGCCGCCGCCTGATATCCGAAAGCAGCTCGATCACCGCCGTCTCCTGCGGGGTCGGTGATCGCGCCAACGCCCTCGTCCGGTTTCCGGGCGGGGGCGTTGTTGCTGCATGTGGTCGATGTCGCGTTCGGGAATGCATCTGGGGCTGGAGCGTTCGGCTGAAGGGTGCTTAGACTGTAGTTGACAACGGTTTCCGTTACCGTTCGCATCTGGAGTCGCTCGAAAGCGTCCTGACCTGATCACCCGGGAGTGCATCCATGACCGTCCGCAGCCGCACCGCTGTGACCGCTTTAGCCGGACTGACCGCCGGCGCCATCGCGCTGACCGGCTGTTCCTCCGGTGAGACAGCAGCCCCCGGACCCAACGACAAGATCAAGGTGGTCGCGTCGACGAGCGTGTGGGGCAGCGTCGCGCAGGCCGTCGGCGGCGACGCCGTGGAGGTCGAGTCGATCATCAGCGATGCCGGGGCCGACCCGCACTCCTACGAGAGCAGCCCGCAGGACGCCGCGAAGATCAGCGACGCGAACCTGGTGGTGCTCAACGGCGGCGGCTACGACGAGTTCATGACCCAGGTGCTGGGCGAGAAGCCCAAGCCGACCGTGCAGGCGGTCGAATCCGAGCAGCCCGCGCCGCCGCAGGGCGAGCACGCCGGTGAACCCCACGTCGGCGAGCACGCCGGTGAGCAGCCCGCGCCGACGCAGGGCGAGCCCCACGCCGGCGAGCACGCCGGGCACGACCACTCCGTGAACGAGCACGTCTGGTACGACCTGCACGCCGTGCACGAGGTCGCCGACAAGGTCGCCGCCGAGCTCGGCAAGATCCAGCCCGCCAAGGCCCAGCAGTTCGAGGCCAACGCCGCGGCGTTCGAGCAGCAGGTCGCCGGGCTGGAGAGCCGCGTCGGCGAGATCGCCGCAGCTCACCAGGGCAAGCCGGTGATCGTCACCGAGCCGGTCGCGCACTACATGGTCGAGGCCGCCAAGCTCAACGACGTGACCCCGCCCTCGTTCGTCAACGCCATCGAGGCCGAGACCGACCCGTCGGCCGCCGCCGTCGCCGACATCCAGAACGCGATCAACGCCCGCCAGGCCGTTGCCGTGATCTACAACCCGCAGACCGAATCGCCGGTCACCCGCAACGTGCGCGCCGCCGCCGACTCGCAGCGCATCCCGGTCGTCGAGCTGACCGAGACGCTGCCGCAGGGCCAGAGCTACGTGCAGTGGATGGACGCGCAGATCACCGCCTTGCAAGGTGCGCTCACCCGATGACCTCAGAACAAGTCGCGGAAACCACCCCGGACCCGGTGGCGGCTGAGGCCGCCGCCGGGTCTCCGGCCGTCTCGCTGCGAGGCGCGACGCTGGCCTACGGCGAGCGGACCCTGTGGTCCGGCCTGGACCTGGACGTCGCGCCGGGCGAGTTTGTGGCCGTGCTCGGCCCGAACGGGTCCGGCAAGACCAGCCTGCTGCGCGTGCTGCTCGGTCTGCAGGAGCTCAACTCCGGGACCGTCCACATCGGAGGGGAACCGGCCCGGCGCGGCAGCGACCGGATCGGCTACATCCCGCAGCAGCGCGCGCTGGAAGCCAACGTGACCGTGCGCGGCAGCGACCTCGTCGGCCTCGGTCTCGACGGGCACCACTGGGGCCTGGGCTTCGGCGGTCGCCGCGAGCGCAAGCGCCGGGTCGCCGACGCGCTGCGCGCGGTCGAGGCCACCGAGTACGCGAAGATGCCGGTCGGGCTGCTCTCCGGCGGTGAGCAGCAGCGGCTGCGGGTGGCGCAGGCGCTGGTCAGCGACCCCTCGGTGCTCCTGTGCGATGAACCGCTGCTGTCGCTGGACCTCTCGCACCAGCGCAAGGTCTCCCGGCTGATCGCCGAGCAGGCCCGCCGCACCGACGCGGGCGTGCTGTTCGTGACGCACGAGATCAACCCGGTGCTGCCGCTGGTGGACCGGGTGCTGTACCTGGTCGACGGCCGGTTCCGGATCGGCACTCCCGACGAGGTGATGAACTCCGGAACGCTCTCGGAGCTCTACCGCACCGACGTCGAGGTCGCGCGCGTCGGCGGGCGGCTGGTCGTGGCCGGAGCCGAGAACGACGATCACCACGTGGTGGGGGCGGAAGAAGCGTGAACGACGTGATGGAGTCGCTGAGCAGGGTGTTCGACTTCGACACCATGATCGACCTGCTCGGCTACCCGTTCGTGCAGCAGGCGCTGCTGGCCGCCGCGGCGCTCGGCCTGGTGTCGGGATGCCTGGCGCCGCTGGTGGTCGCCCGCAAGATGTCCTTCGCCGTGCACGGCACCGCCGAGCTGGCCTTCACCGGCGCGGCCGCCGCGCTGCTGGTCGGCGCGAGCGTTGGTGTCGGCGCGCTGGCGGGCGCGGTGGTGGCCGCGCTGCTGCTCGGCCTGCTCGGGCAGAAGCACAGCGAACGCGATTCGGTGATCGGCGCGATCCTGTCCTTCGGCCTCGGTGTGGGCGTTTTCCTGCTGTGGCTGAACCCGGAGCGCACGGCGAACAAGTTCAGCCTGCTGGTCGGGCAGATCGTCGGGGTGGACTCCTCCGACGTGCTGCTGCTCAGCGGCTCCGCGATCGTCGTGCTGCTGGTGCTGGCCTTCGTCTACCGGCCGCTGCTGTTCGCCAGCGTCGACCCCGACGTGGCGACCGCGCGCGGCGTGCCGACCCGCGTGCTGACCCCGCTGTTCGCGGTGCTGGTCGGCGTCGCGACGGCGCTGGGCGTCTACACCGTCGGCGCTCTGCTGGTCCTGGCCCTGATGGTCACGCCCGGAGCGGCCGCCGCGCGGGTGACCGCGAGCCCGGTACGGGCGACGGTCCTGGCCGTGGTGTTCGCGGAGGTCGCGGTGCTGGGCGGCATCCTGCTCTCGCTGGCTCCCGGAGCCCCGGTGAGCGCCTTCGTCACGATCATCTCGTTCGTGATCTACCTCGTCTGCCGGGCCGTCGGCGCCCGCCGACTCGCCCAGGCATCCCGAGCTCCCGTCCCGGCCTGACTGGCGCGGTCGTCGGCGTTGACCGACGCTGGCGGCCGTGCCCAGGACGTACAACCTCGCCAGCACGGCCTTCGCGGTGGTGCTGTGCACCACCGGCTACTACCTGCTGCCGGTCGGCGTGCACGGTCTGCAGAGCACGGTGTTCGCGGTGGTCGGCTTCGCGATCGGTCTGGTGGTCATCGCCGCCCTGATCTACTTCCATGTCCGCGGGTTCCGCTCCGGGCGCACGTCGATCGCCTGGGTGGTGGCGGCCTTCTACCTGGCGGTGCTGTTCTTCGCGGCGGTCTACTACGCCATGGCCGCCCACTTCCCGGACGCGGTGGCGGGGCTGAGCACCAAGACCGATGCGCTGTACTTCTCGCTGACGATCACGGGCACGGTCGGTTTCGGCGACATCCACGCCGTGAGCCAACCGGCCAGGGCCCTCGTGGCGCTGCACATCGCCTTCAACATCGCCTACCTCGGCACAGCCCTCGCCGCGCTCCGACCAACCCTGCCTGCGCAGCAGGAGAAGTGAGCGGGGTCAGGCGAGACCGAGGTAGCGGCGTTCGTTGAAGTGCTCTCCCGAGCAGGAGGCGCCGAGGTCGTGACCGATGCGTTCGATGACGTCGGCCAGTTCCAGCCGGGCCAGCCACGGGCGGGGCAGGACGGCCGTGCCGTGGCGGGCACCGAGGATGCTGCCGGTGACCGCCGCCGTGGAATCGCTGTGGCCGGAGTGGTTGACCGCCAGCCGGATGGCGTCGGTGAACTGCTCGGGCTTGGGCAGGGCGAGCGCGCAGTAGACGCCGATGGCCAGCGCTTCCGGACCCACCCAGCCCTGGCCGAGGCGTTCGATGTGTCCGACGCTGGCGCCGAGCCGGGCCAGGGTGGCGGCTTCGGCGAGGGCGTTGGCGGTCTCGAAGTCCTCCCGCAGCACCCGGCCCGCGGCCTGGTCGACCGCCGCGGGCAACCGGCGCTGCTGCACCGCGACCAGGTGCACGATCAGCGCCAGCGCACCCGCTGAGGCCCAGCCGCCGACACCTCCGTGCGTCAGGGACGCGCACTGGCAGGCCAGCTGGTAGGCCATCTCGGGCGTGGGGGAGAAGCCGATCGGGGTGCTGCGGTCGAGGCCGCCGCATCCCTTGGAGGTGTTGCGCGGCCGGTCAGGCGTCCCCAGCTCGGGTTCTTCGAGCGCGCGCAGGCTGGTCAGCCCGGGTGCGCGGCTGACGTAGAGCTCGGGTTCGGCGAGCAGTCCGGTGGCGCCGGGGGCGGGCTTGTCCTCCTGCTGGGTCAGCAGCCAGCGCCGGAGCGCTGCGGCGGTGGATTCGACCGGTCGCCACTGCCCGCCGCTGTTGCCCGTGGTCCACGCGTGCAGGTAGCCCTCACCGGCGAAGAGCGCCATCTGGGTGGCGTCGCCGAGCAGCGCTTGGGGAGCGGGTTCGGTGAGCCCGTCGGGGCCGAACTCGGCGCGGATGTCCTCCAGCGGGGCGTACTCCACCAGGGTGCCGAGCGAGTCGCCGAGGGCGCCGCCGAGCAGGCAGCCCACCGCCCGATCGACCACTGTGGACGTCGTCGGCACGGGTGGTGCTCCTTCCGCGGCGTCCTGCGCGCCACTCGTTCGGGTGATCGACGCTCTCAGACTTTACTTGCCCGCCTTTCCCGCTGGGAGAGGTTCCAGGACTCGCGCCCTGCGCGAACGCGCGCGAAGAAGAGGAATTGGATCTTCCACCTGGCATTTCGGGCATACTCCATTGGTGTGAGCCTGGTGAACGCCTCGACCTCGCGTGCAGGGCTGATCGCTACCGTGTGTCGGGCGCGGGGGACGGGCCGGAAGTCGAATTTGGGTGAAGATGACGCCGCACGGCAGCTTAGAGGGGACCGCAGGGTTCGAATTCCGCCTGCTGGGTCCGCTTGAGGTGCACCTCGACGGCGTCCCCCTCGAAACCGGGCGCATGCCGGTTCGGGCGCTGCTGGCCTGCCTGCTGCTGGAGCCCAACCAGGTCGTGCCGATGGACCGGCTGATCGACACCCTGTGGGACGACGGACCGCCCGCCAGCGCGCGCACCATCATCCAGGGCTACGTCTCCCGGCTGCGCAAGTTCTTCGGCCACGACGGTCCCGAGATCATCACCCGGGCTCCCGGATACCTGCTGCGCGTCAACGGCGACCGGATCGACGCCCACCGCGCGCGCAACCTCATCAACCGCGCCCACGGACTCGAACCCGCCGAACGATCACGCCTGCTCACCGAGGCCCTGTCGCTGTGGAGCGGGCCGGTGCTCGCCGATATCGCAGGCAGCAGGCTCTACCGGATGGTGGCGCCCAACCTCGACGAGCTCCGGCTGCTGGCGCTGGAGGAGCGGATCGCGGCCGACCTGGAACTCGGCAGGCACCACCAGCTGATCGCCGAACTGTCCACTCTGGTCGACCAGCACCCGATGCGGGAACGGCTCACCGGTCAGCTGATGCTCGCCAACTACCGCGCCGGTCACCGGGCGGAGGCGCAGGCCCGCTTCCACGAGCTGCGGCACCGGTTGTCCCACGAGCTCGGCATCGATCCCGGCCCCGAACTGCGCGAGCTCTACGAGAAGCTGCTGCGCGACGACCCCGCGCTGCGCAACCACCCCAGCCGCGTCGAACCCGGCCTGGGGATCCGCCGTCCCGTGCCCGCCGAACTGCCGCCCGCCCCGGCGGGTTTCGTCGGCAGGCGCCTGGAGCTGTCGACGCTGGACGCGATGCGGGCGACCAACGAGGAGGGCTTCAGCCTGATCACGGTGCTCACCGGCACCGCGGGCGTCGGCAAGAGCGCGCTCGCGCTGACCTGGTCGCACCGGGTCGCCGAGGAGTTCCCCGACGGCCAGCTCTACGCCTCGCTGCGCGGCTTCGACTCCGAGCACGAGCCCCTCACCCCCGGCGAGGCCCTGACCAGCATGCTCAAGGCGCTCGGCGTGGCCGCCGACGCGATCCCGGTCGAGCTCGACGACCGCACCGCCCT
The DNA here is from genome assembly GCF_040676935.1 of Saccharopolyspora sp. NPDC049426. Taxonomy (NCBI): domain Bacteria; kingdom Bacillati; phylum Actinomycetota; class Actinomycetes; order Pseudonocardiales; family Pseudonocardiaceae; genus Saccharopolyspora; species Saccharopolyspora sp. NPDC049426. The sequence goes on along the minus strand of NZ_JBFAPZ010000013.1, from coordinate 79,628 downwards.
CTACCGGTCGCTGCTGGCCAAGCGGAAGGTGCTGGTGCTGCTGGACAACGCCCGCGATTCCGACCAGGTGCTGCCGCTGCTGCCCGGCAGCGCCGCCTCGGTGGTCGTGGTGACCAGCAGGCGGCGGCTCGACGGGCTCGTGGTGCGTTCGGGCGCCCGGGTGCTGCCGCTGGAGACCCTGTCCACCGAGACCGCCATCGAGCTGCTCGACCGCGCGGGCGTGCCGGGCAAATCCGCCGCCGAACCCGACGCCGCCGCCGAGCTCGCCGAGCTCTGCGGCGGACTCCCGCTGGCGCTGCGCATCGCCGCCGCCCGGCTGGCCGTCAACCCCGCGCGCGGTGTCTCCGACCTGGTGCACGAGCTCACCGACGAGCGAACCCGGTTGCAGGCGCTGGACATCGACGACGACGCCGACACCAGCGTGCGCCGCGCCTTCGACATCTCCTACCGCAGCCTGCCGCCCCTGCACGCCGAGACCTTCCGGATGCTGGGCCTGGTCCCCGGGCAGACCTTCACCGCCCACGCGGTGGCGGCGCTGTGCTCGACCGATCCGGCGGGCGCCCAGCGCCGGCTGCGCGCTCTGGCGCTCGCGCACCTGGTCACCGAGCCGGAACCGGACCGGTTCGGCATGCACGACCTGCTGCGCGCCTACGCCCGCGAACTCCCGGTGGGCGAAGGCGACACCGAGGCGCTGCGCCGGCTGCTGCGCTACTACCTGTGCGCCGCCGACCACGCGCGCCGCTTCCTGCGCCCGGCCCGCGACGAGCTCGACTTCTCCGACGCCAGCGAGCACCACCCCGAGATCGGGTCCCGCTCGCAGGCCCTGGAGTGGTTCGATGCCGAGTGGCCGAACCTCGTCACCGCGGTCCGCGCCGCCAACGCCGCCGGGCTGCACGACCTGGCCTGGCCGCTGGCCCGCCTGCAGTTCAACTACCTGATGGTCCGCTGCCCGTGGGAGGACTGGATGCGCGTCTACTCCGACGGCGCCGATTCCGCCCGCGCCGTCGGCGATCCCGTCGGCAAGGTGCTCATGTCCGCCGGTCTCGGCGTGGCCTGCGCCCGGTCCGGCAACCTCGACGAGGCCCTGGCGCACTACGAGGAGTCCTACCGGGTCGCCGTGCAGACGGGGGATTCCGAGCGGTTGGCGATGACCCAGGTCAACCTCTCCAGCGTGCTGTTCCGGCTGCGCCGCTACGAAGAGGCCAAGGTGCACTCCAAGGACGCGCTCAAGGTCTACCGCTCGCTCGGCGACCGCTACTTCGTGGCGGGCGCGCTGAACAACCTCGCGATGGTCGAGCAGGTCAACGGCGAGCTGGAAGCCGCGCTGCGGTACCTGCGCGAGGCCGAGGACCTCTACCGCGAGGCCGACGACCTGGAAACCCTGGCCATGGTGCTCAACAACTGCGGCGAGGTCAGCATCGAGCTCGGCAGGCTCGACGACGGCGAGCGCTTCCACCACGAAGCCCTCGACGTCGCCCGGCAGTGCGGGTCGGTGGTGCGCCAGGGTTCGGCCAACCTCGGACTCGGCGACGCGGCGAGGCTGCGCGGCGAGATCTCGGTCGCGCGCACCCGCTGGGAGACCGCCCTCGCGATCTTCGAGATGGAGGGATCTCCCAAGGTCAGAGAGGTCCGCCAGCGCCTCGACGAGATCGCTGGACAGGGCGTTTAGTCCGCGTTTAGCGGACGTGTAGTCCCGGCTGGGAACTTGATCGTGCGGATCAATCCGTGTGCTTGATCCGCACAAGGGCGGCTCTGGGGGAAGTCCTAGGGGGGATTGTCGCCCCGGTCGTCCCGGCCGTACGCGGTCGGGACGACCACGAGGGGGTCAAGGGCATCCGGGACTCCCGGGTGTGGGGGTGTGCAGGCGCTCGGACGGTTCGGGGGAGCCGCCCGAGCGCCTGTTTCTTCTTCTCTTCTGACCGTGGTCGCCCTGCTGGGCGGTGCGGGTGGGGGAACCTGAGCCGCGCTGTGGACTCCGCGCGCCACTCCTGATGCATGCCAATGCACGGCGTCGCGGCGTGCTCGCCACAGCACGGCTCAGAACCCCCGGCGGTGCAGGTTGCTCAGGTGGTGAAGGAGAAAGCGGCTTCGCCGCTTGCCTGACGATCTTTCGTGATCCCTAGCCGCAGTTGGTGGGGAGTTTTTCGAGGCAGGGGCGTTTGGCTGTGCGGCCGTCTCCGCTGGAGACTCCTCGGAGGCGGCGGCTGATCCAGGGGGCCAGGTACTCGCGGGCCCACTTGATGTCGTCGGCGGCCTGCTCCTGCCAGCTGCGCTCGTCGAGGTCCGGCCAGGGCTCGTTCCAGTCCTCCGACGTCGGCAGGCCGAGGGTCTCGCAGGCGCGCAGCGCGACCCGGCGGTGGCCGTCGGCCGACAGGTGCAGCCGGTCCTCGCACCACGCGCGCGGGTCCTGCAGGACCCGCATCGACCACAGGTCCATCACGTAGCAGCCGTGCGCGTCGGCGATCGAGCGCAGGTGCGAGTTGTAGGTGCCGACCTTGCCCCGGACGTGCTTGAGCACGGGGGTGCGCGCGGTGTCGAAACCCGTGCCGATCAGCACGTCGGCCCCGGTCGCGCGGATCCGGCTCACGGCGTCGTCGAACAGCGCCGCCACCAGGTCGGGGTCGCTGCCCGGTCGGATGATGTCGTTGCCGCCCGCGGTCAGCGCGACCAGCGACGGTTCGAGCTCGATGGCGTGCGGCACCTGGTCGGTGACGATCTGGCGGATCAGCTTGCCGCGCACCGCCAGGTTGGCGTAGCGCAGGTCGGGGTTGTGCTCGGCGATGTGCAGCGCCAACCGGTCCGCCCACCCCCGGTAGACGTCGGTCTCGGCAGTGGCATCAGCCAGACCTTCGGTGAAGCTGTCTCCCAGCGCGACGAAGCTGTCCCAGCGCCCCGATCCCATTCGACTCGTCCCTCCTGCTCATCCCGCACGCCCGTGGTGGTGCGAAATCAACAGTGGCCCTCGGGAACGTACCTACGCCACCGAAGGTTCCCGCCAAGTGACAAACGGCACTGGACAGTCTAGAAAATATGTCCGATTGGTCTGTTGACTTTGCCGAAACGATGCTCTTCCTTGATGTGCGGTGTATCCGCTCGTCACGGGCCGAGAACCTGGATCTTGGCGGGAAACACCGATACGGGTGAACGTCAGCTGCTAATGTCCTTCGGCGGTAGCAGAAGTGACAAGGGGGCTCACGATGACGCGATCGCTGCAGGTCACAGCTCGACGCGCGTCCGCTCGCAGGACGCCGGAGCGGGTGTTCCGCGCGCTCTTCGTCGTGTCCGGTTGATGGGGAACGACGACATGGGGCATTGCGTCGATTCCACGAGGGCCGCGACTCTGATCGTCGGTCTCCGCAACCGTCCTGCAGATCTGGGGGAATCGTGACGGCACCGCAGAATCCGGCGTCCGCGCCGGGGCCGGCGGGCTTCGAGGCACCGAACCGGCGAGCTCCGGAACCGGGAGGCAGGCGCCGTGCGGACCCGCCGTTGCGAGGTTCGCTGAGCGACGCCGGACCCGGAGGTCCGCCGCCCGCACCTCCCGCGCGCCCGGCTCCGCCCGCGCAGCGCCCGGGGCACTTCGACGTGCGCGCCGAACTCGCCGCGCTCGCCGCCGAACCGCACCCGTTCGCGTTCTGGCAGCGGGCGGAACAACTTCCCGACCGCTTCGAGCAGGAGCAGCGCGGGTCGGGACCGGTCAGCAGGCCCGTCACCGAACCCTCGCGCCCGTCCACCGGCGGATTGCCCTCGCTGTCGGGCGATCTCGGTGGCGCTCCGGCGCGCCCGGCCGAGATGTCCGGCTCCCTGGAGCCCGACGAACCGCGTCACGGCCGCCCGGAGAGCGCGAGCCTGAGCGGTTCGCTGCTCCCGCCCGCCGAGAACACCCGCCCCGCGCCGAATCCGGCTCCGGACGGCGGTCCGCAGCCGCAGGTGCGCGACGGTGTCCTGCGCGGCCCGCTGGCCGACGGTCCGCCGAGCGGCCCGGTTCCGCAGCAGCTCCCCGAGGCGCCGCCACCCGCGGAGGCACCGCGACCGCCCCACCCGCCGATGGCCCAGCCGCCGATGCGCGAGCAGCCGATGGCCCAGCCGCCGCTACCTGAGCCACCGATGGCCCAGGCCCCGATGTCCGAGCCGTCGAGGCCAGAGCCACCGCTGCCTGAGCAGTCGATGGCTCACCCGCCGATGTCCGAGCCGTCGATGGCTCATCCGCCGATGGCTGAGCCGCCGAGGCCAGAGCCGCCGGAAGCGCCCTTCGACGAGCAGGCGTCGTCACCGCCGCGCCCGGACTCCGCTCAGCGCCCGGACGGCCCGCCGCCGAGCCCGCCCGCCGGGATGCCTCCGGCCGGTCCGCCGCCCGGTCCGCGCCCGCAGGGTCCGCCGCCCGGTCCGCCGAGCGGCCCGATGCCGCAGGCAGGCCCGCCACCGGGGCACCAGGCCCCGGCCGGGCCTCCGCCTCCGCCGCAGCCCTCGCCACCTGCGGGAACGCCCGCGCCGCCGAATGGCGGTCCGCAGCGCCCGCCGCGTCCGCAGGGCCCGCCGCCGATGGCGCCGCCGCCACGACCGGGACCTCCGCCGGTTCCGCAGCAGCAGCCCGAGCAGCCGGTCGCGCAGCAACCGCCGCGTCGGCCGGAGCCTCCGCGCCCGCCGGAGCAGCACCCGGCGGAACCGCCCCAGCAGCAGCCGGATCAGCAGCGTCCCAAGAGCAGGACGCTGCGCACGCCGAAGATCAGCGAACGCGCCGACGGCGGGTTCGGCCCGATGGGTTCGGCCGGCGCCTGGTCGAACGGCACGGGTCGCGCCGGGTACGGGCGCAACACCTCGTGGTCGGCCGACGACTTCAAGGAGGAGCGCCGCGAGGGTGGTGACGACCTGCGCGCCGGTTCCGGTTACAAGCCGGGCGAAACCGGCAGCGGTGCCGTCCCGCAGTTCCTCATCGAGGCCGACGAGCTGTGGGACGACGATGACGGCGGTCGGCTCGTGGCACCGCCGGTGCTCGGCGAGTCACCGGCGAGCTTCCGGGACTTCTGACGCGGCGAGACCCGTGGCGAACCGGCCTTCGGGCCGGTCGCTCGGGGACGCACTGTTAACACTGGCTACCGCTGATGCGAAATGTGAGCTGTGATGGTTGAGACGATCACCTTGTCGGCCCCCGCGGTCGATCTGCTCGGTGAGCAGCTGAACCTCACCGTTCGGCAGTACCCGTTCGAGCTGCCGCGCATCGCGGAGCTCCCGGAGGACCGCAACGTCGTCGCTCAGCGGGTGTGGCAGGAGCTGGAGTCCTCCGGGCTGGCCCGCAACGGGCGCCCGGAACCCGAGGTCGAGGACGCGCTGTACCTGCTGTGCAGCTCGGAGGTGTCGATCGCCGCGGCCGGGTTGCTCGACATCCGCGCCGGGCACCGGCTCGCGGCGCGCGTGGTGGCCACCGGCGAGGTCGGCGTGCTCGGCATCTTCGACGGCCGGGGCATGCGGATGACCTTCCTGCCCCCGAGCGACCTCCCGCGCACCGCCGCCGACCTGCTGCCGGACGCCCCGGTCGGTGCGGGCCCGGCGTTGCGGGCGGTCGCCGACCGGCGCGGCGGCATGCCCGCCGACGCCGACATCGAGGGCCTGCCCGAGCTGCGCGCGGTGACGTCGCGGCCGAAGTTCCGCTTCGGCCACTTCGTCGTCGCGGGTGCCCGGCGGGCGCGCGTGCCCAACCTCATCTGGTTCGACACCGACCAGGGCCGCTACGCGATGCGGGGCGAGCGGGTCGACGGCCAGGACGCCGTGGCCTGCCAGCCCGCCGACAAGCCGACGATCGCCGCCGAGATCGCGACCCTGGTGGAACGAGCCCGCCGCCTCGGGTAGAGGTGGGGTGACCGTTTCGCCGGGAGAGCCACCCGGTCGAGAGGCCGGGGTTTGGCCCCCCGTGAAAGTTAGGGCAGGCTTAGTGTCGTGACGCAGGGGCAGACGGACACGGGCCGGGACGATCGCGATTCGTTCATGCGGTTGCTCGGCGGGCGCAGCAGCGCGATCGACGCGAGCCTGCCGCCGGTCGCCTTCGGCGCCGGCTGGTTCTTCGGCGGCGAGTCCATCGTGATCGGCGGCGCGGCGGCAGTGGTGGTCGGTGCCGTCCTCGGCGGCTACCGGCTCCGCAAGGGCGCCCGCCCGCTCGCGGTCCTGATCAGCTTGCTGGCGGTGATGCTGGGAGCGCTCATCGCGATCCGCACCGGCGACGCCGCCGACTTCTTCCTGCCCCGCCTGGCCAGCAACGCGCTGAGCGCGCTGGCCTGGATGACCAGCATCGCGATCCGCTGGCCGCTGCTCGGCGTGGTCGTCGGCGTCGCGCTCCGGCAAGGCCGCAAGTGGCGGCGCGACCCGGACCTGATGCGCGCCTACAGCCGGGCCAGCTGGGTGTGGGTCGGCCAGTACGTGGTGCGGCTGGTCGTGTTCATCCCGCTGTGGCTGGCCGGTGCCACCGGCGCCCTGACCATCGCGCAGGTCGTGCTGACCTGGCCGCTGGTGGCGGTGTGCGTCGCGGCGAGCTGGTGGGTGCTGCGCAGGTCGCTGCCCGACGATCACCCGGGCATGGGCCATCCGAGGGAACCCGCGATGTGACACCTCCGGGGCGCGGGCGCACAATGCGCTCATGTCTCTCGGCAGCGTGATCACCGCGATCGTGACCCCGTTCGACGACCGGCAGAAGGTCGACGAAGAAGCGTTCCTGAACCTGTTCCGACACCTGCTGGCCAACGGCTCCGACGGAATCGTGGTGTGCGGCACCACCGGCGAGGCGCCGACGCTGTCGGACGCCGAGCACCTGCGGCTGGTGGAGCTGGCCGTCGGTGAACGTCCCGAAGGTGTCACGGTGATCGCCTCGACGGGCTCCAACAACACCGCGCACGCCTGCTGGATGACCGAGCGCGCCACCGAGATCGGCGCCGACGGCATCCTGTCGGTGACCCCGTACTACAACAAGCCCAACCGGCGCGGACTCGTCCGGCACTTCACCGAGATCGGCAAGGCCACCGACAAGCCGGTGGTGCTCTACAACGTCCCGTCGCGGATCGGCCTGTCGCTCGATCACGACCTGCTCACCGAGCTCGGCCAGATCGACAACCTCGACTACGTCAAGCAGGCCGACAACGACGCCCTGGCGCAGATCGACGGCCTCGGCCTCTACGCGGGCAACGACGACGGCCTGGCGCAGGCCCTGGACCTGGGCGCCGTCGGCGGCATCCTCGTCGCCAGCCACCTGGTCGGCCCCCGGATGAAGCAGATGGTCACCGACCCGGCCCGCCGCTCCGAGATCGACGCCTCCCTCAAGCCGCTCTACTCGGCTCTGAGCGTCACCACCAACCCCATCCCGGTCAAGGCGGCCCTCAACCTACTCGGCCACGAGGTGGGAGCCCCGCGCCTCCCCCTGGTCGAAGCGGACGAGTCCGAACTCCAGGTCATCCGCAACGCCCTCGCCGAGGTCGGCCTCCTCTGACCGAACTCCAACCCGCCCCAACCCCGACGCCGCCCCAGGCGTGATCGACCGTGTCCGTCTGGTGCCCCGGAACACCCCGTGATCAGGGACCCGATTACCGGGGTGTTCGGTGACCAACCCGTATTACCGCCGTAATCGGGTACCTGATTACCGCCGTAATCCGGGTTGGTCAGGCTTGGGGGAGGAGGGTTTTGTGGAGGGTGATGGGGTCTTGTGCGAGGGGGAGGGCGGCTAGCCAGGCTGCGGCAGCTGCGCCGGGGCCCGCGGTGCGGGGTTCCGGCCAGGAGCGGGCTTCGAGCTCGGCGCGCAGGGCCTGACCGATGCGGTTGTCCGGGTGGAGCAGGCCACCGGCCAGGACCACCGGGGAGTGCTGATCGGGCCGAGCCGTCGCCGCGGTGTCGGCCAGCAGGACGGCGGCGCGGTGCACGATGTCCTCGGCCGCGTCGTCCTCCGCGCCCGTGACCAGCGGTGCGAGCTCGGCGAGGTGGATCGGCTCGCTCGCGTTGGCCGCCACGATCACCGCCTTGCGCTCCGGAGCAACGCCGAGGTGGCCGCACACCGCTGCGACCAGCCCCTCCACGGGAGCACCGCGCTCCAGCGCGCGCAGGGTGGCGCGAACGGCTTCGCGGCCCAGCCAGTAGGCCGAGCCCTCGTCGCCCAGCAACCAGCCCCAGCCGCCGATGGTGGCCGCCGTGCGGTGGTCCTCGACGCGTTCGGCGACCGCGCCGGTGCCGGCGATGAGCACCGTGCCCCTCGGCTCCGGGGTCCCCGCGGCGAAGGCGACCACGCCGTCGCTGACGGGCGTGGTCTCGCAGCCCAGCCCGAGGCGGGCCCACTCGCTGCGGAAGAACTCGCCGAACGCGGGATCGGCCATTCTGCTCACCCCGGCCATGCCGAGCACGCATCCGCGCACTGCGGCCGGGTCGTGGCCGCCCAGCGCCTCGCGGGCGGCGGCGGCCATCTGCGCGACCGCGTCGGGCGCGGGGTGCGAGTTCGGGTTGCCGCCCGCCGCTTCACCGGTGCCCAGCGCCCGGCCGGTCAGGTCGCTGATCAGCGCGCGACTGCTGGTGCCGCCGACGTCCAGACCGAGGACGAGGGCCCTGTCATCACCGTGCATGGGCTCTTTGTACTCTCGCGCGGCGCGATCGGCGGGCGCCGCGACGGGAAGTGGCCAATTCGAGCCCTGGTCTCCGAAGCGGTGAGCAGCTATACATCGACACGTCGTTTCATCCGTCGGGGAGAAGAGAAAACATGGGCGACTCCTGTACGAGCGCCTGCCGCGTTCGGTCTGCTGTGGACATTCGCGGAGGCGCTCGATGACCGTGGACACCCACCATCACCTGTGGGATCTCGACGTCCGCGACCAGCCTTGGATGACCGGCTCGGAGATGGATCCGCTGCGCTGCGACTTCCGGCCGGCCGACCTGCAGGCCGCGATGCGCGGGACCTCGGTGGACGCGACCGTGCTGGTGCAGACGGTCGCCGATCCGGACGAGACCCCCGAGATGCTGGTGCTGGCCGAGACCGTCGACCGGGTGGCCGCGGTCGTCGGCTGGGTGGACCTCACCGCCAAGGACGCCCGCGAGCGGATCGGCCGGTTGCAGACCCATCCCTCCGGCGGCTGGTTGCGCGGCATCCGGCACCAGGTCGAGGACGAGCCCGACCCGGACTGGCTGATCAGGCCGGACGTGCTGGCCGGGCTCGGTGCGGTGGAGGACTCCGGGCTGCTCTACGAGCTGCTCGTCCGCCCGCACCAGCTGCCCGCCGCGATCAAGGTCGCCGGGCAGTTCCCGCAGATGACGTTCGTGCTCGACCACTGCGCGAAACCGGACGTGGCCGCCGGAGAGCTCGAACCGTGGGCGAGCCGGATCCGCGCGCTGGCCGCGCACCCGAACGTCGTCTGCAAGCTGTCGGGGCTGGTCACCCAGGATGACTGGGCGGCGCAGCCGGATCCGTCCCGGCTGCGCGCCTACGCCGAGGTGGTGCTGGAGGCGTTCGGACCGAGCCGGATCATCTTCGGCTCCGACTGGCCGGTCTGCCTGCTGGCCGCCTCCTACACCGAGGTCCTCGGTGTGGCCAAGGAGCTCACCGCCGGGCTCAGCGATGCGGAGCGGGCGGCGGTCTTCGACACCACCGCCCGCGAGATCTACAACCTCTGATCCTCGGGGGTCACGTCGTCTTGGTGACCTTCTGCAGGCCGCGGGGGTTGTCGGGGTCGATGCCCCTGGCCAGCGCCAGGCCCAGGGCGAGTTGCTGGGCGGGCAGGATCTCCAGGATCGGAGCGACCTCCTCGGCCGATTCCGGGACCGGGATCCGGTGCGCGGCCGGGGTTTTCGACGCCGCCGAGCCGATCGCGCAGATGTCGGCGCCGCGCTGGTGCACGGCCTCGACGACCTCGCGCGTCGACTCGCCGCCCAGACCCGCGCTGCACAGCGCGAGCACCGCGGTCTCGGCGTCGATGGCGGCGACCGGTCCGTGCAGCAGGTCCGCGCCGCTGTAGGAGCGGGCCGACAGGTAGCTGGTCTCGGCCAGCTTCAGCGCGGTCTCGTGCGCCGTGGCCAGCGAGTACCCGCGTCCGGTGGTGACCATCCGGCCGGCGAAGCGGTACCGCTGCACGGCCTCCTCGACCGGGTCGGCCGCGTCGGCGAGGGTGGTGGCCGCGAGGTCCGGGAGGGTTCGGACCAGGGTGGCGTCTCCGCCGCGAATGGCATCGACGAGCAGGTAGAGCGCGAGCAGCGTGGCGCTGTAGGTCTTCGTTGCGGCTACCGCCTGCTCCGCGCCGGCGCCGATGTTCAGCGAGAGCTCAGCCGCCGAGGCCAGCGGGGAGTCGGTGGTGTTGGTGACCGCCACGGTGAGCGCACCGCTGGCCCGGCCGGACTCGGTGACCGCGACCAGGTCAGGTGAACCGCCGCTCTGGCTGACGGTCAGCAGCAGCACGTCGGTGAGGTCGGGTCGCGCGCCGTAGAGCGTGGTGGTCGAGGGCGAGGTCAGGCCGACGGGCAGTTGCAGGAGCACCTCGATCAGGTACTTCGCGTAGAGCGCGGCGTGGTCGCTGGAGCCGCGCGCCGCGAGCAGCGCGAAGCGCGGGCGGCGTTCGGCGACGACCGCCGCGACCTCGGCGAACTGCGCCTGCCCGGCCAGCAGGTCCGCGAAGATCGCGGGCTGCTGGCCGATCTCGTGCTTCATGTGGGTGCCGGGGGTGGCGGACATCTCGGCCCATCCCTTCCATAAGGTCCAGACCAATTCTACCCGGTCCGGAACCGGAGAGCAGCATCGTTCGTCCGATGGTCGGCTTCAGCACGGCCGCTGGAGCGTCACGGATTGTGGTGAGCGACACTCATTGTCAACAGGAATCGGCGTTAGTGTGCACGCACACCAAAGTCTGAATTGATCAGTGCGAACGATCTGCCGGAGACGCGTTTCGCGGGGCCGCGCAGTCGGGCATGCTCGGAGGTCAGGCTGCGGCGGGTAGGAGGAACGATGCTCGACACGACCGTGTCCGGCGGGGCGGATTCGCAGGGCCGCGCACCACGGGAACCGAAGTACTGGGGGCTCAAGCAGCACCTGCTCGACCTGCTCCGGTCGATGCCGCCCGGTTCACCGATTCCGACCGAGCGCTCGCTGGCCTCCGAGTTCGACGTCTCGCGCACTACCGTCCGCCAGGCGCTGGCCGAGCTGACCGTCGAAGGCCGGCTGCTCCGCGTGCAGGGCAAGGGCACCTTCGCCGCCAAGCCCAAGGTCGCCCAGCGGCTCCAGCTGTCCTCCTACACCGAGGACATGCGGGCCCAGGGCAGGCAGCCGACCTCCCGGCTGCTGGAGGTCGTCGAGGAGGCCGCCGACGAGGAGCTCGCCGTCCTGCTGGGCACCAAGGCCGGTTCCGCCGTGCTGCGGCTGCGCAGGCTGCGGCTGGCCGACGCCGAACCGATGGCGATCGAGACCACGCACCTGCCGCTGGCCCGCTTCCGCGGCCTGACCGCGAAGCTGGAGTCGGGCGGGTCGCTTTACCAGGTGCTGCGGGAGACCTTCGAGGTCGAGCTCGGGCACGCCGAGGAGACCATCGAGACCGCCCTGGCCAGCCCGGAGGAGGCCGAACTGCTCGGCTCCGACGTCGGCCTGCCGATGCTGCTGCTGTCCCGGCACTCGTTCGACACCGAGGGCCGCCCGGTCGAATGGGTCCGCTCCATCTACCGCGGTGACCGGTACAAGTTCGTCGCGCGACTCAACCCTCCGGCCTGATTCCATAACTGTGCGCAATCGCGTTTTCGCGCAGTGACACCGCTTTTCGTTACACGTCGTGGGAGTCCTCACGAAAGCCGCCGAGGCGGAGAAATCCGGCCCGGCACGCGCGTTGGTGATGCAGATGTGCGACTCCAATTGCGTGTGTGAGGGAAATGGCGAGGGGCGGAGCGGATTCGGCTGAAGATCAGCCGGAGAAGCAGAGCGAGAAGAAGACGCAGGTGTCACCGGCGCAGGTCGGTGGCGCGGCGCTGGCGTCGGTGACGGCGGCGTTCCTGGGCTCGCGGCTCGGGGTCGCGGGAACCGTCGTGGGCGCGGGCCTGACCAGCGTGATCATCACGATCGGCGGCGCGCTCTACCAGCGGTCGATCGAGAAGACCAGGGAGAAGGCGGTGGTCGCCGCCGCGCGCGCCTCGGTGCTGCGGCAGCGCCGAACCCAGTCCGCCCAGGTCACGGGCACCGAGGAAGCGACCCGGAAGATCCAGGTCACGGGCTTGCAGTGGCCGGGTGGCGAAGCCGTCGAGGAGTCCTCCGCCGAGAGCTCCGGCACCCGGGCCGTGCTCTCCCCGCCGGTGCCGCGCCGCAGGTGGGGACGCTGGACCCTGGTCGGCGCGACCTGCGCGGCGGTGTTCGCGGTGAGCATGCTGCTGGTGACCGGCTTCGAGGGACTCACCGGCCGCCCGCTGTCGGGCGGTGACGGCACGACGCTCGGGAAGGTGTTCCAGCCTGCGCCGCGAGCTCCGGTCAAGACCGCGCCCGTCGCGCCCACGACCAGCGAACCGGCGCCGACCAGCGAGACGCCGTCGCCGGAACCATCCGCTCCGCCGACCAGCTCGCAGCCACCCGCCCCGAGCGGGCCGCCGACGCAGCAGCCGAGCGAAACCGGTTCGCCCACAACGCAATCCTCGACCACCGAACCGACCTCCGAGTCGATCGCTCCAGGACTGCCGCTCCGATAACTGCGAAAAACGGTGAAATGATCCTGATTCCGGTGCTGATCAAGGAACAATCGGAGTTGTTTTCCGCACATTGCGCTAAAAGCTGGATGTGATTCCCCTGAGAAAATCTGATACTGGACCGGCGACGGGGCCTTGAGAGATCAGGTCATTACAAGGGAGACACGAGATGAAACGTAGACTCGCGGCTCGCATCGCCGGGACCGTTCTGGTCACCGCGGGCACGGTCGCCGCGCTGACCATGCCGGCCACCGCCACCGCACCCACCGCCGTCCCGGTGGCGGGCACGCTGCTCCAGGCGATGCAGCGCGACCTCGGCCTCACCGAGCAGCAGGCCCTCGGTCGGCTTCAGCTCGAATCCGCCGCTCAGCGCACCGAGAGCACCCTGCGCGGCGCGTTGGCCGACTCCTTCGGCGGTGCCTACTTCGACTCCGCCACCGGCAAGCTCGTCGTCGGCGTGACCGGCGCGGCCCGCTCCGAGCAGGTCCGCGCCGCCGGTGCCGAGGTCCGCCAGGTCGCCTTCAGCACGAAGCAGCTCAACGGGGTCGTCGACGGTCTCAACGCGGGCAAGGCCCAGGCGCCGAAGAGCGTCACCGGCTGGTACGCGAGCAACAAGCAGAACGCCGTCGTCGTCACCGCCAAGCCGGGTGCCGCGGCCGAGGCCGCGCAGTTCGCGCAGGACGCGGGCGTGCCCGCCGAGGCCGTGAAGGTCGTCGAGTCGCAGGAGCAGCCCCGGACGCTGATGGACGTGGTGGGCGGCAACGCTTACTACATCGGCAGCGGCGCTCGCTGCTCCGTCGGTTTCGCCGTGGAGGGCGGGTTCGTCTCCGCCGGCCACTGCGGCGGCACCGGCGACACCACCACCGAGCCCAGCGGCACCTTCGAGGGCTCGTCCTTCCCCGGTGATGACCACTCCTTCATCTCCGTCGGCACCGACGACAGCCCGCAGGCCGCGGTGAACGATTACAACGGCGGCACGGTTGCCGTGGCCGGTTCCACGGAGGCCTCGGAGGGCGCGTCGATCTGCCGCTCCGGTTCCACCACCGGCTGGCACTGCGGCACGCTGGAGGCCAAGAACCAGTCCGTTCAGTACGAGCAGGGCACCGTCGAGGGCCTGACCCGCACCGACGTCTGCGCCGAGCCGGGCGACTCCGGTGGCTCGTTCATCTCGGGCGACCAGGCCCAGGGCATGACCTCGGGTGGCTCGGGCGACTGCACCAGCGGTGGCACGACCTACTTCCAGCCGGTCAACGAGGCCCTCTCGGCCTACGGCGTCTCCCTGCTGACCCAGTGATCTGTGACAGCGGCTCCCGCTGACACCACTTCACGCACGACGACCCCCGGGATTCCCGGGGGTCGTTCGTCGTCAGGTCAGGCGAGCCGTGCCCGGAGGTCGCGGGCGGCGGCTTCGGGGTCGTCGGCGGCGGTGATCGCGCGGACCACCACGATGCGCTCGGCACCCGCCTCGATGGCCTCGTCGAGGTTCTCCGGGCCGATGCCGCCGATGGCGAACCACGGACGGCCGTGCCCCCGGTGCTCGGCGGTGTGCCGGACCAGGTCGATGCCCGCGGCGGGACGGCCGGGCTTGGTCGGGGTCGTCCACACCGGTCCGGTGCAGAAGTAGTCCACGCCCGGCTCGGTCGCCGCCGAGTCGGCCTGGGCGATGTCGTGCGTGGAGCGGCCGATTACCACCTGGTCGCCGACCACGCGGCGGGCGATGTCCACCGGCAGGTCGTCCTGGCCCAGGTGCAGGACATCGGCCTCCGCCGCCATCGCGACGTCCGCGCGGTCGTTGACCGCCAGCAGGGCGCCGTGCCGCACGCAGGCCTCGGCCAGCACCTCCAGCGCGGCGAGCTCGTGGCGGGCCTCCAGCGGAGCGCCGCCCGGGCCCTTGTCGCGCAGCTGGATGATGTCGACACCTCCGGCGAGCGCGGCGTCGGCGAACTCCGCGAGGTCACCTCGCTCGCTGCGAGCGTCGGTGCACAGGTACAACTTCGCCTCGGCGAGGCGCGCGCGAATCCCGAAGCCGTCCAATCCAGGCATGTCCCCCACCCTAGCCGTTGCGAAAATGCGGCGTAGCCGCTGTTTCAGGTGAGGGACTCAGCTCGCACCGCAACGGGCAGCGCCTCCCGCGCCGCTGAGCGGGGTGATCCCCCTCAAGAGATCCCGTACCAGGCGCTGACGTTGCGATCTGCGGGCGGGTACTGTGGATGGCGGTGAGCACGGGAGCCCGGCGGACCGGGCTGAGAGGGAGCGCAGGGCTCCGACCGTCGAACCTGATCCGGGTCATGCCGGCGCAGGGAGCGTGGAGTTGTCTGAGAAACGAACCGATCATGTCGTCGTGGTGGGCGGCGGAGTCGTCGGCCTGTCGGTGGCTTGGCGCGCTGCCGCGGCCGGCAACCGGGTGAGCCTGGTCGATCCGGCCCCCGCCTCGGGTGCCTCGTACGTCGCGGGCGGGATGCTCGCACCTCTCGCCGAGGCCTGGCCCGGCGAGGAAGAACTCCTCGAACTGGGCTCGACGTCGCTGAACCGCTGGCCGGACTTCGCCGACGAGCTCAGCCGCGCGGCCGGTCTGCCGTCCGGGCTGCGCACCGAGGGAACGCTGATGTTCGGCGTCGACGGCGCCGACCGCGAAGAGCTCGACAACGTCGCCGGATACCTGGCCGGACTGGGCCGCAGCGTCACTCGGCTGACGGGCCGCGAACTGCGCAGGCGAGAGCCCTCGTTGGGTCCCGCGGTACGCGGTGGTCTGGAAGTGCCCGGTGATCTCGCGGTGGACAACCGGCTCGCGCTGACCGCGCTGCGGGCGGCGGCGGAAGCCGCGGGCGTGGAGTTCATCGCCGAACGCGCCGAGGCGGTCCGGCAGGGCGCGGTCGAGCTCGCCGAGTCCACTGTGGAGTGCGATGTCGCGGTGATCTCCGCAGGTGCGCACTCGGGTTCGCTGCACCCGGCGCTCGCCGACCGGATCCGCCCGGTCAAGGGCGAGATCCTGCGGCTGCGGCGACGCGCCACCGCGCTGCCACCGCCGACCCGCACCGTGCGCGGCCCGGTGCGCGGCAGGCCCTGCTACCTGGTGCCGCGCGACGACGGGGGAGTGGTGCTCGGCGCCACCCAGCACGAGGTCGGCTTCGACACCGAGGTCACCGTCGGGGGCGTCCGCGACCTGCTCGCCAACGCCGAGACCGTGATGCCGGGCATCGCCGAGTACGCGCTGGTCGAGGCCACCGCCGGGCTGCGCCCGAGCACCACCGACAACCTGCCGGTGATCGGCTGGCTGGAGCCGGGAGTGCTCGCCGCCACCGGGCACCACCGAGGCGGGTTCCTGCTCACGCCGGTCACCGTCGACGCCGTGCTGGCGCTGCTGCGCGGCGAAGAACCGGAACCGCTGATCAAGGCCACCGATCCGAGCCGTTTGGGAGGACAGCAGTGAACGTCGTGATCAACGGCGACGCGCGGGAGGTCGCCGCGGGCGCCACCCTCGCGTCAGTGCTGGACGACTTCGGCGTGCCGGAACGAGGCGTGGCCGTGGCGCTGGACGGCGCGGTGGTGCCGCGCGCGTCGTGGCCCGCCACGGCGCTGCACGCCGACGCCACCATCGAAGTCCTCACCGCAGTGCAAGGAGGGTGACCGTGGACGACCCATTGCTGATCGCCGGCCGCGAGTTCGGTTCGCGCCTGATCACCGGGACCGGCGGGGCGAACAACCTCGCCGTGCTGGAGCGCGCGCTGATCGCCTCCGGAACCGAGCTGACGACCGTCGCGATGCGCCGCGCCGACGCAGGTGGCGGCACCGGTGTCCTCGACCTGCTGCGCAAGCTCGGCATCGAGGCGCTGCCCAACACCGCGGGCTGCCGCACCGCGGCCGAAGCGGTGCTCACCGCGCAGCTCGCCCGCGAAGCCCTGGGGACCAACTGGGTCAAGCTGGAGGTGGTGGCCGACGAGGACACCCTCCTGCCCGACCCGATCGAGCTCATGGACGCGGCGGAGCAGCTGGTGGACCAGGGTTTCGTCGTCCTGGCCTACACCAACGACGACCCGGTCCTGGCGCTGAAGCTGGAGGAGGTCGGTTGCGCGGCGGTCATGCCGCTGGGCTCGCCGATCGGCACCGGACTGGGCATCCGCAACCCGCACAACATCGAGATGATCGTCTCCCGCGCCACCGTCCCGATCGTCCTCGACGCGGGCATCGGCACGGCCTCCGACGCGGCCCTGGCGATGGAGCTCGGCTGCTCGGCGGTCCTCCTGGCCACCGCCGTCACCCGCGCCCAGGACCCCGAGCGCATGGCCACGGCGATGCGCAGCGCCGTCGAAGCGGGCCGCCTGGCCTCGCAAGCGGGAAGAATCGCCCAACGCTTCTGGGCCCAAGCCTCAAGCCCCGGCACCCCGATGGGCTGACACCCCTACACCCACCCCGACAGCACTCCCGAGCCCGGGCGCAGCCTTCGAACTTCGCGCGAAATTCGAACGGGCCCCCGCGCCCGGGCGTGTCTTCCCAGGTCAAAGCCCGAAGTTTCGGGCCGTATTCGAATTTCGCGCGAAATTCGAGTCGGAACGTCGGCGTTCGAATTTCGCGCGAAATTCGAAAAACCCGGCCTCAGCGGATGTGGAGGCGTTCGGGGCGGACGAAGCTGATCGTGTAGCTCTTCCAGGGGTTGTCGTAGCCGAAGGTCCGGTCGATGGCCTGGCGGGCGTGGAGGGCGTTCTCGACCAGCGAGCTCGCCAGGAGCTCCGAGGCCGGGGCGCCGCCCGCCGGGATGTCGGGGATCTTCGCCGTGGCCTTGCCGCCCAGCAGGTCGTCGACCGCGCGCAGCGCCGGGACCGCGACCTTGCGCTCCTCGGCGGGGCGGAAGGCCAGCGTGGCGACGTCCTGGCGGAGCGCGTCGAGCGCGATCGCCGCGGCGCGGGTGGCGTGGTTGTCGTCGGTCTCCTCGCCGGTGCCGTCCAGCAGCGCGGGCATGCCCAGCAGGTCCTGGGTGCGGCGCAGCGCCAGCACGTTCGCCGCCTGCAGCGCCGTCGGGAGATCGGCGCCCTGGCCGGAGGCCCGGACGCTGCGCAGCAGCTCCGAGACGGACCAGACGGTGGAGCGGACCGCGCCGCGCACGTCCGGGACGATGCTGCTCGGCAGCACCAGGTAGCTCACGTAGCCGACGATCAGCGCGATCGCCGCGCCCACGGCCGTGTTGGCGGCGAAGCTGATCCCGACGTTGACCAGCGGGCGGTCCAGCGCCATCGCCTGATCCACCACGGTGATCACGATCAGGCAGCCCAGCACCACCTGGTACTCGGCGCGCAGCCTCGGCATGTTCAGCAGCATCCCGCCGATGACCAGCGGGACCAGCAGGTAGGCGCCCGGCAGCAGGGTGATCAGGATGGCCAGGGCGGTCACGCCCAGCACCGCGCCACCTGTGCGTTCCAGCGCGCCGGTCATGCTGTCGCGGGCCGCGGGAGCCAGCACCACGTACAGCGCGAGCAGCAGGCTCGACGCCGACGGGTCGCGCAGCAGCAGCACGATCACCATGCCGACCGCGACCGCCAGCGTGCAGCGCAGCGCGTGCCGGAACAGCGAGGACCGGAACGACAGGTGGGCGCGCACCGCGCCCAGCAGCCGTTCCCGCAGGGCGCCGTCCTCGGCGGGCGGCACCGGGCTCTCGTCGCGGCTGACCACGGCGGCGCGGATCCGGTCCAGGCCCTGGTTCACGCCGCCGACGGCGTCGGGCACGTCCTGCCGCCCGCCCCGGGCGATGACGGCCTGGGCGGGGTCGCGGCGGGCGGCCATCGGCAGCCCGGTGCAGGCGCGGGAGCGGATCGCGCGGGCGAGCTCGGCGGCGACCTGGTCGGCCTCGGCGACGATCTCGCGGAGCCGTTCGGCCTCGATCCGGTCGCTCTGCTGAGCCTGCGCGAGCAGCGTCTCGCGGGCGGCGCGGAACCGGGCCGAACCCGCCAGGACCTGTCCGAGCCAGGTGCTGGAACCGTCGGCGCGCCACGCGGCAGCGGCTGATTCGAGCACGCCGGGGCCGGGTGTCAGCAGCGTCCGGGCCACCGCGACGCGGGTCGCGTGCCCGGGGTCGGCGACCCCGGTGATCACCCGCAGCAGCAGCGCGAACAGCCCGCCCGCGATGGTCGAGGCCAGCAGGATCAGGAACGGCTGGTCGTTGCCGATCCCGGTCGTGGTGGTCACCAGGGTCGCGGCGGCGAAGATCTGCCCGCCGATGCGGTAGTGCTCACCCAGCGCGGGCAGCATCCCGGTGCCGAACACGACCACCGCGACGGCGAGCCCGGCCAGCACCGGCACCTTGGTCAGCATCGGCCCGACGGCCATCATCAGCACCAGCGCCGGCGTCAGCCACATGAACCTGCGCAGATCGGAGCGCAGCGCCTGACCGCTGGTGGCGGTCAGCGCCAGCACGGTGGTCAGCGCTCCCAGCAGCACCGGGGTCTGCAGCTCGAAGAACCAGCCCGCGAACGTTCCGGCGATCACGGCGAGCACCACCAGCAGCACGTATTGGCGCTGCCGAGGATCCGGCGCACCCGCCTCGGTGGCCATCCATCCCCGTGCCCTTGTCAACACCGCTCTAGCCACGCTCTCGCAAACCCCTGTCGTCCCTCGCCGCGCCCTCCAGGTTCCGCGCCTGGAATTACGCCCCTCTCCGACCTATGTCGACGAGTAGCACCTATCGGGTTACAGGATGCCGACGAGAATCACTCAAATGATTGGTCAGTACGAGCGAGGGCTGATCCGCCAGAAGGTGGAGACCGGTCCCACGCCGGAGCCGAGGGGGTAGGCGTCGGCGACGCTGCGCGTGACGAACCGCTTGCCGCCGCGCACCGCGTCCGGCATCGAGGCGCCCTTGGCCAGCGCGGCGGTGATCGCCGAGGCGAACACGTCGCCGGCGCCGTGGGTGTGCTCGGTGGCGTAGCGCGGGCCCGGCAGCTCGATGGACTCCGTGCCGTCGAAGAGCAGATCGACGCACTCGGGGTCGTCGGGCAGGTGCCCGCTCTTGATCAGCACCCACTCCGGTCCGAAGGCGTGGATCGCCTTGGCCGCGTCCAGCAGGTCCTCGCGGGTGCGCGCGTCGATGCCGGTGAGCAGCCGCACCTCGTCGAGGTTCGGGGTGACCAGCGTGGCCCGGGGGAACGCCCGGTGGCGCAGCGCGTCGAGCGCGTCCGGCCGCAGCAGCGGTTCGCCGCTGCGCGACGCGGCCACCGGATCCACCACGAACGGCGTCCGGCCGCCGCGGCCGATCCCGTGCCGGTCGCAGGCGTCCAGGACGGCGTCGATGGTGGCGGCGGAGGCGAGCACCCCGGTCTTGGCCGCGCCGACGCCGATGTCGGAGGCCACCGCGTCGATCTGCGCGGCCACGGTCTCCGGCGGGATCTCCACCAGGCCGGTCACGCCGACGGTGTTCTGCACGGTCACCGCCGTCACGGCGGTCATGCCGTGCACCCCGCAGGCGAAGAAGGTCCGCAGGTCGGCGTGCATGCCCGCACTTCCGCCGGAGTCCGATCCGGCGATGGTCAGCGCGGTGGGCGGAGCGGTCTCGTCGTGCATTCCCAGAATGCTACGTGCCGCGTGATCGCCTCCGATCGCGCAGCTGCTGACTCCTCGGTCGTTTCCGGACAGGCTCGTGACCAGGCAGATCGCAAGAACTCCCCGCGCCGTTCGGCCTGAGCACCTCCACCGACGACTTCTGAGTGGCCGGGGCGGCTCGGTTGGAGCCGCCCCGGCCCTCGCGATCAGTCGTTGGCCGCGAGCGGCAGGTAGACCTCGCCGCCGGTGCGGGTGAACTCCTCGGACTTCTCCGCCATGCCGGCCTCGATGGCTTCGACGCTGGTCAGGCCGTGCTCCTCGGCGTACTTGCGGACGTCCTGGGTGATCTTCATCGAGCAGAACTTCGGGCCGCACATGGAGCAGAAGTGGGCCGTCTTCGCCGGTTCCGCGGGCAGCGTCTCGTCGTGGAAGGCGCGTGCGGTGTCCGGGTCCAGCGACAGGTTGAACTGGTCGGTCCAGCGGAACTCGAAGCGGGCGGTGGACAGCGCGTCGTCCCGCTCCTGGGCGCGGGGATGTCCCTTCGCCAGGTCGGCGGCGTGCGCGGCGATCTTGTAGGTGATCACGCCGGTCTTGACGTCGTCCCGGTTGGGCAGGCCGAGGTGCTCCTTGGGGGTGACGTAGCAGAGCATCGCGGTGCCGGCCTGGGCGATCATCGCCGCGCCGATGCCGGAGGTGATGTGGTCGTAGGCGGGTGCGATGTCGGTGGTCAGCGGGCCGAGCGTGTAGAACGGCGCCTCACCGCACAGCTCCTCCTCCAGCCGCACGTTCTCCGCGATCTTGTGCATCGGCACGTGGCCGGGTCCCTCGATCATCACCTGCACGTCGTGCTCGCGGGCGATGTGGGTGAGCTCGCCGAGGGTTTCCAGCTCGGCGAACTGGGCGCGGTCGTTGGCGTCGGCGATCGAGCCCGGACGCAGGCCGTCGCCCAGCGAGAACGTCACGTCGTAGGCGCGCAGGATCTCGCACAGCTCGCTGTAGTGGGTGTAGAGGAAGCTCTCCCGGTGGTGCGCCAGGCACCAGGCCGCCATGATCGACCCGCCGCGCGAGACGATCCCGGTCACGCGCTGGGCGGTCAGCGGAACGTAGCGCAGCAGCACGCCCGCGTGCACGGTCATGTAGTCCACGCCCTGCTCGCACTGCTCGATCACGGTGTCCCGGTAGATCTCCCAGGTCAGCGAGGCCGGATCGCCGTCGACCTTCTCCAGCGCCTGGTAGATCGGCACGGTCCCGATCGGCACGGGGGAGTTGCGCAGGATGCGCTCGCGGGTCTCGTGGATGCGCTTGCCGGTGGACAGGTCCATCACGGTGTCGCCGCCCCAGCGGGTCGCCCACACCATCTTCTCCACCTCCTCCTCGACCGAGGAGGTGACCGCGGAGTTGCCGATGTTGGCGTTGACCTTGACCAGGAAGTTCTTGCCGATGATCATCGGCTCGCTCTCCGGGTGGCACCGGTTCGCCGGGATCACCGCGCGGCCCGAGGCGACCTCGTCGCGCACGAACTCCGGCGAAACCCCTTCGCGGTGCGCGATGTACTCCATCTCGCGGGTGATCGCGCCCGCCTTCGCCCAGCCCAGCTGGGTGTTGTGCTCCCGTCCGTCGCGCCATCCCGCTCGCGTTCGAGGAAGTCCACTGTGGACGTCCACAGTGGCGTTTTCGTCGGTGTACGGCCCTGACGTGTCGTAGACGTCGAGGTGTTCACCGTTGGTCAGCTCGATGCGGCGGAACGGCACGCGCAGCCCGGATTCGGTGCTGCTGAAGACCTTTCGGGATCCCTCGATGGGTCCCGTGGTGATTCCGGATGCGTTCGGATACACGTCGGCCATTGCCGTCCACTCCCTACGCCGGCATTACCCGGTCAGGTTCGTGCGGTCGGCGACCCCGGAGTTCTCCAGTCGCCCTCTCAGCCCGCTCTTGGTGCGAGCTCCCGCGGATTGACTTGTTCGTGGCCGAGGCTACGGGGGTGCGGCCGCCGATGGCAACAGGTTCATCCGTCCGGCCGCGTTCGGCTCACTCGGCGAACGGGTCGCCCACCTCGGCCGGGTCCCAGCTCAGGCCGGGGACGCCCCACTCGTTGCGCTTGATCATCTTCTTGGCCGCGCGGGCGTGCCTGCCGGTGAGCCGGTCCAGGTAGACGTAGCCGTCGAGGTGATCGGTCTCGTGCTGCAGGCAGCGCGCGAAGAAGCCGGTCCCCTCGACCTCCACCGGCTTTCCGTCCACATCGGACCCGGTGGCCTTCGCCCAGTCCGCCCGGCCCGTCGGGTACGACTCGCCGGGGACCGACAGGCAGCCCTCCCAGTCGTCGTCCGGATCGGGCATGGTCTCCGGGACCTCCGAGGTCGTCAGCTCGGGGTTGATCACCACGCCGCGGTGCTGCACGCCCTCGTCGTCCGGGCAGTCGTAGACGAACAACCGCAGGTCGACGCCGATCTGATTGGCCGCGAGGCCCACCCCGTTCGCGGCGGCCATCGTCTCGAACATGTCCTCGACGAGAGTGCGCAGCTCCTCGTCGAAGCGCTCCACCCGGCGAGTCGGGTTGTGCAGCACGGGGTCGCCGTAGACGCGGATGGGGTGAACAGCCATGCGCGGACCCTATCGGTTCCCCCAGGTGGCCTGACCGGGTGCGCTCTTGCGCGTGAAACAGGGGTGTGATCGGCTCACCGTCCGGATCACGGCATGGTTCAATTGGTCACCGGGAATGACAGCCGTGTGATTCTCCGCGACCGAATCGCGAGGCGAGGAGCCGGATGGACGCCGCCCAGATGCTGACCGCGCAGGAGATCGCCCGTCAGTGCGAACAACTCGCGCGCATGCACGGGCGTCAGCAGGCGCCGGAGCGTCGGCGGCTGACCCTCGCCGAGCCGATCACGCAGCCCATCGAGCGGATCGTCGAACCGCCGGCGGACGAGCCCGAACCGGGCCCCGCGGACCGGGACCTGACCGACCGGGAGCTGGGGATCCTCGCCTTCGAAGCGCAGTGGTGGAAGCGCTCGGGCAAGAAGGACATCGCGATCCGGGAACTGTTCGACATGTCCGCGTCGCGGTACTACCAGCTGCTCAACACGCTGCTGGATTCCCCCGCCGCGTTCAACGCGGACCCTATGCTGATCAAGAGACTGCGCAAGGCACGGGCGGCACGACAGCGCACGAGGGCCGCTCAACGACTGGGAATCGAGTTGCACTGATGAGTGTTGGGGAACCGTCCGGCGGACCCGGCGGGGCCAAGCTGATCGGCCTGGGTCTGATCGGAGTCGGCGTGCTCGCGGCCGTGTTCGGGACCGCGACCCTGATGTCCGGCGAGTCCTCGGACACCGCCCAGCCGCTGCCGCAGGAGCCCACCTCGCAGGTGCAGCCGCCGCCGGAACCCGCGCCGGCCCCGGTCGTCCCGCCCGTGCAGCCGCCGTCGGCCCAGCCTCCGGTGGTCCAGCCCCCCACGACCCAGCCGCCGGTCACCGAGCAGCCCGGTTCGGGCAACGCCCAGACCCCGGGTTCGGGGCAGGACGTCCCGGTCGGTTCCGGCAAGGGCAGCGAGCAGATCATCGTGCGGGTCTACAACAACTCGACGATCTCCGGGCTGGCGCACCGCGCCGCCGAGGACCTGCGCAAGGCCGGGTACGACGTGCCCGAGGTCGGCAACTACGCCAAGGGCAAGATCCCGACCACCACGGTCTTCTTCCGCCCCGGCACCGGCGAGGAGCGCCAGGCCAAGGAGCTCGCCGCCCGCATCGGCGCCCGAGCCGAGGCCCGCTTCGACGGGATACAGGACGCCACGCCGGGCCTGATCGCCATCATCACCAACGACTACAAGGGCCCGTCCGTCGGGAAGTGATCCCCGAACCCCGCGCGGAGTTCAAGCCCTCACCGCACGCACCCGCACGTCTGTAGCGCCGCGACCCGCGCTCGGGCGTGCACGTCCTGGTCAGAGGGCTGAAGGTTGGCTTCGCGTGAGATCGGACCGGTCCGCGGGTCAGCGGTGGTTCTCGGCGTAGGCGGCGAGGGTCTCGAGCTGGGCCGGGTCCAGGGACGGGCGGACCGCCTCGCGGGCCGTGGCGAGGTGGGTGCCCGTGACCTTGGCGGCGGAGATGGATTCCCGCATCGCCGTGAGCGCGGCTTCGCGGACCAGTGCCGTGCAGTCGGCCGCCGAGTAGCCGTCGAGGGTTCCGGCCAGCTCCGCGAGGTCGACGTCATCGGACAGCGGGGTGTTCTTCGCCGCCGCGGTGAGGATGGCCTGGCGGGCTTCGGCGTCCGGCGGCGGGACGTAGACGAGCCGTTCGAAGCGGCCGGGACGCAGCAGGGCCGGGTCGATGAGCTCCGGGCGGTTCGTGGCGGCCAGCACGACGACGTCGCGCATCGGTTCCACCCCGTCGAGCTCGGTGAGCAGGGACGCGACCACCCGGTCCGACACACCGGAGTCCGAGGACTGGCCTCGTCGCGGTGCCAGCGCGTCCACCTCGTCGAGGAAGACCAGCGCGGGCGAGGCGCCCCTGGCCCGCAGGAAGAGCTCGCGGACGGCGCGCTCGGACTCGCCGACCCACTTGTCCATCAGCTCCGCGCCCTTCACGGTGAGCACGTTGAGCCTGCCGCTGCCCGCCAGCGCCCGCACGAGATAGGTCTTGCCGCAGCCGGGCGGGCCGTAGAGCAGCACGCCGCGCGGCGGCTCGACTCCCAGGCGGGTGAACGAGTCCGGGTACTGCAGCGGCCACAGCACCGTCTCGGTGAGGGCCTGCTTGACCTCGGTCATGTCGCCGACGTCGTCGAGGGTGAGCCCGCCGGTCTGCAGGTTGTCCGATGTGGACATCGAGATCGGCCGCACCGAGGTCAGGGCGTCCAGCAGGTCCTGGCGGCGGATTCGCGGGTCGGCGGGGTCGTCGCGGTGCCGCAGCGCTGCGCCCAGCGCGGCTTCCCGGCACAGCGCCAGTAGGTCGGCGGCGACGAAACCCGGTGTGCGTTCGGCGATCTCGGCGAACCGGATGTCCTCGTCGAGCGGGGCGCCGCGCAGCAGCACGCCGAGCAGGTCGGCGCGGGTGGTGTCGTCGGGCAGCCCGATGGTGAGCTCGCGGTCGACCGCGCCCGGTTCGCGCAGCCGCGGATCGACCGACTGCGGGTTCGAGCTGGTGACGATCACGGCCAGCTCGTCGCGTCCGATGGCGTCGCGGATCGACTCCAGGGCGATGGTGGCCAGCGGCGGTGGGTCGGACTCGGGGAGCAGCGCTTCGACGTCGGTGAGCAGCAGGACTCCGTCGCCGGAGGCGGCGGTGGCGCGGTCGATGGCCTCCCGCAGCCGGTTGGCGGCGGTGCGCGCCTCCAGCGCGGCGATGGTCGGGGCGGCGACCTCGACGAGCTCCGCGCCGATCTCGGCGCACACGGCGCGCACCAGCGTGGCCTTGCCGACTCCGGGCGGGCCGCTGATCAGCGCGCCCAGCCGGGGTTCGGCGCCGAGCCTGCGCAGCAGCTCGGGCTGGTCGAAGGCCAGCCGGAGCCATTCGGTCAGGCGGCGGGCGGTGTCGCGCGAGCCCACCAGGTCGGTCACCGGCACGGGGGAGTGCTGCTCGTCGACGGGCTCGGGAGCGGTCGGCCGTGAGGGGGTTTCGGTTGCGGCGGAGCGGTTTTCGGACGTCGCGCCGTCCTGCCACTCGACCACTGTGGACGATTGGACCGCCACGGCGCCGGCGGGCTCGGTCGCCGCGACGCTGATCAGCTCGTTGGTCCAGGTCAGGCCGATGGCGGCGGACATCTGGCGCCGCACTTCGCCTGCGCGGGACGAGGAGGAGGGCGAGAGGTCCTGCGGCAGCAGAGACACCGCGTCGCCGAGGGAGAAGACCTTGCCGGTCAGCGCCAGCCGGGCGGTCTCCGGCGAGACGGTCGCCCGCGCCATCCGCGAACCGGTGATCGAGACCCGCTTGGCGACCTCCACCTGCGCCGGGGCGACGGCCACGGACGAGCCCTCGGTCACCCCGAGGTTGAGCAGCGCGACGTCGTCGAGCAGCAGGAACCCGGTCGGTGAGGTGCTCTCCGCGGCGGCGGCCAGGGCGACGGTCTCGCGCGCTCCGGTGAGGCGCACCGCGCTCCACGGCCGCAGGTCCAGGGCGTCCAGCACCTCGGGGTGCAGCCGCACGACCCCGCGGCGGGTGTCGCGCGCGGACGTGGAGACGCGGGCGGTCAAGCTGATCGAAGCCACCCCACCGACCCTAGCCGCTCGCGGCGGGGACGACGTGGTCAGCGGCGGTGGGGCGACGGGCGGTCGTGGTCCGAACCGTCCATGATCGATGTCCTATTCGCCCGGACAGTTCGGACCAGAACCGCCGCGTGCCTCAGTAGTCGTCGCGGTTGCGGCGGAGTTCGAGGCGGCGCCAGCTGCGCCGGGGGTGCCCCGGCCCGGTGGGGCGGCGGGGGAGTCGCACGCGCCGCGCGGCACCGGCCACGCTGCGGCGCAGCGGAGGGCGGATGCCCAGGCGCCGCTGGGTGTTGCGGCGGATCGCCCGGCGCTCCCGGGGAGCGGCGTCCCACGCCTCCGGGTGCCGCGAGAGCCACTGGTAGCGGTAGACCGCGTAGGGCACGTGCAGCAGGTACAGCACCATCGCGACGGCCAGCGAGATCAGCGGGAACACCACGACCAGCGCGGCCAGCAGAGCGACGCCCACCAGCAGCGGGGCCACGATCTTCGGCGGGACCTTCACCGTCTTCAGCGACAGGGTGGGCACCCGGCTGACCGCCAGCGCGGCGATCAGCACCATCCACACCATGACCACGCTCTGGTTGGCCCACCAGCCCGGGTAGCCGAAGTGCGCGGTCAGGGCGAGCGGCAGCAGCGCCAGCAGCCCGGCCGCGGGGGCGGGCACGCCGACGAAGAACTCCTTGGCGAACGGCGGCTGCTCGGCGTCGTCGAGCAGCGTGTTGAACCGGGCGAGCCGCAGCACCATGCAGACCGCGAAGATCAGCGACACCACCCAGCCGGCCCGGTTGTCCTGCATGTGCCAGGCGTAGAGCGTCAACGCCGGGGCCACGCCGAAGGACATCGCGTCGGCCAGGGAGTCCAGCTCGGCGCCCATCTTGGAGGTGGCGTCGAGCAGCCGGGCGATCCGGCCGTCGAGGCCGTCGAGCACCGCTGCGACGGCGACGGACCCGATCGCGAAGGTCAGCTGCCCGTTGAGGGCGAACTGGATCGCGGACAGGCCCGCGCACATCGCCAGCACGGTGATCGCATTGGGCAGCAGCCGGACGCCGGGGGTGGTCCGCATGCTCATCGGTCGCGCTTCCCCCTGGGCAGTTCGGCGAGCGGGGTCTCGCCGCCGATGGTGCGCTGGCCGGGCTCGACCAGGACCTTGCTGTCGGCGGGGACGTAGAGGTCCACGCGGGAGCCGAACCGGATGAGGCCGTAGGTGTTGCCCGCGGCCACGGTGTCGCCCTCGGCGACCTCGCAGACGATGCGGCGGGCGACGAGCCCGGCGATCTGCACGACGGCGACGCGGGTGCCGTCCTGGGAGCGGATGGCCATCGAGTTGCGCTCGTTGTCCTCGCTGGCCTTGTCCAGGTCCGCGGA
Source organism: Saccharopolyspora sp. NPDC049426 (assembly GCF_040676935.1). Lineage (NCBI taxonomy): Bacteria > Bacillati > Actinomycetota > Actinomycetes > Pseudonocardiales > Pseudonocardiaceae > Saccharopolyspora > Saccharopolyspora sp. NPDC049426. The sequence goes on along the minus strand of NZ_JBFAPZ010000013.1, from coordinate 51,880 downwards.
GAGGAACTTGCCCGGGCGGTAGACGATCTTGTCGATCTTGCCGCTGACCGGGACGCGCTGGACGTGCACGTCGAAGATGGTGAGGAAGGTGCTGATGCGGATCATCGGCGTCTCGCCGAAGCCGAGCTCGGCCGGCGGGACGGCGCTCTCGACGTGCGCGACGGCGCCGTCGGCGGCGGCCACGGCCAGGCCCTCGCGGGTCGGGGTGGTGCGGGCGGGCTCGCGGAAGAACCACGCGCACCAGGCGGTGAGCACGGCGCCGACCACGCCCAGCGGGCGCCAGATGCGGCGGAGCACCAGCGTGGCGACGGCGGCGCCGATGACGAACGGCCTGCCTGCCGGGTGCATCGGCGGAACGGTGTCCTTGGCCAGCGCGATCAGGTGCGCCAGCGGGCTCTCTTGGGTGCTGCTCATCGAGGTAGTCGCGCCCCTGCGTCGGAGGTCATGTCAGCGCGGCGCGGTAGTCCTGCCTGCGCCGTAGACGTACAGCATCGCGGACGCCTCGTTCCCACCGTCGCCAGGGGGCGCAGTCGATCAAGAACAACCCGCGTGACCTGCACGTATCTCAAACCGGATGCTACCGCCCAGACGACCAAGAGTCACACGTACGGGTGAAACCCCCAACCGTCAGGCAAGCACCGAAGGTGCTTTCTCAGTACCCCACCTGAGCAGCCAGCACCGCCGCGGGTTCTGAGACGCCGCCTGGGGAGGACGCCGCGACGCCGCGTATTGGCATACATCAGGAGTGGCGCCCGGACCCAGGCGGCGTCTCAGGTTCCGCCACCCGCACCGTCCAGCAGGGCGACCGCGGCCCCACGAGCAGAACAAAGAGGCCGTTCGGCGCCTCCCCGTAGGTGCCGAACGGCCTCTTTGATTTCGGGTCCGTGCGCCCCCCGACGGCGCACGGCCCTCTTTTCGCGGTCCGCGACACCCGGCAAGCGAGGGTGCCGTTGCGGACACGAAGGAGACTCGGTGATCAACGTTTCGTGACGCGGTTCCTAGTGTAATCGAGTTCACAGCCTCTCCGTAGCCGCTAACGGAGGACGTTGGGAACGCATTCAGTAACTCCGCGTCAACAAGACGGCTGCTGGCTCCACGTCAGGGTGGCGGTCATTCCAGGGACAGGGCGGGCTCGTCCAGCTCCATGCGGGCTCCCATCAGCTCGGCCAGCCCGTGGTACGGATCTCCGTGCTCGACGCCGTCGGCGGTGCTGCCCAGGGTCAGCACGGAGACGCCGTCGTCGCGGCCCGGGCTCACGCGCACCTCGTCGAGCGTCGACATCGCGTACTCGTCGAGGTAGAGGTCCAGCTCCAGCGACCAGCCGGCCTTCTCCTGGTCGAGGCGGGCGCTGGCCACGTCGCGGCTGTCCACCCACTGCGCTCCGGAGCGCTCCCGCAGCTCGTTGATCGGCCGCGAGGCCAGCTCGCTGAGCTGCTCCTGCTCGGCTTCCCTGAGCCGGGCCAGGGTGCCCGCGAGCAGCCGTTTCGCGGCGCTGGCGTCGCTGGGGAGCAGCAGCAGGCCGCGGTCGCTGACCAGCAGGTCGTAGGCCTCCCCGGAGCACTGCACCGGGCTGACGATCCCGGCCAGCGACGGCTCCGGTTCGTCGGCGGGCTCGCGGGTGTGGTGCAGCGGTACGCCCAGGTCGACCAGCACCCGGTGCAGTCCGGGGATGAGCCGCGGGTCGGCGACGGCGGGGCGGACCAGGCGGTCGGGGTCCAGCGGGCGGCCGTTGGCCAGCCGCACCGCGGGCGGCCCGCCCCAGTCCAGCTCGTGGTGGGCGCGGCGGGCGCAGATCAGCGCGTCGATGACGGTGCAGCCGAGGAGTTCGGTGAGGGTGTCCTCGGCGGTCTGGTCGATCATCGACGGGTGCAGGCCCGGGTTGAGCACGGGGTTGATGAGGTCGCGGCCGTGACCGCGGTGGATGGCGGCGAGGATGCCCTGGATCGTCGGGTCCACACCCAGCCCGCACTGGTGGGCGGCAGCGCTGAGCTGCGCGGCCTTCTCGGCGGACTGCGCCGCTCCGGCCTGCCGGACGACCTCCGGCCACGGCATCCGGGGCCCGAGCGAGTCGACCAGCAGCCGGTCCTCCAGCTCGGGAACGGCGTTGCGCGGCTTGCGCAGGACCGCGAAGGCCGGGCGCTCGTCGGCCTCCTTGTCGGCGGACTTGAGCCGCTTCATCAGCTCGACCCTGGTGCGCAGCGGCAACTCGCCGCGCTCGTCGGCGATGGCCTGCTTGGCCCGCTCGGCCAGCGCGGGCTTGCGCGTCGGGTGGTCCATGAAGCTGCGGAAGCCCAGCAGCACGTCGGGTGCGTGGCCGATGCTGGCGGCCATGCTCAGGTACGCGTCCGCGTAGTCCCGCCAGCCGAGCTCGATCGCGACGGACTTGCGCAGCGCCATCACCGCGGTCCGCTTGCCCGCAACGCGCACCGCGGCGGCGTCCCCGGCGAGCACGAGCTCCTTGGTGGTGGTGACCGCGATGGCGGTGAACAACCGCGCGTACCCGACGAACAGCCACTTCACCGGGCCGGTGGTGAGCCCGTCGACGGTGCGCTGGACGCTGGCCAGCACCCGGTGGGCGGTCACCGTCAGCTTGCTGCGACCGGTGAGGCGACCGACCGCGTGCGCCAGCGACGCGCCGAGTTCGGAGGTGGTCAGCGCCGCCAGCATCGGCAACCCGATCTCCAGGTACCGGGTGCGGGTGCGCAGGCCAAGCAAGGCGGTGTTCTCGCGGATGGCGACGCCCGGCTCGGAGGTGATGCGGATTTCGTCGGGCAGCGGGGAGTCGGTGGCGTCGACGAGCTGGTCGATCGTGCGCCACAGGTTGGGTTGGGAGACCCGGTCCACGGGCACGCCGCGCGGGCGGACCCGGTTGCGCAGCACCGCCCGCAGGCCGATGACGAAGATCGCGCCGACGACGACGGCGGCGAAGGCGACCTTCATCCCTCCGACGGTGTCGCGGCGGAAGGTCATGCCCGCCATCATCAGCAGGCCGGCGACCAGGCCGAGGGACACGACGAAGAAACCGATGTGCAACGCCAGCGCCAAGGCGGCGCGCCAGGGGCCACGCACGTGCAAAACTCCGGAGGGGAAGTGGAAGGTCGGACTGGCAGTCTTCGCGACCGAAAGTCGAACCGTCAACGATGGTGTGACAAGCGATATCGACTTGATCTAGTCCAGCAACACCACGTCCACAGTGGACCCAGCGGGCATTTCGGTCACGTCCTCCGGGATCGCGAGCAGGCAGTTCGCCCGCGCGAGGCTGCCCAGCAGGTGTGAACCCGGGGCTCCTTGCAGGCTGACCTCGCCGGAGACCGGGTCGAACACCCCGCGCCGGAACTGCTGCCTGCGCGAGGGAGCGGTCAGCGACTCGGCCAGCACCGCCTGCCGCCGGTGCCGCGTGGTCGTGGCGTGCCCGGCCGCGGCCAGCATCGCCGGACGCACGAAGACCTCGAACGAGACCATCGAGCTCACCGGGTTGCCGGGCAGCGTGACCACCGCGAACGCGTCCCGGTAGCGGCCGCAGCCCTGCGGCATCCCCGGCTGCATCGCGACCTTGGTGAACTCCACGCCGTTGCCGGCCAGGGCGTCCTTGACCACCTCGTACGCCCCGGCGCTGACCCCTCCCGAGGTGATCAGCAGGTCGGCGGAGTCCAGGTGGGCCTGCAGCACCTCGTGGAAGGCGTCGACGTCGTCGGGCACGAAGCGCAGCATCGTCGGCTCACCACCCGCCTCCTGCACGGCAGCGGCCAGCATCAGCCCGTTGGACTCGTAGATCTGCCCGAGCTGCAGCTCTTCCCCGGGCGCGACCAGCTCGGAGCCGGTCGAGAGCACCAGCACCCGCACCGGCCGGTGCACGGGGAGCTCGGCGATGCCGACGGCGGCGGCCACGCCCAGCTGAGCGGCGCCCAACCGGGTGCCCGCGGTGAGCACGGTCGTGCCCGCCGCGACGTCCTCGCCCGCGCGGCGCACGTGGGCGCCCGGTTGCACCGAACCGAACAGGGCCACCGTCTCGGTGCCCGCGTCGGTGCGCTCCACCGGGATCACCGCGTCGGCGCCCGGCGGCAGCTGGGCGCCGGTCATGATCCGGTGCGCGGTGCCGGGCTGCAGCGGCGGCACGTCCACCCGGCCGGCGGGGATGTCCTCGGGGACCGGCAGCTTCACCGGCTCGTCCTGCGTCGCCTCGGTCAGATCGACCGAGCGGACCGCGTAGCCGTCCATCGCGGAGTTGCTGAACGGCGGCAGCGAGATCGGGGCGATCAGGTCCTCGGCCAGGGCCAGGCCGAGGCAGTTCTGCAGCGGACGGGTCTCGACCGGTGTGCGGGTCAGCAGTGATGCGACCTTCGCCCGGTGGTCGGCGACCGACGTCAGCTCGTGGGCGGGGTTGTTGGACGACACGCACGCATCATCTGTCATGGGCACCCGTCGTGTCGCCATCGGCGTGGGATTGGTCGCTCCTCGGCGCGATGGCACAATGCCCGGTTCTCCTGACGCCGACACCCCGAGCACGGGTTCTCCGGGTGGTGGCGCGGAGTTCCCCGGGCTCGGTGCCACCTACATAGAATCGCCGTGCCCGCGCCGACCGGTGGGGCCCTGAAGGGGGTTGTGCTGTGCAGGTCCGTACTCGTCACACGCCGTCGTACGGGGTCGCCCGGTTGATGCTGGCACCGGGGGAGCCCGTGCGGGTGGAGTCCGGTTCGATGCTGGCCACCAGCTACGGGGTGACCGTCGAGTCGCGCGCGCAGGGCGGTTTCTTCAAGTCGCTGGCCCGATCCGCTCTGGGCGGCGAATCCTTCTACGTCTCCACCTACACCGCGCCGCAGCAGGGCGGCTGGGTCGACGTGGCGCCCACGCTGCCCGGTGATCTCAACGTGCTGGAGCTCGACGGCCGGGTCGGCTGGTGCGTGACGAAGGGCTGCTGGTTGGCCTCGGCGAGCACGGTGCAGGTCGAGACCCAGTGGGGCGGTTTCCAGAACCTCTTCGGCGGCGAGGGCGGGTTCCTGACCCGGCTCAGCGGGCACGGCTCGGCGGTGGTGGCCTGCTACGGCGCGCTGGACGTGGTCACCCTGCAGCCCGGCGAGTACATCACGATCGACACCGGTCACGTCGTCGCCTACGCCGACACGGTGCAGAGCCAGCTGCGGCAGATGAACCAGGGCGTGGCGCAGTCGCTCAAGAGCGGCGAGGGCCTGGTGTTCGACTTCGCCGGACCGGGCCAGGTGCTGACCCAGACCCGCAACCCGCGCGGACTGGTCGGCTGGTTGCGCTCGAATGGCCTCGGTCCGCGCTCCTGATTCGCTCGTTGAAAACGATCGCGCATTGCACCGGACCGCAATTGGTCTGACCCATTCGCTCCGGTCGTTGTCGCGAGTCGGTTTCCCGGCGGGAGCATTCGTCGCCGGTTTTGGTGCGGGTTTGAATGCGATTGCGACAGTCGGGGGAATTAGCTCCTGTTGATGACGGAACGTGTCCGGAGAAGCCACCCGTTCGGCCCAGCGTTTAACGGAAAAGTCGTATTAGCAGACCCGCGACGAGCCCGATTTTCCGGAGTAGTGTGGCCGATGCTCCAGCGGCGCTAGCGTCGTGCATCACATTTCTTGAGGAGGACGCCGTGGCGGTCGGCACGGTCAAATGGTTCAACTCGGAGAAGGGCTACGGATTCATCGCGACGGACGGTGGATCCGATGTGTTCGTCCATTACTCCGCAATCGACATGTCTGGTTTCCGCACCCTTTCTGAAGGGGATCGGGTCGAATTCGAGGTGAAAGCCGGCCGCGATGGCCGAACTCAAGCCGACGGCGTTCGCAAGGTCTGAAGAGAACTTCGCACCAGGTCGTCGTGCGGCCCGGTTCTCCTGGTGGGGGACCGGGCCGCAGCGCGCCATCCCGCGAAACCCGCACCCGCGTGATCTCAGCCGGTTAGGCTGCGGGACGTGTCGGAAGATTTGACCGGTCGCAGGCTGGGCCACTACAAGATCGACGGCGTGCTCGGTCGCGGTGGGATGAGCGTGATGTACCGCGCCACCGACGTCCGGCTCGGCCGCAAGGTCGCGTTGAAGGTGATGGGGGAGCACATCACCGGCGACGCGGAGTTCCGCGAGCGCTTCGTCGACGAAGCCCGCAACACCTCGGCGATCGACCACGCGAACATCGTGCCGCTGTACGACTTCGGCGAGGTCGACGGCATGCTGTTCATCGCGATGCGGCTCGTCGAGGGCACCGATCTGGCGGGGCTGATCTCCGACGGGCCGATCTCGCCGAAGCGCAGCCTGGAGCTGCTCGGGCAGATCGCCGAAGCGCTGGACATGCTGCACGAGCGCGGTCTGGTGCACCTCGACCTCAAACCGGCCAACGTGCTGGTCACCTCCCGCGAGTCCTCGCACGAGCACGTCTACCTCGCCGACTTCGGGCTGACCCGGCGCGGCGCGACCGGCCACCGCACGTCCTCCGGCGACTTCCTGGGTTCGCCGACCTACGCCGCCCCCGAGCACCTGCGCGGCGAGCCGGTCGACGGCCGCACCGACCAGTACGCGCTGGCCTGCATGCTCTTCGCCTGCCTGACCGGGCGTCCGCCGTTCCCGGGCTCGGTCCAGGAGGTCATTCAGGGGCATCTGGGCACGGAGCCGCCTGCGCCCGGATCGCTGGTGCTGCTGCCGCCGCCGATCGACGAGGTGCTGCGCCGGGGCATGTCCAAGCGCGGCGACCAGCGCTACGCGAGCTGCCAGGACCTGATCGCCGCGGCCCGCGCCGCGCTCGGCCCGGTCGCCGGGGAGGCCCCGGCGCCGCCGCGCGTCGCGCAGCAGCCGGTGCCGCAGCCCGCGCATCCCGCCTCCCAGCCGTTCCAGCAGCAGGCGCCCCAGCAGTCCGGGCCGTACCCGCAGCAGTCCTACCCGGGCTACCAGCAGCAGCCGGTGCGGCTGCGCCCGCCGATGCCCGCCGGGTCCTCGTCGTTCACCAAGACCTCGTCGGGCGGTGCGGCGAAGTGGATCGTGCCGGTGCTGGTGGGCGTCGCACTGCTGGTGATCGTGCTGCTGTTCGTGGCGATGGCCACGTCCGGGAGCGGGTCGAGCTCCGGGAGCACGCCGTCGACCGCCGAACTGCCCACGTCGGTGCCGACCGCCGGAGGGTGAGACCGAGGCAGGTCGCTTGCACTCGGCATCGGTGAGTGCTAAACACGGTACTGGCACTCATCAAGGTTGAGTGCCAGGTCGGGACGGTGAGGTCGTTCCGGCGGCGCCACATGACGGCGTCGTCGCGCGATCGTCCGTCGCGGGCACCGAGCCTGGCCGAGCAGAGTCCTGCCGTCGTGCACGCCCCAGTGTGCACCGTCGGCGTCCAGACAGGTGGAGGACCACACCGCAATGGCCAAGATGATCGCGTTCGACGAGGACGCCCGCCGCGGTCTTGAGCGCGGCATGAACACCCTCGCCGACGCCGTCAAGGTGACGCTCGGCCCCAAGGGCCGGAATGTCGTGCTCGAGAAGAAGTGGGGCGCGCCGACCATCACCAACGACGGCGTCTCGATCGCCAAGGAGATCGAGCTCGAGGACCCGTGGGAGAAGATCGGGGCCGAGCTGGTCAAGGAGGTCGCGAAGAAGACCGACGACGTCGCGGGTGACGGCACCACCACCGCCACCGTGCTCGCCCAGGCCCTGGTTCGCGAGGGTCTGCGCAACGTCGCGGCCGGCGCCTCCCCGATCGCTCTGAAGAAGGGCATCGAGAAGGCCACCGAGGCGATCGCCGAGCAGCTGCTCAAGAACGCCAAGGAAATCGAGACCAAGGACCAGATCGCCGCCACCGCCGCGATCTCCGCCGGCGACCGCCAGATCGGCGAGCTCATCGCCGAAGCGATGGACAAGGTCGGCAAGGAAGGCGTCATCACCGTCGAGGAGAGCAACACCTTCGGGCTCGAACTCGAGCTCACCGAGGGTATGCGCTTCGACAAGGGCCTCATCTCCATGTACTTCGTGACTGACACGGAGCGCATGGAGGCCGTCCTCGACGACCCGTACATCCTGCTGCTGAGCAGCAAGATCTCCAACGTCAAGGACCTCCTCCCGCTGCTGGAGAAGGTCATGCAGGCCAACAAGCCGCTGCTGATCATCGCCGAGGACGTCGAGGGCGAAGCCCTGTCGACCCTGGTGGTCAACAAGATCCGCGGCACCTTCAAGTCCGTCGCCGTCAAGGCCCCGGGCTTCGGCGACCGCCGCAAGGCGATGCTGCAGGACATGGCCATCCTCACCGGTGGTCAGGTCATCAGCGAAGAGGTCGGCCTCAAGCTGGACACCGCTGACCTGAGCCTGCTGGGCCAGGCCCGCAAGGTCGTGGTGACCAAGGACGAGACCACCATCGTCGAGGGTGCTGGCGACGACGAGCAGATCGCCGGCCGGGTCAACGAGATCCGCGCCGAGATCGAGCGCTCGGACTCCGACTACGACCGCGAGAAGCTGCAGGAGCGCCTGGCCAAGCTGGCCGGCGGTGTTGCGGTCATCAAGGCCGGTGCGGCGACCGAGGTCGAGCTCAAGGAGCGCAAGCACCGCATCGAGGACGCGGTCCGCAACGCCAAGGCCGCGGTCGAGGAGGGCATCGTCGCCGGTGGTGGCGTGGCTCTGCTGCAGGCCGCGCAGACCGCTTTCGACGGCCTCAAGCTCGAGGGCGACGAGGCGACCGGTGCCAACAGCGTCAAGCTGGCCGTCGAGGCTCCGCTCAAGCAGATCGCGGTCAACGCCGGTCTCGAGGGTGGCGTCGTCGCGGAGAAGGTCAAGAACCTCACCTCCGGCCACGGCCTCAACGCCGCGACCGGCGAGTACGAGGACCTGGTGCAGGCCGGCGTCATCGACCCGGCCAAGGTCACCCGCTCGGCGCTGCAGAACGCCGCGTCGATCGCCGCGCTGTTCCTGACCACCGAAGCCGTGGTCGCGGACAAGCCGGAGAAGGGCGGGGACGCGGCTGCCGCCGCCGACCCGACCGGTGGCATGGGTGGCATGGGCTTCTGAGTCCAGTCCCAAGCTGAGAAGGGCCGTCCCCATCGGGGGCGGCCCTTCTGCTGTGTGTCACGCGAACAGGTGACCCATTCGGGTCATCGCCGGGTGTGTTGGACTGGGAGGCGTCGCCGGTGGATTGGATGGGGAGCTCGATGCGCGGTTTTTCCAGGTCGTTCGCGGTGTGCGTGGCCGGGATCATGGCCTTGGCCGGGTGCACGAACTCCGCGCCTCCACCGGAGCAGCCGGCCCCGCAGAGCTCCGACGCGCTGCCCGGTGAGGGCGTGCCGTCGGTGGTGCCGCAGCCGGAGCTGCTCGACAGGCTCGGCGACGACGTCGCGGTCCGCGGCAAGGTCGAGGTCGTGGTGGACCCGCTGGTGGAGCGGCAGACCAAGGACCTCGCCAAGCAGGTGCTCGAACTCGCCGGGGCCGACGAGGTCGCGATCCGCGAACCGGGCGCTCCCGCCACCGATGCCTCGCTGCGGGTGCGGATCGGCGAGCGCACCTCGCCGACCGTGGTCAAGGGCCTGCAGGAGGCGGGCATGGGCGCCCCGGTCCCGATGGACAAGGAGGCGTACGTGCTGGCGGTGCGCCCGGACACCGACATGGAGGTGTTCATCGGCGCATCCGACCCGGCCGGGGCCTACTACGGGGTGCAGACGCTGCGGCAGCTCGTCTCGCCGGGCCGCATCGCGGGAGTGTCCGTGCTGGACCGGCCGGCGATGCCGCTGCGCGGCGCGATCGAGGGCTTCTACGGCCCGCCGTGGACGCACCAGGAGCGGATGGACCAGCTGGCGTTCTACGGCGACGTCAAGCTCAACACCTACATCTACGCGCCCAAGGACGATCCGTACCACCGCGAGAAGTGGCGCGAGCCCTACCCGGCGCAGGAGCTCGGAGAGGTCCGCGAGCTGATCGGGCAGGCCGGTGCGCACCACGTGAAGTTCACCTTCGCGCTCTCGCCGGGCAACTCCATCTGCTACAGCGATCCGCGCGATTTCCAGGCGCTGCAGGCGAAGTTGCAGGCCATGTACGACGAGGGCGTCCGCGACTTCTCGCTGCCGCTGGACGACATCTCCTACACGCGCTGGAACTGCGCGGGTGACGAGCGCGCCTACGGCCGTCCCTCGGAGGGCTCGGCCGGGCGGGCGCAGGCCGACCTGCTCAACAAGGTGCAGCGCGAGTTCGTCGACACCCACCCCGGGGTGGCGCCGCTGCAGTTCGTGCCGACCGAGTACTCCGACGTCGAGGACTCGGAGTACAAGACGGCGATCCGCGAAGCGCTGGACCCGAGGGTCCTGGTGATGTGGACCGGCGACGGCGTGATCCCGCGCCAGATCACCGTTTCCGACGCCAAGCAGGCCGAAACCGTGTGGGGCCGCAAGGTCTTCCTGTGGGACAACTACCCGGTCAACGACTTCAACGGCTCGCGCGGCCGGATCATGCTCGGCTCCTACGACAAGCGCGAGCGCGGGCTCAGCGATCAGCTGGCCGGTGACGTCGTCAACCCGATGAACCAGGCGGCGGCGAGCAAGGTCGTGGAGATCGGTGCGGCCGACTTCTCCTGGAACGACGAGGACTTCGACCCGCAGCGGGCCTGGCGGGCCGCGGCCGAGTACCTGGCGGGCAAGCGGCTCGCCGGTGATTCGCCCGGCGTGCAGGCGGATCCGGCGACCGCGGAGGCGCTGCTGGCGTTCTTCGACCTGGAGCACATGGCCCCGGTGGCCAACGGTTCGGCCTGGCTGCCGCCCGCTCCGGAGCTGTCCCGCCGCCTCGACGCGTTCCGCGCGGCGTGGACCGGTGGCGACCGCCGCGCGGCGGTGCGGGACCTGCGGGCCTACGCGGAGCTCGTCGCCAACGCCCCGGAGCGCATTCGCGCCGGAGCGCCGAGGGACTTCGTCACCGACACCGATCACTGGCTCACCGCGACCGACCAGTGGGGTCAGGCCCTGCTCGCGACGGCCGACGGCCTGCAAGCCCGAGCTTCCGGCGATGAGGCCACGGCCAAGGCGCGCTTCGACGAGGCGCGCTGGGCGGCGGACGCTGCCGAGCGCATCCACTCCACGACCGCCGAGGTCCGCCCGGCGGGGCAGGTCCTGGTCGCGGACGGCGTCCTCGACGCGTTCCTGACCGAGGCCCCCGGCCTGAGGTGATCAGTCCTGGTCCGAACCGCCCATGATCAACCCGGTCGGTTCGGACTAGAACTGCCCGCTGCCCGCGTCGTCCCGGTAGATGTCGACCAGATCGGTCTCCTGGGCCTCCCACCTGTCGTAGAGCGCGTCGCGGCCGAAGCGCGCCACGAGCTGCGACTCCGCGCGGGTGATCGGGACGAGCGTGATCAGCTGCAGGACGGGGACGCTCTCGTCGAGCAGGACGTCGAACTCGTCGCCCAGGTACGGGTGCGGTGCCGCCATCGCGCCCGCGATCGCGGTGTCCGGCAGCAGGATGCGGTCGTTCATGATCAGCGCGCCGTAGCCGACGCGCGCCTGCGACTCGGTGAGCAGCTCGGCGACCACGCCCACCAGGTGCTTGGCGTAGACCTCCTGGTCCCGGCGCAGCGTGCACAGCAGCTCCTGCGGCAGCGGTGCCCCGGCGGTGTGCTCGCGGAGCCCGCTGGTCAGCACGGTCACGTGCGTGCCGTCGGCGTGGTCGCAGTAGACGAGGTTGTAGGCCCGCTCCCGCCCACCGGCGCTCCGGCTGTCGGCACCCCGAACGCGTCCGACGTGCTTCTCCACGTGCGCTGGGAACCCCTTGAACCTGCTCATGCCCCACCTCTAGTTCGACCGACGCGCATCCTATGGGGTGGATGCGTCCGGTCGAATAGGCTCGGGGGGTGGCTGACGCTCTCGAGATGAAATCACCGGCCGAGGTCGCGGCGGCGCTGGACGACACCGGTTACCTGCCGGACGACGGGATCGCGACCGCGGCCTTCCTGGCGATGCGGATGCGTCGCCCGCTGCTGACCGAAGGTGAACCGGGCACCGGCAAGACGGCGCTCGCGCAGGCCTTGGCGGCGGCGCTCGGCGTGAACCTGATCCGCCTGCAGTGCCACGAGGGCATCGACGCGGCCCAGGCGCTCTACGACTGGGACTTCCCGCGGCAGCTGCTGCACCTGCGCACCCTGGAAGCGGCCTCCCGAGGTGAGCTCGACGCCGACGCGGCCGAGTCCTCCCTCTACACCCCGCGATTCCTGCTGGCCAGGCCGCTGCTGCGCGCCTTGCAGGAGGCGCCGTGCGTGCTGCTGGTCGACGAGATCGACCGCGCCGACGACGAGTTCGAGGCGTTCCTGCTGGAGGTGCTCTCGGAGTACGCGGTCAGCATCCCGGAGTACGGCGAGGTCCGCGCCGAGGAGCCGCCGATCGTCATCCTCACCTCCAACCGCACCCGCGAGGTCCACGACGCCCTCAAGCGCCGCTGCCTCTACCACTGGCTGGAGCACCCGGGCCTGGAGCGAGAGGTCGCCATCCTGCGCAGGTGCCTGCCGGGCGTCGACGGTCGCCTGGCGGAGCAGGTCGCCGCGGCTCTCCAGCGCATGCGCCAGATGGAGCTCCTCAAGCCCCCGGGCGTCGCCGAAGCCCTCGACTGGACCCAAGCCCTCCAGGCCCTGGGCGCCACGTCGCTGGACACGGAAACGGCCGCCACCACCCTCGGCGCGGTCCTCAAGTACCGAGAAGACGCGGAAAGAGTCCGCTCAGCAGGCATCCTCACCCCCTGACCGAACTTCAATGGAACTCGGAAACCGGACTTCAGTGGAACTCGCGTCCCCGATTTCAGTGGAACTTGGGTCCCCGGTTTCAGTGGAAGTCGGGTCCCCGGTTTCAGTGGAAGTTGGGGACCCGGTTTCCGCTGAAATCCGGGGGGAGGGGTGGTGACCTGCGTTGGGAGGTGTGGTGATGGTGGAGACCGTGACCGGGCTGGTGGGGTTCGCGCGGGCTCTGCGGCACTCGGGGATGGCCGTGGGGCCGAATCGGGTGCAGAGCTTCCTGGCCGCGGTGGAGCAGGTCGGGCTCGACGAGCGGGAGGGCGTGTACTGGGCCGGGCGGTTGACCTTGTGTTCCGAGCCCGATGACGTCGCGCGCTACGACGCCGCGTTCGAGACCTGGTTCAGCGCGGAGCCGATGCAGGTGGAACAGCCCGGGAAGCCGGTGTCGCGCCCCGCGAAGATCGCGGCGCTGACCGCCGAGACGTCCGACGGAGAGGGCGAGGGGGAGTCCGATGATCCCCTCGCGGCGGCCGCCAGCGACGCGGAGGTGCTGCGCAACCGCGATGTCACCGAGCTCAGCGCTGCCGAACGCGACCACCTCCGCCGGATGCTGGCGGTGCTGCGCCCCGAACCTCCGACGCGCCCGGCGTTGCGGCGCGAGCCGGGCAAGCGCGGAGCGCTGAGCCCGCGCGCCACGCTGCGCGCGATGCTGCGGTCCGGGGGCGAGCCGGTGCGCCTGCCCCGGCAGCACCGCTCGCGGCGTGCTCGTCGCGTCGTGCTGCTCATCGACGTCTCCGGTTCGATGAGCCCGTACTCGGACGCGCTGCTGCGCTTCGCGCACGTCGTGGTCCGCCGGGCTCCGGCGAGCACGGAGGTCTTCACGCTCGGCACCCGGATGACCCGCGTGAGCAGGCAGTTGCGCCAGCGCGATCCGGAATCCGCGTTGCAGGCGGCTTCTCGTGCGGTCCCCGACTTCTCCGGCGGCACACGACTGGGCGACACTCTCCGGGTGTTCTTGGACAGGTGGGGTCAGCGCGGCATGGCGCGCGGCTCCGTCGTGGTGCTCTTCTCCGACGGCTGGGAGCGCGGCGACGCCACCGACCTGGCCGAGCAGATGTGCCGGCTGCACAGATTGGCACGCGGCGTGATCTGGGCGAACCCGCACGCGGGCCACGACGGATATCAACCCGTGCAATCCGGAATTGTGGCGGCCCTCCCGCACGTTGACCGGATGGTGGCCGGTCACAGTCTGAGGTCGCTGGAAGACATCTGGTCATGGGTTCGCAGACTTTCCCAGTCCGGGGAGCAGCTCCCCGGCGTGCCGGTCGGTTTCGCCTGACACCGGCCCGGGTGGATGCTTGGAGGGGCCAGGACGGCCCGTGGAGGTAGGTGCACCGTGCGTGACGTGTTGGATGACTTGACCAAGCGCTGGGAGGCCGGCGAGTCCGTCGGGCTGGGCACCGTGGTGGCCACGTTCCGCTCCGCCCCCCGCCCGCCGGGTGCGTCGATGCTGGTCACGCAGGAAGGCGAGGCCGTGGGCAGCGTCTCCGGCGGCTGCGTCGAAGGCGCGGTCTACGAGGAGGGCTCCACGGTCCTGCAGGGCTCGGAGCCGGTGCTGCGCCGGTACGGCGTCAGCGACGACGACGCCTTCGCGGTGGGCCTGACCTGCGGTGGGATCCTCGACATCTTCGTCGAGCGGATCGACCGCGAGACCTTCCCGGACCTCGACGAGGTCGCCGCCTCGGTGCGCGCGGAGGAGCCGGTGGCGGTCGCGACCGTCATCGAGCACCCCGAGCAGGCCAAGGTCGGCACCCACCTGCTGATCTGGCGCGAGCGGGTGCGCGGCACGCTCGGCGCGTCGCGGGTGGACGACGCGGTGATCGACGACGTGCGCGGCATGCTGGCCAGCGGTCGCAGCGGCGTCATCGAGTACGGCCCGGAGGGGCAGCGCCGCGGCGAGGGCATGCGGGTGTTCGTCAACTCGTTCGAGCCGCCGCCGCGCATGCTCGTCTTCGGCGCGATCGACTTCGCCGCCGCGATGGCCCGGATGGGTGCTTTTCTCGGCTACCGGGTGACGGTGTGCGATGCGCGCCCGGTGTTCGCCACCAACAGCCGGTTCCCGGGGGTCGACGACGTCGTCGTGGACTGGCCGCACCGCTACCTCGCCCAGGAAGCGGAGGAGGGGCGCCTCGACGAGCGCACGGCGGTCATGGTGCTCACCCACGACCCGAAGTTCGACGTGCCGGTGCTCAAGGAAGCCCTGCGCATGGACGTCGGCTACATCGGAGCGATGGGGTCGCGCCGCACGCACGAGAACCGCTTGACGCGGCTGCGCGAGGAGGGCGTCACCGAGGAGGAGCTCTCCCGCGTGTCCTCGCCGATCGGTCTCGACCTGGGCGCCAGGACCCCGGAGGAGACCGCTGTCTCCATCGCCGCGGAGCTGATCGCGCTGCGCTGGGGCGGCCGCGGTGTGAGGCTCTCGGACGTGGAGGGTCCGATCCACCACGACTGAGCCCGCTTGCTCTCGCCGGAACGGCGTAGGACCCTCTAGCGGAGTGACATCCGTCACTCGGCGGATAGTCGTGTTCCCGAACGTCCGCGCTCCTGGCGAGGAGGCCGTTCCATGTCCCGCATCACCGTCAACGTAGACGGCACCAAGTACACCGATGAAGTGGAACCTAGAACGCTGCTCGTGCAGTACCTGCGCGAGCGGCTCGGCAAGGTCGGCACCGTAGTCGGCTGCGACACCAGCAACTGCGGTGCCTGCACCGTCCACATGGACGGGCACAGCGTGAAGTCGTGTTCCGTCCTGGCGGTCCAGGCCGATGGCCACGACGTGACCACCATCGAAGGACTGGCCCAGGACGGCAAGCTGCACCCGCTGCAGGAGGCCTTCCACGACAACCACGCGTTGCAGTGCGGGTACTGCACCCCCGGCATGATCATGCAGGCGCTGGACCTGCTGGCCGAGGACCCCGAACCCGACGACCAGGCGGTCCGCGAAGGCATGGAGGGCAACCTCTGCCGCTGCACGGGCTACCAGAACATCGTCCGAGCGGTGCGCGACGCCGCCCAGCGCATGGAACCCGGCGCAGGGCCCGCGGCCGAGCACACCGATGACACGCCCATGCAGCGCAAGCCCGCCGACGAGCGGACCGGCGCCGAGGCCACGGGAGGTCGCCAGTCATGACCGCTGTGGCAGAGCCGGAACTCGGGCGTTCCCGCAAGCGCAAGGAGGACGCGCGGCTGATCACCGGCCGCACGCGCTGGACCGACAACCTCGCTCCCAGCGGAACGCTGCACCTGGCGATCCTGCGCTCACCGATGGCGCACGCCAAGATCACCGCGATCGACACCGAGGCGGCCAAGGAATCTCCCGGCGTGGTCGCGGTCGTCACCGGCCGCGACATCGCCGACGTCCAGGGCAGCCTGCCCTGCGCGTGGCCGATCACCGAGGACATGAAGGCCCCGGCGGCCCCGGCGATGGCCGTCGAGGAGGTGCGCTTCGCGGGTGAAGCGGTGGCGATGGTTGCCGCCCGCTCGGCCGCCGAGGCGCGCGACGCGATGGACGCCATCGACGTCGACTACGAGGACCTGCCGGTCGTGCTGGACATGCCCTCGGCGATCGAATCGGGATCGCCGCTGGTCCACCAGGACCTGGGCACCAACACCAACGCCGTGTGGACCTTCGACTCGGCCGAGGCCGGGACCGGCGGCGACGTCGAGCAGGCCCTGTCCGGCGCGGAGGTGCTCGTCGAGCGAACCTTCCGCCAGCAGCGGCTGATCCCGGCGTTCATGGAGCCGCGCTCGGTCGTCGTCGACCCGACCGGTGAGCAGATCACCGTCTGGTCGGCCACCCAGGTCCCGCACATCCTGCGGGTCATGCTGGCCATGACGCTGGGCGTCGCCGAGAGCAAGATCCGGGTCATCGCACCCGACGTCGGCGGCGGTTTCGGCGGGAAGCTCCAGGTCACGCCGGAGGAGGTCCTCGCGTTCCTGATGGCGCAGCGGCTCGGCCGTCCGGTGAAGTGGACCGAGACCCGCTCGGAGACCATGGTCTCGGCGCACCACGGCCGGGACCAGATCCAAAAGCTGTCGATGGCGGCGACCCGCGACGGCCGGATCACCGGGCTCAAGGTCGAACTGCTCGCCGACATGGGCGCCTACCTGCGGCTGGTCACACCGGGCGTGCCGATCCTGGGCGCTCTGATGTTCAACTCGATCTACAAGATCCCGGCGTACCACTTCAGCTGCACCAACGTGTTCACCAACAAGACGCCGACCGATGCCTACCGCGGCGCCGGGCGACCGGAGGCCACCTTCGGCATCGAGCGGATGATGGACGAGCTGGCCGCCGAACTGGGCATGGAACCCATGGAGGTGCGGCGCAAGAACTGGATCGCCCACGAGGAGTTCCCGTACGACACGGTCGCGGGTCTGACCTACGACTCGGGCAACTACGAGGCCGCCACCGACAAGGCGATGGAGCTGTTCGGCTACACCTCGCTGCGCGAGGAGCAGGAGCGGCGCCGTCGCGAGAACGACCCGGTCCAGCTGGGCATCGGCATCTCCACCTTCACCGAGATGTGCGGGCTGGCGCCCTCGCGGGTGCTGGGGTCGCTGTCCTACGGCGCGGGCGGCTGGGAGCACGCGGCGATCCGGATGCTGCCCACCGGCAAGGTCGAGGTCGTCACGGGTTCCTCCCCGCACGGTCAGGGGCACGAGACGGCGTGGAGCCAGATCGTGGCCGACCGGCTCGGCGTTGCCTTCGACGACGTCGAGGTGCTGCACGGCGACACCCAGGTCTCGCCGCGCGGCATGGACACCTACGGCTCCCGCTCCTTGACCGTGGGCGGCATGGCCGTGGTCGCCGCCGCCGACAAGGTCATCGACAAGGCCCGGCCGATCGCCGCGCACATGCTCGAATGCGCCGAGGAGGACCTGGAGTTCTCCTCGGGCAGGTTCGGCGTGCGCGGCACCGATCGGGGCGTGGGGATGGGCGAGGTCGCGCTCGCGGTGTTCGCCGCGCACGACCTGCCCGACGGGGTGGAGCCGAACCTGGACTCCGACGCGACGTTCGACCCGGAGAACTTCTCGTTCCCGCACGGCACCCACCTCTGCGCGACCGAGGTGGACACCGAGACCGGGCACGTGAAGATCCGCAAGTACGTGTGCGTGGACGACATCGGATCGGTGATCAACCCGCTGATCGTGGAGGGCCAGGTGCACGGCGGTCTCGCCCAGGGCATCGCGCAGGCGCTCTACGAGGAGGCCGTCTACGACGAGGGCGGCACGCTCACCACGGGCACGCTGGCCGACTACCTGGTGCCCTCGGCGGCCGACCTGCCGGAGTTCACCACCGACCGAACCGAGACCCGCGCGACCTCGAACGCCCTGGGCGTCAAGGGCGTGGGGGAGGCGGGAACGATCGCCTCCACGCCCGCGGTGGTGAACGCGGTCGTCGACGCGCTGCGGCCGATGGGCGTCAACGACGTCGAGATGCCCTGCTCGCCGCAGCGCGTGTGGCGGGCGGTGACCGGCGCTCGCGCGTCCGGGAAGACGGCGCCGGAGGCCGGCGGCGGACTCGGCTCGATGAACCCCCATGGAGGTACGCGGTGATCCCGGCCCAGTTCGAATACGTCGCGCCCTCGACCGTGGACGAGGCCGTCGCCGCGCTGGCGGCGGCGGGCGAGGACGCCAAGGTGCTCGGCGGTGGGCAGAGCCTGCTGCCCGTGCTGCGGATGCGGATGGCCGATCCGAGCACGATCGTCGACGTCGGTCGCATCCCGGAGATGCGGGGCGTCCGCGAGGACGGCGACAAGCTCGTCGTCGGCGCCATGACCACCCACTACGAGGTGCAGCGGGACCCGCTGATCCAGCAGCACGCCGAGCTGATCACGCTGGCCACCCGCACCGTCGCCGACCCGCAGGTGCGCCACCGGGGCACCTTCGGTGGTTCGCTGGCGCACGCCGACCCGGCCGGTGACCTGCCGGCTCCGGCGCTCGCGCTGGACGCGGAGATGGTCATCGCCGGTCCCTCGGGCCGGCGCACCGTCCCGGCGTCGGAGTTCTTCGTCGACTACTTCACCACCGCGCTGGAACCCACCGACCTGCTGGTCGAGGTGCGGATGCCGAAGTGGACCGGCTGGAACGCGCACTACGAGAAGTTCAACCGCGTCGCCCAGGCGTGGTCGATCGTCGGAGTCGCCGCAGCGGTGCGGGTTTCCGGCGGTGCCATCGCCGAAGCGCGCATCGCGCTGACCAACATGGGCGCCACCCCCATCCGCGCGATGGGTGTGGAGCAGGCGCTGGTCGGCCAGCAGGCCACGGCCGAGGCGGTCCGCGCGGCCGCCCGGCACGCGACCGAAGGCACCAGCGCGACAGGTGATTCCAGCGCTGATGCCGACTACCGGGAACACCTCGCCGAAGTCCTGACCGGACGTGCGGTGCTGGCGGCGGCAGGCGGCTGATCCGCTCCGGCGAAGGTCGGGTCTGGCGGCGTTCCGCGGAATTGCCGCCAGACCCGAATCGTTGTTGTGGGCGGGTGGTCCTTCCCGCTGAGCCGATCGGGCTATCGGCACGCCGTCCGGCCTGGGAGGCTGGTGGGTGGACTGCGATATAGCTTCAGACTGAAACGATGGCTCTGCGCCTGAGCCGAGCACGGTCAATCAGGAGGACCTTCCAGTGGAAATGCAGCACACGTTCAGCGTTCCGGTGCCGATCGATGCGGCGTGGAAGGCGATGACCGACCCCGAACGGGTCGCTCCGTGCATGCCCGGCGCCACGCTCACCAAGGCCGAGGGCAACGAGTTCGCCGGTTCGGTGAAGGTCAAGCTCGGACCGGTGACGCTGCTGTACAAGGGAACCGGTGTCTTCAAGGACATCGACGAGAAGAACCGGCGGCTGGTCATCGACGCCAGCGGCAAGGACTCGCGCGGCAGCGGCACCGCCGCCGCGACGGTGGTGGTCACGCTGACCGACGAGGGCAGCACCACCTCCGGCACGGTCGACACCGACCTGAAGGTCACCGGCAAGCCCGCTCAGCTGGGTCGCGGCCTGATCTCCGAGGTGGGCGGCAAGATCCTGAACCAGTTCGCCGACAACCTCGCCAAGAAGCTGGAGTCCGAGCAGGAGGTCCCGGCCGCGCAGGAGAAGGCGTCGGCCGGGCCGCAGAGCACGGAGACCGCGGGTGGCGCCAACGGCAACGGTGCCGCCGCGGCAGCGGGGTCGGCGGCCGCGGGCGCCGCGGTCGGTTCGGCCCGCAAGGACACCAGCTGGCGGGTCACCCCGGCCAGCGCCGACTCGCCGAGCTCGACCACCATCGCCGAGCCGGCCGCCAACGACGAGGCCATCGACCTGCTGGGCACCGCGGGCGCACCGGTCCTCAAGCGGGCCGCCCCGGCGGTGATCGGTCTGCTGGTGGCGTTCATCGTGCTGCGCCGCTTCAAGAAGCGCCGCGCCCGCAAGCGCGCCTCGTAAGCACTTCCCCCAGGTGCGGGGCTCGATCCTCAGTCCCGCAGGAGCGCTCCGACCCGGCCGAGCCGGTCGAGCCACCACCGCTGCACGTCGGCAGGGGGAGTGGCGGCCGCGACCAGCGCCGGGTCGGGCTCCGGGGGCTTCGACAGCACCGGCAGGAACCCCTGCTCGGGCAGCAGCGAATCGGCGACCACGTCGCCGTCGAGCAGCGCCATGGTGCCCAGCCCGCACGCGAACGGCAGCTCGGGCAGCGCGCCGGCCAGCGCCAGCTGCGCCGACAGGCCCACGCTGGTCTCCACCGCCGAGGAGACCACGCACGGCAGACCGCACGCCTCGGCGACCTGCAGCGCTCGGCGGACTCCGCCCAGCGGCGTGGCCTTGATGATCGCCACGTCGGCCGCTCCGGCCACGGCCACGCGCATCGGGTCCTCGGCGCGGCGGATGCTCTCGTCGGCGGCGATGCGCACGTCGACCTTGCGGCGCACGGCGGCGAGCTCCTCGATGCTCGGGCACGGCTGCTCGGCGTACTCCAGGCCTTGGGCGGCGGCGTCGAGCTCGCGGATGCGGCTGACCGCGGTGTCGACGTCCCACGCCGCGTTGGCGTCGACCCGGATCGCGCCGTCGGGCCCGAGCGCGTCCCGGACGGCGGCGACCCGCTCCAGGTCTTCGGAGGCGGCCTGGCCGGGATCGGCGATCTTGACCTTCGCGGTCCGGCACCCGGAGCGCGCCACGATCTGCGCGGCCTTCTCGGCGGACACGGCGGGGACGGTGCAGTTGACGGGGATCCGGTCCCTGACCGGCTGCGGCCAGTGCTCACCGCACGCCTCGAACGCCGCCTTCAACCACGGAACCGCGCTGGCGTCGTCGTAGTCCTCGAACGGGCAGAACTCGCCCCACCCGGCAGGTCCCGACATGAGCACCCCGCGCCGCACGGTGATCCCGCGAAACCGGTTCCGCATCGGCAACGCGTACACCCGCACGGCGTCCAGTTCCGCTGGATCGAAGCTCGCCATGACCCAATCCTTTCAGCCCGAACCCACCACCGCGCCCCCGAGGTGCAGCCGGAATTCAGTGGAAGTCCGCCCCCGATTTCCATTGAAATCCGGTTCCAGACTTCCACTGAAATCGGGTTGACGAGGTGATGTCCGTGATCGGACGGCCTCGGACGGGGGTTACGCGACGCTGGGGCGGCCGAGGTCGAAGACGTCGACCTCGAAGCGTGCCCACTGCTGGCGCAGGGCGGTGACGCCGTGGTCGAGGATGTAGTTGAGCTCGCCCAGCGTGACCGGGAGGAGGGTGAAGACCTGGAGCTGCTCGGTGCCCTCCGGGTCGGTGAAGCGGGTGAACTCCGACGGGAAGATCGGATGTCCGCTGGCCAGGACGCCGTGGAACTCGGTTCCCGGCAGCAGCGGCTTCTCGTTCGGCACTATCTGGTCGGGAACCAGGAAGGTGCGGTTCTGCACCAGCAGTTCCGAGGTGAGGTCGACCAGGTGTCGGGCGGCTTCGGCCTGCTCCCGGTAGACCGTGCAGGCCAGCTCCTGGGCGGGGTGGACGCCCAGCGGCTGGAACCGCAGGCCGCTGCTGATCACCGTCGTCAGATGGAGTTCCTCGAGGTGGAAGAACACCAGACCGTAGCCGCGGTTGGTGCCGTTCACGTTCGGCGGCTCGGCTCCCGTGGGGGCGCCGGCGTAGCGTTCCAGGTTCTCCGCTAGGCCGACGAAGCGGTGCGCACCGCCCATCGCCGGCCGTTCGTGCTCGGTTTCCATCCGATCTCCAGTGTCTTGCAGCTCAGACGCTGCGTTCGTTCATCGCAACGGTAGCTGCAAAGCAGCCGAACGCGGGCCCCCTTTGGGTGACAGCTATCCGGGGCTCACCCGGAGTTTCCGTCACCCCGCGTCCGGGATTGCCGGGCCGAGCAGGTCATCGGCGTCCACGATCCGGTAGGCGTAACCCTGTTCGGCGAGGAACCGCTGCCTGTGCGCGGCGTAGTCGGTGTCCAAGGTGTCGCGCGAGACGACCGAGTAGAAGTGCGCCTGCTTGCGCTCGGCCTTGGGTCGCAGCAGTCGGCCGAGCCGCTGCGCCTCCTCCTGCCGGGATCCGAAGGTGCCCGACACCTGCACGGCGACCGAGGCCTCGGGCAGGTCGATCGAGAAGTTGGCGACCTTGGACACCACGAGCCGGCTGATCTCGCCGCGACGGAACGCGTCGAAGAGCTCCTCGCGCTCCTTGTTCTTCGTCGAGCCCTCGATGATCGGCGCCTCCAGCGCCTCGCCGAGCTCGTGCAACTGGTCCAGGTAGGCGCCGATGACCAGGGCGGGCTCGTCCGGGTGCTGGTCGAGGATCGCCTTGACCACCGGGGCCTTGGTGCGCGCGGTCGCGCAGAGCTTGTAGCGCTCCTCGGCTTCGGAGGTGGCGTACTGCAGGCGTTCGTTGTCGGTCAGCGTCACCCGCACCTCGACGCACTCCGCGGGTGCGATCCAGCCCTGGGCCTCGATGTCCTTCCACGGGGCGTCGTAGCGCTTGGGGCCGATCAGCGAGAACACGTCGCCTTCCCGGCCGTCCTCGCGGACGAGGGTGGCGGTCAGGCCGAGCCGGCGCCGGGACTGCAGGTCGGCGGTCATCCGGAACACCGGGGCGGGCAGCAGGTGCACCTCGTCGTAGACGACCAGGCCCCAGTCGCGGGAGTCGAAGAGCTCCAGGTGCTTGTACTCGCCCTTGGAGCGGCGGGTGATCACCTGGTAGGTCGCGATGGTGACCGGCCGGATCTCCTTCTTCTCGCCGGAGTACTCGCCGATCTCCTCCTCGGTCAGCGAGGTCCGCTCGATCAGCTCGCGCTTCCACTGGCGGCCGGCGACGGTGTTGGTGACCAGGATCAACGTGGTCGCCGCCGCCTCGGCCATGGCCGCCGCGCCGACCAGCGTCTTGCCTGCGCCGCAGGGCAGCACGACGACGCCCGAGCCGCCGGCCCAGAACGACTGCACGGCCTGGCGCTGGTAGTCGCGCAGGTTCCAGCCGTCCTGCTCCAGCTCGATGGGGTGCGCTTCGCCGTCGACGTAGCCGGCGAGGTCTTCGGCGGGCCAGCCGACCTTGAGCAGCATCTGCTTGAGACGTCCGCGCTCGCTGGGGTGCACGACGACGGTGTCGTCGTCGAGGCGGGCGCCGAACATCGGGGCGATCTTCTTGTTGCGCAGGACCTCTTCGAGCACGGCGCGGTCCACGGAGACCAGCACGAGGCCGTGCGCGGGGTCGTTGGTCAGCTGCAAGCGACCGAAGCGGCCCATGGTCTCGACGATGTCGACCAGCAGCGGCTGCGGCACGGGGTAGCGGGAGAAGCGGACCAGTCCGTCGACGACCTGCTCGGCGTCGTGCCCGGCGGCGCGCGCGTTCCACAGCGCGAGCGGCGTGATCCGGTAGGTGTGCACGTGCTCCGGCGCGCGCTCCAGCTCGGCGAAGGGTGCGATGGCGGTGCGCGCG
Source organism: Saccharopolyspora sp. NPDC049426 (assembly GCF_040676935.1). NCBI lineage: Bacteria > Bacillati > Actinomycetota > Actinomycetes > Pseudonocardiales > Pseudonocardiaceae > Saccharopolyspora > Saccharopolyspora sp. NPDC049426. Next base: position 28,250 of record NZ_JBFAPZ010000013.1, on the reverse strand, counting down.
TCGTCGGCGAGGTCGTGATCGACTTCGAGCAGCAACGTCTTGTCGGACTGGACGATCAGAGGTCCGTCGGTCAAGGTGAGCGCTCCCTCGGGGATCGGGTGGAGTTTCCGCAGGTGATCAGCACTGTCGGCAGCCACCGGACGGACTCCCGGCCCAGTATTCCACTCGGGCAACACCGCCCTCGCCGGGTCCAGTCCCAGCAGCGGCGCGAAGTGACTCAAATCGCCCGCGAGCCCGCGCCCGCGTCGTCCACCGGGAGGTGCGTCGCCCGGCGATCGGGGGATTGTGGGGGTTGGTGGGAGCGTTCCGTCGATCTCGTTCGGGTGCGAGGAGTGACATGGCTGCGGAGAACGCGCGGGAGCGGCTGCGGGAGTTGGAGCCCGGGGCTCGCCTGGAGGACGTGCTGGAACTGTTCGACTCGCTGCCCCCGGTGCGGGTCGAGGAGCTGGTGGGCACCTGGCGGGGCAACGGGATCGACACCGGGAACCCGTTCGACGGGCTGCTTGAGCGGTTCGGCTGGTACGGCAAGCGCTTCGGGGGAGCGGACGACGCCCACCCGCTGCTGTTCGCCGCGAGCGGAGGACGCGTGGTGAGCATCAACCCGGCGTTCATGCCGGTCGGGCTGCTGCTCGGCATCGCCGGCAGGCTCAACAACCCCGTCGTGGCGACGCTGTTCCGAGTCTTGATGCCGCTGATGACCACGGCCGAACCCCGCGCGCGGCTGCGGATGGTCGAGTACCGGGGCGTGTCCTCCGCCGCGATGGTCTACGACGCGCTGCCGATCCACGACCCGTTCCGCAAGGTCGACGAGGACACGCTGCTGTGCGCGATGGACCTGCGCGGCATGGACGAGCCGTTCATGTTCGTGCTGCGCCGCGATGCCGCGTAGGAACACGTTTTCCCTGGCTGGGTAGATTGCTGGTGGCGAACTCGACCACGGAGGACTTGTGACCTACCCACCGCAACCGGATCCTCACGGTGCGCAGTCCGGGCCGTATCCGGGGGGCTGGCCCGGTCAGCCCACGCAGCAGGGCTACCCGTTCCCGCAACAGGGTTCCGACGCCTTCTGGCGCCAGGTCGCCGGCAACCAGCAGCCGCCTCCGCCGCCGAAGAAGAAGCGCACCGGTCTCATCGTCGGGCTCGTCGTCGGCGGCGTGCTGCTGCTGACCGGGGGCATCGTCGGGATCTCGCTGGCGGTGATCGCCGGCAACCGGATCGAGGCCGGCGACTGCATGGAGCTGCTCGACGAGCGCGGTGGCCCGATGGCCCCGGCCGACTGCGGTTCGGCCGAGTCCGACTACGAGGTCGTCGAGGTCCAGAATCGCCAACGCGCCGAGTGCGGCGACGACTACGTCAACTACGCCGAGGGCACCGCCTACTGCGTCGTCCTCGACGTCAAGGTGGGCGACTGCCTGACGCCCTTCCAGGAGGACGAGGGCGTCCTGCCGTTGAAGATCGAGTGCTCCCGGTCTGAGGACCAGGTCACCAGGGTGGTCGGTGGGCAGGACCCGGAGTCCGCGTGCGGGGAGAACGAGGGCTACTACGTCTTCACCCGCAAGACCGTGTGCTTCGGGGACGTTCGGGACATCTGACGTTTACTACCGCTAACGAAGCCGGTCTGCTGTGATGGAGCACGACGATCGGTGGGGCGAGGAGGCAGCACGAATGGGCAGCGAGGATCGCACGGTTCGCGACATCACCCGGGGTTTGATGCGTGAACTCGGGCTGACCACGGTGTTCGGCAACCCGGGCACGACGGAGGTCCCCTTCCTGACGGGATGGCCCGACGACTTCCACTACGTGCTCGGACTGCAGGAGTCCGTGGTGGTCGCGATGGCCGACGGCTACGCGCAGTCCCGCCGCGAACCGGTGCTGGTCAACCTGCACTCGGCCGGTGGTGTCGGGCACGCGCTGGGCGCGGTGTTCACCGCCTACCGCAACCGCACTCCGATGATCATCACGGCTGGTCAGCAGACCCGCAGCCTGATGTTCAACGAACCGTTCCTGGGTGCCACCGAGGCGCCGAACTTCCCCAAGCCGTACGTGAAGTGGAGCTACGAGCCGGCCAGGGCCGCGGACGTCCCGGCCGCGCTGGTGCGCGCCTACCAGATGGCGACGACCCCGCCGTACGGTCCGGTCTTCCTGTCCGTGCCCGCCGACGACTGGGACGAGCCCGGTGTGGAGGTCCCCGCGCGCCCGCGCACGCCGGGATTCGCGCCCGACCCGCAGGCCATCGCCGGGCTCGCCGAGGCGCTGCGCGACTGCGAGCGGCCCGCGTTCGTCACCGGCCCGGCGGTCGACGCCGACGGCGTGGTGGACGAGATGGTGCGGCTGGCCGAGAAGACCAAGGCCGCGGTGTACGCACCGCCGATGTCCCCGCGCTGCTCCTTCCCGGAGGACCACCCGTGCTTCGCCGGGTTCCTGCAGCCCGAGCAGCGGCTGCTCAGCCAGGAGCTCTCCGGCTACGACCTGGTCGTGGTGTGGGGCGCTCCGGCGTTCACCTACCACGTCTACCGGGGTGAGGCCGAGATCGCGCTGCCCGAGCTCTTCCTGGTCAACGACGACCCCGACGTGCTGGCCCGCGCCCGCTCCGGGCGAGGCGTGATGGGCACGATGGCGCACGCGGTTCCGCAGGTCAACGCGCAGCTCGACGATCTGGACCGGTCGGCGCCGACGACCATGGCGCGGCCGGACAAGCCCGTCGCGACCACGCCGATGACGGCCTCCTACGTCTTCGACACCCTCGTCGGTCAGCTCCCCGCCGACGCGGCCGTCGTCGAGGAGACCCCGAGCCACCGCAACGACCTGCACGAGTACTTCCCCGTCCGCTCCACCGACGGCGGGTTCTTCACCGGCTTCTCCGGAGCGCTGGGCTACGGCGTCGGCGCCGCGGTCGGCGTCGGCATGGCCAACACCGCCCGGCGGACCGTGGCGCTGCTCGGCGACGGTTCGAGCATGTACGGCATCCAGTCGCTGTGGACGGCCGTGCGCGAGCAGGCACCGGTCACCTTCGTGATCATGGACAACTCGCGGTACGCCGCCGTGGCCGTGCTGGGCGAGGCCGCCGGTGGCAGCAAGCTGCCGGGCGTGGACCTCGGCGGCATCGACTTCGTCTCGCTGGCCACCAGCCTCGGCTGCCCGGCCAAGCTCATCCAAACCCCGGAGGAGCTGGCCGAAGCCCTGCCCGAGGAGTTCGCCGGCAAGCAGGGCCCGAGCCTGCTGCACATCAAGGTCGACCCAGGCCAACGCTTCCTGTACTGATCGAGAACCTGTCAGTGGTCATCCTGCTCAGCGGTGCGGGTGGCGGAACCTGACACGACGAAGAGGCGGCCTCGACCAGGTGTGGCCGGGGCCGCCCTCGTCGTCGTGGTCAGGAGACCTGGGTGGTCTCCGCTGCTGAGGCCTGGGACCCGCCTGCGCTCTTGACGTCGAGGAGGCGGGCCACCTCGCTTCGCAGGTGCACGAAGGTCTCGGACTCCCTGGTGGTGATCTGGTCGCGCTCGGTGCCGAGCGGGATCTCCAGGTCCTTGACGATCGTGGCCGGGGACTTCGACAGCACGAAGACCCGGTCGGAGAGGTAGATGCTCTCGTCAATGTCGTGGGTGACCAGCAGGACCGTGCTGTCGAACTGCTTGCGGACCCGCAGCAGCAGGTCCTCCAGCTCGAAGCGGGTCTGGGCGTCCACCGACGCGAACGGCTCGTCCATCAGCAGCAGCGCAGGCCGGCAGGCCAGGGCGCGGGCGATGGAGACCCGCTGCTGCATGCCGCCGGAGAGCTGCCACGGGTACTTCTTGGCGGAGGCCGACAGGCCGACCCACTCCAGCACCTCGTCGGCGCGCTCGCGCCGCTCGGACCGGCTGACGCCGCGGGCCTGCAGCGGGAACTCGACGTTGGCGCGGACCGACTTCCAGGGGAACAGCGAGCGGCTGTAGTCCTGGAACACCACGGCCAGGTCGCTGGGCACGCCGTCGACCGCCTCGCCGTGCAGCCGCACGTCGCCGGAGGTCGGCTTGATCAGGCCGGAGATGCCCCGCAGCATCGTCGACTTGCCGCAGCCGGAGGGACCGACGATGCACGCCAGCTCACCGGTGCGGACCTCGAAGGTGAGGTCGGCGATGGCCTGGTGCCCGTTCGCACCGCCGTAGCGGTGACCGAGTCCGGAGACTTCCAGCATCGTGTTCGTTCGGGTCATTTCGGTCAGCCTCCGACAACTTGGTCAGCCGACGCCTGCGAGGGCTGCCAGCTCAGCGCACGGCGTTCCACCACGAGCAGCAGGGTGTTCAGTACGTATCCGAGGACGCCCAGCAGGACGATCCCCGCCCACATGGCCGGGAAGTCGAACTGCCGCTGGTCGTACATCAGCCGGTAGCCGATGCCGTTGGTGGACCCCACCAGCTCCGATACGACCATCAGCACCAGGGACAACGACAGGCTAACCCGCAGCCCGGCGAAGATCTTGGGCGTCGCCGCGGGCAGCACCACGCCGGTGATCCACTGGGCCCGCGGGATGCGGAACGACCGCGCGGTGTCGATCTTGACCTGGTCCACCGAGCGGACGCCGTCGACGGTGTTGAGCAGGATCGGCCACACGACGCTGAACACGATCACGGTGATCTGCATCGACGAGCCGATGCCCAGCAGCACGATGAACACCGGGACCAGCACCGGTGAGGGGATGGCGCGCATGAACGCCATCAGCGGCCCGACGAAGTCCAGCAGGTTGCGCGAGCGGCCGAGCAGGGTGCCCAGCGCGACGCCGATGACCGCGGCCAGCACCCACCCGAAGGCGACCCGGCCGAGGCTGGCGAACAGGTCGCCGGTGGCCTCGCTGGTCAGGAAGAGCGATTCCGGAGGTCCGGAGAACCACTTCTGCCCGGCGGTGGCGAGGATCTTGCTCGGCGACGGGAAGAACGGGTGCTGCGCGATTTGGGTCACCAATTCCCACAGCAGAACCGCGATGATGAGCACGAGCCATTGGCGGAGGAATCCACGCGTTTTCTTCACAACGCACCCCGCAACCCGAAGTTGAATTCCAGTGAATTCACGATGTCAATTCCCGGGGAGTCGTGAAAGCCGGGAAAAAGGTGGCCCGTCACACTGCCTCCCGATCGACCGCGCTCCACGCCAGGCCTCGCTTGTGCACCGTTTCCAGCGCCTCGTTGATGAGGTAGCCGACGATGCCCGCGACGATCGTCCCGGCCAGGACCAGGTCCATCCGCCCGGCTCCGGTCGAGGCGTCCAGCACGAAGCTGCCGAGCCCGCTGCCGCCTCCTGCCAGGAACTCGGTGCTGACCACCAGGATCAGCGCCACCGAGGCCGACATCCGGATGCCGGTGAGCACGAACGGCGCGGCGTTGGGCAGCAGCACGGTGAACATCGTGCGGGTCCGGCCGAAGCCGAAGGACCGCGCGGTGTCCACCATCACCGGGTCGACCTCGTCCAACGCGTAGATGGTGTTGAACAGGATCGGCCACACCGCCGCGTACACCGCCAGGGCGATCTTGGTCTCCGGACCGGACCCGACCAGCACGATGGCCAGCGGGATCAGCGCCACGGAGGGGATCGGCCGGAGGAACTCGATGATCGCGCGGGTGGCCACCCGGATGCCGCGCACGCTGCCCAGCAGCAGTCCGGCGGGCACGGCGATGGCGATGGAGATGCCCAGCGCGATGGCCCAGGCCAGCACGCTCGCGATCAGGTCGAGCAGGAAGGAGGGGTCGCCGAGGAGCTCGACGAACCTGGACAGCACCACCGAGGGCGGTGGGAAGTACTGGGGGTCGACGAGCCCGGACCTGCTGAAGGCTTCCCACAACAGCAGGAAGCCCAGGAGTCCGAGCAGACCCCGGATTGTTCTGGTCATGTCCCGATCAGCTCTGCGGCGGCTTGATGATCATGCTCGCCACGTCGACGTCCTTCGTGATGTAGCCGAATTCCAGCATCAATCGCGGAACGCGCTGCAAGCGGGTGGCATCTGCACGTGCGTTCAACTTCAGCAACGTGATGATGGACGCAGTTTCCTTGTCGATCTTGGCGAACTTCGGCAGCAGCGGCTCGATCTTGGCGCGGTCCTGCGCCTCGGCCACCGAGGCGGTCATCGCGCGCTGGAAGGCGGCGACGGTCTTCGGGTTCTTCTCGGCGAACTCGGAGTTGGAGACGTAGCCGCCCAGCGGCAGGTCCTCCAGCGGGCCGGCGGTGGTGTCGAGCACCGGCACGGCGTCGGCGTCGCGCGCGGCCAGGGTCAGGAAGGGCTCCACGACCATCGCGGCGTCGACCTGGCCGGCCTTGAGCGCGTTGGGCATGTTGATGAAGCCCAGCGGCACCATCTGCACCTTGTCGAAGGGCACGTTGTTGGCCTTCATCGAGGCCTTGACCAGCAGCTCGGAGATGGTGCCGGGGCCGGAGATCGCGATCCGCTTGCCCGCCAGGTCCTGCGCGGTGCGCACCCCGGAGTCCGGCGCGGACATGATCAGGCAGCTGTTGGGCACCGCCGACATGCAGTCGGCGACGATCTTGAGGTTGGCCACGCCCTTGGCCTGCGCGGCGAAGATCGGCACGTAGCTGGAGAAGGTGATGTCGAGGTCGCCGCCGATGGCGCTGTTGAGCGCGGCGCCGCCGTCGGAGGCGGGCACGATCTCGACGTTGAGGCCCTCGCGCTGGAAGTGACCGGCTTCGGCCGCCAGGTACAGCGGGGCGAGCTCGGCGGTGGGCAGTGCGCCGACGCGCAGGTTGGCCTTCTCCACCTGGCCGTTCCCGGACGACTGCTGCTCCGCGCCACCCAGCAGCCCGCAACCGCTGGAGCCCATCAGCGCTCCTGCGGTGGCCACACCGCCGGCGATTTTGAACAGGTCGCGGCGGGCTATCGGGCGGTTCTTCGGACGCATGGCGTTTCCTCCTGGCATGGCGGGGTGTGGGCCTGCGCGGGCCCTGGCGGCTGGAGCGACTTGCGTGGACCGAGGCCGTTGCGGCCGGGAAGCGGGGACTGCGTGCGCGGGGTTTCGGTGGCCGCTGCGCACATCCCGTGTCCTCGGGATCACCGACTGCATCGGTGCGCAGAACTCTAGATACCTGATCAGGGGGCGACAACAAGACGTAATGGGCTCGTTGTGTCGATTACTCGAAGGTGTGTCTCCCGTCACTGATTGGCGAAAGCAAACAACACGGACAGTGTTGTCCACATCGCGAACGGGTGATCACGCGCCAACAACGTGAAATACACGGTGAGCAAAACGACAAAAGCCGCAGATGCCTCGTACGTGACGAAGCACCTGCGGCTTGGCGGTCCCGCGGCGGGGTCCGGGTGCCGGACCGGCCGATCCTCCTCAGCACTTCGGCTGATCGGATCGGCCCGCCCCTCAGCCCTGGGGCTGACGCGAGGGTCAGCCCTGCGCGGGCCGGACGATCATCTTGGCCACGTCGATGTCCTGCTCCAGGAAGCCGAAGTCCTTCATCAGGCGCGGAACGCGCTGCAAGCGCGTCGCGTCGGCGCGCGAGTTGAACTTCAGCAGCGAGATGATCGCGGCCGTGTCCTTGTCGATCTTGGCGAACTCCGGCAGCAGCGGCTCGATCTTCGACCGGTCCTGCGACTCGGCCACCGCGCGGTCCATCGCGCGCTGGAAGGCGGCGACGGTCTTGGGGTTGTCCTGCACGAACTTCGCCGTCGCGCCGTAGCCGGTCAGCGGCAGGTCCTCCAGCGGGCCGGTGTTGGTGTCGGCCACCGGGACCGCTCCGCTGGCGCGCGCGGCCTGGGTCAGGAACGGCTCGGTCAGGATCGCCGCGTCCACCCGGCCCTGCTGGAGAGCGGCCGGCATGTTGATGAACGGGATCGCGGTGAACTCGGACTTGGAGAAGTCCACGCCGTAGGCCCGCATGGTGGCCTTGACCAGCAGTTCCGAGATGGTGCGCGGCCCGGAGATGGCGATGGTCTTGCCCGCCAGGTCCTGCGGGGTGCGCACCTTCGAGGAGGGCGAGGTCATGATCGTGGTCGTGTTCGGGGCGCCCGCGCCGCAGTCGGCCACGATCTTCAGGTCCGCCACGCCCCTGGCCTGGGCCGCGAAGAAGGGCACGTAGCTGGCGTAGGTGATGTCGTAGTCACCGCCGATGGTGCTGGTCAGAGCCGCACTGCCGTCCGAGGTCGTGACGATCTCGACGTTGAGGCCCTCCTGCTGGAAGATGCCGTTGCGCACGGCCAGGTGCAGGGGAGCGAGGTCGGTGACCGGCATGGCGCCGACCTTGATGTTGGGCTTCTCGACCGTGCCGTCACCGCCGCCAGCCGATTCGGAGCCGCCCAGCAGGCCGCATCCGCTCGCGCCCATCAGCGCTCCGGCGGTAGCCGTGCCACCTGCGAGTTTGAGCAGCCCTCTCCGCGACATAGCGCGACTGGCCAGGGTCATCGAGTCCTCCTTGCAACAGCACGACATGGGGTGCGCCGGGCGTTGCGTGAGCTCCGCTGGCTCGGCGCGGACAACCCCGAGTAGGGTCCGGCAGTTGCGTCTGTGCACTGTGGACTTGGCCACGACCTTCGATGGAGGCGCCGGGCTGGCCGGGCACACGCGCGATGGCCGTGACGGGTGGGGCGCAAAAAGGACTGTAAAGGTTTGAACTATCGGGTTACAACCAGGCGTAACTAACTACGGGTCACACGTTCGGCCCAGCTGTTGCCAAAGGCACTCTTAAGAGTGACGGTGACCCGTATTGGGGGCCTGACTTGTGACGCCGGGTTAAGTATAGTCTCGCCCGTCGAGGTGACCGGCCTCTGCTTCGGGGGAATGCACGTTGTGACCAGGGAGTGTGATGGCAAGCCCGGCTGACAGAGTCGGGGTCTGCGGAAACTCGATCGCCGAGGTGACGTGGACCCGCTCGTGGGAATCCGACGCGACCGCGTCGGTTCGCGGGCACACTCCCAGCACGATGATCTCCACTGTCACGGCACGGAAGGGCAGCTAGCCGTGGCGGTTCCGCACATGTCCGCCGCAGCGCAGGAAACAGGGATGCTCAACAACGACCCCGCGACCGCACCCGGCCCAGCCGATCCGGCTGCCGCCCGGACCAAGAAGTGGTGGCTGCGCAACTGGCGCCTCCGGTACAAGATGGCCGCCGTTCTGCTCGTGCCAACCCTGGCCGCGCTGGGCGTCGGTGGCGTTCGCATCTACGACGGTCTCAACAGCCAGTCGCAGATGCAGACCATCGTCGACCAGGTCGAGTTGGCGCAGCAGACCTCCAACCTCACCCACGAGCTGCAGCGCGAGCGGGACTTCGCGATCGTGCTCACCACCTCCAACGGCGGCAGCGCGGGCACCGACTACCAGGCGCAGGGCCGCCAGGTCGACGCGGCCGTCCAGCAGGTCCTCGCGTTCGACCCGCAGGTCGTCGGCTTCACCCCCGAGGTCCGCTTCGCCTTCCAGAGCGCCGAGCACCGGATCAACAGCCTCGGAGCGCTGCGCGGCACCGTCAACGGCGGCTTCACCAGCCCGCAGACGATGATCGCCTACAACTCGGTGATCGACACGCTGCTGTCGATCAACAACCAGGTCGCCAACTCCGCGGCCAACACCGCGACCGCGCAGACGGCCCGCGCCGCCGACTCCCTCGGCCAAGCCAAGGAGCAGCTCGCCCGGCAGCGCTCGATCCTGCTCAGCGCGTCGCTGCGGAACCAGTTCCTGACCGGTCAGCCCGATCAGATGCGCGCCGCCGACGCGCGCTACGAGGCGGCGTACGGCGAGTTCGAGGCCGCGGCCACTCAGGACCAGCGCGCGCTGTTCGCCGAGCGGGTCGCCGGTGCGGCGGTCGACCGCAGCGAGCAGCTGGAGCAGAGCTCGCTGATCGCCTACGACAACGATCAGCAGAACCAGAACCTCGGCGTCTCCCCGGCTGACTGGGGACAGCAGTCCGGGCAGCGCACCGACCTCGTCCGCGAGGTCGAGTCCGACGTCCTCGAAGACCTGCACTCCGACGCCACCTCGCTGGCCGACTCCGCGACCTGGACGCTGATCCGCGACTCCGCCCTGGTGGCGCTGCTGCTGATCGTGGCCTTCGGCGTGGCGACCTTCATCGCCCGCTCGATGCTGCGGCCGCTGCGGGCCCTGCGCTACAGCGCCCTGGAGATCGCGCAGCAGAGCCTGCCCGACGCGATCAACCGGGTCACCGAGAACCCGGGCGCGTCCCACCAGACCACGGTGCCGACCGTGCCGGTCTACACCGACGAGGAGATCGGGCAGGTCGCCCGCACCTTCGACGCGGTGCACCAGCAGGCGCTGCGGCTGGCCGTCGAGCAGGCCATGCTCCGCAACAACGTCAACGACCTGTTCGTCAACCTCGCCCGCCGGTCGCAGACCCTGGTGCAACGGCAGCTGGCCCTGATCGACCGGCTGGAGCAGGACGAGCAGGACCCGGACCAGCTGTCCAGCCTCTTCGAGCTGGACCACCTGGCCACCCGAATGCGGCGGAACAACGAGAACCTGCTGATCCTCGGCGGCACCGACCTCACCCGGCGGACCATGCGGCCGGTCCCGCTCAACGAGGTGCTCGGCGCCGCCGTCTCCGAGGTCGAGCAGTACGCCCGGGTCGCCGTGGTCGACGCCCCCGAGCTGGCCCTGCAGGGCCGCGTGGTCAACGACTTCGTGCACCTGGTCGCCGAGCTGCTGGAGAACGCCACGGTGTTCTCCAACCCGGACACCGAGGTCACCGTCCGCACCGCCTACCGCCGCCAGCAGCTGGTCATCGAGATCCGCGACCGCGGCGTGGGCATCGACGCCGGCGAGGTCGACGAGATCAACGAGCGGCTCGTGCGGCCGCCGGAGATCGACGTCGCGGTCTCCCGGCGCATGGGTCTGTTCGTGGTCGGTCAGCTGGCCCGCAGGCACAACATCGAGGTCGAGCTCGGCAACAACGAGGGCCTGGAAGGTGGTGTCACGGCCACCGTCCGCCTCAGCGGCGAACTGGTCGTGCAGCTCACCCCGGACGGCCCGGTGCCGATGCCCGACATGCCGCGCACCGTCCAGCCCGAGGAGCGCGGTCAGCTCGGCGAGACCGGCACTCAGCTGGGCCTGGCCGCCGCCTTCGGCGGTCGCGCCGCCGCGGGCAACAACGGCCAGCAGCCCGGCCTGGACGCACCGACCAGCCGCGCCGAGCTGCCGAGCCTGAGCGGTTCCGAGCCGCCGACGTCGTTCACCTCGATGAACCAGGCGGCGGTGGACGCCGACGACTCGACACCGGGCGCCTCCTCGTTCAACGGCCACGGCTTCGCCGACGAGCCGGACGACCACGACGCGGAACTGCCCGCGCAGTACTCCGTGACGATGTCCTCCGGCGATTCATTCGGCGCAACGAGCGTCCCCCAATGGGAGGATGACGACCGGGCGCCCCACGACGACGGAGTCGGGGCGGAAGCCTGGCCGGATATCGACCCGGGCTTCGACGGGCAGTGCGGTGCACCGTCGGAGACCTCGTCGACCGACCTGTTCCACAGCCCGTTCGAGGCGGAGAAGACCAAGAACTTCGCACCGTCCGAGCCCTTCGGCGCCGACGAGCACCGGAACGGCTTCAGCGGTGGCGGCCTGACCGGGAGCGAGCCCGACAGCGGCTCGCTGAACGGCAGCAGCCTGAACGGCAGTGGAATCGGCGCGGCATTCGGTGGCGGCCACGAGGGCGCTCCAGGAAACGAAGGCCGGCCAGAGCCGGCGTCGGAGCCTTGGGAGTCCGAGAACGCATCAGCTCCCGGCCTGGAACATCCGGGCTTCGACGGCGGATCGCCGGCACGCGCCGACGACGAGCCGAGGGAGTCCTGGGACATGGACGATGCGCCTACCCAACGCCTGCCGATATACGAAGCCGTGCTCTCGCAGTGGTTCCGGGAGTCCGATGTCGAGGACTCGACCCCGGCCGCTGCCGACCCCAAACCCGCCGAGCCGGAAACCGCCGCGCCCTCGACCCCGTCGAGCTCCGCGCCGGAACCGGTCGTCGACGAAGTTCCGCGAACCACCACGCCCGACCCGGGCTGGGGGCAAGCGGATGTCGGTTGGAAAGCCGCCGAGGCGCTGCTGCAGACCCACGAGGTCCAGGAGACGACCGCGGCCGGACTTCCCAAGCGGGTCCCGAAGACCAACCTCGTGCCCGGCTCGGCAGCACCCCGCTCCCCGCAGCCGCCTCGCCGCAAGCCCGCCGCCCCGCGCTCGGCCGATGCCGTTCGCGGACGCATGGCGAACTTCCAGCAGGGCGTCCATCGGGGCAGGCACGCCAAGGCCGAACCGGTTTCCACCGAACTTCCCCGCTCGAATCCGAGCCGTCCCGAGGAGCAGGAGTGAACGGGTCCGTGCAGCAACCGATGAGCAGCAACAGCTTCAGTTGGCTGATCACCGACTTCGTGCGTCGGGTACCCGGCGTGGCGCACTCGGTGGTCGTGTCCGCGGATGGTCTGCTGCTGGCCGGTTCCCAAGGCTTGCCGCGTGACCGCGCCGAGCAGCTTTCCGCTGTCGCGTCAGGTCTGGTCAGCCTCACCCAAGGCGCAGCGCGCTGCTTCGAAGCAGGCGAGGTGACCCAGACCGTCGTCGAGATGGAGCAGGGCTACCTGTTCCTGATGTCGATCAGCGACGGCTCGTGCCTGGCCGTGCTCGCCGCGCCCAACGCCGACATCGGCCTGGTCGCCTACGAGATGACCCTGCTCGTGGAGCGGGTCGGTCGTCAGCTCACGCCTGAGCTGCGCGCGCAGCTGCAAGGCATGGGACGCCGGTGATTCCGGCTGGGAGAGCTGAGGGGAGCTGACCATGAACGCCGGTTCCGAGCCCAGCTGGGACGGTGACCTGTTCCGCCTCTACAACAAGCGGCTGAGCGCGGAGTCCTGGCAGGACGACTTCGTCGACGACACCCCGTCCGGGCAGGGCGGTGATGCCATCGGCGGCTACGACCGCGCGTTGTTCGGGGGACCGGGTGCCGACCTGTTCGGGTCGGGCGGATACGGCGACACCTCTTCGGGCGGGCAGAACAACGCCCAGCACGACGGTTGGGGCAAGCAGGATCCCCGCGCCGCTGCGGACAACTGGGGCTCCCAGGACCGCGGCACCCCGGCTCCGCGTCCGCGCCCGGACAGCGGCCCGCCGTCGGTGTCGATGCCGTCCATCTCGCAGTCGATGTCACCGATTTCCCAGTCCATGCCGTCGATTTCCGGCTCGATGCCGGCGATCCCGGCGATGGACGACATGGAAGCCGAGGACAGCGGCGGTTCACTCGTTCGGCCGTATGCCCGAACTCGAGGGCGTACCCGCACCGATTATGATCTTGCTATCGAGACGTTGGTAAGCACCAGCGAACGAGGTCGCAACCAGGCGACCCAATCCCGGCCCGAGCACCGCTCGATCTCCGAGCTGTGCCTGGAGGCCCGTTCGGTCGCCGAGGTCGCCGCTCACATGCGGCTGCCGCTCGGCGTGGTGCGGGTGCTGATCGGCGACATGGCCGACACCGGGCTGGTTCTGATTCATGACAGTGGCATGGTCGTCGGTGATCGGCCGTCCATGGAGTTCTTGGAGAGGGTGCTCAGTGGGCTTCGCAGGCTCTGATCCCCGGTCGCAGCAGCCGAGCAACCAGAAGACTTCGACGAAGATCGTGGTTGCCGGTGGTTTCGGCGTCGGGAAGACGACTTTCGTCGGTTCGGTCTCCGAGATCGTGCCGTTGACCACCGAAGCGGTGATGACCGAGGCCAGCGTCGGCGTCGACGACCTCACCGCCACGCCGGGCAAGGTCACCACGACCGTCGCGATGGACTTCGGCCGCGTCTCGCTGGACTCGGACCTGATCCTCTACCTGTTCGGCACGCCCGGCCAGCACCGGTTCTGGTTCATGTGGGACGACCTCGTGCGCGGCGCGATCGGCGCCGTCGTGCTCGTCGACACCCGGCGGCTGGCGGACGCGTTCGCCTCGATCGACTTCTTCGACGACCGGGGACTGCCCTACATCGTCGCGGTCAACACCTTCGACGGCCTCACGCACCACCGCATGGAGGACGTCCGCGAGGCGCTGACCATCGCCGAGTCGGTCCCGATGATCACCGTCGACGCCCGCGACCGCGAGTCGACGAAGAAGGCGCTGATCACGCTCGTGGAGCACGCCATGCGCCAACGCCTCGCGACTTCTCATTAGTCGTGTCGTGGTTGCTTTGATCAGCGGTGCGGGTGGCGGAACCTGACACGCCGTCTGGACTCCGTGCGCCACTCCTTGAGCATTCCGCTTACCCAGGGGGTGGACATCGGCGTCGCGGCGTACTCGCCAGACGACGTGTCAGAACCCGCGGCGGTGCCGGTTGAGAGGGTGCAGCAAAGAGGAAGCGGTTGCGCCGCTTGGGTTTTTGGTTCCTCCTGCGTCAGTCCTCGACCAGGGCGACTGATGTGATGCGGTGCAGGGGGAAGTTGCCGAGCTCGTCGTTGGCCGCGTCGACCCCTTGGAGGACGCCTCCGCCGACGCTGACCGGGCGCACGACGTGCTGGCTGCGGACGCCGTGGGTGTCCACGAAACCCAGCCACACGCTGCGCTTCTCGGCCGCCGCGTCGCGCAGCAGCGCCAGCGTCGCCTCGGCGCTCGGGCGCCCGCGCTCCGGCACCACCGCGCGGCCCCGCCGGGCCGAACCGGCGATGTCGTTGGCGCGCAGCTGCGTCACCATCGATCCCAGCTGCTCCGCGCTGGGCACCGGCGGCCCGTAGGACGTGCGCTGCCGGGTCTTTCCGCGCGTGCGGCGCCCGCTCGCGCGCAGGTCCAGCACGTTGCCGTCGGGCCCCTCCGCCACCGGTGCGAAACCGGCCGAGCGCAGCCCGTCCACCAGGTCCGCCAGGGGCAGCGGGCTGATCAGCACGGTCGGAGCGATGCGTCGCAGCTCCAGCTCCTCGCTCGCCGGAGTCGCCAGCACCTCGGCAAGCACGACCGGATCGTCGCAGCGCAGGAAGGCTGCCGCGGTTCCGGCTCGGAGCTTGCCGTGGCGGCGCGACACGTCGTCGATCAGGTACGTCAACGCCTGCGGGATGGGTGTCTTCGACCGGTCCCGGAACAGCGCGTGCAGGTCGTCGGCGGTGTAGCCGGCGTCCAGCGCCCGGCGCACGCTGCCCTCGCCGACCCGGTAGACGGTGGCGCTGCCCGCGGACTCGACGTCGGCGACGAGCTTCATCTCCGCCGCCAGATCCGGTTCCAGCCGTCCCGGCGCGACGACCGTCAGATCCGCCTGCACCAGCACGTGATCCAGCGGATCGGGCAGCACCTCGCGGAGCCGGTGGCCGGCCTCGGCCGGGCCGTCGAACAGCAGCGCGCGACCAGCGGTGGTCATCGCGTCCAGCGCGACCACGCCCAACGCGGTCGCCTCCGACAGCGTCCAGCGCACCAGGTCGTCGCGCAGCCGACCGGCGTGCCGGGGCGCGCGCCAGGCGAGCACGGTAGCCACGTCGTCCGGGCGGGCCCCGCAACCGCCGGGGAGCTCGTCGAGGTAGTCGAGGATGCGGCGGCGGTCCTTCGGCGCCAGCGGGCGGCTCAGCTCGTCCGACAGCGGCCCGATCAGCCGGTCCTTCTCATCGCGGGCACCGGTCAGCCCCGGCAGCCGGGGGAGGTCCAGCCACGCGGCGGCCAGCACGGCCCAGCGGTGCTCGACGGGGGAGGCCAGCCAGGTGTCGGAGGAGATCGTCGGCAGCCAGCGCGGTTCGGCGTCCTCGGTGCGGTCCAGCAGGCCTGCGGCGACGGCCACCTCCACCAGCAGCGACATGTGCTGCTCGTCGACCTCCAGGGTCTTGGCGGTGCGGCGCACGTCGCGGATGCCGACCCCGCCCGAGCGCAGCACGTCCGGCGGATCGGTCTCCCACGCGAGCAGCAGTTCCTCGACGTGCCGCAGCAGTTCCAGCGCCGCGCCACCCGCGGTGCTGTCCACCCGCTCGCGGTCGGTCTGGGTGAGCTCCGGGGCGGGTTCTTCGGGTTCGATCCGGCCCATCGGCTGATCCCCGCGCACCGCGAGCGCCAGCTGCCGGGGCAGTTCCACGGTCTCGGTGTCGCGGCGCAGCAGCAGCCCCCTGGCCAGCAGGCGCTGGACCGGGTTCGTCGCGCGTTCCAGCGGCACGTGCGCGGACGCGTCCTTGGTGCGTCCGATGGGGGAGCCGTCGGCGAGCTTGCCGACCAGCCGCCGCTCCTCCTCGTCCAGCTCGGCCAGGGCCGCCTTGGCGGTCACCTCGGTCAGGTCGTCGGCCGGTCGCCCCAAGCCCCCGGGGAACGTCGGCAGCACCTCGCGAGTGGTGCCCGCGATCTCCAGCGAGTCGTCGTCGCCCCACACCAGCGCCAGGTCGCGCAGCGCGTTCACCGTCCGGCGAACCCGCTGCACCGTGACCTCGCTGCCGAGCAGGTCGGCCACCGCGTCCAGCCCGACGGGCTGCTTGTCGGCGTCGAGCAGGACCAGCGCCTCCATCACGCTCAACGCGAAGGAGTCCAGCTCCTCGCAGGCGCGGGCGACCGATGATCGCTGCGCGACCCGGGAGCCGAGCACGGACAGGTCGGCGGGCGGCGGCGTCGCCAGGTCCGGGCGCGCGCGCAGCAGAGCGACGAGCTGCTCGTCGCCGCGGTCGCGGAGCCAATTTCCCACTGGAGGCATCACGCCCACGATACCCAGTAGTCGTCCCCAACCCCCCGCGCTAGCCGCGCACCACCCCTCCCAACCTCGCCCCCACCGGCCCCGACCGGATCTCAGTGGAAACCTGGTCCCGGACTTCAGTGGAAATCTGGTGCCGGACTTCAGTGGAAATCCGGGCACGCCGCGTCCTGGGGTGGCGGGTCCCGCGTTGCGCAGGGGAGGAGAGGTGCAAGCTGCGACACCCTTGGGTGAGTTCGATCGCCCCGATCCGGCAAACTGGAGTTGCCCGTAGCCGGAATGCACAGGAGGACGACGTGGCCGGCAAGACCAAGAAGGACCGTATCGACCCGACCTGGCCGCAGGCCGGTGCCGGAGAGCACCCGGTCAGCGAGCTGGTGGCCGACAAGCAGGGCGCCCTGTCGCCGTTCGGGGACACCACGTTCCCGCTGAACGACGACGCGGTTCCGTACGAGCACCCGGTCACGGTCATCAACAAGTGAGGCCCCTGTCGCCGGACCGGCCGGGTGCCGGTTCGGCGTCGAAACCGGTCCCCGGCGAACGCGGCGTGTCAATACTGACTCACGAGTAACCCACCGGATCTAGCTCACAGTCGGGAAAGTTTTAGGCTTTTTCGTGCTGGGTGAAGTTCCGGTCGCTTAGCGGGTCAGAATGGCTTGCGTGCCGGGGAGGCGATCTGCTTCGGCGGTCAGACCGCCGGAGGACGGCACCCACGTCCATAGCCGTTCGCTCGACAGGGGTGTGCCAATGCCGGTTCCAGGTCCTGGTTACTCGATCACCGTGCGCGTCGAGGCTCCGCCGTCGACGACCGCCGCGGGCGATCTGACGAGCGCCATCGGGCGCGCGGGCGGTGTGATCACGGCATTCGACGTGGTCGAGTCGCACGCCGACCGCATCGTCGTCGACATCACCTGCAACGCGCTGTCGGCCGACCACGCCGGCGAGGTCACCGAGACCCTCGAAGCGCTGCCCGGCGTGCGCGTCCGCAAGGTCTCCGACCGGACCTTCCTGGTCCACCTCGGCGGCAAGATCGAGGTCAACTCCCGCGTCGCGCTCACCAACCGCGATGACCTCTCCCGCGCCTACACCCCGGGCGTCGCCCGCGTGTGCACCGCGATCGCCGAGAACCCCGACGACGCCCGCCGCCTCACCGTCAAGCGCAACGCCGTCGCCGTGGTCACCGACGGCTCCGCCGTGCTCGGCCTGGGCAACATCGGCCCGGAGGCCGCGCTGCCGGTCATGGAGGGCAAGGCGGCGCTGTTCAAGAAGTTCGCCGGGGTCAACGCCTGGCCGGTCTGCCTGGACACCCAGGACACCGAGGAGATCATCCGCGCCGTCGAGCTGATCGCCCCCGTCTACGGCGGCATCAACCTCGAGGACATCGCCGCTCCGCGCTGCTTCGAGATCGAGGCGCGGCTGCGCGAGAAGCTCAACATCCCCGTCTTCCACGACGACCAGCACGGCACCGCCATCGTCGTGCTCGGCGCGCTGCGCAACGCCCTGCGCGTGGTGAACAAGGACATCGCCGACTGCCGCATCGTGGTCTGCGGTGTCGGCGCCGCGGGTTCGGCGATCATCCGGCTGCTGCAGAACAAGAAGCCCGCCGACATCATCGCCGTCGACATCAACGGCATCGTGCACACCGGGCGCGGTGACGACGACGAGAACCTGCGCAACATCGCCTCCACCACCAACAACGAGGGCCGCACCGGCACGCTGTCCGACGCGGTGCGCGAGGCCGACGTGTTCATCGGCGTCTCGGCGCCCAACCTGCTCTCCGCCGACGACGTGGCGAGCATGAACTCCGACGCGATCGTGTTCGCCCTGGCCAACCCGGACCCGGAGATCGACCCGCTGGAGGCCCAGCAGCACGCCACCATCGTGGCTACCGGGCGCAGCGACTACCCGAACCAGATCAACAACGTGCTGGCCTTCCCGGGCGTCTTCCGCGGACTGCTCGACGCGCACGCCCGCGAGATCACCGACGACATGATGCTCGCGGCGTCCAACGCCATCGCCGACGTCGTCGACGGCGAGCGCCTCAACGCCTCGTTCATCGTCCCCAGCGTCTTCGACAACGCGGTGGCCCCGGCCGTCGCGGACGCCGTCAAGAAGGCGGCGCTGGCGGCCAAACCCGCCGAGACCGCCTCCCGGGGTGGCTCGTCCATGCCGTGGAGCATGGCCGAAGACCTCGACTTCTAGGAGCTGCTGAGGAACCGCGCCGCGTGGCGGTGCGGGACCTGACATCGCCGTCTCCGGGGGGCGTGATCACGACGGTGATCGCGCCCCCCGTTGCGCCTTCCCTCCACTCGGCCGGGGACGGCGGTCCTCTAGGCTTTCGGCATGGCGCAGGATGAGCTCACCCACGTCGACGCGGCCGGTGCCGCGCGCATGGTCGACGTGTCCGAGAAGGACGCCACCGCCCGCAGGGCCGTGGCCAGTGGAGTCGTGCGCACGACGGCCGAGGTGATCGCGCTGCTGCGCCGCGACGGCTTGCCCAAGGGCGACGCCATCGCCACCGCCCGGCTCGCCGGGATCATGGGTGCTAAGCGCACCCCTGACCTCATCCCGCTGTGCCACCCCATCGCCATCTCCGGCGCCAAGGTCGAGCTCGAACTCGGCGACACCGAAGTCCGGATCACCGCCGCGGTCAAGACCACCGACCGCACCGGTGTCGAGATGGAGGCGCTGACCGCGGTCGCCGTCGCCGGGCTCGCGCTGCACGACATGATCAAGGCCGTCGATCCCGGCGCCGTGCTCGACGCCGTCCGCGTCGAGCGCAAGGAAGGCGGCAAGACCGGCCTCTGGGAGCGCACCGACGCGGACTAATCCGCCGCTCGCCGTCGTTGCACCAGAACCGGGCCATTCACGGGAGGTCTCCATGACGAGGACCGCGCGAGTCGTCGCCGCGTCCAACCGCGCCGCCGCCGGGATCTACGAGGACCGCACCGGTCCGGTGATCGTTAAGTGGCTGCGCGACCGCGGCTACGAGACCCCCGAGCCGTTCGTGGTGCCCGACGGCGACCCGGTCGGCGATCAGCTGCGCACCGCCGTCAACGCCGAGGTGGACGTCGTGATCACCACCGGCGGCACCGGCATCAACCCCACCGACCGCACTCCCGAGGTGACCGGACAGGTCCTCGACCACCAGATCCCGGGTCTCGCGGACGCCATCCGCGCCGCCGGACTGCCCGAGGTCCCCACCGCCGTCCTCTCCCGAGGACTGGCCGGGGTCAGCGGTCGCACGCTGATCGTGAACCTCCCGGGCTCCACCGGCGGGGTCAAGGACGGCCTCGGCGTCCTGGAAGGCGTCCTGGACCACGCGGTCGATCAGCTCCACGGCGGCGACCACCCCGGATCGGCGACCGCACCGGCGCACACCCCCGCCGAGGTGCTGCGGGCCGACGTCGTCGACGAGCACATCGACGTCGATTCGCTGGCCCGGTCGGTGGAGCACAAGGCGGCCGGGGCAGTGGTGACCTTCGGCGGCGTCGTGCGAGACCACGACGGCGGCCGGGGAGTGCTGGAGCTGGAGTACACCGGGCACCCCATCGCCCAGGACGTGATCCAGGAGGTCGCCGACGACATCGCCGGGCGGTTCGAAGGAGTTCGCGCCATCGCCGTCTCGCACCGCGTCGGCATGCTCAAGATCGGCGACGTCGCGCTCGGCTGCGCGGTCGCCGCGGAGCACCGCAAGCAGGCGTTCAACGCCTGCTCCGAACTCGTCGACGAGGTCAAGCGCCGGCTGCCCATCTGGAAGCGCCAGGTCTTCGACGACAACACAGAAGAATGGGTCAACTGCCCATAGATCGTCAGGCAAGCGGCGGAGCCGCTTTCTCCGTACCCCACCCGAGCAACCGGCACCGCCGCGGGTTCTGAGACGTCGTCTGGCGAGGACGCCGCGACGCCGTGTATTGGCCATACATCAGGAGTGGCGCCCGGAGTCCAGACGGCGTCTCAGGTTCCGCCACCCGCACCGCTGAGCAAACCGATCCGACACAACTCCCTTCAAAAGCAAGAAACCCCCTCCACCGCTTGGGGGCATTGCGGCGGAGGGGGTTTCTCTGGCGGAGCACGTGCCGTGTCGGGGGAGACGGCGCGTGCTTCCTTGCCGGTCAGCGTTGGGGGATCCCTGACCGTGCAGGTCTTACTTCACGTCGAGCTGCTGACCCGGGAAGATGAGGTTCGGGTCGCTGATCACGCTCGAGTTCTTGGTGGCGATGTCCTGGTAGTTCACGCCGAACTGCTGGGCGATCTTGCCCAGGGTGTCGCCCGCCTTGACGGTGTAGTCCGCGCCGTCCGCCTTGACCGTGGACTTGGTCTTGGTGGTCGTGGTCTTCTTCTTGGGCGTGGTCTCGGTCTTGGTGCTCGACTTGGTCGAGCCGCTGGTCCAGTTCAGCTTCGCGCTGCAACCCGGCCACGCGTTCTTGCCCTGGGAGGCGAGAACCTTCTCCGCGACCGCGATCTGCTGTTCGCGCGTGGCGTTGTGGGCGCTGCTGGCGTATTCGGTGCCGCCGTACGCGGACCAGGTCGACGGGGTGAACTGGAGGCCGCCGTAGAAGCCGTTGCCGGTGCTGGCGCTCCAGTCGCCGCTGCTCTCGCACTTGGCCAGAGCGTCCCAGTCCGCGGCGTTGGCGGGTGCAGCGATCGCGATCGGGGTGGCGACCACAGCGCCGGCAACGGCGATCCGGGCGAAATTGCGCTTGGTACTCGAAGGCTTGCGGTGCTTGCCCTTGTAACTGGACATGTCCCTCTCTCCTGCCGCGCCTCGGGTCGAACCCTGGTCTGGCTCCTTCGGGTGGAGCCGGGTCCACGCCCGCCGGTCTCGGGGGAGCCGGCGGCGCCTCGGGGCTTTCGGGGGGCCCTGAGACGTCCCTCGTTCCTGTCCGGTTCTGTTTCGTTTTCGGGGTGAGAGCCCGCTGGACAGGTTCGGCGCCACGGGCTCTCGAGTTCCTTGCTGATCGGTTCGGGGCCGACCGAGGAGCGACACTACGTAACCAATCCGAAGATCGGAAATCTTGGACCATGTGACGCTGGTCACAGTAACACCGGCGAAACGGGTGGCGATCCCGATCATTTTCGCTGATCAGAGCGTCGTTATCGGACCGTTTCCGGGCTGATATCGATCACCGTAAGTGAGGCTTGGGTCACCACGATGCTCCCACTGGGGAACCCCTGTCACGCGGTTACCAAATGTCGAGCGTGCGTGGGTCACGCCGGGGTGTGGGGACGCGGACGGCCGAGCGCGAACGCGATTCGTGTTCGCGAAAACACGGAGCGTGGGTGGTCCAGTCGCTAGATCGGGTGGCTCTCAGGCGGTCGAGCGTCGGGCGCGGGAGGTGCGCTGAAAATCAAGATCGAATGAGGGAAAAATCAACTGAGAAGTCACCTGAACGAGGCTGTACGACACGCCAGGGAATGTTGTATTCGCGCACCCGCACGCGCGCAGAGGACACAGTGCACCGTCCTCAGAGGGCGGTTCAGCCGCCCGCGAACGGCGGCAGGACGTCGAGGGTGGCGTCGCCGGGAATGCGCGTGCTGCGGTCGCGAACGGCCACGCCGTCGAGGAGGAAGCTGCACGCCGGCAGCACCTTGGCCAGCTTCTCGTCGTGCTGGTTCAGCGCCGCCGCGATGGCGTCGGAGACGGTCGGAGCCGCGCCGTCCGGGCGGTTCAGCCGCACCGTCTCCTCGCGGACGCCGGCCGCGGCGCGAGCACCTGCGAAGTACCGGACCTGCACCGACACCGAACTCCTCGCCGGACCGGCGCTCTGCTCCGACACCGCGGTCATCTCCGCTAACCCCCGATTGCGCTCATCGGCCTTGATGGTTGGGCGAACTCACCGGAGTCCATCCCGTGACCGGCGGCCTTGGCCCACATCTCGCCCTGCCACAGCCGGATCAGCTCGGCGTCGGTGGCGCCTTCGCGCATGGGGCCGCGCAGGTCCGTCTCCGTCGTCGAGAACAGGCACGAGCGTAGCTGTCCGTCCGCGGTCAACCGCGTGCGGTCGCACGCCGCGCAGAACGGCCGCGTCACCGAGGCGATCACGCCCACCGTGGCCGGGCCGCCGTCGACCAGCCAGCGCTCGGCCGGTGCCGAGCCGCGCTCGGCGACGTCCGGGGTGAGGGTGAACTCCTCGCCCAGCATCTCCAGGATCTCGTCCGCGGTGATCATCGCGGAGCGCTCCCAGCCGTGCTGGGCGTCCAGCGGCATCTGCTCGATGAACCGCAGCTGGTAGCCGCGCTCGATGCAGTACCGCAGCAGTTCGGGTGCCTCGTGGTCGTTGATCCCGCGCATCAGCACGGCGTTGACCTTGACCGGCTCCAGTTTCATCGTCTTGGCGGCGGCGAGCCCGTCGAGCACGTCCTGCATGCGGTCGCGCCTGGTCAGCTCTTTGAACACCGCTCGGTCCAAGGTGTCCAGCGAGACGTTGACCCGGTTGAGCCCGGCCGTCACCAGCTTCTCGGCGAAGCCGCCGAGGTTGATGCCGTTGGTGGTCAGCGAGGTCGTGGGCCGGCTGGGCAGCGACGAGGTGGCCGCGATGACGTCGACCAGGTCCTGCCGCAGCAGCGGTTCGCCGCCGGTGAAGCGGACCGTGGTGACGCCGAGCTCTTCGACCGCGATGCGGATCAGCCGGTTCATCTCGTCGGTGTCGAGCATTTCGTCGCGCTTGAGCCAGGGCAGCCCTTCGGCGGGCATGCAGTAGGTGCAGCGCAGGTTGCACTTGTCGATCAGGGAGACGCGCAGATCCGTCGCCACCCGACCGAAGCGATCCACCAGGTACGGCGTGTCCGGCCGTTCGGAGGAGTCGATCGTGCGGCGCACGAACGGAATTCCCAAGTCCACCGCGTTCACAACTCGACCCTATCTCCTCGGACCGACGCTTTTCGATCGCGAGCGTCAATTTGGACGGTGCGAGATCGCTGGTCAACGGCGGTGCGGCAGGGGTTGACGATCCTGGTTCGCGGTTCAGAACGCCTTGGTTTTCCCGCACCTGCGGAAGTATTGTTCTGACCGTGCCGCAATATCGGATCGCAGAGTCGGCCTCGCTGCTCGGCGTCAGCGACGACACCGTTCGCCGCTGGGTCGACGGCGGGCAGTTACCCGCGGAGCGCGACGCAGCCGGACGGCTGGTCGTCGACGGAGCCGCGCTCGCCGAGTTCACCCGCCACCAGGCCAGGTCCGCACCGGACCCGTCGGCCGTCGGGCGCTCGGCGCGCAACCGCTGGGTCGGACTGGTGACCGAGATCGTCTCGGACAAGGTGATGTCGCAGGTGGAGATCCAGTGCGGACCTCACCGCGTGGTGTCGCTGATGAGCACCGAGGCGGTGCGCGAGCTCGGGCTGGTGCCCGGTTCGCTGGCGGTGGCCGTGGTCAAGTCGACCAACGTCGTGGTGGAGACACCGGGAGAGGGCTGAATGTCGAAGCTCAAGATGATCGCGGGCGGGATGCTCGCGCTGACCCTGCTGGCCGGCTGCGGGCAGGCCGGGTCCGGCCAGCAGACCCCCGCGCAGCAGCGCACGGTGACGGTGCTGGCGGCGGCCTCGCTGACCGAGTCCTTCGACGAGCTGGGCAAGCGGTTCACCGCCGAGCACCCCGACGTCGCGGTCCAGTTCGACTACCAGGGTTCGTCGACGCTGGCCGAGCAGATCAAGCAGGGCCGACCGGCCGACGTGTTCGCCTCCGCCGACGACAAGAACATGTTGAAGGTCGCAGACCTGGTCTCGCCGCCGCAGAGCTTCGCCACCAACCGGCTGACCATCGTGGTCCCGCCCGGCAACCCCGCGCACGTGACCTCGCTCGCCGACCTCGCGGACAAGAAGCTGGTCGTCTGCGCCCCGCAGGTGCCCTGCGGCGCCGCCACCCAGCAGGTCGCCGACGCCGCCCACGTCGGGTTGCGGCCGGTCAGCGAGGAGAACGACGTCAAGCAGGTGCTGCAGAAGGTCGTCGCGGGCGAGGCCGACGCGGGCCTGGTCTACGTCACCGATGCCAAGGCCGCGGGAGACCGGGTGCAGGCGATCGACTTCCCGGAGGCACACCAGGCGGTCAACAACTACCCGATCGCCACCATCGGGGACTCGCAGCAGGCGCAGCTGGCGAACGAGTTCGTCTCGTTCGTGCGCGGGCCCGCGGGCCGCGAGGTGCTCGGCGCGCACGGTTTCGACGTTCCATGATCAGGCGTCATCCACCGCAGGTCCCCGCAGTGCTGTGGGGCCCTGCGGTGCTCGCGCTGGCGCTGGTGGTGCTGCCGGTCGCCGGTCTGCTCACCCGCGTCGAACCGGCCCGGCTGCCGGGGCTGCTGCTGAGCCCGGCAGCGCTGGAGGCGCTGCGGTTGTCGGTGATCACCGGGTTGATCGCGACGGCCCTGGCGGCGCTGCTGGGGGTGCCGCTGGCCGTCGTGCTGGCGCGCTCCACGCTGCCCGGGATGCGGGTGGTGCGCGCGCTGGTGCTGCTGCCGCTGGTGCTGCCGCCGGTGGTCGGCGGGCTGGCGCTGCTGTACCTGCTGGGCCGGACCGGGCCGCTCGGCGGTGTGCTCGCGGTCGCCGGAATCCGGTTGCCCTACACCACGGCCGCGGTCGTGCTGTCCCAAACCTTCGTCGCGATGCCCTTTCTGGTGGTCGGTCTCGAAGGCGCGTTGCGCACGGCGGGCGGACGCTACGAGCAGGTCGCCGCGACGCTGGGAGCCGGTCCGTGGCTGGCATTCCGGCGCGTGACGCTGCCGCTGCTGCTCCCGGCGCTGGGGTCGAGCCTGGTGCTGACCTTCGCCCGCGCGCTCGGTGAGTTCGGCGCGACGATCACCTTCGCGGGCAGCCTGCAGGGCAGCACCCGGACCCTGCCGCTGGCCATCTACACCACCGCCCAGTCCGATGTGGACGCTGCGGTGGCGATGTCGTTGTTGCTGGTCGTGGTGGCCCTGCTGGTGATCGTGATCGCCAGGCCGAGGGCAGTGGAGGGACGGTTGTGAGCGGCCTGCGGGTGGACGTCGAGCTGCACCGCGCGGAGTTCTCGCTGCGCGCGGAATTCGCGGTGGCGCCCGGCGAGGTGCTGGCGGTGCTCGGCCCTAACGGAGCCGGGAAGTCGACGCTGCTGTCGGTGCTGGCCGGGCAGCTGGTGCCCGATCGCGGCGTGGTCGAACTGGGCGGGACGGCCTGGTTGGACACCGCACGCCGCATCAACGTCCCCACGCACCGGCGCGGAGTCGGGCTGCTCGCCCAGCAGGCGCTGCTGTTCCCCAACCTCACCGCGCGCGACAACGTCGCCTTCGGCCCGCGCGCCGCGGGCACGAGCAAGGCGCGGGCCCGGGAGATCGCCGCGCGCTGGCTGGCCGAGACCGATGTTGCCGACCTGGGCGGTCGCCGTCCGGCGCGGCTGTCCGGAGGACAGGCGCAGCGGGTCGCGCTGGCTCGCGCGCTGGCCGGCGAACCCGGGTTGCTGATGCTCGACGAGCCGCTGGCGGCCCTCGACGTCGACGCGGCTCCGGCCATGCGCGGACTGCTGCACCAGGTGCTGCGGCGTCAGGAGATGCCGACGGTGCTGGTCACCCACGACGTGCTCGACGCCGTCGTGCTGGCCGACCGCCTGCTTGTGCTGCAGGACGGTCGCGTCGTCGAGCAGGGGCCGACCAGCGAGGTGCTGTCGCGTCCGCGCGAGGCGTTCACCGCACGCCTCGCCGGTCTCAACCTGCTGACCGGCACGGCGATCGACGGCGGAGTGCTGATCGGCGAGGAGATCATCAGCGGCCGGGTGGTCGAGGAGCTGGAGTCCCGGGAACCGGCGGGCGCGGTGTTCGCGCCGTCGGCCGTGGCGGTGCACCGGCAGCGCCCGCACGGCAGTCCGCGCAACGCGCTGCCGGTGCGCGTCACGGCCGTGGAACCGCGCGGCGACGTGGTCCGGGTGCGCGCCACGGGCCCCTCGAAGGTCGGGATGTCCGCCGACGTCACCCCGGCAGCGGTCGCGGAGCTCGGGATTTCCGCAGGTGAGGAAGTCTGGTTCGTGATCAAGGCGACCGAGGTGGCCATTCACCCGGTATCCGGAGGATCATCGGGGGCGTGACTGAGCCATCCACCTGGACGTACCTGATGGACATGGACGGCGTGCTGGTCCACGAGGAGCACATGGTGCCCGGCGCGGACGAGTTCGTGGCCGCTCTTCGAGAGCACGGCATCCCGTTCATGGTCTTCACCAACAACTCGATCTACACACCACGGGACCTGCGGGCCCGGCTACTGCGCAGCGGGCTGGACATCCCGGAGGAGGCGATCTGGACGTCCGCGCTGGCCACGGCGCAGTTCCTGGAGCAGCAGCGGCCCGGCGGCTCGGCCTTCGTGGTCGGCGAATCCGGGTTGACCACCGCGCTGCACAACATCGGCTACGTGCTCACCGACCGGGATCCCGACTACGTGATCCTGGGCGAGACCCGCACCTACAGCTTCGAGGCCATCACCAAGGCCATCCGACTGGTGGAGAACGGTGCCCGGTTCATCGCCACCAACCCGGACGAGAAGGGCCCGAGCCGCGAGGGCACGCTGCCCGCCACCGGCGCCGTGGCCGCCCTGATCGAGCGGGTCACCGGCCGCGCCCCGTACTACGTGGGCAAGCCGAACCCGCTGATGATGCGTTCCGCGCTGCGCCACCTGGGCGTGCACTCGGAGAACACGCTGATGATCGGCGACCGGATGGACACCGACGTCCGCTCGGGCCTGGAGTCCGGGCTGCAGACGATCCTCGTCCTCTCCGGCATCTCCGACCAGGACACGGCGGAGCTCTTCCCGTACCGCCCCACCAAGGTCGTCCGCTCCATCGCAGACCTCCGGGACCACGTCACCGACCCCTTCAACGCCTGACGGGACGACCTCGGGGATCACCACCGCACGTGATTCCCGAGCCACCCACCCAGCCATCGCCCCTCGAACTTCGCGCGAAGTTCGAGGGGCGATGGCTGGGGCGGGCACCGCTCTCGCGGGGTTGGCCCGAGATGGCGGTGGAGGTGAAGATGGTGACCTGCACCACCGAATCGGGAGGTTGCCGTGGACACCGAGCCGACACCGCTCAGCTACGACTCCGGTACGTCGACCGTGCCGCTCCTGGGCGACACGATCGGGACGAACCTGGACCGTACGGCCGCCCGCTTCCCCGACCGGGACGCGCTGGTGGAGGTCGCCACGGGTCGTCGCTGGACCTACCGGGAGTTCGTCGCCGACGTCGATGCGGTGGCGACCGGCCTGCTCGACGCCGGCATCACCAAGGGGGACCGGGTGGGCGTGTGGGCGCCCAACCGCGCCGAGTGGACCCTGACCCAGTACGCGACCGCCAAGATCGGCGCGATCCTGGTCAACATCAACCCCGCTTACCGGTCGCACGAGCTGGAGTACGTGCTCAACCAGGCCGGGGTCCGGATGCTGGTGTCGGCGAAGTCGTTCAAGAGCTCCGACTACGTCGCCATGGTCGACGAGGTCCGGAGCAAGTGCTCGGGCCTGGAGCAGGTCGTGTTCCTGGAGTCACCGGAGTGGGAGAGCCTCGCCGGCGCTACCGCTGACCAGCGCAGACTCGGCGAGATCCGGCTGTCGTCGGATGATGCGATCAACATTCAGTACACGTCGGGGACGACGGGTTTTCCGAAGGGTGCGACGTTGTCGCATCACAACATCCTCAACA